>PNMW01000055.1 GCA_013823855.1 Lysobacteraceae bacterium | reverse complement strand
GTTGTCCGGCGGTGCCGGAGAAGCTGAATGCTGCGTTCTGTCCGGGCATCGTCGTGGTCTGAGTCGCCGGGTCGCCGTTGGTTACCAGCGTACCAACGGCATCCGCGATGACGCGTATCGTGGCGCTGCCAACCCCGGCGGGATCGAATACCAGCTGATACTCGCCGGCGACTGGCAGCGTCATCGAAGACGAATAGGCATTACCCGAAGCAGATGAAAAGGAATCTCCTACGGAAGACCCTGAGGGGCTGTAGATCCTGGTTGTGGCACTCGAAGCCGTCTGATTGGTAATGGCAATGGAGATGCGCTGTCCGGCCTGGCCAGCAAAAACCAGAACATAGACCTTGCTGGCATCCGCCGCATTGAAAGTCCACGCCGTTCCTATGGAGCCTAGTTGAAGCAGGCCCACATCCGCAGTTCGATACCCGTTGCCGAGAACGGTAAAGCTGCCTTGACTGACGGCACTCCCGCCTGGCGTCGTCAGGCGCAGGGGCCCCGATCGGGTCGATGCTCCGACAAGTGCGGAGAGGCTCGTCGAGGTTGCGGCCACGATTCCCGCCGGTGAACCGCCAACGGTCAGCTGATTGTCGGGAATGACGGTCGAGAATCGGGTTCCCGAAACAGAGAACTGATCCCCCACGCCCCCGTAAGCGGGGGCGAATCCGGCAATCGCGGGGGCGCTGGACGCGGCAGAAACGACAAATGGATCGAGGCTGCCCGCGGTGCCGCTCGGAGCGGTGACACTGATGGTTCCCGAAGTCGCCGAAACGGGGACGGTGACCACTAGCCTGTCGGTGGACGCGGAGATCACACCCGAGGCCACGCCGTTGAATCGAACCGCGTTCTGGCTTGCGACGGTGCTGAAGCCTTTTCCGGATATCGTGACCCGAGTCCCTGCCGGCCCCTGAGCGGGCGAGAAGCCGAAAATGGCAATCGCGGTACTCGCAAAGCGATCGATGCGCTTGATGTTCCCTGCTGCGTCGTACTCGTAACGGGCGGCATTCCCTGCCGCATCGACGACACCGGTCACTTTCCCCGCCGCATCGTAGCTGTACTGGACGTCCGCATGCCCGTCAGCCGAAATCAACAGCGTCAGGCAAGCCAGTAGTCTGAACATTCGATTTCGAAATGACATCAGAGACTCCGACTGGTGATACCTGAGCGACTCCATGCGTCGCGCTGATGCTCGCGGCTGGCGGGCTGACTGCGGAGCGTGGACGGAACCATATGGCTGAACTCTCGCGGCTCGGGGTTGACGATCGGCTCATGGTTCCGGTTCGTCAGCGACTTCAGGAATGCGATGAGCGCGGATCGATCCTGTGGCGTCAGGACAATGGCCCGGCCCGACGCCGCACCACGGCGGTAGAGCTCCCAGTCAATGGCTTCTTCCAGTGATTCGATGCTGCCGTCATGCATGTATGGACCGGTACTCGCTACGTTCCGGAGCGAAGGTGTCCGGAACTTCCCGATATCGTCCGGATTCAGTGTCACTACAAACCGTCCGAGGTCCGAAATTGCCGGATCCCCGGATATCAGGCGGTCCCTGGCATCCGCACTCGTGGAAGCGAGTTGCGTGGCGACGTCGGCAAGGTGCATCGATGGATCGTGCGGCCGGGCAACGCCCTCGTGGAATCCGTTGTCAGTCAACGGCGCATGAAGGTCGGTAATCGTGTGGCAATCGGAGCACCCGGCAATATTGCGAAACACTTCAAGTCCCCGCGTCGTGATTTCCGGAACTTTTTCGTTCGAACTATCCACGATGTACCGATCGAGCCAGTCCTGGCTGGACTCCAGGGAGCGAATGTAGGAAGTGATCGCCGAGAGGAAATTCTCGATCGTGACCGACCGGCTTTCGGATCCGAATACCGTTGAGAAATCGCCTGGGTATGTCTTGTCCAGATCCAGCTTTTCAAGCAACTGGGAAGCGGATTCGAAACCATGTTCGAACGGATCGAGAAGCGCCATCAGCACCTGGGCTTCGAGTGTCGACGCCCGCCCGTCCCAGGAAAAGAATCGATAGCTTCCGACGGTTGCGAGATCGGGAGCATTGCGTGTTCCGGTCCTGCTATTGACACCAATTGAAACGGCGCGGCGGTCGGAGAAGCCGTGATCCGGCAAGTGACAGGACGCGCAACTCACCTTGCCATCGGCGCTGAGCGAAGCGTCTGAGAAAAGACGCGCGCCGAGCCCTGCTTTTGCAGCACGCAGATGATCGGCGGGATGCGGATCGGCAGCGCTTTGACCGTTGACGGTCATGATCGGGCCAACAGCCAGCATGGCGATGAGGCTTTTCAGGAAGATCATCGTCCGGCGCCATTCCCGCAATGCGCGACGAATTTCCTTATGAAGAGAAACCTTTCGATAACTTTACATGGAATCGTCCCGTCGGCCGGCGCTTCGAACTCCAATCGGACCGCCGGGAACGGAATTCCGGGTTCCAACAAGCCGACACAGTCGTTTCTCGTTGCGGCTCGCCCATCGCGCTCGAAATTGCAGGCAGGCATGGCGCCCTCCTTGGCGTCATCGGTTTCGTTTCCACCGTATCCCGATTCCGTGACAGTTCAAGCGAATTTCGTGTCGCTCCGTGAACTGGTTCACATTCATTCTTTTATATTCGAATTCGCCGTTCAGTCGGATGCGCTCTCCCAGACGCAGTGGACTACGGCCTGTCAGTACATGGGGTTGGCGCACCCATCGGGGTGGGGCAGTTCGAGCCCATGGCGGTCGCTTTCGGCGCGCCTATGGAACCACTATCGCCGCGTCTCGTTCGTTGCGCCGGATGCGACCGGCATCAACGCAGTGACGCGGCTGCAGACCCGCAGGAGCGCCGTTCAGGCGTAGCGATCGACTAGGCCGCTCGAAGCGCGCAGGTTGGGGGTCGCCGCCGTGATCGCGACGGCGGGTGCGCGACCGGCGCGGTCGCCGAAGCGGCCGTCGGCGGTGGCCGTACGCCGCGCGCCATCGTCACCCGGGGCCTGCTGCTGGCCGCTGCCCGGCTGCTGCCGGGACTGGCTGCCGACCGAAACCTGCGCCAGCTGCAGGCCCTCGCTGGCCAGCCGTTCGCGCAGCTGCGGCAGGCTGGCTTCGAGCGCGGCACGAGCGCCAGGAAGATCGGCGCCGAACCAGACCGATGCGCCCTGCCCTTCGACGCGGATGCGGATGTCGACACTGCCGAGTTCCCGCGGATGCAGCTGCAAGCGTGCTTCCTGGATCCCGGAATCGCGCAGCCAGCGCAGCCGTTCGCCGAGCCGCAGCCCGGCATCCTGGCCCTGCAGCGACAGCGGCTCGCCGTAGGCATCGGTCTGGTTGGCAAGGCTGGCACCGAGGGCGCTGGCGGCGGCGCTGTCGCTGGCCGTCGGCGCGGCACTGGCGGTCACCGGCGCGCCGCGTTCCGGCGTGATCACTGCCGTGGCTGACGTGGTTGCCGCCGCGCCACCGCTGTCGAGCCCCGCCAGCGCGGCATCGAGGGCCGCGCGCTGGCTGGCATCGAGCGTGACCGCAGCAGCCGGCAGCGCGTCGAGCGATAGCGATCCGGCAGCGGCGTCGCCGGCCAAGGCCGTGCCGATCACCGGCAGGCCGTGATCGGCAGACGGCAACGGCGGGGCCTGCGTCGGCGGTGTGTCGCCGGGCCGGCCCTTCGGCGCGCGCAGCGCGTCCAGGCCCAGGCCGAGACTGGGCAGCATCGTGCTGCCCTTGATCGCGCCGTCGTCCGCCGCCGGATCGCCGGCCATGGCGTCGGTGACCGCCGGCGGCGGATCGCGCAGCGCCAGCAGCCAGGCCGGCAGCTGCGGCGTCGCTGCAGCGTCATGGGGGGTGTCGTCGCGGGCCGCGGCCTCGTCGGTGCCGGCCTCGGCTTTCGCTTCGGTCGGGGTCGTCTCGTTCGGCGCGCTGCCGAGCAGGCTGGCGAACGGGGCGCTCTCGCCGTCGGCGGCAGCGCCGGCCTGGCTGCGGCCGGCGGGGCGTGCCGCGCCGGAGGCGATGACGGAAATGGCGGCAGCGGTCATGGGCGCGGGGCTCCGGCAGCGATGTGGCGATTCAGCGCGAATTCGTCGGTTTCCTTCTGGCTGCGGCGATCGGCGATCCGCCGGTCCTCGGCGGCGCCCTGCTCCTGCAGCAGCAGGCTGATGCGCAGCTCGCGGCGGGTCGCCATCCAGGCTTCGCGCGCCACGGCAACCCGCTGCCGTGCCGCTTCGACGGCTTGGGCCTGCGCCTGCAGCGCGGCATCGAGCTTGGCGATGAACTGCCGCTGGTTCTCCAGCAGCAGCGGATTCGGCAGGCCGATCGGCCGCGCCTGGTAGTCGTCGAGATAGCGGCTCAGTTCGCCGTGCAGCACAGTCGCTTCGGCATGCCGGGCTTCGGCTCCGCGCAGCGCATTCAGCGCTTCCTCCTCGTTGCGCTCGGCGACACGGCTGAGCAGATCGAGACGGCTCCTGGACAGGCTCATCGGCGGGATCGCTCCTTACGGGAACAGCGCAGCCAGCGCCTGCCGGCTGGCCGGGAACAGCGAGGGTTCGTGGACGTCCTGGCGCAGGAAGGCTTCGAGCTTCGGCCACATCGCCAGCGCCTGATCGACCTTGGGATCGGCGCCGGCCTTGTAGGCGCCGATGTTGATCAGGTCGCGATTGCGCTGGTAGCTCGACACCGTCTGCTTGAACGCGCGGACCCGCTTCTGGTGATCGGGTGGTGTCACTTCATGGGCGACGCGCGAGATCGACTGCTCGATGTCGATCGCCGGGTAAATCCCGGCATCGGCGATCGCGCGGCTCAGCACGAAATGGCCGTCGAGGATGCCGCGCGCCGCGTCGGCGATCGGATCGTTCTGGTCGTCGCCTTCGGCCAGCACGGTGTAGAACGCGGTGATCGAGCCGCCGCCGGGCAGGCCGTTGCCGGCGCGCTCGACCAGTTTGGGAAGCTGCGCGAAGACGCTCGGCGGATAGCCGCGGGTGGCCGGTGGTTCGCCGACCGCCAGACCGATCTCGCGCAGCGCCTGCGCGTAGCGGCTCAAGGAGTCCATCAGCAGCAGCACGTTCCTGCCCTGGTCGCGGAACGCTTCGGCGATGTGGGTCGCCAGCCAGGCACCGCGAACGCGGGCCAGCGGCGAGCGGTCGGCCGGTGTGGCCACGACCACGGCGCGCTTCAAGGCTTCCGGGCCGAGCGCGTTGTCGATGAAATCGCGGACTTCACGGCCGCGTTCGCCGACCAGTCCGACGACGATCACGTCCGCCTGCGTGTAGCGGGTCATCATGCCGAGCAGGGTCGACTTGCCGACACCGGTGCCGGCGAACAGTCCCAGACGCTGGCCGCGACCGACGGTCAGCAGCGCGTTGATCGCCCGCACGCCGACATCGAGCGGCTCCTTGATCGGTGCCCGCGCCAGCGGATTGATCGGCGTGTGGGTCGCGGGGCGGCGCGCGCAGACCAGATGACCGAGGCCGTCGAGCGGCTCGCCTTCGGAATCGAGCACGCGGCCGAGCAGGCCGTCGCCGACCGGCACCCGCGGCATCCGCTGCATCGGGATCACCCGGGCATTGGGCTTCAAGCCAACCATTTCGCCGGTCGGCATCAGATAGGTGCGATCGCCGCTGAAGCCGACCACTTCGGCTTCGAGCATGCCGCCATCGGCGTTGACCACGCGGCAGCGGCTGCCGATCTGTGATTGCAGGCCGACCGCTTCCAGGGTCAGGCCGACGACCCGCTTCAGCACGCCTTCGACGATCACGCTGCGGGTGTTGGCGACGCGGTCGGTGGCGGCACTCAGGCTGCGCAGCAGCCGGGTATCGCGAGCGGCGGCGAGGCTCACCTGCGGTCTCCCAGCAGCGCCTGGGCGACCGCCGCTTCGCGGCTGTCGAGGCGGGCATCGACGCGGGCGGAATCGGTTGCGATCAGCACATCACCGCGCATCAGCTCCTTGTCCGGCACCAGCCGCCAGCCGGCGTAGTCGTCAGGAAGGGTCAGCGTTTCCCTGACCAGCTCGACATCGGCCGGATGCAGGTGGATGCGGGCATCGCGCGCCGGCTGGGCCAGCGCAGCCAGCGATTCCCGGATCACGCCGGCGACCGCGTCCGGCGACTGCAGCAGGGTCGCCTGCGCCAGCCGGCGGCCGACTTCCAGCGCCAGGGCCACCAGCGCCCGTTCGACGTCGGCATCGAGCGCCTTCAACGGTGCGCCGGCATGTTCGAAGAGCGTGCGCAGTGCCGCCGCCTGTTCGCGGACCCTGGCGGCGCCGTCGGCATAGCCCTGGGCATGGCCATCGGCGTGGCCGCGGGCATAGCCGTCCTCGTAGGCGGTGCGTTCGAGTTCATCGAAGTGCTCGGCGGTGTGCGGCGGCAGCACCGGTTCCGCCGCCGGCGGTGGCGGCGAGAAATCCGGCAGATCCCAGCGCTGCACCTGGCCGATGCTTTCGGCACTCCAGTAGGCGGCGGCTTCGGCCATCAGCGATCTCCGGACGCAGGACGCGGGCGGGCCTCAGACAAAGGATTCTCCCTTGCCGCCGAGCATGATCTCGCCGGATTCGCCGAGCCGGCGGGCGACGGCGAGAATTTCCTTCTGTGCGGCTTCGACATCGGCCAGGCGGACCGGGCCCTTGGCCTCCATGTCCTCGACCATCATGTCGGCGGCGCGCTTGGACATGTTCTTCAGGAACTTGTCGCGGATCTTCGGATCGGCACCCTTCAACGCCAGGCCGAGCTGATCGGTCTGGATCTCGCGCAGCAGGGTCTGGATGCCGCGATCGTCGACGTCGGCGAGATTGTCGAACACGAACATCAGGTCCTGGATGCGCTGGCCGAGGTCTTCGTCGGCGGCGGCGATGCTGGAGGTGATCGCCGATTCCGACGCCGAATCCATCAGGTTGAGGATGCTGGCCGCGACCTTGACGCCGCCGACGCTCGACGACTTCAGGTTCGAGCCGCCGGAGAACTGGCGCTCCATGATCTCGTCGAGTTCCTTGAGCGCCGCCGGCTGGATGCCGTCGAGCTTGGCGATGCGCATCAGCACGTCGGTGCGCATCCGCTCGGGCAGCAGCAGCACCACTTCGGCCGCCTGATCGGGGTCGAGATAGGCGAGCACGATGGCGACGATCTGCGGATGCTCGTTGCGCACCAGATCGGCGACGGCGCGGGTTTCCATCCACTTCAGCGCTTCGAGGCCCTTGGAATTGCGGCCCAGCAGGATGCGGTCGATCAGGCCATTGGCCTTGTCCTCGCCGAGCGCGCCGACCAGCACCCGGCGCACGTAATCGTCGGCGCCGACGCCGAGGCTGGTCTGGGAATCGAGTTCGGTGCAGAAGCTTTCCAGCACGTCGGTGGCGCGCTCGCGCGACACGTTGGTCAGGGTGGCCATCGCCTGACCGACCTTCTGCACGTCCTTCGCACCCATGTGCTTGAGCACTTCGGCGGCCTCGGCCTCGCCGAGCGACATCAGCAGGATCGCGGCCCGCTCCGGCCCCGGAATCTCGTTCTTGGCGACGGCACTCATCCTTCACTCCCGATCCAGTTCTTGACCAGCTGGGCGACGCGCTTGGGGTCCTGGGCGACGGCGGCGCGAGCCACTTCGAGCTTCTGCTCGTAGACCTTCGGCACCTCGGGTGCAGGACTTGTGCCCAGGCTCAAGCGGTCTTCGGCGACCTCGCCCGCCAGTTCGTTGCCGCCGGCGGCCGCGGCGGCGCGGCGCTCGGCCATGGTTTCGAGCACTGCGTCGATGGTCTGCGGTGGCGCCGGCGACATCAGGCTCCTCAGCATCGGCCGCACCACCAGCAGCGCGATCAGCAGCACCACCAGCGCGCCAAGGCCCTGGCGTGCGTAGTCGCGCATTTCCGGCTGCCGCCAGATCGGCAGCGGCGCGATCTCGGCATGGGCCTCGGCCGGCATGAACGGCGCGTTCTGCACGGTGACGGTATCGCCGCGCTTGTCGTCGAAGCCCACCGCTTCGCGGACCAGCGCCTGGACCTTGGCCAGTTCGTCGGCGTTCAGCGGCGTCGGCACCGGCACGCCCTTGTCGTTGGTCTTCGGCAGGTTGTCGACCAGCACCGCGATCGACAGGCGGCGGACGCTGCCCGGCGAGCGCCGGGTGTGGCTGACGGTCTTGTCCAGCTCGAAGTTGCGGGTGGCGCTGCGCGATTCGCTGGTCGGCGCTGTGGTCGCGGCGGCGGCGGCCGTGCCGCCGGCCACCGGCGCACCGTTGACGGTATTCAGCGGCACCGCCTGCGCCGGGCTCGGCGGCTGGTTGCTGGTCGCGCCGGGGATGCCCTGGGCCGGCGCGCCACCGCCGTTGCGGTTGGCTTCCTCGCTGGTCTGCTCGCTGCGGATCGCCTGCGGATTCGGGTTGTAGGCCTCGCGGGCCTCTTCGGTGACGCTGAAATCGAGATCGGCGGCGACCTGGGCGCTGACCCGGCCGGCGCCCATCATCGGCGCCAGCAGCTGTTCGATGCGGCGTACGTAGTCGGCCTCGACCCGGCGCGCGAACGCGAACTGCTCGGCCGAGGCATCGGCATCGCTGTCGGCGCCGTCCCGGGTCAGCAGATGACCGTACTGGTCGATCACGGTGACCGCCGATGGCAGCAGGTTCGGCACGCTGGAAGCGACCATGTGGACGATCGACGCCACCTGCCCGGCTTCGAGCTGGCGGCCCGGATGCAGTTCGAGCATCACCGAGGCGCTGGCCTGCTCGCGCGAGCGGGCGAACGCCGAGGGCTTCGGCAGCGCCAGATGCACGCGCGCGCCCTTGACCGCCATCAGGCTGCCGATGGTCCGCGACAGCTCGGTTTCCAGTGCCAACTGATAGCGCGCCGTCTCGATGAACTGGCTGGTGCCGAAGCCCTGTTCCTCGCGGATCATCTCCATGCCCAGCGACGAGCCCTTCGGCAGGCCCTGCGATGCCAGCCGGAGCCGCGCCTCGTGAACCTTGTCGGCTGCTACCGCGACCATGCCGGTGGCGCCATCGAGCTTGTACTCGATGCCGGCGGCGCGCAGCGCGTCGGCGACTTCGGCGGAATCCTTCTCGCCGAGGTTCGGATAGAGCGGCGCCAGGTTCGGCTTCTGGGCCCAGAAGAACAGCGTGATGCCGGCGGCGATCGCCAGCGCCACCCCGGCGATGGCGATGAGCTGGCGGACACCCGGAAGGTCCTGGAGCTTGCGGGAACCGAATCCCGCCGGCACTGCGATGTCAGCCATGGTCGTTCAGGTTCCGCGGATCACAGCGGCATGTTCATGATGTCCTGGTACGCGGACACCATCCGGTTGCGGACTTCGACCATCGCCTTGAACGACACCTGCGACTTCGAGGTCGCGAGCATCACGCTGGCCAGGTCGGCGTCCGGATCGCCCAACTCGAATTTCTTCTGCAGATCGCCGGCGCTGTTCTGCGCCTTGGCCACCGAATCGATCGAGTTCTTCAGCAGCGCGCCGAAGCCGTTCGACGGCGTCGCTTCGGTCGGCGCGCTGACGCCGGATGGGCCGGCGGGACGGCCGCCGGCCTGGCTCTGCAGCGTGCGGATCTGCGACAGCACGCGGTTGACGTCGATGGAGTTCATGGCCGGATCCGAAGGGTTCGGGAGGCGGGGGAGCAAGTCCTGTTCCACGCCCGACACCGCGGAAAAGCCTTGCAGGCAAGCATTTCCACACGGCTTTCGCGACGGAATTACGTCACTGGCGCGCGTGCCGCGCCGCGCTTCAGGGAATCGCCACCGCCGGTCGAGAAGGGCGTCTTGTCGATATCGGCCCATGAATCGGCTCGCGCAGACTGGCCGGCATTCCCCTTCTGCGACTGCGGACACGACGACCTTGCCCATGACCCGCCCCACCCCCGACCACGACACCGAGATGACCGGGCTGCCGCTGACCGGCGACATCGCCCGCCACGTCACGACGCTGGAAGCCGAGCTGGCGCGGCTGCGCCTGGAACTGTCGGCCGCCGAGCAGCGCATCGCCGAATCCGAACTGTTCCGCCGCGACAGCCTGCTGCTGCGCGCGTTCATGGATCGCAGCGACACGATCGCCTGGCTGAAGGACGAACGCGGCCGCCTGGTCTGGGCCAATCGCAACTGGTTCGAGCGCTTCGGGCTGCACGAGGTCGACACCCTCGACAAGACCGATTTCGAGCTGTTCGGCGCGGCCGATGCAAGCCGCATGCGGGCGCTGGATCTGGACATCCTCGGCGGCCATGCGCCGCAGCACGGCATCGAGATCGTCCAGGACGCCGGCGGCGAAACCCGCACCTGGCAGGTCACCCGCTTCCCGTTCCACGACAGCCTCGGCAACCGCTACATCGGCAGCATCGCCTACGACGACACCGAACGTGCGCGCCAGCACGAGGACATCCGCCGCCAGTCGATCAGCGATCCGCTGACCGGCCTGCTGAACCGGCGCGGCTTTCATCTGCAGGCGGCGCCGGAACTGAGCAGGGCGCGGCGGCGCGGTGCGTCCTGCGTGCTCGCATTCGTCGAGCTCGACGGCTTGCAGGGCGTCAATGAGCGTCTCGGCCTCGCCGCCGGTGATGCGATCGTGGCGCTGGCCGGCATGCTGCTGCGCAAGGTGTTCCGGACCACGGACATCGTCGCCCGCATCGGCGACGACGCGTTCGCGGTGTTCGCGCCCGATACCGGTGGCCACGTCGAGACGATCCGCCAGCGGCTGGCGGCGGCGGTCGCCGAACTGTCGGCCAACCCGATCCTCGAAGCGCAGCTCGGGCTCAGCGTCGGCCTGCGGCCCTGTCCGCCCGATGGCCGGGAATCGCTCGACGAACTGCTCGCCGAGGCCGATGCCCTGATCTACCGGGAGCAGCAGGGCTCGCGCAGCTGAGCCCCGCGCGATCGGTCGGCCTCACAGCAAGGCCGACTCCGGATCGCTGCCGTCGTCGCGCTGCAGGCCGTACTTGCGCAGCTTCTCGACCAGGGTCGTGCGCCGGGTATTGAGCAGCTTGGCGGCGTGAGCGACCACGCCGGAAGACTGCGCCAGCGCCTGCTTGATCAGCGCCAGTTCGATGGTCTCGATGTGATCCTTTAGGTTCACGCCGTCCGGCGGCAGCTGGGCGGCACTGGCCGGAAAGTAGGCGGTGGATGCCGACGCCAGCGGCGGCAGGCTGGACAGCGCGGTGAAGCCGCCCGCCGAACCCAGCGACGCGGAGGGCGATGCCGACAGCGCGCCCGGACCGGCAGCGCTGCCGCTCGGCCGGCCGTTGACGGCGATCGGTTCGAGGTCTTCCTCGGCCACCGCCGGCACCGACATCGGCTGCGGCGCCGGCGCGGGAATCGGGATGTTCTGGCGGTAGCGGGCCGGCAGCTCGGCGACGCCGACCACGGCATGCGGATGCAGCACGGCCAGGCGCTCGATCAGGTTCGACAGCTCGCGGACATTGCCGGGCCAGTGGTAGGCGCGCAGCGCATGGACAGCATCCGGCGACAGCCGCACCGAGCCATGGCCGTTGCGGCGCATCGCGTCGATCAGGTCGTCGATCAGCAGCGGCAGGTCTTCGAGCCGTTCGCGCAGCGCCGGCATCTCGATCGGGAACACGTTGAGGCGATAGAACAGATCCTCGCGGAACGTGCCCTTGACGATGTTCTCCTCGAGGTTGCGATGGGTGGCGGCGATGATCCGCACCTCGCAGCGCATCGAGCGGTTCGAGCCGACCCGCTCGTAGGTGCGCTCCTGCAGCACGCGCAGGATCTTGACCTGCATCGGCAAGGTCATGTCGCCGATCTCGTCGAGAAACAGCGTGCCGCCATCGGCCATCTCGAAACGGCCCTTGCGCGAGGTGATCGCGCCGGTGAAGGCGCCTTTCTCGTGGCCGAACAGCTCGGATTCCAGCAGCTCGCTGGGAATGGCGCCGCAGTTCACCGCGACGAACGGCTTGTCGCGACGATTGGATTGTTCATGCACGGCGCGGGCAACCACTTCCTTGCCGGTGCCGGACTCGCCGGTGACCAGCACGGTGGTGTCGTGGCCGGCGACCTGCTCGATCATCCGCCGGACTTTCCGGATCGGCGCGGAGTTGCCGGTCGGGCCGATCAGCCGGGTCGCCGCTGCTTCCTGATCCATGCGGACCAGGCCGGCACGGCGCAGCAGATCGTTCAGCTGGGCGTAGCGCACCGGCTGTTCGAGCGCGAAGCAGGCGCTGCGATCGAGGCCGAACTGCTCGCACAGCGCTTCCTGGCGGCTCGGCGAGACCAGCAGCGGCGGATGATGGCGATCGCGCTTCAGCCATTCGACGAAACGCGCCAGCGCGCCGGCGTCCGGCTCCTGGCCGATGATCACCGCCAGCCATTCCTGCGGCTTGCGCTCGGCCAGCTTGAGTGCCGCTGCCGATGGCATGCAGACCGGGATGAAATCGATGAACTGGAGGATCGAAGCCAGCGAAGCCGCGCTCTGCTCGTCGCCGTCGATCACCAGCACGCGGGATTCAGCCATGCGTGGCGACCTCCGCGTCGGAGCCGCCGCGCGACATGTTGGCGCGCACGTACTCGGCGATCCGGTGCTCGTAATCGTGCTTGGAGATGAAGCCGTCGGCGCCGGCCTGCGCGGTGTGCTCGCGATGCTCGGCGTCGTCGTAGTGACTGGCGATCAGGATCCGTGGCGGCGCGTCCTGGGCCTTGATCAGCCGGGTCGCCTGCAGGCCGCCCATGCCGGGCATCGACAGATCCATCAGGATCAGGTCGGGGCGCAGTTCCTCGGCGAGCCGGACCGCGTCGTAGCCGTCGTGACCCAGACCGACGACGCTGATCTCCGGGACCGACGCCAGCAGGTGGCGGGCCAGCACCAGGAAGGCCTCGTTGTCATCGACCAGCAGCGTTCGCACCGTATTCATTTTCAGTGATGTCCCCGATCCGCTTGCGCGGTCAGCTAGAGCCTTGTCGCGGCCGTTGATTCAGCTGGCCATTCTGACCGCAACCCGCGTCGCGTTCAGCTTGCGTTCCTTGGCCGGTGCAATTTTCATGGCTTCGCGGTACTTGGCGATCGTGCGGCGCGCGATCAGCACCCCGTTGCGCGCGAGAATAGCGGCGATCGCGCCGTCGCATAGCGGCGCTGCAGCCTTCTCGCCATCGACGATGCGGCGGATCATCGCCCGCACCGCAATGCCCGAGGTATCGCTTTCGGCGCCCTGGATCTGGCTCGGGAAGAAGGCCTTCATCGGGTACACGCCCCAGGGCGTGGCGACAAACTTGTTCGAGGTGACGCGGCAGACCGTCGACTCGTGCATCGCGATCGCATCGGCGACTTCGCGCAAGGTCAGCGGCATCATCCCTTCCTCGCCGCGGCGCAGGAAATCGCGCTGCCGCTCGAACACCACGCGGGCGGTCTTGAGCAGGGTTTCGTGGCGCATCTCCAGGCCGCGCACCAGCCAGCGGGCCTGCTGCAGCTGGTCCTTCAGGCCTTTGTGGCTGGCAGCGTTGGCGGCCATCAGCCGCTCGTACTGCCCGTTGATGCGCAGCTTCGGCAGGTTGACCGGGTTCAGCTCGACGCGCCAGGCACCGGCGACACCGCTGACGATCAGATCCGGCACCACCGCCTGAGCCGGCTCGATGCGCGAGGCACCCGGCTTCGGGTCCAGCGTGCGGATCAGGTCCATCGCCGCGATCATCCGCGCCTCGGTGGCGCCGAGTTCGCTGCGCAGGTTGACGAAGTCGCGGGCGGCGACGCGGTCGAGATGGTCCATCACCAGCGCTTCCGCGAGGTTCTTGCCCGGCGTGCCGGCCTTGACGGCGTCCAGCTGCAACAGCAGGCATTCGCGGAGGTTGCGGGCCGCGAAGCCGGTCGGCTCGACGCTCTGCACGCTGCGCAGCGCGGCTTCCAGTTCGGCCATCGACACCTGCCATTCGGCCGGCAGCTGGGCCAGGATCGCCTCCAGCGAGGTTTCCAGGTAGCCGTTGTCATCGACCGCTTCGATGATCGCCACCGCCAGCTGCCACTCGCGACGGCTGCTGATGATCAGTTCCAGCTGTTCGAGTGCGGCGACCCGGGCGTCCTCGATCGGCGCGGCGGCGCGGCGCGCTTCCAGCGGCTCGCCTTCCTCGCCCGGCTCGCCGCCGGACCAGGATTCCGCGCTCGACCAGTCGTAGTCGGCGTCGACGCGTTCGATGGCGGCTTCATCGCAGCCGGAAACCGGCGCTTCGGTGGAGTCGGCCGCCAGCGGAGCGGGATCGGCGAGGACCGGTGTCGGCGCTTCGGCGCCGGCCGAGGTCGGGGCGATGCTGTCATCGCGTTCGAGCAGGACATTGCCTTCCAGCGCGGTTTCCACCTCCTGCTCCAGCTCGATTGCCGAGAGCTGAAGAAGTCTAATGGATTGAAGGAGTTGCGGCGTCAGTGCGACGTTCTGCGAGATCCCCATCCGCGTCGTGGCTTTCATGTCTGCTCCCCTGGTGCGCTCGGTGGCGCGTTGTTCAGTGGCAGCATCTTTGATCAGCCGGGAACTTCTCCCAATCAGTTTTTTCCTGACGTATTGTCAGCAATATCCTGACAAGTGTCAAAAGCCGATCAGCGGTCGCGCCACTGGTCCGGAAATTGCCATCGCCGGTCGAAATGCAAGTTCCGGGCTCGCCGGGGAAACGAAGTTGGCGCGGAAAAAGCCGGCTGCCTTTGGGGCCCTTCAAGACGATCCACAGGACCCCGCTTCAGCCTTCGGCACCTTCCAGACCGGTGCGGATCGCGTAGCGCATCAGCGCATTGGTGCCGTACAGGCCGAGCGCGTCCATCATCCGCGCCCGGTGGGTTTCGACGGTCTTGGCGCTGATGCCCATCAGGTTGGCGATTTCCTTGGTCGACTTGCCGCGGGCGATCAGGCTCAGCACCTGCTGCTGGCGGCGCGGCAGGGTCACGCTGTCCTCGGCGCGCGCCGACTTGCGCTGGCCGACGACGCTGTGGGCGATGCCCGGGCTCAGGTAGATCTGCTGGCGCGCGGCTGCCTTCAGCGCCAGTTCCAGTTCCACCGCTTCGCCCTGCTTCGACAGGTAGCCGACCGCGCCAGCCTTCAGCGCTGCCCGCACCTGCGAGCTTTCGCTGCGGGCCGACAGCACCATCGCCGCCGTCGCCGGGTAATGGCGGCGGATCTGCTGGATCGCGTCGATGCCGTTCAGGCTCGGCAGCTGCAGTTCCAGCAGCACCAGGTCCGGCGACTGCCGGGCCACCTGTTCCAGCAGCTGCTGGCCGTCGCCGGTCTCGCCGACCACCTCGGCGCCGGCCAGCGCTTCGCACAGGCGGCGAATGCCGGCGCGGACCAGCGGCTGGGGATCGGCGAGGACGAGGCGCATGGCTAGTCCACCGCACCAGTGAGTTCGCACCCTGACGGGCGCGCGCATGGGGATGCCATGCAAGGAAGAAGGCGCAGCAATAGTGGTTCTATTGCGAGCATTTCGGACGCCGCAGTGCGCCCAAGGCGCACGTCCAGCAAGGGGTGGAATCTCATGGGTGCGGTGGACTAGAGGTTCAGCACGAGCTTGAGGCCCAGTTCCACCGACTGCATCGACGCTGTCGGCAGAGCCTTGACGCGCGCGCCCAGCAACGACTTGTCGACGGTCAACAACTGCGACACATTGACCACCGAAGGCTTCGGCAAGCCCGATTCCGCCTTGGCAATCCGGACGTTGCCAGGTGCCGCTGCCAGCGCCAGATTCGAGGTGATGACCGCGACGATCACCGTGGCGATCCGGCTGTCATTGAACGGATTGGCCTGCACCACCAGCACCGGGCGGCGCAGGCCAGACCCGGAACCGCTCGGCTCGGGCAGGTCCGCCCACCAGACCTCACCACGTTTCATCGGGCAGGATCCGCGTCTGCACCGCCGCAAGGCCCGGCTCGACGGCGGATGGCGATTGCTCATACAGCGCATCGAGCTGTTCACGAATGCCGTCGTCACCGTGGTGGGCAACATAGGCCGCCACGGCATCGGCATACAGCTGGCTGCGCGATTTCTTCTGCTGCCGCGCCACCTTTTCGGCCGCGCGGAACACCGGTTCAGGCACCGAGATCGCGATCTTCATGGCGCGACGGTATCACTGCGGTATGACCGCTTCCAGTGTTCAGCCGCCGCTGCGCCGGGTGCCGGCGATCGCCCGGCGGTGGCGCAGGAAGATATGGCGTTCGAGCGCGGTCTGCAGCGCATCGCCGAACGGCGCGAAGCGGGCATGGCGTTCCTCGCCGTCGACATGGCTGATCCGTGCCGGCCAGATGAACGGCTGCGGCACGCCGCGATGCAGGCCCAGGCTGAGCAGGCCGGTCTCGCCGAGCGCCTGCGGGCCGGCGAACACCGCGCCCTGCCAGGACAGGCGCACCCGCGCCGGCGGCCGGGTCGCCGCCTGCTGGGCGACCAGGAAACCGAGCAGGTCGATGACCAGGTTGAGCTTCTGGTTCAGGCGGCCGATCTCGGCATCGATGGCGCTCGATTCGTCGTTGGCGCTCGGCGTGCGGGTTTCGTCGAGCACCGCGACCGCGGCGAGCACGCGCAGGTTGTCGTCGTTGTACTGCTCGCGCCGCAGGCCGCCGACGCTGTCGGCCAGCGGCGTCCAGACCAGTGGCAGCGCCGCCTCGTAGCTCGGCGCGCCGATCAGCGCGGCGGCGGGAAGTTCAGGAGTGGTCATTATCAGCTGCGGCCCGGTGGCGACACGACGGGGCTGCCGTGCAAGCCGCAGGCCAGCGACCGGAGCCGGAACGCCGGCACCGAACGGTCAGTGCGGACGCGCGCTCTTCGGCATCGCCTCCCAGCCGCTCTTGATCTCGCGCAGCAGGGCGATCACTTCATCGACCGCCGCCGGGTCGTCGGCGAGGTTCGCGGCCGGCAGGCGTCCCAGCATGTAGTCGTAGAGCCGCGCCAGATTGCCGGCAAGCTCGCCACCCGCCTTCAGGTCGAGGACCAGGCGCAGATGCTCGATGATCGAGATCGCCGCGCCCAGGTAATGATGCTTGGCCTCGCGCTCCCGGCGCAGCATCGCGCCGCGGGCGCAGGCCAGCCGGTCGATGGCGCCGCCGAGCAGCATCTCGATCAGCCTGACCGGATCGGTCTCGACGGTCGCTGCGGCGATGCCGGTCTGACGGTACTGGTTCATCGCCGAGTTCATGTAATGGGCCATGTCGCGCTCCGGGTTTCAGTGATGGAGATAACGGCGCTGGTGCGCTTTTCTTGAGCCCGCGCGCCGGAGATTCGAGGCATCGCCGGACCATCGGCCGACTTCGGGTGGATCGGAGCCGGACACTGGCGGCGGCGACCCCGGCGCACTGCCGCACTCCGGGTCTCCGCGCTCCGGCGCGGGGGCGACAACAGGCGGCCGACCACCGTCGGCTCGGTTGCCAGCGCAGCCTTCAGACCAGGTTCGCCAGCTGCTGCGTCAGATAGGTGCTGGTCGAACCCAGCTTCGACATCAGGGTGTCGAGCGCGGTGAACTGGGCCCGGGTGCGCGCCTCGTAGGCGGCCATGCGGGTATCGACCGCCTGCTGCTGCTTGCCCAGATCCTTGATCCGGGCATTGAGGCCGTCGGTCTTGGCCTTGATCTGGCCGTCGTCGGCCAGCAGGGTCTTGGCCAATGCATCGAGCTTGGTGGCAATGCCGTCCTCGGCGGCAAACAGACGCTGCACGGCCGCGAAGTCGGTGCTGACCGCCTTGCTGAACTTCGAGGTGTCGGAGATCAGCGTGCCATCGCTGGACGTCTTGATGCCGAGGGCCGACAGGGTCTTGTAGTTGCCCGCCGATTCGGTGCTGCCGCCGATCACGCTGCGCAAGGCCTGGGTCGCCGACAGCACGGTGGAATCGCCGAGCAGCACGCCGGCGGTCTGCGCGGTGGCGTCGTACTTGGTCTGGGTGCCGATGAACTTGACGACGTTGTTGTAGGCGTTGACGAAGGTTGCCACCGCTGCCTCGGAGGCCTTCTGGTCGAGCGCGACATTGAGCGCCGTGCTGGTGCCCGGCTCGGCCTTGACCAGATTCAGGGTCAGGCCGTCGACCGCCGTGGTCACCGCGTTCGTGCTGCTGGTGGTCTGGAAGCCGTCGACCCTGACCACGGCGTCGGCGGCGGCCTGAGACTCGGTGGTATTGAACAGCGTGGTCGACACCGACACCGCGTTGGCGGTGCCGGTCGTGCGGCTGGTCAGCAGCAGGCGGGCGCCACCGGCGTCGGACACGATCGCCGCGCCGACGCCCTTGTTGTCGCTGGCCGAATTGATCTTGTCGCGCAGGTCGGCCAGTGTGTTGGCGCCATCGGCGAGACTGACGGTGAACGAATTGCTGCCGACCGAGATGGTGACGTCGCCGTTGCCGACCGTCGCGCCGCTCGAGGCATAAAGATCGCTGGCGCGCTTCGACGCGGCGGCCAGCGAAACCACTTCGACCGAATAGTTGCCGGCCACCGCCTTGCTTTCGGCGCTGGCCGTGTAATACGTGGTGTTGACCGGCGTCGCGGTCAGCTTGCCCAGGCCGCTCGGCGTACCGGTGGTGCCGGGCAGCAGGGCCTTCGCGGCGGTCTGCAGGCTGGCCAGCAGCGAGCGGAAGTTGCCGAGCGCGGAGATCGTCGTGTTGGCCTTGGTGGTGGCGATCGAGATCCGCTGGTCGGCCGGGCCGCGTTCGGCCGCAACCAGCTGCGACACGATGCTGGCGACGTCGAGTCCGGAGCCGATGCCGGCCGAAGTGATGGCTGCCATGAAGAAGCTCCCGTGGTGCGGACGATCAGGCGACGCGCTCGATCAAGGTGCCCAGCGCCTTGTCGAGGGCCTTGGCCACCCGCAGCGCTTCCTCGGTCGGCATCTGGCGCAGCACCTTGCCATCGGCGGCGTCGACGATCGACACCACCATCTGGCCGCTGTCCTCGTCGACGCTGAAGCGCAGATCGGTACGGCCGTCCTTGAAACGCTGGTTGAGATCGTCCACGGCCTGCGCAAGCTGCGCCGGCTCGGGGGCGACGTCGGTGACCGCCAGTGAGGCCGGCTGATCGACGCTGGAAAGACCGACCACCGGGCCGGAGTTCGGCACGCTGGCGGAAACGCCAAAGCGATCCACGGCCACGGTGGCCTGGATCGCGCTGACGGCAGAACTGGTTTGCACGGACATGGACACGTCCTCGTTGTAAAAGCCCGGTGCCCGCGCCGCAGTCCCCGATCAGGCCTGCGACGCGGACACCTGGCCCCGCCCTACCCTTTGCGACTTAGCGAAGCAGACTCAGCACGTTCTGCGGCGCCGAGTTGGCCTGCGACAGGATCGCGGTACCGGCCTGCTGCAGGATCTGGCCGCGGGTCATCGCCGCCGTTTCCTTCGCGAAGTCGGCATCCTGGATGCGGCTGCGCGACGCCGACATGTTCTCGGAGGTCGATGCGATGTTCGATACCACCGAGCTGAAACGATTCTGGATCGCACCCAGCGTGGCGCGAGCCGAGTTGACCTGGCCGAGCGCCGAGTCGATCTGCTTGATCGCCAGCGAGGCACCGGCGTAGCTCGACAGGTCCAGCGAGGTCAGACCGGTGGTCGTGGTCGCGGTGCCGGTGACGCCGGTGGCGCCGTCGAAGCCGGTGGCCGTGCCGTCATCGGTGCCGCCGACGGTGATGTTCGCTTCCGAGCTCAGCACGATCTTGCCGGTCGAGGCATCGAACGCCGCGTTGACGCCGGTGGTGGTCGAGCTGTTGTTGATCGCATCGACGACCTGGCCGACGCGCTGCTGCGAGGTGCCCGCCGCGCCGATCTGGGTGGAGATGTCGGTGCCGTTGATGGTCAGCGTGCCGGCCACCGGGGCGGTCAGGACACTGATGCCCGATACCGCGCTCGACTGCGCGCTGGCCGAGGTCACCGAGCCGAGGGCCGCCGTGTTGGCGTCGACCAGCGAGCTGACAGTGATGGTTTCGCCGGCGTTGGCACCGACCTGGAACACGGCCGAAGTGAAGCTGCCGTCGATCAGCGCAACACCGTTGAACTTGGTCTGGTTCGAGACACGGTCGACTTCCGACAGCAGCTGCGCGGCTTCGGTCTGCAGAGCGGCACGGTCGGTGGCGCTGTTCGAGGCGTTGGCCGACTGCACGGCGAGTTCGCGGATGCGCTGCAGGTTGTTGGTGACTTCGCCGAGCGCGCCTTCCGCCGTCTGGGCCAGGGAGATGCCGTCGTTGGCATTGCGCGAGGCGACATCGAGGCCGCGGATCTGCGCAGTGAAGCGCTCCGAGATCGCGAGGCCGGCGGCATCGTCCTTGGCGCTGTTGATGCGCAGGCCCGAGGACAGGCGCTGCAGCGAGGTGTTCATGCTGCTCTGCGACGACGACAGATTGCGCTGCGCGTTCAGAGACGCCACGTTGGTGTTGATGATTGCGGCCATGGTCAATTCTCCTAAGTAAGTGGCTCTCGGCAGGCTTCTTGACCATGTCGAGGGGTACCGCGTGCTGCCCTTGTCTTGCTTCGTTCCGGCGTGTCTGCCGTTGAAGGGCTTAGCGGTCCAGGGCGAGAAAACTTGATGGCCGCAGTGCGCGTCAGGACCAGCGGCGGCAGCTGGCAGAAGAACGGTCGTGACGGCGCCAGCCATCCGGTGCAACACCAACTGCGCCGCCGACCGGGCGCGGTCTGTACTCCGGTCGACACCTTGGCCGGTCCTCGGGACCACGAAGCACCGGGCTTCGACGCTGTCCCGTCACTCTGGCGGCAGTCGTCATCGATGGCGTTGCGGCCGCGACGAACGGCCGGATTGGCACCGACGATCCGCGACGCGCAACGCCACGACGCCCCTAGCCAATCAGGCCGCCCAGGCGCTCGTGCATGCTTGCACTGCAACATCGCGGCGACGTACGCTTCGCGCCTCCGGGTACGACTCCACTGTCGCCCCGCAACTGCACTTGTCGCAGCACGCACTCCACTGACCCATGCACGTCCGACCGCTCCATTCGATGCCCTGCACGCACCAGGCCGCCGGCCCGGCTTGCGCGTGGACGAATGTCGACGTCAATCCGCGTGCCGTCGTGCTGCCGCTGCAGCTGTTCGTCGTCAAAACCCTGTCTGTCGACTGATCGTCCGGAACATCGGAGATCGGTCCACCCGGTCTCCCCAAGGCTTGCGAATGCCCCCGGGAGTGCAGCTCCCGGGGGCTTTTTCGTTATCGGCATTCGCGCTGCCATCAAACCTTGCGGACATCGGCGTCATGAGAATCGGAGACTGGAGCGACAAGCTCGCCCGCCTGCTGGGCATCAGGACCATCACCATCGGCGAAGGCCAGCGCGGCCTGCTGTACCGCGAGCAGCGCGCGCCGCGCGTGCTGCGGCCGGGCGTCACCCGGCTGTTCGGCCAGTATCAGCCGCTGGACCTGCGGATCTGCAACATCGCCGATCCCGTCTATTCCTGCCGCGATGCCGAGCAGTTGATCGAGTCGATGGAGACTTCGATCCGTCGCGCCTTTGTCGTCATCGAGACCGAGGTCGATGAAATGGCGCGGGTGTCGATCGACGGCCGGCTCGTCGATGTGCTGGCGCCGGACAGCCGCAGGCTGCTGTGGAGAACCGCCACCGCCCCCATGGTCGAGCGGCTGGCATGCCACGGATAGCCGCGATCGCCGACGGCACGGCTGCTGCCTTTGCTGTCAAGCGATGAGGCGGACGCCGTGGTCACCCTGTTCGACATTCCGGAGCGGGCCGAAGCCACAGCGCCCGCCGGCGGGCGGCCGATCGCAAGGCAGGGCGCCGGCCGTCCGGCATTCTGGAAGCGCGCGCGCACTTTCGGCGTCGGCATCGTCGCGCTGCGTCCGTCGCGGGCGGCGGCGTCATCGCCCGTCATCGAACGCAAGGCGGCCTGAGTGGCGCGGTACCCCGCGGCCGCCCGCAACGGCGGCCGGCGGCTCGGCGCCTGACGCGGGGTTGGCTGCAGCGAACGGCGTCGCGCTGCCCGCCGCTGACCGAAGGTGCCGCTCGCGAACGATCGCCGGAGCGACACGTGCCGCATCGCGCCCTCAAACGCAGCGCTGGCGCGAGACCGCCACGAACGCTTGTCGCTTTGATGCCAATCAGCTTGCTTTGCTGTGGTTCTTATTCAAAAAAGAACTATATGCATTTATTCCATCGCCTTATTTGGTCATACGTTCCACTGCTGTCGGCTTTCATAATCCTGCTGACCCTCCAGCCAGGAACAGCCGTGACCAGACGCGCACCGTGCCCCGTCATCGCCATCGTCGGCGCGGGTTTCAGCGGCACGATGGTCGCGACCCACCTGCTCAGGGAAGCCAGGTCGCCATTGCGGGTCGTGCTGATCGAGCGCGCGGAGACCGCCGGTGCCGGTATCGCCTATCGCGAGCAGTCGGACCGGCATCTGCTGAACGTCCGTGCCGAAGGGATGAGCGCCTTTCCGGATCAGCCGGGCCATTTCCTGCGCTGGCTCGCCGAATACCGAGGCGACGACGCCCTGGTCAATCCGGCCGCCTTCATGCCGCGCCGCCTCTACGGGCAGTACCTGCGTGACGTGCTGGCCGCCGCCGCCGATCAGGCGCAGCGCGATGTGCGTCTGGAAATCGTCCAGGACGAAGTCACCGGCTTCGCCGCGATCCCGCCACGGACGACGCTGCGACTGGCGTCGGGCACGACGATCGACGCCGATCGCGTGGTGCTGGCGATCGGCAATCCTGGCCCGGCTGATCCACCGGTCGACGACCGCCAGTTCTATTCGTCGCCGATGTACCAGAGCCATGCCTGGTCGATGCAGGGACTGATTTCACTGCGTCGCGACGACGCCGTGCTGCTGGTCGGCTCCGGCCTGACCACGCTCGACTGGATCGCCTCGCTGGCCGAGCGCGGCCATCGCGGCGCCATCCATGTGGTGTCGCGGCGCGGCCTGCTGCCGCGTGTGCACCAGGCAGCGGCGCGCCATGTACTCGGCTTCGATCCCGGCACGGCAGCGCCGCGAGTACGGCTGCTGATGCGGCTGATCCGGGCCGAGATCGCCCAGGTCGTGGCCGCCGGCGGCGACTGGCGTTCGGTGATGGATGCGCTGCGTCCGCACGGACAGACGCTGTGGCAAAGGCTGCCGCGGCCGGAGCAGCTGCGCTTCCTGCGCCACGCGCGAACCTGGTGGGACATCCACCGGCATCGCGCGGCGCCACGCAACCTGGAAACCGTGCAACGGCTGATCGACAAGGGACAGTTGCAGGTGCTGGCCGCCCGCCCGGTGGCGTTCGTCGAGCGCGGCGACGCCGTCGACGTCCATCTGCGACCGCGCGGCCGCACGGAAGTCGTCGTCCGCAGCGTGCAGCGGGTGGTCAACTGCACCGGTCCGGACAGCAATTACCGGCGTCTCAACCATCCTCTGCTGAACACGCTGCGCGAACAGGGGCTGGCGAGCGTCGACGACATCGGCCTCGGTCTCCAGACCGACGCCGGCGGCCGGCTGCAGCAGCAGGACGGCAGCGCGTCGCCGACCCTGTTCACGCTGGGACCGCCGCGCAAGGGCGCGCTTTGGGAAACCACTGCCGTGCCGGAAATTCGCCAGCAAGCGCAAGCACTTGCTCGCGATCTGCTGGTGACGCTCGACAGCCAGCGCAGCGAGGCCGGGGAGTCTCGCGGCGTCGTTTCCGGGCTGGGGCTGACGCTGGCCTGAGCCTGCATCGGCGGCATCCGCGACCTCGCCGTTTCGGTCGAATTTTTTCGATATAAAGGCATATAAAAAGCATTTTATATTTCTTTAAATACTAAACATCCCCCCGTAACCTCACGCTCCGTTAACCCCTGGCGTCATTGGAGCAAGTGATGGTGATCCACGCGATCAACAGCAGGAACCAGATTCCCGGCCGCATCGTCGAGATCGTCCTCGGTCCGGTCGTGTCCGAAGTCGACGTCGAAACCGAATCCGGCATCGTCACCTCGATCGTCACCACGCGCTCGATCAAGAGCCTGAACCTGCAGGTCGGTTCGGAAGTGCTGGCGGTCTTCAAGGCCACCGAAGTGATGCTCGCGAAGATCTGAGCCGGCGATCCGCGCCGCGTTCCTTCGCCTTCGAGCCCGCCGCCATGTGCCTGATCATTCATCAGCCCGAGGGGGCGACCACGCCGGTCGCGCTCCTGCAATCCGCTGCCGAGTACAACCCGGATGGCTTCGGCTTCATGGGCTTCGATGCCCATGGCAAGCCGCGCATCGAGCGCAGCGGTTTCGCCGATGTCGAACTGGCCACACGGCTCGCCGACCAGTTCGCCGGACGCAATTGCGCGTTTCACTTCCGGCGTCGCACCCGCGGCTCCTCGCACGCCGAGAACCTGCATCCGTTCAAGCTCAGCCACGGGCTGTACCTGATGCACAACGGCACCGCGAATGTCGAACTGCGGCTGCCGGGGCGCTCGGATACCTGGCATCTGGTCCATGACTACCTCGGGCCGTTCCTCGCCAACCGCCGCCGGCTGATCTACGACCGCGACTTCCGCCACATCCTCGATGCCTGGCTGGGGCCGCAGAACCGGATCGTGTTTCTCGACGAGGCGGAGGGCCGCATCGAACTGCTGCACCGCGCCGACGGCCTCGACTGGAATGGTCTCTGGCTCAGCAACGCCCGCTGGGTCGATCGCAAGCTGCTGTCGCTGGAAGGTCACGACGGCGTCTACCGCGCGACCGAAGCCTCGTTCTGCTGATCGCGCGGCAAGCGCCCGATCTCGCCGACAACAACATTGAAAGGGACATGCAGTCATGAAACTGCGTCAGCTTCACTACGTGATGGAAATCTCCAAACGCGGCCTCAGCGTCACGGCCGCGGCGGAAGCACTGTTCACCTCGCAGCCCGGCGTCTCCAAGCAGGTGCGCCTGCTCGAGGAGGAACTGGGCGTGGACATCTTCATCCGCAACGGCAAGCACATTTCGGAGATCACGCCGGCCGGCAAGCGCATCCTCGAATACACGCGCCGACTGCTGCTGGAAGCGGACAACATCCGCAACATCGCCTCGGAATTCCGCACCGCCGATCGCGGCGACCTCAGCGTCGCCACCACCCACACCCAGGCCCGCTACGCGCTGCCGCCGGTGATCGGCGGCTTCCGCAAGGCCTGGCCGTCGGTGGCGCTGCACCTGCATCAGGGCAGTCCGCCGCAGATTGCCAAGCAGGCCGCCGAAGGCACGGCCGATTTCGCGATCGCGACCGAAGCGCTGGAGCATTTCGACGACCTGGTCATGCTGCCCTGCTACCACTGGAACCGCAGCATCCTGGTGGTGCCGGAGCACCCGCTGGCCCAGCAGTTCCGCGACCGTCCGCAGGCGCTGACGCTG
Organism: Lysobacteraceae bacterium; assembly: GCA_013823855.1. Lineage (GTDB taxonomy): Bacteria > Pseudomonadota > Gammaproteobacteria > Nevskiales > Nevskiaceae > Nevskia. Next base: position 39,522 of record PNMW01000055.1, on the reverse strand, counting down.
GCCGAGATCGCCGCCTATCCGGTGATCACCTACACCTTTGGCTTCACCGGCCGCTCGAAGCTCGACCAGGCCTTCGCCGCCCAGGGCCTGCGGCCCGATGTGGTCCTGACCGCGGTCGATGCCGACGTGATCAAGACCTATGTGCGCCTGGGTCTCGGCATCGGCATCGTCGCGTCGATGTCGCACGACGAGACGCTCGATGCCGACCTGATCAGCATCCCCGTCGACCACCTGTTCGAACAGAGCACCACCCATATCGGCTTCCGCCAGGGCATGTTCCTGCGCGGCTTCATGTTCGACTTCATCCAGCGCTTCGCGCCGCACCTGACGCGTGATGTCGTCGAGACCGTGGCCGCGATCCAGGACCCCGAACAGCGCCGCCGGCTGGTCGCCGAACGCTTCCCGACACTCCAGAAACGCTAAGCCGCCGCCGATCCGATGAAGACGCTCCGTACCCTCGTTTCCGCCGCCACGATCGGCGGCCTCGTCTCGCCGTGGAGCGCTTCGGTGCTCGCCCAGGAGACCGCCGCCGCAGTCGACGACGGCACGGCGGCGGCCGCAGTCGCAGCCACTCCCGAAGCGACTGCGACCCGTGCCGATACCGCCGCAGCGCCGGCCGCCGGGCCGGCGGTGACCCGCATCGAAGAGATCGTGGTCACCGCCACCCGCCGCGATGGCTACATCGACGACATCCCGACCTCGATCAGCGCCTATGGCGGCGACGATCTGAAGGCGGTCGGCGTGCGCGATACCCGCGAGCTGTCGAAGCTGGTGGCCGGCTTCACCTATGCCGATTCCGGCTTCAACACGCCGATCTACACGCTGCGCGGTGTCGGCTTCGCCGATTCCAGCTTCGCCAACCAGTCGACGGTCGGAGTCTACCTCGACGAGGTCGCCCTGCCCTATCCGGTGATGACCAAGGGGCCGAACCTCGACCTGCGCCGGGTCGAAGTGCTGAAGGGCCCGCAGGGCACGCTGTACGGCCGCAACTCCACCGGCGGCACCATCAACTACATCGCCAACAAGCCGACCCGGAAGTTCGCCGCCGGCCTCGAAGCCACCGGCGGCAGCTACGGCCGCTTCGATACCGAAGGCTTCATCAGCGGCCCGCTGGGCGATTCGGTGCGCGTGCGGCTTGCCGGTGCCTTAAGCGAATCGCAGATCGGCTGGCAGCGCAGCAACACGCGCCCGGACGACCGTCTCGGCAAGGTGTCCAAGCGTGCGGCGCGCGGCATCGTCGACTGGGACGTGATCGACGACGTCAGCATCCGCCTCGCGGTGTCCGGCTGGCTCGACAAGAGCGAGCCGCAGGCGCCGTTCGCCGTCGACATCCGGCCGCAGAATCCGCTGCTGCCCGGCAACGCCGCGATTTCGCCGCGGCTGCGCGACTACCCGTTCATCGCCAATAACAACAACAGCAAGATCGGCGACTGGAACCCGGACGGCGGCTTCGGCCTCAACGACAACTTCTGGAACGCCACGCTGAAGCCGCAGTGGCAGATCAGCGAGGACTACCGGCTGGTCGGCCTGTTCGCGTTCTCGCAGGTGCGCAGCGACGGCTCGGCGTTGCCGCAGGGCGGCACCGATCTGGAGAACATCGACCAGTTCCTGACCGGCAACATCCGCTCGACCTCCGGCGAGATCCGCCTCGAGGGCAATCTCGGCGAGTCGGCCGACTTCATCGTCGGCGTCAATGCCAACTACGACGAGTACGGCATCGTCAGCGAGGGTCGGGCTTCCGACAACAGCCTGAATTTCCCTTTGTTCGGCTCGACACCGCCGTTGTTCACACCGCTGGTGCTGAACCGCGGCTCGGCGCGCGGTGACGGCCAGACCCGCTCGAACGGCGTGTTCGCCGATGCCAGCTGGGCGTTCATCGACAGCCTGAAGCTCACCGCCGGCGTCCGCTATTCGCGCGAAACCCAGAGCTACCAGGGCTGCACCTACGAGAACGCCGACAACGATTCGATCCTGCCGCTGTCCGCCCTGTTCACCTTCGCCAGCATCGCCCGCGGCGGCAATTCGGTGGTCACGCCCGGTGAGTGCGGCAGCGTCGACGCCAACGGCAATGCCGGACTGGTCGCCGGTCAGCTGAAGCAGGACAACCTCGCCTATCGCGGCGTGCTCAGCTGGACCCCGACCGACGATCTGCTGTTCTACGGCTCATACACGCGCGGCTACAAGTCCGGCGGCTTCCCGACCGTGTTCTCGGTCGACCAGGCGAGCCTGGCACCGGTGGTCCAGGAGCGGCTCGATGCCTACGAGGTCGGCGCCAAGATCGGCCTGTTCGGCAATCGCGTGCAGATCAACAGCGCCGCGTTCCAGTACGAGTACAAGGACAAGCAGCTGCTGACCTACTTCTCGGACCCGATCTTCGGCAACCTTCAGTATCTGCAGAACGTGCCGAAGTCCCGCGTGCAGGGTGGCGAGATCACCGCGACCTGGCTGCCGATCCGCAACCTGAACATCACCGCGCTCGGCTCCTACGTGCGCACCAAGGTGATCGAGTTCGTCGGCCTGACCGCCACCGGTGCCGATTTCGACTTCGCCGGCCGGCCGTTCAACTATGCGCCGCGCCTGCAGGCCAGCGTGCTCGCCAACTACACGTTCACCGTCGCCGATGCGCTGAACGTGTCGCCGGGCGTCACCTGGAGCCACACCGGTGCCACCAACTCGACGCTCGAAGGCGACCCGTTCTTCACGCTGAACGAACACCAGATCGTCGACCTGCGGCTCGGCTTCTCGGCGCCAGGACAGCACTGGCAGGTCACCGCCTTCGCCCGCAACCTGACCAACGAGTTCTACCGCGCCTCGGTGGTCAATCTCGGCGACACCGCGTTCGCCTACGCCGGCCAGCCGCGCATCGTCGGCGTGACCATGAGCTACGACATCCGCTGAAGCGGCCGATATCGGCGGCCGTTCCGGCTGCGCCGGGCGGGTCGCCGATGCCTTTCATGCGGGGCGGTTCCCGATGACTGATGGTTCGGGTTCCAATACGCACCGGGCGCAATCCGCGCCCGATGCCCCCGGACGACTGTTCCCGATGCTGACCCGCGCGCAGGCCCTGATCGCCGTGGTCGCCATGACGGCGACCACCGCGATCGCCGCTGCCAGGACCACCGCCCCGAAGCTGGCGACCAAGCCGCTGCGATGCGACGTCAAGATCCATCAGCCAGCCGCCTCGGTCGTGCTCAACCGCACGACGGCGCCGCCGTCGATCTGCGTGAAGGGTTGCGACGCCAAGCTGGTCGGCGTGCGCAAGGAGGCGAACCAGATCGCCGCGCTGGCGATCTACAGCGGGCGGCGCTGCCTGCCTGCCGGCAGCGGCAGGAATGAGCCGGGGCCCGCAGGAAAGCAGGCGAATCCTTCGCCGAAGGCCAAGGCCAAAGCGAAGGCGAAGCCGGTCCCGAAGCCGAAGCCGCCGGGAACACTGGCTGGCGCCGGCAGCGGCAACCTGTCGAACCCGGCGCCGCGCGGCGGCGGCGATCCGCAGCCGCCGGCCGCCGGCAAGGCCAAGCCGCAGCCTTCGGCGGCCAGGATTCCTGCGCTGGCTCTGGCTGCTTCGCTTCCCGCAGCAGCCCGGGCAGCGGCAGCGAAGCCAGCTCCGAAGCTTGAGTCCGCCGCAACGGCCGTCGATGGCAGCGGCGGCAATGCGCCGAACCCGAAGCCACGCAGTGGCGGCGATCGGCGCCTGGCCGCTGCAGCGCCTGCACCGGCCTCAGCCGCATCGTCACCGACCGCCAGGGCTGCGACGCCTGCAGCGACGGCGGCGCGCCCGCCCGGCACGATCGCATCGAAGGCAGCGGTGGCAGCACAGCCACCGACGCCGGCCGCCGCAACCGGCACGCGCGAGCCCCGGAGCAGCCGTGCAGACGGCCATGGCCGTACGGTGGCGCCGGCCGGCAAGCCACCGGCCGCTGCCGGTCAGCGATAGCGGCTGAGCAGCGCCGCGCCTTCGGTCACCAGGCGATCGCCGTCGACCAGCGCCAGCGCCGCGGCCGTGCCGCGCGCCGGCTGGCAGGACGGCAGACGGCGCACTTCGAAGCGCTCGTCGCCGCGCTGCATCCACACCTCGGCGGCATCGCCCCGGCCCACGCAGGCGCCAGCGGGAATGGCGACGGCACCCGCCGGCGGCCGGATCGCGACGTCGAGTCGCACCACCTGACCGGCGATCAGCCGCGCATGCCCGGCCGGGACATCGAAACGCAGCCGCCAGCCGCTGCCGTCGGCCAGCGGTTCCTCGCCGCGCGGCAGCAGCAGGCTGCCGTCGCTCAGGCGCGCCGTCGCGATGCGCGCGCCGAGCCCCGCCTGCTGGTGGACCGCGAGCAGCTGCAGGGCATCGCTGTCCGACAGCCGCAGCACCGCGGCACCGGCCTCGACGACGGCACCGGGCGCGGCGGCGACATCGAGCACGCGCCCGGCATGCGGCGCCCGCAAGGCGATGCGGTCGTCGAGGCTCTGCGCCAGCAGATCGCGATTGCCGCGCATCGCGTCGCGTTCGGCGAGGTACTTCTCGACCCAGATGTTGCCGCTGGCCACACCGCCGGCCTCGACGTTGACCGCGCTCTGCAGCTGCTGGCGCTCGACATTGACCTCGACGATCGCCAGTTCGGCCTCCAGCCTGGCCAGCCGGGCCCGGCGATCGGACCGCTCCTGCTGGCTGAGCTGCGGTCGCAACCAGGCGAGCAGCTGCCCGGCCCTGACCTGCTGGCCCGGCAGCAGCCAGCCGCCGTCCGGGGCTTCGAGCCTGCCGCGTTCAATGGCGACCACGGCGAGCGCGGCATCGGGCTGGGCCTGTACCTCGGCGGCCAGACGCTGGCTGGCCAGCGCCTGCATCGCTGCCGACCACGGCTGGCTGCGGATGTTCATGCGCACCTGCAGCGCCTTGCTGACCCGCAGGCTGCCGTCGGCCAGCCATATCGGACGCTGCAGCGTGAAATCCCGGACCGCCGCCGGGGCAGCGTCGGCCGGATCACGATGAACCTCGCCGTCATGCGCCGACGCGCTCAGGCCGGCGACGGCGAGCGCCAGCAGCAGCCGACGCGGATAGTCCGGCTTCATCGACCACTGCCTCCGGTCGTCGGCCATTGCACCTGCAGCCGCTGGTTGACCACCAGGTCCGGCGCGGCCTCCAGCAGCGCGTAGAGGCTGACGTGGGCGCGCTGCGCCAGATCGAAGCCGTTGCCGATGCGGGTCAGCGGCAATTCGCGGCCGTCGCCGAGCACCGCCACCGCGGACGGCGGTGCCGTGAAGCCGTCGTCGGCGACGCGCATCTCCACCGCCAGTGCATCGCGGTCCGACTGGATGGTGAACAGCGCTTCGCCCGGCGCCAGCTGACGGCTGGCATCGGCATCGCTGCGCAGTATCCGGCCACTGCGCGGCGCCCGGATTTCCACCTGGCCGTCGAGGCTGGTTTCGAGCTGCGCGCGCCGGGTCTTGGCAGCGTTGTAATCGGTCAGGATCTGCAAGGTCTGGGTCGGCAGGCTGATGTCGAAGCGTTGCGCCTCGGTGATGCCGTAGCGATCGATCTGCAGCGCGCCGAGTGTGGTGTCGCGGCGCGCATCGACCAGCTGCGCCTCGATCTCCCGGCGCTGCGCCTGCGGCGTCGCCGGCCGCAGCCGGCCCAGCAGCTCGCCGGCCTGCACCGTCTGGCCGGCCCGCTTGAAACCACCCGTAGGCGCTTCCAGCACGCCAGCCTCCGGCGCAGCGACGACCACCGATTTCCGGGCATCGGCAATCACCCGCGCCGGCCGGCTGCTGCGCGGCGCAAGCCCCGCCGGCGCCGAGCGGGGCGCAGGCTGCGCCGAAGGCGGCAGCGGCTCGGCATGCCGATGACCTTCGTGCGCGCCGGCCGCGGTCGACGCGGCCAGCAGCCACGCACCGATCAGGCTGCGACGAGGCGGCGTCATCGGTTTCGGATCAGGAGCCGCCGGCCACGGCCGGCGCTTCGCTGGCGGACACCGGCGCCGGCTCCGGGCTGCCATCGCCCTTGCCGTCCGGATCGAGCAGCTTGACGATCGGCTCGATGCCCTTGACCTTGGTGATGCGCAGCGGCGTCCAGCCGGTCTTCGAGGCGATCCTGCGATCCGCGCCGCGCGCCAGCAGCAGCTTGACCTGCGCTTCGTGGCCGGTGGCGGCCGCGAAGTACAGCGCGGTGATGCCGCGATCGTTCCGGGCGTTGACGTCGGCGCCGGCGTCGAGCAGCGCCTTCATCACCTCGGTCTGGTCGCTGAAGAAGGTTGCGAAATGCAGCGGCGCCCAGCCGGCCTTGTCGACGATGTCGAGCTTGGCACCGCGCTTGAGCACTTCGGTGACCGCCGCCAGCGAGTTCTGGCTGACCGCCGCGATCAGCGGCGTCTGGTCCAGCGTATCCCGGCTGTTGACGTCGACGCCGGCGTCGAGCATCCGCTTCAGCGCGGCGAGGTCGCCGATCCGCGCGAAGTGCGTGGTCAGGCCAATGCGGTCTTCCTCGGACAAGGTCGACGGGTCCAGGGTCGCCAGGGTCGGCGGCACGCGCTTCGACGGGTCGTCCGCCGGCACCGCCGCAGCGGCCTCCGGCTTCGCCGCCTGCTGCGCGCAGGCGGACAGCAGCAGCGCCGCGGCAATCGCCATCGCGGTCTTGTTGAAGGGGAATCGGATCATCTGCGTCTTCTCTCGTGATGGGGAATGGCAGCGCTTCAGGGCGCGCTCTTGCTCTTGCCGCCGGCGGCGGTCGCGGTCGCCGCAGCCAGCCCCGGACCGGCGATCTTCGCCTTGCTGGTCAGGCCTTCGGTCAGCGCCTCGAGACGGGCCTGGGCCGCGCGCTGGCGCAGCGACTGCTTGACCGGATCGTCGAGCTGGTCCCACTTCGCGGCGCTGGCGACCGGACGCGGACCGTCCTCGAGCTTGATCAGATGCCAGCCGAAGCGGCTGCGCACCGGCAGCTTGGTGACCTCGCCCTTCTTCAGGCCCTGCACGGCCTTGGCAAAGCTGGCGTCGACGAAGATGTCCGGCCGGAACCAGCCGAGATCGCCGCCGGTGCTCTGGCCGCCCGGATCCAGGGTTTCGACCTTGGCGACGGCGACGAAGTCCTCGCCCTTGGCCAGCCGCGCGGCCAGTTCCTCGGCCTTCGGCAGGTCGTTCACCAGGATGTGGCGAACCTTGTACTCGGTGAGCTTGCCGCTGGCGACGGAGAAGTCGTAGCTGGTCTTCAGCGTCTCGTCGGTCACCGGATTCCTGATGAAGTAATCCTCCAGATAGGCGCGCGACAGGATCGCCCGCTCCTGGAAGGCGATCTGGTCGGCGACCACCGGCTTCTTGTCGAGACCTTCCTTCAGCGCGGCCTGGGCCAGCACTTCCTGGGTGATCAGTTCAGCGCGGGCTGCCGCCTGGGCTTCCGGCCCCGGGGCCTGATGATCCTGGGTGAAATTGGCGCCCATCAGGGTGATGTGATTGCGGGTGATCGGCCTGCCGTTGACGGACACGTCGACGGCGAGCCCGGCATCGGCCGGCGACGTCGACCTGGCCTGGGCGTGAACGAAGCCGGCGACAGCGAAAAGGCCGGCCACGACCAGCGCCTGCTTGAAGCGGGAAAACGGAAACTGCGACATCGAGGTGGTACTCCGGTGACGATCAATAAAAAAAGCCCTCCCCCGCGTGCGGGGGAGGGGTCGGGCGGCGGCGGCGCATCGTCGAGGACGAGCGGACACCACCGCGCCCAGACAGCCGGCAGCCGCGACGGAGGTCGCGACTGCCGGGGTCCTTCCCCGGCTTTCCCCGGAGAAGGCATCCAGGACATCAATTACCGCGTGCCATCGACGTCCAGCGGCGCGGCCGGGTAGTAGCCCGGGCCGAACAGCGCGGCACCGTCACGTTCGAACACCGCCGAGTGCGGCTTCGCCGAACCCTTCTTGCCGCGGGCACCCGGCCACAGCCAGGCGTCACGGGCAGCGGAGTCGAAGTCGACGCACGGCGTGCCGAGCAGTTCATCGGTGAAGGTCGTGTCAAGCACGGTGGCGCCGGTGCGGCGGTCGTACTTGGCAAGGCAGATCGTACGGTCGCCGTCCGAACCGGTACCCGGACCCGGGACGTGGTTCAGCTCGACGAAGTACTGGATGAAGGCGTAGCGCTGCACGCCGGTGGCCGGCGCCGCACCGACCACGGCATCACGCGGCACGCCGATGCCCGAGCCGTTGTCCTTCGGACGCAGGTCGAGGTAGCCACCTTCGTTGCTCGGCGTCTTCTGGAAACCGACGCGATCGATGACCGTGAAGTGCGGACCGCCGTGGGTGTACAGGTTCTGCAGGCTGTTGAGATTACCGCTGCCCGGACCACCGCCGGTGACGCCCGACGGCTCGCCGCCGGTCTTGGTCTTGTCGAGCAGGATGCCGCCCGGATTCAGCGCGGTGACCTCCTCGATGACCTGCGCAGCACGCAGGTAGCCGGTGCCGAGCTGCGACACGTTCGACGACAGGGTGGTCGCCAGGCCGACGCCGGTCGGACCGGTTTCGAACTGACCGACCGCGCCGCGGACACGCGGGCAATCCGCCGCTTCGTTGTTGTGCTTCAGGATGTTGAACGCGCCGGAGATGCCACCCGACAGGTCCGCACGCTGGGCCAGCGCACCGAGCGAGCTCTTCGACGCACGGTTGCGGTCCGGCGGCGGGAAGTCGCAGGCGATCGCCGTGGCCACCGTTTCCGCACGGCCCTTGGCCAGCAGCGGACGGATGTCGATGGTCAGCAGACGACGGCTGTGCTCGCGCGGATAGTCGCGATCGAACTCGACGGCGCCGACCGGATCGATCGAGGCCGGGCTTTCGATACCGGAGATCGGCTGGATCAGGAAGCGATCGTCGTCGGAGATGCTGAAGTACGACACGCCCGGGCACGGACCGACGTCATAGACCGCACGCCAGTACGGACCCTTGCCGCCGAACACGTTGGTCTGGGTACCGGAGATGCGGATGTTCGGGCTGTAGTACAGCGTGCCGCCGCACATCGCGCCGGTGAACGCGCCATCGTGCGGCACGTAGTTCGGATCGCCCGGCTGGCAGTCATCGATGTCGACCGGCGACGAGGCGTTCGCGGCCAGACCGGCCGGGGTGATCGCCGAGTCGTAGGTCGGATCGTTCAGATCGACCCAGCCCTTCTGGTTCTTGCAGTGATGCGACTGGTGCGGCAGGCCGAACGGCATCAGGCCTTCGTTCTCTTCATGGAACAGCACCAGTTCCTCGCGCGGACCATCCGGCACGGCCGAGACCGAACGGACGTACGGGTTCGACGCGTAGACGTTCGCCTGCTTCAGCGAGTCACGGGTCTTGCCGCGGTTGTACTTGTAGCTGGTCTCGAAGACGCGCACCGACGAGCCGAAGGTCGAACCGCAGACGCCCAGCGGGCTGCCGTTGCCGGTGCCGCCGTTGAACGCGCCCTGGTTGCAGAGGCCGCGCAACGCACCGTTGATCGCGGCGGCGCCGATCGACGCCGCGACGGCGTAGTCGGACGACACCAGATACTTGCCGTCATAGGTCAGACCCATGCCGTGCGGCAGCGCTTCGATGCCGACGTCGTCGTTGCCCAGGTAGAACGCACCCTGGTTGACGCGACGCGACGGACGCAGGTCCGGATAGCTCGTGTAGTTGGTCGGGTTGCGCGGCTGGTTGGCACGCACGGCGGCACCGTATTCGGTGATGCCGGTGTGGCCGAGCAGGTTGGTGTCGTCGGTGATCAGGCCGGGGATGTTGCCGATCAGGCCGCCGACCTGCACCGATTCCAGCAGCGGCAGCACGGCCGGTGCGGTGGCCAGGCAGACGCCGAGCGCGGTCGGGGCCACGCGATCCGGTTCGATTTCCGTGACCGAGCCGCCCGGGCCGTACACGTAGTTCGACATGTAGGTGTAGAGGATCTTGTGGTTGCCCGTCGTCGACGGCATGACCACGAAATCGTCGGTCAGCGAGGAACGGCGCACCTGGGTACCGCAGACCGCGAGATCGGCCTTGCCGATGCTGCGGACCGAGGTCACGTCGAAGCGGAACACGTTCTTCGAGATCACGCCGCCGGCGAACTGGTACTTGCGCCCGGCCTGCAGGCCGTCGCCACCGCCGGAGATGTACGAGGTGTAGCTGAGCATGTGGTGCGGATCGTTGTGCGAATCCGTCGCCGCGCCCGAGGTCGCGACCGGCAGGATGTTCGACAGCAGCACCTTCGGCAGCTCGGCCGTCCAGATCACGTTGCCGTAGGTCGTCGAGTTCGGCTCGACGTCGACGACGGCCAGGAAGTCCTGCGCGGTCTGCGGGTTGCAGACCGGCGTCGAGCAGCCGTCACCGCTCCAGACCAGCAGTACCGAGCCGTTCGGAATGATCTGGTTGGTGTACTTGTTGATGGCCGCCGGGGCACCCGCAGCCGGCGTCTGGTTGCGGGGCAACAGGGTCTTCAGCAGCCCGTTGTTTGCAGCAGGTGCAGCGGGACTGCTGGTGTTGCCACCCAGCAGACGCTGCAGCAACTGCGCTTCAGCCTGAACGGGGGCGCCGGCGGCCACGACGGCTGCCGCCATCGCGATTGCCGAAGCGACTCCGCCCAGCTTGCGCTGTCGATTGTCTTGCTTCACGTGAACATCTCCCATGACTTTGGTGAACTCTGAAAATATGCTTTTTCGAGGTTTTCCCAGGCTTGATCGATTGATCGGCATTTTATTGGCGCGACAATCAATTGACGGAGCCCAAGCCCGCGTATCCTATTGTTTTAAGTTCTTCTGACGAGTGGTTCTGGATATATTATTTCGCAAGGGATCGCGCGGATTAGGTTTTAAAAATTACGTTTTGATAGGTGTTTTTAAAGAAAAATTTCAAATAACTTATTAACGTCAGGTTATTAAGCCGAAGTCTCAAAATCTTTTGGTCTTACCTAAGCCGGAAAGGCGATAAGCAATCAGGCCCGTGCGTCGCGCTGACAGCGCTGTCCGGCGGCCTCCCGTCCCAGCAGCAGGAACAGCAGCGGCGTCACGAAACTGTCGAGCAGGGTCGACGACAGCAGGCCGCCGAAGATCACCAGCGCCACCGGATGCAGGATTTCCTTGCCCGGCGCACCGCCATCGAGCATCAGCGGCGTCAGCGACAGCGCGGCGATCAGCGCGGTCATCAGCACCGGCGTCAGCCGTTCGGCCGAGCCGCGCAGGATCAGCGCCGTGCCAAACGGCTCGCCCTCGTCGCGGGCCAGGGTCAGGTAATGACTGATCTTCAGGATGCCGTTGCGGGCGGCGATGCCGGCCAGGGTGACGAAGCCGATCAGGCTGGCGACCGACAGCGGCGTGCCGGTCACCGTCAGCGCCGCCACGCCGCCGATCAAGGCCAGCGGCACGTTGCCGAGGATGATCGCGGTCAGCGCCAGCGATCCGTAGCGGCCGTACAGCACCGCCGCCATCAGCAGCAGCGACAGCAAGCCCAGCGCGGCGATCTTCCGGGTGGCCGCCGATCGCGACGCCGCCTGACCTTCGAGCACCACCCGGTAGCCGGGCGGCAGCGTCAGGTCGGCCAGCCTGCGCGCGGCCTGCGCGGCAGCGGCATCGAAGCCGTGGTCCGCCGGGAACGCGGTGATCGCGATGCGCCGCTGCAGGTGCTCGCGCAGGATCTGGTTCGGCGCCGCACCGTGCCGGAATTCCGCCAGCCAGCTCAGCGGCGCCGGGCCGGCCGGCCCGTCGATCTGCAGGTCTTCCAGCGATGCCTCGTTGCGCGCGCTGTCCGGCAGGCGCAGCAGCAGTTCGGTCCGCGCCTCGCCTTCGACGATCTGCGCCAGCCGGCTGCCGACGGTCAGGGCATTGATCGCCGACTGCGCGCGGGCCGGCGAAATGCCGGCATCGGCGGCGGCCCGGGCATCGAGGTCGATCTCGAACTGCGGCGTGTCCAGCTGCGGCTCGATCAGCACGTCGGCAAGGCCGTCGAGCGCGGCCAGCGTCGCCTGCACCTCGGTCGCCAGCCGCCGCAGCGTCGGCAGATCCGGCCCGAACACCTTGACCACCAGCGGCGCCCGCACGCCGGACAGCAGATGGTCGAGGCGATGCGAGATCGGCTGGCCGATCGACACCGCCGCCGGCAGCACGGCGAGCCGGGCGCGGATGTCGGCGCTGATCTCGCCATGCGGCCGGCCCCCAGCGCGGTTCTGCAGGCTGACGTCGAGTTCCGAGTAATGCACGCCCTCGGCATGCTCGTCGGCCTCGGCACGGCCGGTACGCCGACCGACGGCGGCCACTTCCGGCACCTCGAGAATCAGGTTCTCGGCGATCCGGCCGAGCCGGTCCGATTCGCCGAGCGCGATGCCGGGCTCGGCGATCAGGTTGATGGTCAGGGTGCCTTCGTTGAACGGCGGCAGGAAGCTGCGCGGCAGCTGCGCGGCCAGCAGCAGGCTGGCGAGCAGCAGCAGGCCGGTGCCGGCCAGCACCGCGCGCGGCCGCGCCAGCACCCGGCCGAGCAGCCGCAGATAGCCGGCTTTCAGCGCCAGCAGCCAGCGCGGCTCGACCGGCAGGTGCGCGGCCTGTCCGAACAGGCCCGAACACAGCACCGGCGTCACCGTGATCGCCACCACCAGACTGCCGAGGATCGCCACGATGTAGGCGATGCCGAGCGGCGCGAACAGTCGGCCCTCGACGCCGCCGAGCGCGAACAGCGGCACGAACACCAGCACGATCAGCAGGGTCGCGTAGAGGATGCCCGAGCGCACTTCGAGGGTGGCGCGGCCGACCGTCGCGATCAGCGCCGCGCCGCTCGCGGGCCGCTGGCGCAGCCGGCGGACCACGTTCTCGACGCCGACCACCGCGTCGTCGACCAGCTCGCCGACCGCGATCGCCAGGCCACCCAGGGTCATCGTGTTGATCGACAGGCCCAGCGCGGTCAGCGCCAGGATCGCCGCCAGCACCGACAGCGGAATCGCGGTCAGCGCGATCAGCGTGGCGCGACCGCTGAGCAGGAACACGAACAGGATGATCGCGACGATCACCGCGCCATCGCGCAGCGCGTCGAGCACGTTGTCGACCGAATGACGGATGAAATCGGCCTGCCGGAACACGGTCAGCCGCCGGCTGCCGGCCGGCAGGCTGGCATCGAGCGCGACCAGCTTCGCGTCCAGCGCCTCGGTCAGCGCCAGGGTGTCGATGCCGGGCTGCTTCTGGATTGCCAGGATCACCGCCGCGCGACCGTTGGCGCCGGCGGCGCCGCGCGGAAAGCGATGGCCGACGGCGAGATCCGCCACCTGCCCGACCCGCACCACGGCGGCTCCCTTCCTGGCCACCGCGACCTGCGCCAGCTCATCGAATGCGAATGGCTTGCCGGCGGCACGCACCGCGACTTCCTGCCCGCCCGATTCGATCAGGCCGCCACCGAGATTCTGGCCGTAGCCCCGCAGGGCGGCCTGCAGCTCGTCGAGGCTGACGCCGAACAGGCGCATCCGCGCCGGGTCCGGCTGCACTTCGTACTGGCGGATCTCGCCGCCGATCGCCAGTACCTGCGCCACCCCCGGTACCGCCAGCAGCGCCGGGCGCAGGACCCAGTCGGCATGGCTGCGCAGCGTCCGCGGATCGGCCTCGGCGCCGTCGGCCTGCAGCGCCACCAGCAGGATCTCGCCCATCAGCGAGGTCGGCGGGCCGATCCGCGGCACCAGCCCTTCCGGCCACTGGCCGCGCGCGGCTTCCAGCCGTTCGGCGACCAGCTGCCGGCTGCGGTAGAGGTCGGAATCCCAGTCGAACTCGGCGTAGACGATCGCCAGCCCGGCGGTCGACAGCGAGCGCAGCCGGTTGATGCCGGGCAGGCCGCTGAGCGCGGTTTCCAGCGGATAGGCGACCTGGGTCTCGACATCGACAACCGCGAAACCCGGGGCTTCGATCTGCACGGCGACGGTCGGCCGGGTCAGGTCGGGCAGCACGTCGACCGGCAGGCGGGAGGCCTCGAACAGGCCGATGCCGATCAGCGCGATCGCCAGCGCGATCACCAGCGCGCGGTGGCGCAGGCTCGCTTCGAGCAGGGAACGGAACACCGACCGCGGCGCCTAGCGTCGCCGCGCCGGGTCGGCGAACCGCACGTCGTGCGTGAACGCCGGATCGTCGAGCGTGTTCAGGAAAGCCAGCAGCGCCGAGCGCTCGGCGTCGCTGATCGGCAGGCCGCCGCGCAGGACCGGATCGACCCGCTCGCTGGCCGCCACGCCGCTGCGGTAGTGATCGACGACCTGCGCCAGCGTGTCGAAACGGCCGTCGTGCATGTACGGCGGGCTCAGGCCGATGTTGCGCAGGCTCGGCACCCGGAAGCGGCCACGGTCGTCGTCGCGCGCGGTGACCGTGGCACGGCCGGCATCGCGCGGCAGCGCGTCGAGGCCGTTGTCGCGGTAGCTGAAATCGCTGAACAGCGGTTCGGCGTGGCAGGCGCTGCAGTGGCGGCGGAACGCGGCGAGGCCGGCCTGCTCGGTCGCGGCCAGCGCGTCCGTGTCGCCGCGCAGGTAGCGGTCGTAGCGGCTGTCGGCCGACAGCAGAGTGCCGGTGAACTGGGCCAGTGCCCTGAGCATCCGCTGGCTATCGATGTCCGGCGTGCCGAATGCGGCCTCGAAGCGCTGCCGGTAGTGCGGATCGGCGCGCAGCCGGTCGAGCAGATCCGGCAGCCGGGCGTCCATCTCGACCGGATTGGCGATCGGGCCGAGCGGCTGTACTTCGAGGTTGTGCGCCGAGCCGTCCCACATCAGCTGCGGCAGCCAGGCGAGGTTGTAAAGACCCGGCGCATTGCGGCTGCCGTTGCGGTTGCCGATGCCGTGGCTGACCGGATGATCGTAGTGCGCGAACGCCGCGAACTGCTGATGGCAGCTGGCGCAGGCGATGCTGCCATCGCGCGACAGCCGGGGGTCGTAGAACAGCTCGCGACCGAGCGCGAAGCCGGCGGCGGTGATCGGGTTGTCGCGGAAGTCGTAGACCGGCTGCGGCCAGCCGTCCGGCACCGTGAAACTCGGCGTTCGCAGCAGCGCCAGCTGCTCGCCGAGCAGGCCGATGCCGCCGCGCGCATCGAGCGCCAGCGCAGCGATCGCCAGCAGGACCAGCGCCGCCAGCAGCGACACCTGGCCGGCGCCGCGGCGCCCGTCCGGTCGTGACCCGTGCATCAGTGCGCCGCGCTTGCGAACGGCTCGTGATGCAGGTGATCGAGCTTCAGGAACTCCGGCAGCCGAGCGGCCAGCACCCGACCTTCCGCCGCCTGCATGACCAGCGCCGCCTTCGCGAACGACACCGGCGGCTCGCCACCGAGCAGGGCCGCGAGATCGGCGTGCAGGTGCACGGTCGCGCGTAGTTCCGGCGACAGGCGCAACGGCTTGGGCGCAAACGGCAGGAACACGCTGCGCTGCAGGCCGTCACCGCCGAGATGCAGGGTCACCGCCTGCCCGGCTTCGGTCGACGCCGGCGACTGGCCTTCGAGCTTGAAATGAATGTAGCCGGTCGCCCAGGTCCAGAACATGCCGAGCGCCGGATCGAGCGTGCCGGTCTGGGCACCCGCGGTGTTGCGGGCGGCATCAACGCCGATCAGCAGCTCGATGCCGGTGTATTCGCCTGCCGGCGCACCGCGGATCTCGAAGCGCTGGGTCTCCGGCTTGGCGAGATCGACCAGCCAGTAGCCGTCGGAGGTCTTCGGATCATGGCTCGGCGTCCACCCGCTGCCGTCCGGCCGCAGCAGGCGAAGGTTCGACAGGTAGTACTGCAGCTTGGCGACTTTCAGCACTTCGCCGGCCGGCGTGATGATCTCGCCGCCCTTCTCCAGCACGGCCGCGCCGGCGACGTGACTGATCTCGATGTCGAGCCTGGTCGAAGGTGCGCGGGCGTCCCGGCAGCCGGTCAGCCCCAGCAGGAGGGCGAGCAGCACGACGAGCTGGCGCGATGGAAAGCGGATGAGCACGGGAGGGGTGCAGTCGGAGCCGGTCGCTACTGTAATGAATAAGAAATCGCTTCTTTATATTCTTTCGATCGACACTAATAATCGAACCCCGGCGCCGGACCGCGCCCTGCGAGCCCGGCGACACGGCGGCAAAGCGGATCGGCGGCCAGGCTGCCGCGCGGATCGTGGACAATCGCGGTGCGCCGTTTCCTGTCGCCGTCCCCCTTGCCCTGCCGCCGCGTGAACAAGCCCGAAACCCGACCGGATTCCGCCTTCAGCCGTCATGGCGCGGTGACCGAACTGCTGGCGCAGACGCCGAACGGTGCGGTCGACCGGCTGCGGGCGATGGCCGACGACCTGAAGATCGCCTACGCGCCGAACACGCTGAAGAGCTGGCGGGCCGACTGGCGGGTCTGGACCGAGTTCTGCACCCGTGAAGGCCACGTGCCGCTGCCGGCCAGCGTGGCGGCGCTGCGCGCTTTCGTGATGGAACGGATTGCCGCCGGCCGCAAGCGCGCGACCATCGATCACTACCTCGCCACCTTGACCGTGGTCCATCGGCTGGCCGAGCTGCCGTCGCCGATGGACTCGATGGAAGCCCGGCTGATGTGGCGCGGCCTGCGTCGCGAGCATCTGAGCGCCCGCCAGCGCCAGGCCCGGGGCCTGACGCTGGACGACATCGACAGGATCATCGCCGTGCTGGATCTCGGCAATCCGCGCGATGTCCGCGACGCCGCGCTGGTGTCGACCGCGTTCGAGACCATGTTCCGGCGCTCGGAACTGATCGTGCTGCGGATCGAGGACCTGTCCGAGGAAGCCGACGGCTCCGGCCGGATCTTCCTGCCGAACAGCAAGACCGACCAGGAAGGCAGCGGCTTCCTGCAGTACCTGTCGCCGGAAACGCTGGCGCTGATCCGGGACTGGCTGGCGATTGCCGGCCTGGTCGATGGGCCGATTTTCCGCTCGGTACCGAAGTCGAACAGGGCCGATCGCTACGCCAGGCCGCTGTCGGACCGCGATGTCGCCCGCATCTTCAAGGAACGGGCGCTGCAGGCCGGCATCGACCCGACCCTGGTGTCCGGCCACAGCACCCGCGTCGGTGCGGCGCAGGACCTGATCGCGGCGAACTTCAGCGGTGCCGAGATCATGCGTCAGGGCCGCTGGAAGACCGAGCGGATGGTGATCCGCTACAGCGAAAGCCTGCAGGCCGGCCGCGGTGCGATGGCCCGCCTGAAGAAGATCCGCCGTCCCCCGCCCGAATGAGCCCCGAGACGACGGCCGCGTTCCGCCGCCTGTCCGCGCTGGCAAGCCAGCGCTTTCCGCCGGGCATGTCGGTGCCGCTGCCGGCCAGCGCCGAAGCGCCGTCAGTGCCGGCCGCGACCGGTGCGGCCTTGCCGCAGGACCAGACGCGGGCCGCGCCCGATTCCCACGACGCCATGCGGGACGAGGCCGGTTCGCCGCCGCTGCAGTGGTCGGCCGAACGGGTGATCACCGCCGGGGACGAGCCGGCCGGCAACAGCATCGGCAAGGCGTTGGTACCCGCAGCCAACGGCGCCAATGGCCGGAATCAGACCTCGGCCTTGTCGCCCTTCTCTTCGAGCCAGGCCTTGCGGTCGCCGGCGCGCTTCTTGGCCAGCATCATGTCCATGATCGCGTCGACGGTGACCGGCGCTGCTGCCCCTTCCTCATCGGGAATGCCGGTGTCGACCGCGCCATCGAGCGTCAGCTGCACCAGCCTCCGGGTGTCGCGGCTCATCGTCGTTTCGCGCAGCTGCAGCGGGTTCATTTCGCCGAGGCCCTTGAAGCGCGTGACATTGAGCTTCGACTTGTTGCCTTCGGCCTGCAGGCGGTCGAGGATGCCCTGCTTCTCGGCCTCGTCGAGCGCGTAGAACACCTGCTTGCCGGCGTCGATGCGGAACAGCGGCGGCATCGCGATGTAGACGTGCCCGGCGGCGACCAGCGGCCGGTAGTGCTTGAGGAACAGCGCGCAAAGAAGCGTGGCGATGTGCAGGCCGTCGGAGTCGGCATCGGCGAGCACGCAGATCTTGCCGTAGCGCAGGCCGGTCAGATCTTTCGAGCCCGGATCGACGCCGATGGCGACGCTGATGTCGTGGATTTCGTTCGACGCCAGCGCTTCGTTGGCATCGACTTCCCAGGAATTCAGGATCTTGCCGCGCAACGGCATGATCGCCTGGGTATCGCGATCGCGGGCCTGCTTGGCCGAGCCGCCAGCGGAATCGCCTTCGACCAGGAACAGCTCGGTCTGGTTGAGGTCGGTCAGCACGCAGTCGGCCAGCTTGCCCGGCAGTGCCGGTCCGCTGGTGATCTTCTTGCGGACCACCTGCTTGGCCAGCTTCATCCGCGCATTGGCGTTGGCGATCACCAGCTGGGCGACCTGCTCGCCCTCCTGCGGATGCTGGTTCAGCCAGACGCTGAAGCTGTCGTGGACCACGCCCTGGACGAAGGCGGCGGTTTCGCGCGACGACAGCCGCTCCTTGGTCTGGCCGGCGAACTGCGGGTCGAGCATCTTGATGCTGAGCACGTAGCTGCAGCCGGCCCAGACGTCTTCCGGCGACAGCTTCAGGCCGCGCGGCAACAGGTTGCGGAACTCGCAGAACTCGCGGATCGCTTCGGTCAGGCCGGTGCGCAGACCGTTGACATGGGTGCCGCCCTGGGCGGTCGGAATCAGGTTCACGTACGACTCGGCAACCGCTTCCGGGCCCGAAGCGACCCAGCACAGCGCCCATTCGGCTTCCTCGCGCTTGGCGGTGAACTTGCCGACGAAGGGATGGGCCGGCAGCACCTCCGCACCGTTCAGCGCGTCCTTCAGGTAGTCGAGCAGGCCGTTCTCGTACTGCCAGACGGTCTGCTCGCCGTTGATCTGGTCGTCCAGCGTGACCTTCAGGTTCGGGCACAGCACGGCCTTGGCGCGCAGCACCTGCTTCAGGCGCGGCACCGAGAACTTCGGCGAATCGAAGTACTGCTCGTCCGGCCAGAAGTGCACGGTGGTGCCGGACTTGCGCGTCGGCGCATCGCCGATCCGGGTCAGCTCGCTGGCCTTGTGGCCGTCGGCGAAGCCGATCAGGAATTCGCCGCCACCGCGGACCACGCGCACTTCGAGCTTCTTCGACAGCGCATTGACCACCGACACGCCGACGCCGTGCAGGCCGCCGGAAAAGCCGTAGGCCTTGTTCGAGAACTTCGCACCCGAGTGCAGCTTGGTCAGGATCAGTTCGACACCGGACACGCCGTGCTCGGGGTGGATATCGACCGGCATGCCGCGGCCGTCGTCACTGACTTTCAGCGAGCCGTCGGCGAGCAGCACCACGTCGATGCGTTTGGCGTGACCCGCCAGCGCTTCGTCGACCGAGTTGTCGATGACTTCCTGGGCCAGATGGTTCGGGCGCGCGGTGTCGGTGTACATGCCGGGACGCTTGCGAACCGGATCGAGGCCGGAAAGGACTTCGATCTGCTCGGCGCCATAGGCGGATGAGTTCGGGGTGGCCATCGCTGCGGGGTTCGTCGGGGGCTGCAAAAGTCGCGGGACGGTACTCAATGACCCGCCACGCCGCAAGCCGGATCGAAACCGCGCAGCCCGGGGAGCGGCTCGCGGCCGCCCACTGCTTCAGCGTTCGCGCAGGGCCGAGAACGAGCAGCCGTAGAACACCGCCAGCGGCACCAGCACGCTCAGGTGGTTGGCGGAGAAATTGCGGATGTCCAGCAGCTGCACCAGGGTGCTGGCAAACCACGCGCCGGCCGGCGTGAACAGCGCCGCGATCGCGCAGCCGGTGGCGGTTGCCGCCGGCACGATCCAGCGCGGCGCCGGCTGCTTCGGTGCCGGCATGTTCATCAGCACGCGGACCACGAAGCCGTCGTCGGCGATGTGCGGCTGGCGGGCGGCATCGTCACGCAGCAGCGATTCGATCCAGGCATCGTCGCCCGGGGACAGCGGGCCGGCGCGCCCGCTCAGGAACATCGATCCGTCCATCGTTTCATCCTCGGGCTGGCCGCGCCGGGGCGGCGGCTGCTTGCGCTCGTGGTTCATGACGTTCTCGGCTCCCAGACCTGCAAATGCGCCTTCAGCTTCTGCTTGGCTCGGGAAATGTGCGATTTCACCGTGCCGAGCGGGCAGTCGAGCGCATAGGCCGCTTCCTCGTGACTGCGGTCCAGATAGTAGCACTGGGCAATCACGGCTCTTTCGGCCGGCGACAGGATCGCCATCGCCCGCTGCAGGTCCATCTGCAGGTCGGCGACGGTTTCCTCGGGATGCAGGTCCAGCGGCCCTTCGTGGCGCTCGGATTCGTCGTCGGCACGATTCTCGTCGAGCGATTCTTCCTGGTGCCGCGAGCGGATCGCCATCAAAAAGCTGTTGTAGGCGATGCGGTAGATCCAGGTGCTGAACTTGGCGTCGCCGCGGAACTGGTCGAGCTTGCGATGCGCCTGCAGGAAGGTTTCCTGCGCCAGGTCGTCGGCGAAGGCGTCATCGCCCTTGCACAGCCGGCGCAGCAGCGCGCGCACCGAGCCCTGATGGCGGCGCACGAGTGCCGCGAAGGCATGGCGGTCGTCGCCGGCCAGCACCCGGGCAACCAGCGCGGTATCCGGCGGACCGTCCGCCGGCATCGCGTCCACCGCCTGCACCCTGACCGGTTCGCTGGCCACGTCGCAAGTTCGCTGTCGTGCCGGCGCGGCGTCAGGCGTCCTTCTTGTTCTGCTCGATCTTCCAGGCAATCAGCTGGCCCAGGCCGATCATCAGCGGGATGAAGCCGATGCCGATTGCCTCTTCGGCATCGGCGAACCAGAAGAAGCCCATCAGGCCGACGCCGGCGCCGATCAGGCTGAGGCCGGAACTGACGTCGGACTTGCGCTTCTTGCCCGGCTCCAGGAACAGCTCGGGCGGAATCGGCTGGCCCTTGTCGGCGAGTTTCAGCACCATCTCGTTGATCGACTTCTGGCGGTTGGCGCGGTAGCGCAGCACCGCCAGCACGATCACGATCGGCATGCCGAACACCATGATCACCGCCACCAGCGGCACCAGCGCCTCGACCAGCGTGAAACCGGCGTCGCCGCTGCCGGCATGCTTGCCGAGGTCGATGCCGAACTCGGCGGCGGAAATGAGAAACATGGGGAACTCCTGGGTCGTGATGATGCGTTCGGGGGTTCAGATGCAGGCGCGCGATGCTTCGGATGCAACGGACGCCGCAGGCGCAGCGCCTACAATAGACGCCAGCCAAGGACACCTCCGATGACCAGGAAAGCCGCCACTGCCGCCGCCCCCGAAAACGAAGCCGCCGCCGATGATCCGGTGGCCCGCTTCGAGGGCTCGTTGTCCGAACTCGAGGCGATCGTCGCAAGAATGGAGCGCGGCGATCTGCCGCTCGAGGAAAGCCTGCAGCTGTTCGAGCGCGGCATGGGCCTGACCCAGGTCTGCCGGACCTCGCTGGAAAGCGCCGAACTGCGGGTCCGCAAGCTGCTCGATGCCGGCGACGCGCCCGCCGATCGCTGAATCCGACCGCCGATGAACGAGTTCCCGGGCTATGCGCTGCTCGGCACCATCGACGATCCAGCCGCGATCCGCGCGCTGCCCGCCGACCAGCTGGCGCAGCTTGCCCACGAAATCCGCCGCTGCCTGATCGAGACGGTGGCGCGCGTAGGCGGCCATTTCGCCGCCAGCCTCGGCGTCGTCGAGCTGACCCTGGCGCTGCATCGGGTGTTCGACACGCCGCGCGACGCGCTGGTCTGGGACATCGGCCATCAGGCCTACGCCCACAAGATCGTCACCGGCCGTCGCGCCCGGCTGGAAACCATTCGCCGGCACAACGGGCTGGCACCGTTTCTCGATCGCGGCGAAAGCGTCCACGACGCCTTCGGCGGCGGCCACGCCGGCACCGCGATCTCCGCCGCCGCCGGCTTCGCGGCGGCCGAACGCCTGCAGCCGGCGGGCCGGCGCAGCATCGCGGTGATCGGCGACGGCGGCTTCACCGCCGGCATGGCCTTCGAGGCGATGAACCACGCCGGCCAGCTCGGGCTTGACCTGCTGGTGGTGTTCAACGACAACGACCTGTCGATCTCGGAGAACGTCGGCGCGCTGCGCGACACCGTGGCGCGCCAGCTCGGCCGGGCGCAGCCGGCGGCCGGCGACGGCTCGCTGGCGGCGCTGGTCGCCGCCCTCGGCTTCGCCTATTCGGGGCCGGTCGACGGCCATGACCTGGATGCGCTGCTGCCGGCGCTGGCGCGCCTGAAAGCGGCAAGCGGCCCGCAGTTCCTGCACGTGCTGACGGTCAAGGGCAAGGGCTACGCCCCGGCCGAGGCCGACCCGATCGCCTTCCACGGCGTCACCCGCTTCGATCCGGTGACCGGCGCGCTGCCCGCGCTCGCCGCCAGGGCCAGCTACTCCGACGTGTTCGGCGACTGGCTGTGCGCCGCCGCCACGGCCGATCCGCGGGTGGTCGCGATCACCCCGGCGATGCGCGAAGGCTCGGGCCTGGTGAACTTCGCCCGCCGCTTTCCGGACCGCTACTTCGACGCCGGCATCGCCGAGCAGCACGCGGTGACCCTGGCGGCCGGCATGGCCTGCGCCGGGCTGAAGCCGGTGCTGGCGATCTATTCGACCTTCCTGCAGCGCGCGCTCGACCAGCTGATCCACGACGTCGCGATCCAGAACCTGCCGGTGCTGTTCGCGGTCGACCGCGGCGGCCTGGTCGGCGCCGACGGTGCCACCCATCACGGCGCCTTCGATCTGAGCCTGCTGCGGGCGATTCCGAACCTGGTGCTGATGGCCCCGAGCGACGAGCAGGACTGCCGGCGGATGCTGGCCACTGGCCTCGCCCATGAAGGCCCGAGCGCGGTCCGCTATCCGCGCGGCCCGGGGCCGGGCGCCGCGCTCGGGCCCGTCGAGCCGCTGGCCATCGGCCGTGGCCGCATCCTGCGCCGCAGCGGCGGCCGGCGGCCGGTCGGCGTGGCGCTGATCGGCGTCGGCGCGATGGTCGCGACGGCGCTGGAAGTCGCGCCGCTGCTCGATGCCACGGTCGCCGACCTGCGCTTCGTCAAGCCGCTGGACACCGCCCTGCTTGCCGAGCTGGCGCGCGACCACGCGCTGCTGGTGACCCTGGAAGACAACGTCGTCGCCGGCGGTGCCGGCAGCGCCATCAACGAGTGGCTGGCTGCGCAGCGGGCTGGCGGCGCGGTGCTCAACCTCGGCCTGCCCGACCGCTTCGTCGCCCACGGTAGCCGCGAGCAGCTGCTCGCCGACTGCGGGCTCGATGCCGCCGGCGTGCTGCGGGCGATCCAGACCCGCCTGCGCGCGTTCGGCAGCGGCACCTCGGCGAGCCACGGCACGCCATGAACGTGGCCCGCGATCCGGCCTCGCTGCTGTCCGGTGGCCGCCGGCGGGTGCTGATCGCCGTCGCCGGCCTGGGCGTGCTGGTCTATCTGGCGGCGGCACTGGTCACCGATGCCGGTCACCTGAAGGCCGCGCTGCTGGCACTCGGCTGGTCGGGCAGCCTGCTGGTGCTCGGCGCGTCGCTGCTGAACTACGGGCTGCGCTTCCAGCGCTGGTCGCTGTACGTCGCCCGGCTCGGACATCGGCCGCCGGCCGGCCGGCACCTGCTGTATTACCTGTGCGGCTTCGCATTCACCGTCAGTCCGGCCAAGGCCGGCGAAGCGGTGCGGGCGCTGTACCTGCGCGAGCACGGCGTGCCCTATGCCGATTCGATGGCCGCGCTGTTCGTCGAACGCCTGCTCGACCTGATGGCGGTGGCGCTGCTCGCCAGCCTGTTCCTGCTGCGCGACCCGGCGTACTGGCCGGTGCTGGCCGGCGCGCTGCTGCTGAGCTTGGGTCTGATCGCGGTGATCGGCCGTCCGGCGGTCGGCGGCCTGCTCGAACGGGGCGCCGCCGACCGCGACGGCCGCATCGCCCGGGCCGCCGGCGGGCTGGCCGATCTGCTGCGCGCCTCGCGGCGCCTGCTGTCGCCCGGCCTGCTGGCCGGCGGCCTGGCACTGGGCGTGATCGCCTGGGGCGTCGAAGGGATCGGCCTGTACTGGATCTGCGCCGGCCTCGGCCTGGCGATCGCGCCCGACACGGCGATCGGCATCTACGGCATCGCCGTGCTGGCCGGCGGCGCTGCCTTCTTCATGCCGGGCGGCATCGGCGGCCTGGAAGTGGTGATGCCGGCGCTGCTGGTCGCCCAGGGCGTGCCGCTGGCCACCGCCGTGCTGGCGATGCTGCTGTGCCGGCTGGCCACCCTCTGGTTCGCGGTGCTGCTCGGCCTGCTGGCCGCCGCGGTGCTGGAAGCAAGACCGCGGCTCGCGCCGCGCACGAGCACGCCATGAGCGCCCTGCCCCGGCCCGCGGCCGACCCGATTCCGCTGTGCGTCGATCTCGACGGCACCCTGACGCCGATCGACACGCTGCACGAAACCGCGCTGGCGCTGGCACGCGAAGCGCCGGGCGCGCTGCTGTCGCTGCCGCGCTGGATCGCCCGTGGCCGGGCAGCGCTGAAGCAGGAACTGGCGCAGCGCGCCCGGATCGACGTCAGCCATCTGCCGTACCGCCGCGACCTGCTCGACTGGCTGCGCAGCGAGCGCGAGCGCGGCCGGCGGCTGGTGCTGGCGACCGCCGCCGACCGGCGGATCGCCGACGCGGTGGCCGAACATCTCGGCCTGTTCGACGAGATCATCGCCAGCGACGGCGCCGACAACCTGTCCGGTGCCGCCAAGCGCGCGGTGCTGGTCGCCCGCTACGGCGAAAAGGGCTTCGACTACGTCGGCAATGACGCGGTCGATCTCAAGGTCTGGCCGTCGGCGCGGCAGGCGATCGTGGTCGGCAGCGCCGGGCTGGCCGCACGGGCCGCCCGCTTGGCCGAGCCCGGCCCGGTGTTCGCCACGCCAGCGCCGTCGCCGCGGCTGTGGCTCAAGGCGGCGCGGCTCTATCAGTGGATCAAGAACCTGCTGATCTTCGTGCCGGCGCTGCTGTCGCACCGGATCGCCGAGCCGGACGTGCTCGGCACCGCCCTGCTGGCCTTCGTCGCCTTCGGCCTGTGCGCGTCGAGCGTCTACCTGATCAACGATCTGCTCGATCTCGATGCCGACCGCCGCCATCCGCGCAAGCGCAAGCGGCCGTTCGCGGTCGGCGCGCTGCCGGCCAGCCAGGGCCTGCAGGTCGCCGCGCTGCTGGCGCTGGCGGCGGCGCTGACCGCAGTCGAAATCGGCGGCCTGTTCGCGGCCGTGCTCGCCGCCTACTACGCCTGCACCTGCGCCTACTCGCTGCGCCTGAAGCGCTCGCCGATCGTCGACGTGATGATGCTGGCCGGCCTGTACACGATCCGCATCGTCGCCGGCGGCGCGGCCACCGGGGTCGAGGTCACCTTCTGGCTGCTGGCGTTCTCGATGTTCATGTTCCTGAGCCTGGCGGTGGTCAAGCGCTATGCCGAACTGCACGACGCTGCCCGCGCCGGCCTGACCAAGCCCGCCGGTCGCGGCTACGGCGCCGACGACCTGCCGCTGCTGCTCAGCCTCGGCACCGCCTCGGGCTTCGCCGCGATCGTGGTGCTGGCGCTGTACATCAACAGCCCGCAGTCGGAAGCGCTGTACGGCGATTCCCGACCGCTGTGGCTGATCTGTCCGCTGCTGCTGTACTGGGTCTGCCGGGTCTGGCTGCTGACCACCCGTGGCCGCATGCACGACGACCCGATCCTGTTCGCGCTGCGCGACCGCGCGAGCCTGACGATCATCGGCCTGATGGCGGCGATCGTGCTGGTCGCGATCTGATGCGCCGCGGCGGCGTCTCCTGGGGCCGCCTGCCGGGCGTCGAACAGCGCCTGCTGCCGGTGACCAGCCGCCATCAGCCGCTGCCCGACCAGCCGTCGATGCTGCCCTGGGGCAACGGCCGCAGCTACGGGGATTCCTGCCGCAACGACGGCGGCGTGCTGCTCGGCACCCGGACGCTGGACCGCTACATCGCCTTCGATCCGGCCACCGGCGTCATCGACCTCGAAGCCGGCGTGCTGCTCGGCGAGCTCATCGACCTGACGCTGCCCAATGGCTGGTTCCCGGCCGTCACGCCGGGCACCCGCTGGGTGACCGTCGGCGGTGCCATCGCCAACGACGTCCACGGCAAGAACCACCATCGTGCCGGCAGCTTCGGCAACCACGTGCTCGATCTCGAACTGCTGCGCTCCGACGGCGCGGTGCTGCACTGCTCGCCGACCGCGCACGCGGACCGCTTCGCGGCGACCATCGGCGGCCTCGGCCTGACCGGCCTGATCCGCCGCGCCCGGCTGCAGCTGAAGCGGGTCGCCGGGCCCTGGCTCCGTGGCGACAGCCAGCGCTTCGGCAGCCTAGGCGAATTTTTCGCGATCGCCGCCGAATCGGAGCGCGACTGGGAGTACACGGTGGCCTGGCTCGACTGCTCGGCGACCGGCGGCCAGCTTGGCCGCGGCATCTTCATCCGTGGCAACCATGCGCCGGCACAGGTCGCGGCGGCGGCACAGGCGCCCGGCAGCGGCCGCCTGCGGCTGCCGTTCACGCCGCCGGTTTCGGCCGTCAACAGCCTGAGCCTGCGTGCCTTCAACACGCTGTACTTCCATCGCCCGTCGGCGGTCGCCCGGGACGCGCTGTGGCACTACCGGCCGTTCTTCTACCCGCTCGATGCGATCGTCGACTGGAACCGGATGTACGGCCCGCGCGGCTTCTACCAGTACCAGTGCGTGCTGCCGCAGGCCGGCGCCGTCGAGGTGCTGACCGACATGCTGCGGCGGATCGGCGCTTCCGGCCTCGGCTCGTTCCTGGTGGTGCTGAAGACCTTCGGCGAGCAGCCGTCGCGCGGCCTGCTGTCGTTCCCGCGGCCGGGCGTGACCCTTGCGCTGGATTTTCCGAACCGTGGCGAACGCACGCTGGCCCTGCTGGAGGCGCTCGATGCACTGACCCTGGCCGCCGGTGGCGCGGTCTATCCGGCCAAGGACGCGCGGATGTCGGCCGCCGCCTTCCAGCAGTACTTTCCCGGGTGGCAGGCGTTCGCCGGCCACGTCGATCCGAAATTCACGTCGTCGTTCTGGCGCCGTGTCACTGGCAGCGCAAGACGATGAGACGAATCCTGATCATGGGCGCGACCTCGGCGATCGCCGAAGCGACGGCGCGCGAGTTCGCAGCGCTCGGCGCGGCGCTGTTCCTGGTCGGCCGCGACGCCGACCGGCTCGCCGCGATTGCCGACGACCTGCGCCTGCGCGGCGCGGCACAGGTCGAGATCCGGGTGCTGGATGCCCGCGAACTGGCGGCCTACCCGCAGCTGGTCGACACTGCCACCGCGCGGCTCGGCGGGCTCGACACCGCGCTGCTCGCGCACGGCACGCTGACCGATCAGGCCGCCGCCCAGGCCAGCATCGAGCTGCTGGCCGACGAGTTCCGGATCAATGCGCTGAGCCACATGGCGCTGTGCACCGAACTCGGCAACCGCTTCGAAAGCCAGGGCCACGGCTGCATCGCGGTGATTTCCTCGGTGGCCGGCGATCGCGGACGGCAGTCGAACTACGTCTACGGCGCCGCCAAGGCTGCGGTCACCGCCTTCACCAGCGGCCTGCGCCAGCGCCTGCATCCGAAAGGCGTCACGGTGCTGACCATCAAGCCCGGCTTCGTCGACACGCCGATGACCGCCGCCTTTCGCAAGGGACCGCTGTGGGCGACACCGGCCCAGGTCGGCAAGGCGATCGCCCGCGCCGTCCAGCGCGGCACGCCGGTGCTCTACACGCCGTGGTTCTGGTGGCCGATCATGCAGATCATCCGGAACATTCCGGAAGCGATCTTCCGCAAGCTCAGACTTTAGGTTCGGGCGCTGCCGGCTCGGCGGGCAGCGCCGGATCGCCTGCTTCGGGCGCCGTGACCGGCGTTGCCACCGGTGCCGGCACGGCCGCCGGCCCCATCGCCGGCCCCTGGTCCTGATGGAAGCGGTGGCAGTCGATGCACGTCGACGGAATGCCGTGGCTGTCGCCCGCGCCGCCGTGGCAGGTCCGGCAGGTGGCGATCGGCGGCAGCAGCAGGTCCTGCGACAGGCTGGACTGCGCCGCGGCATGGCAGTCCTTGCAGGCCACCCACTGATGCGGCGCATGGCTGAACTGGGAGTGGACCAGCCAGTTCCTGCGCAGCCGCGGCGTGATCAGCTCGGCCAGCGCGTCCTTGCCGCCGCTGAACTGGTGGCACAGGCCGCAGAGGCCGCGCTCGACGATGTCGTCGACGGTGCCGGTCACCGGCCGCGCTTCCAGATCGCGTTCGGCCTGCTCGCCGGGCCGTCGCCGCGACGAGGCCTCGGGCGTTTCGGGCACGGTCAGCAGACCCTTGTCGAAGGCCGGCTGCAGCAGCGCACGAACGCTGGCCAGATCGCCGTGCGGCAGCTTCAGCTTGCCGGCCGCCGTTTCCAGTTCGAGCTCATGGCAGGACTGGCAATGCGCCTCGTAGCGAATCGCGGGGAAGCCCGGCTCGCCGCGCTCGGCCTGGTGGCAGGAGCGGCACTGCAGCACTTCGCGCCCGTTCGCCCCGCGGATGCCGGCGGGATCGAGGTGCAGGTCATGCGGGAACTTCAGCGCCGAATCGTCGCGCGCCGCTTCGGTGGCCTCGAGGCGCCGCTCGGTCCAGGCGCCGGACTCGGGATCGAGGCGGTTGACGGTCGGCAGGAATGCCGGGTGCCGCTCCGCGAAGTCGCTGGCCGCGCCGTCCAGCTTCCACTGCCGGCTGCGTTCCTCGCTGGCATGGCAGTCGGTGCAGGTCGCCGCGTGCGCTGGCAGCACCGCGTGCGGGCCGCCGTGTTCCAGATGACAGCTCGCGCAGCTCGCGTCATCGAGACCGGTCTGCTTCAGCAGCGCGTTGCTGGACGCGTGATGGCGGATCCCGGCATGGCAGCTCAGGCAGCGGCTGTCCTGCACCGAGACGAACAGCTGGTCGTGGCAGCTTTCGCAGCGACCTTCGAGATGGCGGTGTCCGTGGCTCAGCGGGCCCGACGACCACAGGTGTTCGGTCGGCAGCAGGCGGCTGACCGTGTCCGGCGGCGGCAGGCCCCGGAACAGCAGCGGCAGCAGCAGACACAGCAGCAGCACGATCGCCGCGCCGATCAGCGCCGGCCGGCGCATCCGCAGGCCGGACTCGCCGAGGCTCAGCGCGCTGCTCGATGCCCGGTCGGCGCTGCCGGTATCGCTGATCGCGACCACCAGGGCGTCGCCGCGCTCCGCGGCCTCTACCCGCAGCTGCCAGGTGCCGAGCTTGAGCCGGTCGCCGACCCGGGCCTCGAGCTGGCCGACCACCACCGGGCCGTCATTGCAGCGCACGCC
Organism: Lysobacteraceae bacterium; assembly: GCA_013823855.1. Lineage (GTDB taxonomy): Bacteria > Pseudomonadota > Gammaproteobacteria > Nevskiales > Nevskiaceae > Nevskia. Next base: position 10,350 of record PNMW01000055.1, on the reverse strand, counting down.
GATCGACGACGGGCAGTCGACACCGAGCCGGTCGGCCGCCAGCGCCGTGATCCGCAGATGCTGGGCCGCGATCAGCAGCCCGGGCAGCACCACGTCGTTGATCGGCGCGCGGCCGACACTGGTGGCGCCGGCGTGCAGCGATTCACGGACGCTGCCATCCCGGCGGGTGACCCTGACGATCAGTTGCATCGGGCCTACCAGAGCAGGAAGACCGACAGCACATGCGCCAGCAGGGCGACCAGCAGCAGCACCGTCAGCGGCACATGCAGATAGAGCCAGACCGACAGCCGCGCCCGCAGCGTGATGTCGACATTGACCCGCTCGACCAGCTCCTTGCGATCGGCGATCACCTGCAGCAGCTTGTTGAGCGTGACCGCCGCCTTGTCGCTGCCGCGGTCGAAGATGTGATCGATGACGAACATGGTCGTTCCCGAGCGCATCCCGGCAGCAGGCGGGGGCTGAGGCTTGGACTGGGCCTGCGGCCGGGCGCGGGCGGCGCCGACCGCCTCGCCGAACTGCTGCTTCTTCATCGCGAAGAAGCTGTCGAGGCTGCGCGCGTCGTCGCTGCTGCGATAGCGTCCGGTAAGCTGTTCCCAGGCCGAACCGCCCAGGCGGATCTTGGCGATCGAGCGCACCACGACCGCGTGCGCTTCCGGATCGATGCGATCGGCCAGCGACAGCGCCGTGTCGTTGAGCTTCTCGATCTCGACCAGCATCGAGCGCAACTCCCCGCCCTTGCGATTCAGCGTGATCCGCGCCGGCAGCACGCCGTAGGCGACGGCGCCATAGATGCCGCTGGCGATCACCAGCACCATCAGCACATAGGCCAGCGTGTGGATGTTGAAACCCAGCTGGAAGCCGGTGTGCAAGGTGCCGATCAGCAGCAGCAGCAGGCCGAGATAGACATGCGCCGACAGCCAGCCCTGGATCGGCCCGCGCGCGGTGGTGAACGAGCGCTTGCGGACGCCGAGCCATGACAGCCAGACGATCAGCCCGGCGCCGGCGGTGCCGAGGCCATAGCCCAGCCAGGTGCTGCCGCTCGGGCCTTCGGCGGGATCGTGGACCAGGTAGACGAGGCTGATCGCGACGGTCAGCGCCAGCGCCAGCTTCAGGTAGTAGCTGCGTCGCCAGGTGAAGAACGATTCGTGGGCCTGCAGCTTCTCGACGCGCCGCCCGCCGGGGCTCGCGCGCAGCAAGCCCCGCAGCCGGTCAACGGTCGCCACGGGACAGGACGTCGAAGAACTGCTGCGGACTGACCCGGATCGCCGCACCCGTAGGACAGGCCTGGACACAGGCAGGGCCTTCTTCCTTGCGGTTGCCGCACATGTCGCACTTCACGGCTTTCTTGATCGCACCCTTCGGATAGTGGTGGTTGTCGGTGCCCGGCGCGTCGCCAAGGCCGAACATCATCCACTGCCACAGGCTGCGCTGAGGGCGCGGGTCGGCCGGGGTCTCGACGCCCATCTGGATGACGCCGTACGGGCAGTTGCGCTCGCAGTTGCCGCAGCCGATGCAGGTGCTCTCGATCACCACTTCGCCGCTCGGCTGGCGGCGGATCGCATTCGGCGGGCAGTCCTTCATGCAGTGCGGATGCTCGCAGTGCCGGCACGAGGTCGGCACGTGCAGGTTGTCGAAGGTCGCTCCGGCCTCGCGGTTCAGGCGCGAGACATTGCCGTGGGTCGCGGCACAGGCTTTCTCGCACTGGTCGCAGCGCACGCACAGCGCCTCGTCGATCAGCAGCGCGTCGGTCGCTTCGCCGAGGCCTTCGCGCAGCAGGAAGCCCATGCGCTCGCCGCGCTCCGGCGAGCGTTCCATCTCCAGCCGCTGCTGCAGCTGGTTGCGGAAACGCGCGCGCACCGTCTCCTTGAGCGCCGGCTCGCGGTTCAGCAGGTCGAGGAAGGCGCTGGCGTCGACACTGATGATCTCGGTCTTGATCGCCGCCCGGGCGCCGGCGCCACGCGGCGTGCCGGCGATCACGTCGACCTCGCCGAAATATTCGCCGGCCGCGCAGTACTGCAGGATCACCTCGCGTTCGCCGACCTTGTTGAACAGCATCACCGAACCGGAGCGGATCAGGTGGATGCGGTCGGCGGCATCGCCGGCGGCGTAGATCGGCTCCCGCGCCTTGAACGAGCGGACCAGCGAGGAGTCGACCACGGCGCGCAGCTGGGCGTCGTCCATGCCCGGCAGCAGATAGCGTTCGAGCGCGCGGGCGCAGAAGCTGCGGTCGATGTACTTCTGCACCGTCGGGCTGCTGGCGATCAGCTTGAGCATCGTCCGCCGCGGCACCTCGACCAGGACACAACCCTCGCCGGCCACCGCCGGACGCAGCCGCGGCCGGCCCGACAGCAAGGCCACCTCGCCGAAGATCCTGCCGGTCTTGATCCGCCGCGGCGGGTCCTTGCTGCCATCGGCCGATTGCAGCTGCACGTCGCCGGAGACGACGATGTACATCGAGTCGGCAAACGAGCCCTTGGCGTAGATCTGCCGGCCGGCCGGCACCCGGTAGACCTTGCTTTCGATCAGGAACTCGCGCAGCTGCAGGCGGTTCATGGTGCCGAGGATCTGGGCACGGGCCGGAATGATGTCGAGAAAGGTGTCGACATCCGGGTTCTTCGAGAACGCCGCGAAGCGCTCCTTCAGCACCGGCACGTCGGCCGGCTCGACATGGCGGCCGCAGATCGTCTCGACAACCTCGTAGCCCTGGTTCATCGCCTGCCGGATCAGCGGATAGCCGGCCAGCGCGCCGAGGATGTAGAGACCCGGCACGTTCGATTCGTAGGTCGACGACACCTGCGGCAGCGACGCTGGATCCTTGTTCGGAAACTCGATGCCGCAGGCTTCGACGAACTCGCGCTGCGGCGCCGCGCCCAGACGGGCGATGACCCGGTCGCAAGGCAGGTCGACCGGTCCGTCCGCCGAGTTCAGCCGCAGCATCATCCGCCGGCCGCTGGCATCGCCGGCCGGCGGGTCGTCGATCCGCTCCGGCGAGCTGTTGCAGTGGTACTGGACGCGGCCCTGCTCGATGGCGGCGGTGATCAGCGCGACATTGCCTTCCTTGGCGCGCGAGAACTCGTTGCGCCGGTTGACGATGTGCACGGTGTTCTGCGCACTCAGCGCCAGCGCGTTCTCGATCGCCGCATCACCGACACCGATCACGACGATGACCTCGTCGCTGTACTCCTTCGGATCGGTCAGCTGGTACTGCACCTCGGATCGTTCCTCGCCGGGAATCTTCATCCGGTTCGGATTGCCCTGGACACCGACGCACAGCACGACATGCTCGGCGAGCACCACGTCGCCGGATTTCAGGGTCAGCTGGAAGTGCCCCCCCTCCCGGACGATCTTCGCGACTTCGGCCCGGTAACGGACGTTGACGCCCTTCTGTACGGCGTCCTCGGCCCAGGCGGCGAGGATCTTCTCGCGCGATCCGGCCTCGAAGCGGGCCGAGGCCCGCAGCGGCAGCCACGAGGGCTCGGCCATCACGTGCTTGCCCTTCTGGAACTGGTAGACGGTGTCCGACAGGTGCGGCTTGCCTTCGAGCAGCACGTGCGAAGTGCCGGTCTCGGCCGCGCGACACGCCGCCGACAGCCCGCTCGGCCCGGAGCCGACGATGGCGATCTTGTGCACGGCGGCCGCAGGCGCGCTCACGATGCCGTCCTGGCGTTACGGCTGCTGATTGGAGACAAACCAGGGCTCGCCATCGGCATTGAGGAAGAACTTGCGCTGTTCATCGAGCGTGAACGGCCGCGACCCGATGCGCCCGAACACGGCGATCTGGCCGCCGGTCTCGTCGACCGCGCGATCGCGATGCAAGCCCTCGGACAGCGACAGCGCCGGCGTCCGCGTGCGGTGCGTGGCAATCAGCTGCGGCCGCGGTTCCGGCGAAAAGCCGTAGAAGCCCGGCTGGGTGTCCGGCGCCATCAGCTGGATCACCTTCAGCCCGGCCGCGCCATCGGCGACATAGGCGAACAGCGAGGCATTGGTGGCGCCGACCTTCACGTCCCAGGCGTCCTTGATCTGTCCTTCGGCCGTGAACGTGCTCAGCAACGCCGGTGACGCCGGCTTGGTGATGTCGACGATCGCCAGACCTTCGGCGCCGGCGGCGACATAGGCATAGGTGCGCACCAAGTAGACGCGGCGCGCATCACGCAGCGGCACCAGCGCCGACGGCAGCACCACCGCCTTTTCAGGGTGGGTGATGTCGATGGTCTGCAGCCCGGCGTCGGTGGTCGCGAACAGGTAGCGGAACTGCACGGCGGTCGAACGCACGCCCTTCAGGGCGATGGTGCCGGCCAGCCGCGGCTTCAGCGGCTCGCTCAGGTCCAAAGTGACGATGCCGGCATCGGTCGCGACATAGACCCAGTTGCCGGCCACGGTCAGATGGCGGGCGCCATTCAGCACGCCGCCCGGGTTCCAGGTCAGTGCCCGCTTCAGGCTGTTGTTGCGTGGCTCGCCATCGGCCAGGGTGTCGACATCGACGAGGATCAAACCTTCCTCGCTGTCCGAGATCAGCGCGTAGTGGTAGATCGGCTGGAACGGCTGTTCCTGGTTGACCACCCGCATCAGCTCGCCCTGGTTGCGCAGCGGGTCGATCGGCTGGTTGGTCGGCAACGCGACGCAGGTGGCGTTCTTCGAGCCGATCTTCATGTCCTGCGCCAGCGGCGAGAACGGCGCGCTGACGATGCGCTGGCTGAAGCCCTTGTTGGCAACCGAGGCGGCATCGTAGATCCGGAAGCCGCCACTGCCCTCGGCGGCAAACACATACTCGCCGCGCATCTGCAGGCAGCCGACCTTGCCGCCGGCCGCATGCGACTGCTCGTCCGGCAGCTCGCGGCCGCGCAGCTGGTGCGCCTGGTAGCGCTGCGGATAGGCATAGCGATGCAGGTAGCTGCCGATCACCGACTGCGGCTCGTCCCATTCGGTGACGGTCACCGCCGACAGCCCGCCGTCGCCGCCGACCCAGGCGTTGTAGCCGACGAAGTTCATGAAGTTGGTGCCATGGAGCAGCAGCTGCGCCATGATCGCGTTGTTGTCGCCGTTCGCCGACAGGTGACAGTCCTCGCACTGCTTGGTTTCGGTCTTGCGCTCGGTGTGCGGGTAATGGGTCGCGAAGGCCTGCGACGAGAAGCCGCTGGCCGAGATCGGTGGCTGCTGGATGTAGATCTTTTCGCGGTTGGCGTTGGTCGACGACAGCACCAGCGCGCTGCTCGATCGCACCGGTGCGATACGTCCGCCCTTGCCCGGCCCCTGTTTGCCGAGCTGGAACACGTCATCGCGCACCACCTGCGGGTTGTACGACGCGAAGTTGCGGGTCTCGCCGCCTTCGTAGTGCTGCTTGTCGGACTTGGTATTGGCCTCGATCGGCAGATGGCAGCCGCCGCAGCTCGTGGTCCACGAGGTGTGGCAGGTGGTGCACATCATCTCGTCGGGGTTGTGGGCGATGTCGCTGGCCGCAACCTGCGCGCCCCAGGGCTGCAGCTGGGTGTCCTTCGACATCAGCTTGGCGCGCGCCGCCTTGGCGTTGTACTGGGCATCGCCCGGCGTCACCGACTTCCTGACCAGGCTCATTTCCCATTCCAGGCCTTCGGTGACACTGGAACGCTGGATCAGCTTGTCGCCGATCCATTCGAAGCGCAGCTTGCCGAACGGCGTCCGCGCCGTCGCCATGTTGGTGCCGCCTTCGGGTGAGGCCGGGCCGCTGGTGCGCAGCGACGGCAGCGCCTTCGCCGTGCCGTGGCAGTCCTGGCATTCGATTTCCACCGCCTGCGCGACTTCGCCGTACAGATGGCTGTCGCCGTGGCTGTCCTGCGAGAAATGGCAGTCGACGCAGTGCATGCCGACATCGACATGGATCGACGACATGTGCACCGCCCGCCCCGGCTTCGGCGTGCCGTCCGGGTTCTTCTCGAACTTGTTCGGCAGATCGTCCGGCACCAGCTTGCCGTCGCTGTCGAGCAGCTGACCCTTGCGGTCACGCTTGAACACACCGCGGAAATTCCAGCCATGGCCGTGGTAGTCGGCGAACTGGGTGTCCTTCAGGCTCGGATTCAGCCCGCTGACTTCCTTCAGGAATTCCGGATCGCTCCACTTGCCGCGGGTCGCCGCTTCTTCCGGGTTGCGCTTGTTGATCTCGCGGCGCTCGGCGTGGCTCGGCTTCTTCTCGGTCGCCGGCCACATCGACGGCGCATCGGACTCGTAGTCCCACATCGTGTAGCCGAGGAAGCTGTTCACAAACACGTTCGGCTGGTGCATGTGGCAGACCATGCACTGGCTGGTCGGGATTGCCGAGCTGAACGCGTGGTTCAGCGGATGGCCGGAAGCGTTCTTCGCGATCGTCGGATCAAGGCTCTGGCTGGTGCCGCCATTGCCGAACTTCGCGTAAGCGCCGCTATGGCGCGGATCGCGGTCATTGGCGTAGACCACGTGGCAGGACGAGCAGCCCGAGGAGCGATAGTCGCCCGGCTGCTCGTTGGTGCCGAGGAACCACATCAGCGGGTCGTTCAGGCGGGTCTTGTGGATGTTCAGCACCGGCACCGAAATGCGGTTGCCGGTACCCGGCCCGCGATTCGACTGCTTGAGGTCCGGCCGGCCCGGTTCTTCCAGGCGCTGGATGTTGATGCCGAGGTTCGGCAGACCCTGCTCCGGGAACAGGTTCTGGATATTGCGGCCGCCGCGCTCGAAGACGCGGAACACATCGGCCGGCGGCACGGTTTCCCAGGCCGGCAGCGGCAGCAGAGTTTCGAGGATACCCTTCTCGGTCATCGCGGCATCGGGCTTGACCGGCCCGAGAATCTGCGCCGGCTTGCCATCGCGGGTGTAGGCCTCACCGAGCGCGTAGCGCTTGAACGGCAGGATGCCGTTGTTGTACGAGGCACCGCCGAACAGCATCGCGCCGCTGGCCATGATGCTGCGCTCGGCGGCCTCGATGATCGGCAGATGGCAGGCGCCGCAGGCTTCGCGGACCACGCGGTAATCGCTGGGATTGACGAAGCGGATGAACTCCGGGCTTTCCTTGTTCAGCAGCGTGTAGCTCTGCTCGGGATTGGCCGACGACGGCCACTTCCAGGTCTCCGGGAAACGCGGCAGCACGTGCGCGGCTTCGAGCTTCCCGCGATAGGCCGGCGACTCCGGCGCTTCCGAGGCCAGCCGCGTCGTCCCGGCATTGCCGCCATGGCAGTCGGTGCAGCCCAGCAGCACCGCTTCGGTGCCAGCGCGCTGCCGGTGCATGCTGGCCGCATCGGTATCGGTGTGGCAGCTGACGCAGCCTGCGGACTTGGCAGCGGCGGCATCGGCGGTCTGCGTGCGTGGCGCGAACGGCGCCAGCACGTAGTGGATGTCGCGGGCATGCTCGCCACTGGAGGCCACGGCGACTGGCGCCAGCCCGACCGGACCGATCGCGAGCACAACGGTCGCCAACCACAGACGCAAGGCAAGGTCTCGCATGTCAGTAAGCCAGAATCAGATTGAGTAGCACCGAGTAGCCCAGCTCGTCCCCGTACAGCGCCTTGTAGCCGCCTCCCGGCACCAGCATCGCCGCCGAACCGCGAAACACGATGTTCTGCGTGAAGAACGGCCGCCAGATGGTCGCCACCGAGGCATCGAGGCCGATCGGGCGCGGGATGTTGCCCTGGTTGCGGGCGACTTCCAGCACGCTGGTGTCGTTGAACCAGAGGTAGTTGACGTTGGTCGACACCCGGAATTGCGGCGTCAGGTCGTGATCGGTGCCGACACCGGCCAGTGCGGTGCCCGGATTGGTGAAGTTCGACTGACCCTGGGCGATCGAGCTGCGCAGCGAGTTCAGCACGCCGTTGCGGCCCGACACGGTGACGCCACCACCGCCGATCAGCGGCAGGTTCTGGCGAATCCAGAAGCTGGTGTCGGCGCCGGCGAAGATCGGCACTTCGGCCACCGCATCGAAACCGGTCTCGACGCCATCGAAGGGATCCTTGTCGGCGCTGGCGTAGAGGCCGGACAGGCGCACGCGGGTCCAGTCGAAGTCCATCGAGACTTCGGCGGCCGCCATGCCGGCGCGAATGTCGGTGCGGCGGTCGACGAAGATGCTGCGGTTCTCGCTGCCGAGCGCGCCGTACAGCGCCACCGACAGGTTGACCGGCCCGAAATGGCCGTCGCCGTTGTAGCCGAGGTAGCCGACATCGTAGTTGCGCGGCTTTTCCAGACCGATCGGCGCCGGCCGTTCGAGCTGGCCGTTGTTGTTGAACTTGAAAGCCTGATCGCCTTCGCGATTGCGGTTGTACAGCGCCACGCCCTGGCTGGTGAAGCCGGGCACCGGGAAGTCCTGCCGGTAGAGATTGGCAACGAAGATGTCGTCGCGGCGCAACCGGGTCCAGGTGTCGTTCAGGCCGCTGTTGGTGTCCTTCTCCAGCCGCCGGAACGCCGCCAGGTTGTACTGCCACAGGTTGTTGTCGCGGATGCCGAACAGGCGCACGCCCAACTGCTGCTCCTGGAACAGGAAGCCGCGGAAATCGGCCGTGAACGGCTGTATGCCGACCCGGAAGCTGTCGAAGTCGTAGCGGTCCGAGACATTGCGCAGATGCTTGTCGACGAACAGCTCCTGGATGCCGATGTGACCATCGGTCCTGACCTTCGAATCGTCGAGCGGGTCGATGCGCAGCACGCGCGCCTGGTTGACCTCGACGCGATTGACGTTGAGCACCGGCACGAAACGGAATTCCCAGTCCGGCGGCCGGAACGTGGTTTCGCCCTTGAACCAGATCACCGACAAGGTGAGGTTCTCGTTGAACACGTTCTGCTGGCCGTTGCCGATCACGCCCAGTTCGCCGGGGCGCACTTCGCCGGACGGACTGGTCGGCGTCGGGATGCGGCGCGGCTCAAACACGGTGTCGGAAATCGCCGCGAGATTCAGGAACCAGTCGTGCCAGACCGGGCGATCGGACTTCAGCGTGTTCTGGTCATAAGGGTTCAGCAGCGAATTGCCGGTGAACGCCTGCCCCGAACGGGTGCCCTGCCAGCTGTAGACCGGAAAATGTGCCTCACGCGCCGCGGGTGGCAGCGGCAGGTGATTGGTCAGCTGCCAGCGATCGTCGACCGCCACCAGCTTGTATTCGGCATCCGGACCCGGCTTCGGCGCGCCCGGCAGACCGGCCGCACGCGTGGTCCTGGCATCGCCTTCCGGTCCTGCGGCGCCGGCGGTGACCTGTCCGGGCGGGTTGGCATTGCCGCGATCGGCGGCCGCGCCGGGACGCCGCGGCAGGCCGGGCTCGACCGCCTGCGCGGCCGGCTGCTCGCCTTCCGGAGTCGACGGCGCCGGATCGCCCGGACGACGGCGATTGGCGGCTGGCGACAGCACGCCGCCGTCGCTGGCCGGTTCGGCGGCTGGCTTGGGAGCCGGCTTCGCTGTTCGGGCCGCCGGCGGGACGATCACCTTGGAATCGCGGTCGGCGGCCTGGCCGGGGCGTCGCCGCTCGGCCTGGCCATCGGCGATCGACGGCAGCACGAGGCTGGTCCCGAACAGGAACAGGCAGGCCCAATTGATCATCGGCTTACTTGTTGGCACAGACGTCCTGCTCCGTGCTGTCGACGAAGGGGGCCTGCGGACACTGGATGTAGCGCGGTCGCAGGCCGCCGATGTCGAGTTGATCGATGCGCATAGCCGTCGGTGCGTTGCCGAAGCCGCTGGCCGCTGCTGTCGCCGCGTTGTGCAGGCCGAGGAAGGCGACCATGTCGTCCTGCTCGATGCCGTCACCGGAGACGCCGATCGCGCCGATCAGCGTGCTGCCACGATAGATCGGCACGCTGCCGGGAAAGATCTGGATGCCGTTGGCGGCCGGGTTCGCGACCGTCGGCGCCGCGAAGCCGCTGCTGACCGGGCCAACGCCAACGCAGCTGCGGCCGACATCCGGCACTGTGAATGGGGCGGCATCGGGAAGGTCCACCTCGAGATTCGCCACAAACGCGACGTGCTGAACGACGGCGTTGTAGCCAAGGTCCAGTTGCAGACCGACCGAGAACGGGCTCCAGCGGCGCGGCGCGTCGAAGCTCAGGCTCAGCGGACCCGGCGGATTGCCTCGGATGCCGTCCGGGTAGAACGGTCGCGCCAGATTGCCGACCGAGCGATTGGCGATCGCCAACGCTCCATCGTCGAGCATCGTCGGCCTGCCGCTCAGGCCGCGCAGGCTCTGCACATAGCGGAACGGCGCGCTCTGTTCCTGCTCCAAGGCAGCGAGATCGGTCACCACTGGCGGCACGTCGCCACTGCCGATCAGCAGATCGGGCTTGATGTATCCGGCCGGTGGCAGCGCGCCGATCGCAGCGCCAGTGCCGGCCTTCGAGAACAGCAGCGCGGTGCGCGCCTTCTGCAGCGACACA
>PNMW01000076.1 GCA_013823855.1 Lysobacteraceae bacterium | reverse complement strand
GGGATGGCGGCGCACCTCCAGCCGGACAAGCGAGCACGGCTCGCTACGCGGGCGAATGCCCGGCCCCGTGACGACCGTGGGACCGCGCTGATGGCCCGCCCCGATCCCGACGACGTCGAGCTGGAGCTGTTCATCCGCGCGCTGCAGCTGCGCCATGGCTACGATTTCAGCGGCTATGCGCGCGCGTCCCTGAAGCGGCGCGTGCACGGGGTGGCGATGGCGCGGCAATGCCGGACCATCGGCGAGCTGACCACCCGGGTGATTCACGACGACAGCCTGCTGCCGGCGGTGATCGCCGGCCTGTCGGTGCCGGTCTCGGAGATGTTCCGCAATCCCTTCGTGTTCAAGGCGCTGGCTGCCGATGTGTTTCCGGTGCTGGCCTCGTATCCGCACATCAACATCTGGCAGGCCGGTTGCGCGCGCGGCGAGGAGGTCTACACGCTGGCCATCCTGCTCGAAGAAGCAGGGCTCTACGAGCGCACCCAGATCTATGCCACCGACTTCAACGACGTCGCGCTGGCGCAGGCTCAGGAAGGCATCTTTCCGGTCGCCGAGGCGCGCGCCTGGTCGGAGAACTATCGGGCGGCCGGCGGCCAGCATTCGCTCGGCGATTACTGGCATGCCCGCTACGAGCACCTGAAGCTGGTCGAACGGCTGAAGCGCAACATCACCTTCGCCAACCACAATCTGGTCGCCGACGGCGTGTTCTGCGAAGCGCATCTGATCCTCTGCCGCAACGTGCTGATCTACTTCACCAATGCGCTGCAGGACCGGGTGCTCGGCCTGTTTCGCAACAGCCTGGTGCGCGGCGGCTATCTGGTGCTGGGCAACAAGGAGAGCATCGCCTTCGCGCCCAGCGCCGCCGAGTTCAGCGAACTCGATGTCCGGGCCCGGATCTACCGGCTCGGCGCGCCGCAGGCCTGAGCCGCCATGTCCGATGCTGCCCGCGCGCACTGCACGGCCGTCGCCATCGGCTGCTCGACCGGCGGGCTGCAGGCCCTGTCGACCCTGCTTGCCGCCCTGCGTCCGGATCTCGCCGTGCCGGTGATGGTGGTCTGCCACCGCGGTCAGGATGATGACGGCGCGCTGTTCATCGAACTGCTGGCGCGGCATTCGGCGCTGCCGGTCTGCGAGGCCGGTGAACGCCAGCCGGCACGGCCGGGCTGGGTGCACGTCGCGCCGTCCGGCTATCACCTGCTGCTGGAGCGCGACGGCCATTTCATGCTGTCGGTCGATCCGCGCGTCCGCCATGTCCGACCATCCGTCGACGTGCTGTTCGCGTCGGCAGCCGAGGTCCACGGCGCCGGCCTGCTCGCCGCGGTGCTGACCGGGGCCAACGACGACGGCGCCGACGGCCTGCTTGCCGTCCGGCGCCACGGCGGCTACGCGGCGGTGCAGGATCCTGCCGAAGCACAGGCGCCGCAGATGCCGCAGGCGGCGCTCAAGCGCGCGGGGGCCGATGCCGTTACCGGGCTGGCCCGCCTCGCTCTCACGATCAACGAACGCTGCCCATGAATCCATCCGAAGCCCGCGGCACCGAACCGCCCGGCCTGCCGAAAATCCTGATCGTCGATGACCACGCCGCGAACCGGCTGGCGTTGCGCCGTCTGCTGGCGCGATCCGGCGCCGAGCTGGTCGAGGCCGATTCCGGCAACCAGGCGCTGGCCGCCTGTCTCGATCACGACTTCGCGCTGATCCTGCTCGACGTCAACATGCCGGAGATGGATGGCTTCGAGGTCGCCGAACTGCTCGGCGAGGACGAGGGCAGCAAGGACACGCCGATCATTTTCATCAGCGCCGCCTACGACGACATGCACCGGCTGCGCGGCTACGGCTCCGGCGCGGTCGACTACATCGCCAAGCCGGTCAACGAAGCGATCCTGAAGTCCAAGGTCGGCGTGTTCCTGGAGCTGTACCGGCGCAAGCGCGAACTGCAGGACGCGCTGGAGCAGCTGTCGCAGCACATGCGGGCGCTGGAGCATGAGATCGCGCTGCGCCGGGAAACCGAGAAGCTGGCCTGGCACCGCGCCAGTCACGACGTGCTGACCGACCTGCCGAACCGCATGCTGTTCATGGATCGCCTCGACAGTGCGATCGAGCGCAGCCGCCGGCATCAGCGCAGGTTCGGGCTCGCCTACATCGACATCGACGGCTTCAAGCCGGTCAACGACACCTACGGCCACCCGGTCGGCGACGAGCTGTTGAAGGCGATCGCCGACCGCCTGCGGGCGCTGCTGCGCACCGAGGACACCGTGGCCCGGCTCGGTGGCGATGAGTTCGCGGTGATCCTCGAAAGCCTCGAAGAAGGCGGGCCGGCCGGCCTGCGGGTCTGCGAGGTGATCGGCCACGACCTGCGCCGGCCGTACACGCTGGCGACGGCCGATGGGCCGGTGACCCTGGAGATCGGCGCCAGCATCGGCCTGGCGATGTTCCCGCCGCACGGCGACAACCGCGAGCAGCTGATCCGCGCCGCCGATGAAGCGATGTACGCGGCCAAGCGCGGTGGCCGCAACCGCTGCGTGCTGGCCTCGTCCATCTGAATCCAGCTGACCCCGGTGCCGCCGGTCCGGCCTCAGCCGGGCAGGCGCAGCTTGTACAGCGCGATCTCGCAGAACAGGTTCGGCGCGACCCGGATGCTGGCGCCGGCGCGATGGCTGCGGTCGAGCAGCGCCCGCTCCAGCACCTGCCAGTGCGAGGCGCGGCACAGCGCATCGAAGTCGGCCAGCGTGCACAGGTGGATGTTCTCGGTGTCGTACCAGTTCGCCGGCAGCGCCGGCGTATGCGGCATGTGCCCGCCGAGCAGCGCCACCCGCACCCGCCAGTGACCGAAGTTCGGGAAGGTGACGATCACTTCGCGCCCCACCCGCAGCATTTCCGCCAGCACCTGGTCCGGCCGCACCAGTGCCTGCAGCGCCTGGGTCATCACCACGTAGTCGAACGAGCGGTCGGCGAATTCGGCGAGGCCATCGTCGACGTCGGCCTGGATCACGTTGATGCCGGCGGCAATGCAGGCGGCGACATTGTCGTCATCGATCTCCAGGCCATAGCCGCGCACCTGCCGGGTCTTCGCCAGATGGGCGAGCAGCGCGCCGTCGCCGCAGCCGAGATCGAGGATCCGCGAGCCGGGGGCGATCCAGCCGCTGATCAGGGCGAGATCGGGGCGCAAGGGCGTGCTCATGCGCGCCCCTCCGTCGCCACCCGGTCGAGGTAGTTGCGCAGCACCGCGTGGTATTGCGGGATCGGCATCAGGAAGTCGTCGTGGCCGAGCTGGGAATCGATGCGTGCGTAGGAGACATCGCGGCCGGCAGCAATCAGCGCGTTGACGATTTCCCGCGAGCGGGCTGGCGAGAAGCGCCAGTCGACCGAAAAGCTGACCACCAGGAATTTCGCCGTCGCGGCGCGGAACGCGCTCGCCAGGTCGTCGCCGTACTCGCGGGCCGGATCGAAGTAGTCGAGCGCCTTGGTCATCAGCAGGTAGGTGTTGCCGTCGAAGCGGTCGACGAACGAATTGCCCTGATGACGGAGGTAGCTTTCGACCTCGAACTCGACGTCGTAGTTGAAGTTGTACTGGCCGTCGCCGTCGCGCAGCATGCGGCCGAAGCGGGCGCGCATCGCGGTGTCGGACAGGTAGGTAATGTGGCCGAGCATCCGTGCCAGCTTCAGTCCGCGCTCCGGACGGGCGCCAGCCTCGATGTAGCGGCCGCCGTGGAATTCCGGGTCGGACAGGATCGCCTGGCGGGCGATCTCGTTGAAGGCGATGTTCTGCGCCGAGATGCGCGGTGCGGCGGCGATCACCAGCGCGTGGCGGACCCGGTTCGGGTAGTCGATCGTCCACTGCATCACCTGCATGCCGCCGAGGCTGCCGCCGATCACCGCCGCCCAGGCGTCGATGCCGAGATGGTCGGCGAGCAGGGCCTGCGAAGCGACCCAGTCGCGCACGGTGACGATCGGAAAGTCCGGGCCCCACAGCGCGCCGGTTTCCGGATTGATCGTGGTCGGGCCCGTCGAGCCGCGGCAGCCGCCGAGGTTGTTCAGGCAGACGACGAAGAACTTGGTCGTATCGATCGGCTTGCCGGGACCGATCGCCGAATCCCACCAGCCCGGCTTGCGGTCATCCGGCGAATGGAAGCCGGCGGCGTGGTGATCGCCGGACAGCGCGTGGCAGACCAGCACCGCATTGCTGCGCTCGGCATTCAGCTGGCCGTAGGTCTCGACCATCAGCTCGAAGCCGTTCAGCCGCTGGCCGCAGGCGAGCAGCAGCGGCGTCGCGATGGCGATCCTGCGGGGCGCGACGACGCCGACCGAATCCGCAGCCACGGCCATCAGTGGAACAGGCCGAGCAGCGCGCGCATCCAGGTGTCGAGCGCCTGGAACAGGATCATCACCGGGATCGGCGACAGGTCCAGACCGGCCACCAGCGGGATCACCCGGCGTACCGGCTTGAGCACCGGCTCGGTCAGGCTCCACAGCACGTTGGCGGCCGGGTTCGACACGCCGGGGCCGACCCAGGACAGGATCGTCACCACCAGCAGGCTCAAGGTGAAGATGCGCAGGCCGAGGCTGACCACTTTCAGTGCGGCAAGGCCGAGGATGCGCGAGAACTCCAGGCTCTGGCCGTAGAGGCTGGCGACGATCCAGATGTCCAGCACCGCCACCACCGCCAGCACCAGCAAGGCGGGCGTGTCGATGTTGCGGATGCGCGGCACCAGCCGCACCAGCGGCATGGTCACCGGCTGGGTGACCTTCCAGATCAGCTGGGAGATCGGGTTGTAGAAATTGGCCTTGACCAGTTGCAGCAGCACGCGCAGCAGGAATGCGCAGATCACCAGATCGAGCAGGGTGGTGAACAGGCTGTAGATGACGTTGATGATGGTGCAGCCCTCTTCAGATCGTGGCGGCGAGTTCGTCGCCGAGCTGCGCGCCGCGGGTGTCGGCGGCCTTCAGCGCTGCGCCGAGAATGCGGCGGAATCCGGCCGCTTCAAGGGTTTCCAGCGCCGCCTGTGTGGTGCCGCCCCTGGAAGTGACCTGGGCGCGCAAGGTGGCCACGTCGGTGCCGGTGCCTTCGGCCATCCGCGCTGCCCCGATGAAGGTCTGCAGCGCCAGCGCCTTCGCATCCGCCGGCGTCAGGCCGAGTGCCACACCGGCGTCGGCCATCGCTTCGGCGAGCAGGAAGAAGTAGGCCGGGCCGCTGCCGGAGACGGCCGTCACCGCATCCATCAGCGGCTCGCGATCGACCCAGCAGACCTTGCCGGCTGCGGCGAGCACGGTTTCCGCCTGCATCCGGGCGCGCGGCGGCGCGCCTTCGGACGCGAACAGCCCGGTGATGCCGGCGCCGAACAGCGCTGGCGTGTTCGGCATCGCCCGGACGATCGCGCCGGCCCAGTTGCCGCTGCCGATCAGCGCCCTGAGGCTGGCGATGCGGACACCGGCGCAGATCGAGATCAGCGTGGCATCGGCGGACAGCTGCAGCCCGCGGATCGCGCCCGCCACCTGTTGCGGCTTGGTCGCCAGCACGACGATGTCGGCGCCGGTGACGGCGTCGACATTGTCGGCGGCGACGGTCAGGCCGAAGCGGGCGTCGAGTGCTGCGGCGCGTTCGGCGTCCGGCTCCGACACCCGGATGCTCGCGGCCGGATGGCCGGCGGCGACGAGGCCGCCGATCAGGCTCGCGGCCATGTTGCCGCCGCCGATGAAGGCGATGGTGTCGGCGGTCGCGGAAGGCGCTGGCGCAGTGGAAGACGTCACGGGCATCGAGCTCGCAGGGCAGGGCGCGGAAGGGCGGACGGTATGATACGCGACCCCCGACCCTGATCCCCCGGTACCCGAGCGCTATCCGGGTGCCGTTTCGCCCTTCGCAATCCAGAGCTTCGAACGCCGTGACCGACTCCGCCGCGCCCGCTTCCCCGTCGCCCGCCGCCAAGCCCGGCCGCTCCGATCGCGAGCGTCTGCTCGCCGACTATCACGCGCGGATCGAACGCGCCCGGGTCTACGACGTGGCGATCGTCTCGGCGCTGGAACACGCGCCGAAGCTGTCGGCGCGGCTCGGCAACAAGGTGTGGCTCAAGCGCGAGGACACCCAGAGCGTCCGCTCGTTCAAGCTGCGCGGCGCCTACAACAAGATCGTCCAGCTGCCGGAAGCGGCCCGCGGCCGCGGCGTGATCTGCGCTAGCGCCGGCAACCATGCCCAGGGCGTGGCGCTGGCCGGCAAGCGGCTCGGCATCCCGGCCTGGATCGTGATGCCGCGGACGACACCATCCGTGAAGGTAGATGCCGTGCGCGCGCTCGGCGGCAAGATCGTGCTGCATGGCGATGCCTTCGACGACGCTGCCGCGCACGCTGCCGAACTGGCCGAGAGCAAGGGCCTGACCATGATCCCGCCGTATGACGATGCCGATGTCATCGCCGGGCAGGGCACGGTGGCCAAGGAAATTCTTGAACAGATCGGCACCGATGGTCCGCTCGACGCGATCTTCGTCTGCACCGGCGGCGGCGGTCTGCTGGCCGGCATCGCGGCGTGGGTGAAGAGCGTGCGGCCGGGGGTCAAGGTGATCAGTGTCGAGCCGGACGATTCCGACTGCATGGCGCAGGCGCTGGAAGCCGGACGCCGGGTCAAGCTGCCGCAGGTCGGCCTGTTCGCCGATGGCGTCGCCGTGCGGCAGGCGGGTGCGGAGCCGTTCAAGGTCTGCCGGGACACCGTCGACGGCTGGCTGCGGGTGTCGGCCGATGAAATCTGCGCGGCGATCCGCGATGTCTTCGCCGAGAACCGCTCGCTGCCCGAGCCGGCCGGCGCGCTGGCGGTCGCCGGCATCAAGAAGTGGGTCGCCCGGACCGGCGAGACCGGCAAGACCTATGTCGCGACGATCAGCGGCGCCAACCTGAACTTCGACCGCCTGCGCCATATCGCCGAACGCGCCGAGCTGGGTGATGGCCGCGAAACGCTGCTGGCGGTGACCATTCCCGAGCAGCCCGGCAGCTTCAGGCGGTTCCTGAAGCTGCTTGGCCGCCGGCCGATCACCGAGTTCAATTACCGCTACGCCTCGCCGGCCGCCGCGCACGTGTTCGCCGGCGTGCACTTCGACGACCAGGCGGCGCGCGCGGCGACGATCGAGACGCTGCGCGCCGACGGCTACCAGGTCGCCGACCTGACCGACGACGAGATGGCCAAGGTGCATGTCCGCTACATGGTCGGTGGCCGGGCGCCGGGACTGGCGGACGAGCGCCTGTTCCGGTTCGAGTTTCCGGAACGTCCGGGGGCGCTGGCCGATTTCCTGAACGCCGTCGGCGGGCGCTGGAACATCTCGCTGTTCCACTACCGCAACCACGGTGCGGCATACGGCCGCGTGCTGTGCGGCCTGCAGGTGCCGAAGAAGGAGCGCACCGAGTGTCGCCGCACGCTCGACGCGCTCGGCTACGAGTACCACGACGAAAGCGAGAATCCAGCCTACCGGCTGTTCATTGCCGGCGGCTGACGCCCGTCGTGGTCACGGCAGCGGCCCGAGCATCTTCGACGTCGCGGCCTGGCCGCCGGTGTCGGGCGTCGACGTCGCGTCGCGCGGAAACAGCGTGCCGGTATCCTCGGCGCACCGGGTGCAGGCCAGCATCTCGCCAAAGCGCAGGAATTCGCCTTCGTGGAGCGGGAACGAGTTGTCGGCAGAGTCGTCGAGATCCAGCGAATCGCGAATCGCGGATCAAGATCACGCAGGTCTCGGTCCCGAAGCTTGCCGCGATGCCGCCGGAGCCGGACGGCTGCTCCGGGCAGATCGCCCGGGCGATGGCGTCGACCGGCACACCTGCACCGGCGGCAGCTCGGCGATGATGACGGCCGGTGCAGGGCTCGCGTTACTCGAGCGCGAGGATGGTGTCCCAATGCTCCTGACGCACGGGAATGATCGACAGCCGGTTGCCCTTCATCAGCAGCTGGAAGCCGGGCAGGTCGGCTTCGCGCGCTTTCAGCTCGGCGAGCGAGATGGTGCGCTTGAGCTTGCGCTGGAACTTGACGTCGACCAGTAGCCAGCGCGGTTCTTCCGGCTTGGCGGTCGGGTCGTAGTGCTCGTGATCCTTGATGAACTGCGTCGGGTCCGGGTAGGCGGTCGAGGCGATCGTGGCGAGGCCGACGATGCCGGGAATCTCGCAGTTGGAGTGATAGAAGAACACGCCGTCGCCGACCTTCATGCCGTCGCGCATGAAGTTGCGCGCCTGGTAGTTGCGGACGCCGTCCCAGGCCTCGGTCTTCTTCGGGCGCTTGGCGAGGTCGTCGATCGAGAAGCAGTTCGGTTCGGACTTCATCAGCCAGTAGTTCATTGCAGGGCGCGGGTTCGGTTCAGGGGAGTTTCGGGAAGCGCTGCCAGCCACCTTCGGTGACCACGGCATCGAGACGGACGTCGAAGGCTTCCATCGGAAGCAGATCGACCCGCTGTACGGCGTAAGCGTAGCCGATGCGCTGCGGCCGTCCGCCGATGCGCGGCGCCGCGAGCGCCCGGTCGTAGTAGCCGCCGCCGTTGCCGATCCGGCCGCCGGTGGCGTCGAAGCCGAGCAGCGGCACCAGGATCACGTCGAAGCGGCGCGCGCTGCACATCGGTCGCCGCGCCACCGGTTCGGGAAGGCGCAGCGGGCCGTTGCTGCGCAGTGCGGTGCGCTCGGAAAATGGCAGGAAGCGCATCTGCCAGTCGCGCAGGGTCACCGGCACCGACACCTGATGGCCGGCGCGCAGCAGGGCGGCACGCAGCGGCTGCGTCGACAGTTCGGAATGCACCGACAGGTAGATGGCGATCCGGCAGCGGGGCGGCAGGTGCTTCAGCAGCGCCTGGGCGGCTTGGCGTGCGGCCTTCTGGCGATCAGCCCTGGCTATGCGGCTGCGGCGCTTGCGCAGCACGGATCGCAGCGCCGACTTCTGCGCTGCGATCGAGAATGGAAAGGTGTCTCCCGCCTGTGCCGTCATCCGTCTTCGACCTTGAGACGGAGGTCTCAAGTGGGCACCGCACAATGCATTCGGGCTTCCCGCTACGGGGCGGGCCTGCACACCCTGCGTCGTTATGGTTCCCGTTGCTGTGAATTAGGCTCAAGGGTTCCTGACGAACATCGAACACCGCAGGAGACACGCGGGCAACATTAGCACGAACGGCCCGGTTTCAAGGCCGGGCGACGCTGCCTTCAGTCGGCCGAATCGAGGGTCTGGTCGATGTCGAACGACATCTGGTGCAGTTTGTCGATGACTTCCCTGTCGGGGCGCGACAAGGCCGGGTCGCCTTTCAGCGCCAGCAGCTCGCGCGCCAGGTTCAGCGCCGTCATCACGGCGATCCGTTCGGCGCCGAGCGCCTTGCCGCGACGACGGATCGCGGTCATCCGCTCGTTGAGGTAGTCGGCGGACGCGACCAGGCCTTCGTGCTCGTCGGGCGGGCAGGTCACCGTGTATTCGCGCGACATGATGCGAACCGTCACGGTCATGGTGTCCGGCTTGTCGGTATCGCCGCTCATCGTGCTTGCTCCGGGCTCAGACGTTCGGATCGGTTTCCAGCAGCCGGATGCGCTCGACCACGCCCTCGATGCGCCGTTTCAGTTCGGCGTTCAAAGCCAGCAGGCGATCGCGCTCCTGAATGGCCCGTTTCTTTTCAAGCCGCTCCTGACGAAACGCCGCGATCAGGCGCTGCACGCGTTCATCCAACTGGGCGACTTCACTCTGGAGCATGGGCGTGACGTGATGGGCTGCAAAAAGTATAACGCGGGCCTGTCTTTCGGCAGGCCCGCGTCATCACGGCATTCCGCTGGCGGCGACCGCGCCGGGCCTTACGGCTCCAGGATCACGAAGAACGCGCCCTGGCCGCGCAGCACCTGCAGCAGCAGCTGACCCTCCTTCTGCGCCGCAAGGCGTTCGAAGTCGGCCACCGTCGCCACCGGGCGGCGGTTGACGCTGAGCACGATGTCGTTCGGACGCAGGCCGTTCTTGGCGGCGACCGAGCGCGGATCGACCTGGGTGATCATCACGCCCTTGACGCCCGCTGCCTTGGCGGCCTCGGCAGCCGGGCCGGCCAGCGCGCCGAAGGTCGCGCCCTTCAGCGCCGGATGCAGGGCATCGGCGGCGGCAGTGCGCTCGTTGTCGGTGTTCTTGCCGACGGTGACGGTGACGTCCTTCTGCTTGCCGTCACGCAGGATCTTCAGGTTGACCTTGTCGCCGACCCGGAGCAGGCCGACCATGTAGCGCAGCTGGCCGAAGTCCTTGATCGCCTTGCCGTTGGCTTCGATGACGATATCGCCATCCTGCAGGCCGCCCTTGGCCGCCGGCGAATCCGGCACCACCTTGCCGATCAGCGCACCCTTGCCGCCCGGCACGTTGAAGGCCTTGGCCAGTTCCGGCGTCAGTTCCTGACCGCCCTGGATGCCGATGCGGCCGCGCACCACGCTGCCGTTGTCGATCAGCTGGGTCATCACGCTCTTGACCAGGTTGGTCGGGATCGCGAAGCCGATGCCGATGTTGCCGCCCGAGCGCGACAGGATCTGGCTGTTGATGCCGATCAGCTCGCCCCGGAGGTTGATCAGCGCGCCGCCCGAATTGCCCGGGTTGATCGAGGCATCGGTCTGGATGAAGTCTTCATAGCCTTCGCCGAGGCCCTGGCGGCCGAGACCGGACACGATGCCCGAGGTCACCGTCTGGCGCAGGCCGAACGGCGAGCCGATGGCGACCACGAAATCGCCGACTTCCAGCTTGTCGGAATCCGAGATCACCAGCGCGGTCAGGTTCTTCGGTTCGATCTTCAGCACCGCCAGATCGGTGTCCGGATCGGTGCCGACCAGCTTGGCGTCGAGTTCGCGGTCGTCGTTCAGGCGTACCTTGATCGTTTCGGCGTCGGCGACCACGTGATTGTTGGTGATCACGTAGCCCTTGGCGGCGTCGACGATCACGCCGGAGCCGATACCCTGCGGCGCTTCGCGCTGCTGGGGCTGCTGTTGCTGGCCTTCAGGAACGTCGAAGAAACGGCGGAAGAAAGGATCGTTGAGCAGCGGGTTCTGCTGCTGCGGCTGGGCCTTGCCGACCACCGCGATGTTGACCACCGCTGGCAGCACCCCCTTCAGCATCGGCGCCAGGGAAGGAATCTGGCCGGTGGCCGTCGGCGCTGCCAGCAGGCTGGTCGGCACATCGGCGTGCAGCGGGGCAGGGGCGGTGGTCGACAGGCTCAGGGTCGCGACCGTGGCCAGCACACCGGCGGCACTGGCGACCGCCGCCGTTTTCATGAAAGCGCGTAGGTTCATCATGACTTTCCTGGGAAGTTCTGTTCTGTTGATCGTTCGGGGGGAACGTGGCGGTGTGACCGTGGCGCAGGCGGCAAGTTTCACTCGCCGTTCACGGTATTTTCGGACTACTGCGGCGGATTCAAGCGCAACGAATCGATGCCGGAAAGCGCCTGCATCCGGGCGGCGGGCCGCCAGACGCCGCGCAGTCCGGCGCTGGCGAGCCGGGTCAGCGTGCCGATCAGCTGCTCGCGCAGGCCGCGCTTGATGCGGAAGTGGATCTCGTAGACCTCGCGTTCCTTGATCGCGTCGAGCAGCAGGTCGTCGCTGGTCTGCAGACGATCGACCAGGCCCAGCTCCAGCGCCTGGGTGCCGTACCAGTGCTCGCCGGTCGCCACCCGGTCGATCGCCAGCTGCTTGCGGTTGTCGGCCACGAAGGATTTGAACAGCGTGTGGATCTCGTCGAGTTCCTGCCTGAACTTGGCGCGGGCGGCGTCGGTGTTCTCGCCGAACATGGTCAGGGTGCGCTTGTACTCGCCGGCGGTGTGCAGTTCGACGTCGATGGCATTCTTGTCGAGCAGGCGGTGGAAGTTCGGCATCTGGGCAACGACGCCGATCGAGCCGACCACCGCGAACGGGGCGGCGACGATCTCGTCGGCGACGCAGGCCATCATGTAGCCGCCGCTGGCGGCGACCTTGTCGATCGACACGATCAGCCGGTAGCCGCGATCGCGGATGCGCCTGAGCTGCGAGGCCGCCAGGCCATACGAGTGGACGATGCCGCCGCCGCTGTCGAGGCGGACCAGGACGGCGTCGTCCGGACGGGCGACCTGCAGCAGGGCGCTGACTTCCTCGCGCAGCGCGCCGACCTGCGAGGCCTCGATGTCGCCGTCGAAATCGAGCACGAACAGCCGCGGCTTCGGCGGCGGCGCCTCGCCGCGCTTGGCGGCTTTCTTTTCGGCTTTCGCCTCGGCCTTGCGCTGCTTCTCGAGCGCCTTGTGCTCGTCGTCGTCGAGCAGGTCGAGGTTGAGCACCTCGGCCATGTCCTTGTAGCGCTCGTTGAGGTGTTTCACTTCGAGCCGTTCGCCGACCTGGCCGCGACTTTCGCGGACGACGTTGGCGACCAGCGCCACGACGGCAACGACCGCGACGATCCAGGTCAGGGTCTTGGCGAGGAACAGGCCGTACTGCAGCAGCAGGTCTTGCATGGCGTTTCCGGACGCTTCTTCATATATGGCGATCCTCGCACGGCGTCAGGCGGGCGGTGATCGAGCAGGCTGCGCAGGGTTCGGCGCTCAACGCTGCGCCTGCCAGCTTTGGGGGCAATGATCGCGGATTCAATGAACGCCGGCGCGCGGCGGCGCGGGTCGGATCCCGTCGCCGGCACCGCCGCTGATAAAGTCGCGTCATGAATGCACCTGCCCGACGATTGCTGCCGCTGCACGCCAAGGTCTCCAGCGCGCTGACCCGCGAAGCGAGCTACGAGGGACTGCTGCCGATTGCGCGGCTCGAACGCCTGCGGGCGGTCACCGTCGACGGCGACGGCAGTCTGCAGGTGGAACTGCAGCTGCGCCGTGACAAGACCCGGGTACCGAAGCTTGAAGGCCGGGTGCGCGGCGAACTCCCGGTGGTCTGCCAGCGCTGCCTGCGGCCGTTCCAGTGGCCGCTCGATATCGCGATCGACCTGCGCCTGGTGTTCAACGAGGACGAGGAGAGCCGTGTGCTCAAGGATTCCGAGCCGCTGCTGATCGAGGACGATCAGGTGCTGTTCCACGCCGTCGTCGAGGAAGAAGTGCTGCTGGCGCTGCCGTACGCCCCGCGCTGCGAGCGCGAGGACTGCGAGCCCGGCTGATCGACGGATCGGGGCTATGCATTTTCCTGGACATTCAGGGTAGAATTCGCGCCCCTGGGCGTACCCCTAAGCCCTCCGGAGTTCCCCATGGCTGTCGCAAAATCGAAGAAGTCCCGTTCCCGCCGCGGCATGCGCCGCGCCCATGACGCCCTGAGCGCGCCGACCCTGTCGGTCGATTCGACCTCGGGCGAAACGCACCTGCGCCATCACGTCACCGCCGACGGTTTCTACCGCGGCAAGCGCGTGATCGAGCTGAAGACCGCCGAAGTCGCTGACGAAGCCTGAGCTTCGTTTGCAGCGCGCTGAACGGATCAGTCCGCTTCCGCCCGCTGCCCTGGCGCAGTGATGACCGCGCCCGTCCTGCTGGCACTTGACGCGATGAGCGGTGACCATGGTCACCGCATCGTCGTGGACGCCGCTCTTGGGGCGCTTGATGAACATGCGCATCTGAGCCTGATTCTCGTCGGTGACCAGACGCAGCTGTCGCGCGAGCTTGCCGCACATCGCCGCAGCGAGGACTCCCGCCTGCGCATCCAGCATGCGACCCAGGTCGTGGGCATGGACGAGCCACCGTCGAAGGCCCTGCGTGGCAAGAAGGATTCGTCGATGCGGGTGGCCATCGATCTGATCAAGGCTGGCCAGGCGCAGGCCGCCGTGTCGGCCGGCAACACCGGCGCCCTGATGGCGATCTCCAAGTTCGTGCTGAAGACGCTGCCGGGCATCGACCGGCCGGCGATCATTTCGCCGTTCCCGACCATCCGCGGCCTGACCCACGTGCTCGACCTCGGCGCCAACGCCGCGTGCACGCCGCAACAGCTGCTCGAATTCGCGGTGATGGGCTCGGCGATGGTCACCGCCCTGAATGGCGTCGAACGGCCCAGCATCGCCCTGCTGAACATCGGCGAGGAAGAGATCAAGGGCAACGAAGCGGTCAAGCAGGCGGCGGCGCTGATCGGCGCGTCCGGCCTGAACTACACCGGCTTCATCGAAGGCAACCAGGTGTTCCTGAACCCGGTCGACGTCGTCGTCTGCGACGGCTTCGTCGGCAACATCGCGCTGAAGACCATGGAAGGCGTCGCCAAGATGATCGCGAGCTTCCTGCACGAGGAATTCGCGCGCAATGCCGCGACCAAGCTGATGGGCGCGGCGGCCTACCTGGTGCTGCGCAAGCTGAAGCTGAGGCTGGACCCGCGCCGGTACAACGGCGCCAGCCTGGTCGGCCTCAACGGCACGGTGATCAAGAGCCACGGTGGTGCCGATGCGCTGGCCTTCGCCACCGCCATCAATGTCGCCCTGCGCGCCGTCGACAACGATGTGCCGTCGCGCATTTCCCGCCTGCTGGCCGAATCGCTGAGCGCGCTGCCGACATCGACTTCCGCGGCCGTCTAGGCGGCCGGCCATGAACCGCTTCCGCGCCAATCCGAAGCTGCTGGCGCCATTGCTGGCCGGCATGGCGATGCTCGGTCCGTTCTCGATCGACGCCTTCTTCCCCGCGTTCCGGATCATGGCGGCCGAGTTCTCGGTGACCAGCGTGGCGATGCAGCAGAGCTTGAGCGTCTATCTGCTGTCGTTCGCGGCGATGTCGCTGCTGCACGGTCCGCTGTCCGATGCCTATGGCCGGCGCGGCGTGATCCTGTGGTCGATGCTGCTGTTCGCGGTCGCCTGCGCCGGCTGCGCGCTGGCCGATTCCTACCGGACGCTGCTGGTGTTCCGCGCCATGCAGGGCGTCTGTGCCGGCGCCGGCATGATCGTCGGCCGGGCGATGATCCGCGACCGCTACGACGGCGCCAATGCCCAGCGGCTGATGTCGCAGGTCAGCTTCATCTTCGGCTTCGCGCCGGCGGTGGCACCGATCATCGGCGGCTTCGTGCTCGGGCTGGCAGGCTGGCGCGCGATCTTCTGGCTGCTTGGCGGCTTCACGCTGGTGCTGGTCGCGGCCTCGCTGGCGGCGCTGCCCGAGACCCATCCGCGCGAGCGGCGCACGCGTTTCGAGTTCCGGCCGCTGCTGCGGACCTATCGCGGCGTGGTCGGCGATCACCGCTTCCTGCTGCTCGGCTTTGCCGCATCGCTGAATTTCGGCGCGCTGTTCACCTACATCGCCTCCGCGCCGTCGGTGGTGCTGCACTTGCTGAAGCTCTCGGAAACCGAATTCGCCTGGCTGTTCGTGCCGGTGATCGCCGGGATGATGGGGGGCTCGGCGACTTCGGCGCGGATGGCCGGCCGGATGAGCCCGTTGCGCACGGTCAGCGTCGGCTTCGGCCTGATGGGGCTCGGCACCGCGCTGAATCTGGCCGGCAGCTTCTGGCTGCAGCCGGCGATTCCGTGGTTCGTGCTGCCGGTCGGCATCATCGGCATGGGCGTGACCCTGGCGTTCCCGACGCTGACCCTGCTGATGCTCGACCGCTTCCCGGCGGTGCGCGGCGCCGCAGCGTCGGTGCAGGCGACGATCAGCCTCGGCGTGTCGGCCCTGGTATCGGGGCTGGTGGCCCCGCTCGTCGATGCGTCGCCGATCCTGCTGGCGACCGCGGCAGCGGCGATGACCGGCAGCGGCTATGCACTGTGGTGGCTGTACCGGCGGATCACACCCGACATCGGACCCCAGGTGCTGTCGGCCGCGCTGCAGCCGGCTGCGGCACCGACACCCTCGTCGGCGCACGTCCAGAACTGAGCGTCCCGCCGCTTTCGGGATCAGTCGCCGTTCAACAGCAATTGTCCGTTCAGCGTGGCCGCACGGCTGCCGTCGGCGCTGCGCAGCGTGGTGCCGATCAGCGCCAGCACGCGCGCACCGCGGGCGTCCGGCGGCGAGAAGCTGACGCCGGTGCAGGCGGCGACGACGCAGCGCAGCCCATCGGCAGGCATCGCCACGCCGGTGATCTGGCCGGCGCGATCGGTCCGCACCTGGATCAGCCCGCCGTCGATGTCGCTGAAGCTGTAGACCGGCAGGCCGTCTTCGCCCTGTGCATAGCCGTTGCCGCCGAAGGCGCAGAAGCGCGTATAGCTGTTGTCGCTGAAATTGACGGTGACGCCGGTATCGCAGGCCGCGCCGACATGGCCCAGCGCGCCGAGTCGCGCGCGCAGCAGCAGGGGCCCGGCATCCTGACCGTCGTCCGCAGGCGCCTCGCGTTCGAGCCGGGTGTCGTCGAGCGTGATGGCCTGCCGGCCGTTGAAGTCCGGTCTGGCAAAAGCGAGACCCGAGCAGGCCGCGCCGTCGCAGCCGTACTCCGGGCTCTGGTGGCCCCATTCCACGCGCTGCGGCCGGCCGTCAGTGGTGTCAATCAGCAGGTAGGCGCCGCCGTCGACGGCAAACCGGTAGCGGCGCCGGCTGCCGTTCTGGCCGGCCAGTGCCGTGTCGGCACAGACCCTCTGCACGCGGCCGGCCAAGTCGCGCAGTTCGATCTCGCCGTCGCGGCAGGCCGCCGCCGACCGTGACCCCGCTGCCGGCGGCGGCGTCACGGTCGGCGGCGTCGCGACCGCAGGGCTGGACGGCGCGGCTGCCGGCAATGATGCTGCGGTATCGCCGGGCGGCGGCGCCATCGGGTTCCGTCCCCGATGCAGCGTCCAACTGGTGATTGCGACGACTGCGATCACCACGGCTGCAGCGAGCCGTCTGTTCACGGCTGCGTCAGGCCGCGCCGGGGAATGGCACTCAAGGCCGCAGGCCGCGAACCGGGACCAGGAACTGGCACTGGCCTTCCTCGCCACCCTGACGGACGCCGATGGTGTTGGCCGTCGGCGTCGTGCGCGGCGGGGTGGTCAGCCGGGCAGCGACGAAGTACCAGGCCGAGTTGGCGACGCTGGTGCCATCCGGATCGTCGAAGTTGATGTCGCTGCGGAAGCTGACGTAGTCGTTGTTGCGCGCCGGATTCAGGCCGTCCGGCGAGCCGGCGTACTGATTGAGCCCCTGACCCGTGCGGCCGGCCAGCCAGATGCCTTCGTCGGCGCCATCGAGCCGGTAGGCGATCGAGGTGGCCAGACCGTTGAAGCCGAGGCGGCCGAGATCGTTGACCTCGAAGAAATCGGGATCTTCGGCGCCACAGCTTGCCAGCGGCGGTTGCCACCGGCGGTTGCTCAGCGAGATGCGGATGCCGAACACGTAGTCGTTGCTGGTGCCGCGGCGCCAGATGCGATCGTCCATGCGGCCGATCTCGGTGCCATTGGCGATCACCGCCTGGTTGTTGTTCGACGCATACAGCGCCCAGTTGGTGCCGCCCAGTCCGGGGAAGCTGCGGACGCCGTTGGTGGTGGTCGGGAAGGCGCCGGTGACTTGGCAGACCCCTTCGACCGGATTGCGATTCGACTCCGTGCCTTGGCAGACCTTCAGCACCGGCGTGCCGGCGGTGGTGAGCACTTCGAAGCCGGCATGCGACGGGGCGGAGACGAGGCCCAGACCCAGCCCCGCGGCGAGGCCCAGCAAACTACGCAGGTTTCTCTTCATGACAACGCTCCTCTGAAACGACGAACGTCCGCGATGCCCGGAATGGGCATCACGCCGCCATCGGTGATCGAATGGGATGGCATTGGCCGCGTCGATCAGGTCTTGCCGAACTGCCAGGACAGGCCGCCGAAGAAGCCGCGTGGAGCGCCAGGACCGACGAACGTGGTGTTCTGGTGCTCGTTGGAATTGAAGTTGAAACCGCCGGGGCCGATCGCGCCGTTGACGCTCGGCGAGAACGGGGTGACGCCGAGCCGGCCGGCGGTGAAATAGGTCTGGTCGAGCAGGTTGGTGATCCGCGCGAATACCGAGAAGCCGTGCGGCAACTGGCACGAGGCATCGAAATTGATCACCGCATAGCCGGGCACCAGGCCTCGCTCGGTGAACGGCCGGCCGCCGGTGAACTGGCCGCCATTCGGCAATACCGGACCGAAGCCGTCGGTGATCTGGTCGCTGCCTTCGGGCTGATGGGCGTTGTTCTCGTTGCCGCGGACGAACGAGCGCGAATGGGCAATCGCGCTGAGGCCGAGCTTCAGCGCGCGGGTCGGTCGCCAGTCGATGCCGGCCGTCAGGTTGTGCAGTGGCACGCCGGGCATCAGCGCGCCGGGATCGACACGGATCGCCCGGAAGGTGCCGCGGCCGCGATTGGCGTCGGCAGTCGGCGACAGCACGTTGCCGGGGACCGAGTTCTGATTGAAGTCCGCGCTCGAATTGCTCGGGCTTAAGCCGTAGAACTCGGACTCGAAGCTCGCCGAGGTCAGCGAATAGCCGGCGCGCAGGTCGAACGGTCCGGCGCTGCCCTTGATGCCCAGCTCGAAGCCTTCGCGCCGGGTCTTGTCGATGGTGTCGAAATAGCTGCGCGTCGGCGAGGCGCCGGCGAAATAGATGTCGTCCTTGAGATCGGTGCGGAACACGCTGGCGTTCCATTCCCAGCGGCTGCCGCCGACGCCGGGCAGCTGGCCTCGGGCGCCGACTTCGGCCGACAGCGAGCGGATCTGCGGCAGATAGGGATCGCCGGAGAGCGCCGTCGGCAGCGCGCAGGTCGGGCCGACCTGGCTGCGCGGCCGGGTCTGCGGCGGTACGAACACGCCGGTCTCCGGATCGATGAAGCCCTCGGTGACCACCACCGGCGTCGCGTCGTAGGCACAGCCCAGTTCGATCACCGATGGCGCCCGCGCGCCGCGGCTGACATTGGCGTACAGGTTCACGCTCGGCACCGGCAGCCAGTTGACGCCGAACGACGGATTGAACGAGTAGAAGCCGAATTTCTCGCGCGTGACGTCCTGCACTTCGCGCGCGAGGTTGTTGACCACGATCGGCCCGAGCGCGTCCGGGCACGAGGCCAGATCGCTGCCCGGGCAGAGGATGAAGCTCGGCTCCCGGTTCAGCACCTCGTGGATGCCTTCGCCGACGCGAGCGATCACCCGGTTGTCGACCTTGTTGATGTTGTAGCGGGCCGACAGGGTCACGAACAGGTTGTCGCGGGCGCTGAAGGTTTCGCTGAAGTACGCGCTCCAGGTCCGCGAGCTGCCGCCGAAGGCGTTGATCGTCAGCGGGTTGGCGGCGGCGTAGTACAGCGGATCGATGTTGTCGGGATCGAGATGGACGCGGCGCTGGTCGTCGATCAGCGCCAGCTGCTGGGTCGCGCCATAGCGGGCGCGGCTGTCGTCGTACGAGGCGCCGACCAGCAGCTTGTGCCTGTCGAGATTCAGGTTCCACTGCAGCCCGCCGCCATAGGTCAGCTGGCTGATGCGGGTCCGCGTGTAGACACCGTTCGGTGTGCCGGCGACGACGCCGGACGCGGTGCCGGTGACGCCGGTCACCGGATTGCGGCCGTAGGCACCATTGCGTGCGGTGCCGAGGCGGCGGACGTTGCTGCAGTTGCCTTCGAGGAACGGATCGTTCAGCGGCGGCTGCAGCACCCCGCCGGGCAGCACATCGCGCAGGCCGTCGCCATCGACGTCGGCGTAGCGGCAGATCGCGTCGTCCGGGTTGGTGATGACCCGGTCGGCCTGGTTGCCGCTGAAGAAGAACTCGTCGAAGTCGTCGTAGGCGTCGCCGTTGATGCTGTTGCGCCGGCTGTCGCGGCGATAGGCCTGGGCGCTCAGCCGGGTGACGTCGGTGAGATCGAACAGCCCGGACAGATTGAGCTGCGAGGCGCGGTTGCGGGTCTGATCCGGCGAGGTGAACACCGCCTCGCGATCCTCGCGGAACAGCTCGATCGGCACCAGGCCGTTGCCGATCAGGCGGTTCCCGGACAGCAGCGCGCTGGCGGTGACGGTACCGACGTCGAGCCGGTAGTCGGCGCGACCGAAGCCCTGCACCAGCCGGCTCGGCGAGTTGTCGCGCCAGCCGTCCTCGTCGAAATAGTGGAAGGCTCCGAAGCCGGCCAGCCGGCTGTTGCCGATGCCGGCAGACAGCTGCGCCTGCCGCCGACCGAACGAGCCGATCAGCGCGTCGGCCTCGACCCCCTTGCTGTTGAAGCCGCTCTTCGAACGCAGGCTGATCGCCCCGCCCAGCGTGTTCAGGCCGAATACCGGATTGGAACCGGGGAACAGGTCGATCCGCTCGATCGCATTGGTCGGCAGCAGGTCCCAGTTGACGATGTCGCCGAACGGCTCGTTGACCCGCACCCCATCGAAGAACACCGACAGCCCCTGCGGCGTGCCGAGCTGCGGGCCGGCGGTGAAGCCGCGGAAGCTGACATCGACCTGGAACGGATTGCCCTGGTAGTCGTTGACGTTGACCGACTGCAGGCGGTTGTTGAAGAAGTCGGCGATGCCGATGGTGTGCGCGGCGCGCAGTTCCTCGGCGGTCACGCTCTGGATCGCGCTCGGGACCTGGTCGCGAGTCAGGTTCAGGCCCGGCAGCGGGCCGACCGACACCGCCGGCCGATCACCCTTGACGTCGACCGGGCCCAGTTCGATCTTCGCCGCCGCAGCGCCGCTGTCGGTACCGGCCGGCGCCGGCGGCGTTTCGCCCTGCGCCACGGCATCGGCAACGAACAGCGCCAGCCCGATCGCGAACGGCCGAGCCGCGGGACGCAGGTGGAATGGCGTCATGGTGCGCTCCGGATCATTCGACGAAGCTGCGGTCGGGTGCCGTCAGCAGCTGTCCGTGCAGGCTGACGCTGCGGTCGCCGGGCCGGTCGCCGAGCACCACTTCCGGCACCGTGACCGGCGCGATCGTCAGCACATGCGCGCTCCGGGCATCGGCGGGACCGATCGTCACCGCCGACAGGCAGGCCGTGTCGATGCAGGCGAAGGTTTCGGTCGATCGCCGGTAGTCAAGGCGGCGCGGGACGCCGGCCGGGCTGGTGACCAGTGACAGCTGGGACTCGCTGCGCGCCTGGTCGTTGGCGAACGAATAGACGTAGTCGCCGAGCTGGGCGCCCGGGAACTGCCCGATGTTCGACGCCCGGATCACGAAGCCGCCGACGGTGCCTTCGCCGACGTCGTACGGCGGGCACAGGTCCCAGCGATCGGCTTCGTCGCCGACCCGCACGCGCACCGTCTGCGTTGCCGGAAAGCGCGAGCAGTCCGGCGGCATCCGGTCGATCCGGTTGCCGAGCAGGATGGCGCCGTCCAGGATCACCGGGCTGCCGCCGTCGAGGCTGGGCAACACGGTGCCGGCGAGACTGAGCCTGCGTTCGGTGTTGGTCAGACCGGAATCGACGAAGGGCCCGAGCACGGTGCCGTCGCAGCCGTCGCCGCTGCATTCGAACAGCGGCCGCAGCGCCAGATCGTTCTCGTCCTGCCGGAACAGCGTGATGCTCAGCAGGCGATCGCCATCGACGCGGACTTCGGGAACCACCCCGTCGGGGATCGACTGATAGACATAGCGGCTGCCGGCCACGGCCTCGAAACGCACGGCCGCCGCCGCGCACTGCGCGGTCGCGCTGCCGTCGGCGGCGGTGACGAACAGCGGCAGCCCTTCGACGTCATCGCAGTCGATCGCCGGGCGTCCGGGCACGCCGCCGATCACGGTGCCGGTCAGCACCGCGGTGCTTCCATCGGTGCCGCTCAGCGTGGTGCCGGCGAAGCTGAGCGGGCGGGTCCGATCGCTGATCTGGCCGCCGACCGTGACCTGGCTGCAAGCCGCTTCGGTGCAGCTGAACAGCGGCAGCGGCGAGCGGCGCAGCTCGATGCCGGTCACGGCGCTGCCGCGCAGCTGCAGGCGCAGCGTGTTGCCGCGCGCGTCGAACAGGCGGAACACCAGAAGGGCGGGATCGTCCGGGTCGGGCAGCGCGTCGCGGCTGACCGGGCAGAACGCATAGAACTCGCTGCCGATCTGGATATCGACCTGTTCGCGGGCGCAGCGGGCCAGTTCGGCGACCCGGTTGCGCGGATAGCTGTCCGGCACGAACTCGTCGCGGGCGTAGCGGGCGCTGAACGCGGCCAGCGTGTCGTGCATCGGATCGCCGGCCGTCTGGGTGAACGGTGTGGTCACCCAGTCGCTGTCGGCAATCGTCGCCGGGACCACGATGCCGAGTTCCTGGCGCAGCAGGCGGATGACGGTGGCCTGGGCGCTGGCCGTCGCCTCCGGCGTGAACGGCGAGAAGTCGGCGATCCGGGCCGACAGCGGAATGCCGGCATCGGTCAGCAGCCGGCTGAAGTAGCTCAGCGGTTCCTGGCGGATCAGCTCCAGCGCCACCAGCCGGGTCAGTGGCGTGACATTGATGGTGCCGCTGCTGGCCCGGGTGACGGCCAGCGCGTCGGCGGCGGCAACGCTGCTGTCCGGGCGCGGATCGGCCACGATCAGGTAAGGCGGCGTCAGCCCGGCCAGCGGCGCGCTGAAGCGGCCGTCGGCGGGCAGCAGGCGGCTGCGCGGGAAGGTGCCGTTGCTGGCCACCTGCACCGAGCCGCTGCCGATCGTGAAGCCGCTGGCAACCACGCCGGCGTAGGTCGGCAGCACCGGCGGCGGCTCGGCGGTCCGGCCGTCGTCGCGGCCGCAGGCGGCAAGCAGCGCGGTGGACAGCGCGGCGATGCCGCGCAGCACGTTCATGTTCATCGCGTTCCTCGCCGACGGCGCAGCACCAGCAAGGCCAGCAGCCACAGCGGATCGAGCGCGCCACCGCCGCCGCTGGCGGGTGCCGGTCCCGGGCCGGGCCCGGGGTCGACGGCTGCGGCGGTGGTGGTCCGGAAGCTGGCACTGCGATCGGCGATCGTCAGCGTGGTGACGGTTGCGGTGCCGGGACGGTTGGCGCTGACGTGGCGCAGGCGCACGCGGTCGCCGTTGGTGACGGTGCCGACCGGCGTCACGAACGGCGCCTCGTTGATCGAATAGGCGCCGTTGCTGACTGCAATCGGTACCGCAGCCTCGATGCCGCTGACGATGATCGTCTCGGAGATCTGTTCGGCGAGCAGCACGGTGTCGTCGCGCGCCGGGAACGCGAACGGATCTGGCGACGTATCGGCACCGCGAGTGGTGACGCTGAACGAGCCGGCGACGCCACCGATGCGCAGCGTCGCCACCCGGGTCTGGCCGAAGCCGGCAGCCGCCAGCTGTTCGATGCGGACGGCGTCGCCGTTGCCGACCTGGCCGCGCGCCGCGCTGAAAGCGGCGCCGTTGATCGAGTAGCGGCCGCCGTCGATCTCGATCGGCACGGCCGTCTCGATGCCGGACACCTGCAGCGCCGCCGACACCATCACCGCGCCGGGCTCCGCATCGAGGACCGGCGCGATCGTGAAGGCGTCCGGCACGGCATCGGCCGGTCGCGTGGTGACCCGGAAATCACCATTCACCCCGCCGATGATCAGCGTCGTCGTCGTGGTGGTGGCGAAGGCGGCGGCGGCGGTCTGCCGCAAGCGCAGGCTGTCGCCATTGACGACCTGTCCCGCCGCCGCCGTGAACGCGCCGCCGTTCACCGAGTACTGGCCGTTGATCACGCTGACCGCGGTCGGCGCTTCGATCCCGGCAACCACGATGCTGCCGGAGCCGACCACCGCCAGCGGCTCGGCGTTGCCGACGGCCGTGAAGCTGAAGGCGTTCGGCGTCCGGTCGGCGGCGCGAGTGGTGACGCTGAACGGGGCGGTGACGCCGCCGATGCTCAGCACGGCCACGCGTGTGGTTGCCGGTGCATTGGCAGCCGTGGTCCGGACCTGCACGCGGTCGCCGCTGGCGACCAGGCCGGCGCTCCCGATGAAGGGCCCATCGTTCACCGCGTACAGCCCGTCGGTGATCGCGATCGCCACCGGCACTTCGATGCCGGTGACGGCGATCGCAGCCGATGTTGCCAGCGCTCCCGGTTCGACGTTGTCGATGGCGGCAAGCGAGAAGGCATCCGGAATGGCATCGCCCGCCCGCGTGGTGACGCTGAACGCCGCACTTTGCACGCCGATGCTCAGCGTGGCCGCGACCGGCGTGGCGAAGCCGGCGGCGGCAGTCACCCGGACCTGGATGGTGCTGCCATTGCCGACGGAACCGGCGCTGGCGGTGAACGGGCCGCCGTCGATCGCGTAGAGGCCGCCGCTGACGCTGATCGGCGCCGGGCCGACCAGATCAGTGACGGTGATCGCGGCGGAGGTCTGCTGCGAACCCGGTTCGGCGTCGGTCACCGGCGGGAAGCTGAAGACGCCCGGCGTGTCGTCGGCGTCGCGGGTGGTGACCTCGAAGCGGGCCATGACTCCGCCGATGTTCAGCGTGGCGAACACCGTGCTGGCCGGCTGGCCGGCGCTGGTCAGCTGCACGCGCACGCGGTCACCGGCATCGACCAGCGCCGCGCTGCCGCCGAAGGCCGCAGCGTTGATCGAATACTGCCCGCCGCTGATCGAGATCGGGGTTGGCGCGTTGATGCCGGTCACGGTGATCGCCGCCGATATCACCGGCGTGTTCAGCGGCACATCGGTGGCCGGCGCGAACGCGAAGGCATCGGGCGTGGTGTCGGCCGGCGCGCGGGTGGTGACGCTGAAACTGCCGGCCACGCCGCCGATGTCCAGCGTGGCGACCCGGGTGGCCGAGAACTGCGTTGCTGCCGTCAGCTGCACGCGGACCTGGTCGCCCTCGTTGACGGTGCCGATCAGCGCGTCGGTGAACGGGCCGCCGTTGATCGAATACAGGCCGCCGCTGACCCCGATCGGCGCTGCGGCTTCGAGGCCGGAGATGCCAACGGCGTCGGAGGTCACGACGGCACCCGGTACGGCGTCGACAACCGGCGCGAAGGCGAAGGCATCCGGGCGGGTGTCGGCGGCGCGGGAGGTCACCCGGTAGTCACCGCTGACGCCGCCGATGGTCAAGGTCGCCACCGTCGTGGTCGCGAAACCGTTCGCCGCGATCTGCTGCACCCGCACGGCGTCGAGATCGGCGACCGTGCCGGCCGCTGCGGTGAACGGTCCGCCGTTGATCGAGTACTGACCGCCGGCGACGCTGATCGCGGCCGGCGATTCGAGGCCGGTGACGATGACGCTGTCGGAGATCGCCGCGGCACCCGGCTCCGCGTCGGTCGTCGCCGGGAAGCTGAACGGCGACGGCACGGTGCTGCCATCGCGGGTGCGCACCGCGAAGTCGGCGCTGGTGCCGCTGAGGTTCAGCGTCGCGACCACCGTGGCCGAGAAGCGGGTCGAGGCACGCAGCCGCAGGCGGATGCGCTCGCCGCCGAACACCTGCACCGGTTCGTCGGTGAAGGCACCGCCGTTGATGTTGTAGCGGCCATTGCTGACCGACAGGTTCGCGAAGCTGTCGATGCCGCTGACGATCACTTCGTTGCTGGTCTGCTCGCTGTCCGGTGCCACGCCGCTGATCGGGGTGAAGGCGATCGGATCGGGCGTGAAGTCGCCGCTGCGGGCGTTGACCGTGACGGCGACCTCGGCGCTGCCGCTGCCGGCGTCGTTGTCGGTCGCGGTCAGCCTGAAACGCAGCTCGGAGGTGGCGTCGAGCGATGGCGCGACGATGCCGGCGTTGGCGGTGAACTCGGCGGCGATGGTGCCCGCCGGGGGCCCGGCGACCTGGGTCCAGCGGTAGCCGCGGATGACGCCGTCACTGTCGCTGCTGGTGTCGCCGAACAGCTCGACGCCGCTGCCTTCATCGGCAACGACCGGATTCGCCGATACCCGCACCACCGGGGGCTGGTTCGGGCCCAGCGGCAGCGAGGCCAGCAGTGCATCGCGATCGGCGGCGCGCTCGGCGTACTCGCTGTTCAGGTGCACGTACTGCAGCTCAGTGCCCGGCGTGTCCAGCTCGCTGCTGACCAGGATGTGATCGGTGGCGCGGGCATTGCCGTCGACGATCTGCGTATAGCGTTCGGCGGCATCGCCGACCCGCTGCGCGCCGAGGTTGATCAGCGCCGGCTGGTTGCCCTCGACATCGCCGGCGCCGAGCGGGCCGTTGCGCAGGATGCGCAGCGGAGGGCGGAAGTCGTCGGCGTTGAAGTCGCCGAGCACGACGATCCGCAGCTGGGCATCCAGGGCCAGCGCGCTGCGCACGAAGCCATGGATCGTCGCGGCCTGCAGCCGGCGCTGTGCATCGCTGGCGGCCTGCGGCGGCTGGTTCAGCCCGGTCGGGCTGTCATCGCCCAGTGCCGCCGACAAATGGCTACCGACCAGCAGCAGGTTGCGGCCATTGAAGCGGTAGCCGACCACCAGCGGCTTGCCGATCCCGGCATGGGCGGGGATCTCGGGCCGCAGCAGCGCCGGCGACAGGTTCAGGGTGACCGGTCCGATCGTCGGTCCGGACAGCAGCGCCACCGGGCTGCCGGCCGTGCCGGTACCGAACAGGCCCGGATTCGGGCTGACCCGCAGCGGGTTGTAGAGCTGCACCATGCGACGGTTGCTGCCGCGGCCGCCGCCGTCGGCGTTGTCGGCGGGATCGATCTGCACGGCGGTGTAGGCCGGGCCGCCGGCGCTGACGATGGCGTTCAGCAGGCCCTGGATCGTCGCCATCGCCGAGACGATGCCGTCGTCGCGATCACCGCTGTCGTCGCCGATGCCGTTCAGCTGGATCAGGTCCGGCGCGCCCAGGCCAATGACGATCTGGGCAGCGATCCGGGCGCTGCGCGCGCTGTCCGCCGGGCCCAGCTGGCCCAGGCTGTACGTCGCCAGACTCAGGCGGCCGCTGCCCGGCACCAGGCGGGCGCGGTCGACCGGCAGCGCGTTGCGGGTGATCGTCGGTGAGGCCGTCAGCCGGATCGCGTAGCTGCCGCGCGTGTAGCCGACCACGCCGCGCAGCAGCGCGATGCTGTCGCCGACATCGGCGAGCGACGCAGCGATGCCCGGCAGGTCGCTGTCGAGCCGCAGCCGTTCGGGGTTGAGATCGACGACGCCCGGGCTGCGCTCGACGGCACTCAGGCCGCCACGGGCATTGTTGCCGGTGGCGTTGCTGCCGTTGTCGCCGACCACCCAGAGGCTGCCATCGGCGTCGCTGGGGCCGATCACGCGCGCGCGGCCGACAGTGACCAGCATGCCTTCGAGGCTTTCGAGGAAGTCGAGGCCGTCCTCATCGGGATCGAACACCGTGGTGCTGCTGGCTTCGGGATTGCCGGCACTGTCGTTGTCGATGATCTCCGCGGGCGGCGTCCGCCCGCCGCTGCCGATCACGGTCGGCGTGACCGTCCCGTTGACGAACGGGAACACGCTGGCCGCGACGCTGCTGGCGACGATTTCGGTGACCGACAAGTTGTTGAGGCCCTGCAGTCCGCCGGGCCGGAACTCGCGCACCGTGCCGCTGACCGCGACCCGGCTGCCGACCATCACGCCGGCAGCGCTGGCGCTGCGCACGAAGACGCCATCGGCGGTGGCCGGGTTGCCGTCGCCATCCGGGTCCTGCAGGTAGAAGCCGTCGGCAGCGATCGCGGTGACGATGCCGGGCACGCCGGTCACGGCACGGCCGACCAGCGGCGAGCGATGGGCAGCGCCCTGAATCCGGTAGATGCGCGGCGTGTCCAGCGCCGGCGCCGTGTCGTCGTCGCGGATGGTGATCGCGAGCCGGTCGACCGGACCCGGCACGGCATTGTCGAGCGTGTCGAGCAGCACGGCGATCAACTCGTCGCCTTCGGACACCGCGTCGTCGCTGGCGCGCACGGTGATGCTGCCGCTGCGGGCGCCGGCGGCGATGGCGATGCTTGAGTCGGACACCGAGTAATCGGCGCCGCGGCCGGCAAACTCGGCGAAGCGCAGGCCGACGGTGACCGGTTCGCTGAACGCGGCGGCGAGCGTTGCCGTGATCGTCGCCACGCCGCCGGCTTCGTCGATCGTGCCGACGTCGGTCGACAGCGACACTGAAGGCCGCGGCGTCGCCGCCGCCGCAGC
Source organism: Lysobacteraceae bacterium (assembly GCA_013823855.1). Classification (GTDB taxonomy): domain Bacteria; phylum Pseudomonadota; class Gammaproteobacteria; order Nevskiales; family Nevskiaceae; genus Nevskia. Next base: position 38,841 of record PNMW01000076.1, on the reverse strand, counting down.
CGGGCTGGCGAGGTTGCGGGGCGTCGGCGGCAGCGCTGCGCCCGGGAAGTCGCGCGCGTTGTCGTCGCTGTCCTGAGGCCGGCCGGCGACCGCCCGGCGGAAATAGGCGACATCATCCGACCCGGTGTTGGTGGTCGCCCGCCCGACACCTTCGCGGCAATGGCTGCCGGCCGGCTGGGCCACCGAAACCGGTGAACCGACGCCGTCCCGGACTGCACCGGTGGCGTCGAGCAGCTGGAAGCCGGCGCGGCCGTTGAACGCGGCGGTCAGCAGGTCCGGAATCTGGTTGAACGCGGCGTCGGCTGGTGCGGCACGCGAGTAGGCGGTGCCGCCGAGCAGGAAATATCGGCGCGGCGGCAGCACGAAGCTGCCGTCGATCGTGCCCTGGGCGATGAAGGTCGCCGTGGTGCTGCCGAAGCAGCTGCGGATCGACCAGCCGGCCAGCGACACCGGCGCGATGCCGGCGTTGAACAGCTCGATGAAATCATCGTTGGGGCCGCCGGGGCCGCGGGTCGCGAACTGGTTGATCACGACACCGTTGGCGTCCTGGGCCGTCGCGGGCGAGGACGTCATCAGGAGCAGCGCCGCAAGCGCCGCCGATGAGTAGACCCGCAACATGATGAAACCTCCCCAGGCACGCACGAACGGTGCTTGTTCGCTTGCTGCGGAGACGACACCGGGGGCCCGGTCCCGCTGCATCGGCATCAAGCTTTATGCTCCCGTCAGCCGATGAAAGGCCGATGGAGTTCGTTAATGCCATGAAGGTACAGTTCAGGTGCTGTACCGAATATGTGAAATCTTCCCGACGTCAGTGCGATGGTTCGGGAACAGCGGCAGGCGCTTGCACCGGGGCGCAGCGAAGATCGGCTCGCCAAAGCCGATGGGCTGGATGGTGCCAGGCGGCTGCGCCCCGCCGACCGGGGCGATCGGGTTACTGAACCAGCTGGTTCAGATTGAAGATCGGCAGCAGGATGGCGAGCACGATCAGCAGCACCACCGAGCCCATGGTCAGGATCAGGATCGGTTCGAACAGGCTCATCAGGGCGGCGATCAGCGTTTCCAGCTCGCGTTCCTGATTCTCCGCCGCGCGGTCGAGCATCTCGTCGAGCTTGCCGGAGGCTTCGCCGGAGCCGATCAGGTGCATGGTGATCGGCGGAAACAGCCGGCTTTCGGCCAGCGACTTGTTCAGCGAGGCGCCCTCGCGGACGCGCTTGGCAGCGGCGTCGATCGCTTCCTTCATCGGCAGGTTTTCGACCACCTGGCTGCCGATGCGCATCGCGTCGAGGATCGGCACGCCGGAGCCGAACAGGATGCCCAGGGTGCGCATGAAGCGGCCGGTGTTGGCGCCGCGGGCGAGGCGGCCGATCAGCGGCAGGCGCAGCACCCAGAGGTGGTACTTGCGGCGGAAGCCGTTGTTCTTCAGCGCCTGTTTGAAGACCAGGAAGCCGAGCACCAGCGCGATGAACAGGCTCAGGCCCCAGGCCTGCAGGAAATCGCTGGTGGCGATCAGGCCCTTGGTCAGCGGCGGCAGATCGGCGCCGATCGAATCGAACACGCCGACCACCTTGGGCACCACGTAGGACATCAGCAGCGCGATCACGCCGATCGCGACGAAGGTCAGGATCGCCGGATAGAAAGTCGCCAGCATCACCTTGCTGCGGATCGCCTGCGAGCGCTCGGCGTAGTCGGCGAGGCGTTCAAGCACCGAATCGAGCTTGCCGGCCGATTCGCCGGCTTCGATCGTGGCCCGGAACAGCGGCGGGAACGCGGCCGGAAAATCGCCGAGTGCCTTGGCCAGGCTGTTGCCTTCGGTGACCCGCGAACGCACGCCGAGCGTCACCCGCTGCACGCGCTTCGATTCGCTCTGCTGCGACACCGCCGCCAGCGCCTCGTCGAGCGGCAGGCCGGAGCGGATCAGGGTGGCCAGCTGGCGGGTGAACAGCGACAGCTCGGTGGAATTGAAGCTGCCGCCGCGGTTAATCGAGAAGCCGCCGGCATTCGATGCCCGGATCGCCTTTTCGGCGACTTCGCGGATTTCCAGCGGTGTCAGGCCGCGCTCGCGCAGGCTTTGCCGCACCTGGCGCTGGGTATCGCCTTCGATCAGCCCCTTGACCTGCTTGCCGCGGGCATCGAGGGCGCTGTATTCGTAGGCAGACATGGGTTAGCGGGTATCGGGTTGATGCTATCTACGAGCTGACAATTTGACGCGGGCCGCGGCCACGGGGCTGCCGCCCGTTGAATCGCTGCTCGGAAGTGCCATTCAGGGCACTTCCGAAAGTGCGCAGCGCTTCAACCTTCCTCGATGGTGACACGCAGCACTTCGCCGAGCGTGGTGTCGCCGGCAATCACCTTGTTGCGGCCGGACTGCAGGATGCCCGGCGTGCGCTCGCGCGCGGCGGCTTCGAGGATCTGTTCGGAGGCGTTGTCGTGGATCAGCGATTCGAGACGGCGGTCGACCTCGATGATCTCGTGGATGCCGCTGCGGCCGGCGTAGCCGGTATGGCGGCACAGCGGGCAGCCGACCGGCTTGTACAGCACCAGATCGGTGCGCTCCGGCACGCCCAGCTGTTCAAGCTCCGCCGTCTTCGGCTGGTACGGCGTCTTGCAGTGCTTGCACAGCGTGCGCACCAGGCGCTGCGCCATCAGGCCGACCAGCGACGACGACAGCTGGTAGGGCTCCACCCCCATGTCGCGCAGGCGGGTCACGGCACCGACGGCGGTGTTGGTATGCAGGGTCGACATCACCAGATGGCCGGTCTGCGAGGCCTGGACGGCGATCTGGGCGGTGTCGAGGTCACGGATTTCGCCGACCATCACCACGTCCGGGTCCTGGCGCAGGATCGCCCGCAGGCCCTTGGCGAAGGTCATCTCGACTCTCAGGTTGACCTGCGTCTGGCCGACGCCGTCGATGTAGTACTCGATCGGGTCCTCGACGGTCATGATGTTGCGGCTGCGGTCGTTCAGGGTCGACAGCGCCGAGTACAGGGTCGTGGTCTTGCCGGAGCCGGTCGGACCGGTGACCAGCATGATGCCGTAGGGCCGGTTGATGATCCGCTTGAGCGTCGTCGTCTGCACCGGACCGAGGCCGAGCTGTTCCAGATCCAGACGCTCGGCCTGCTTGTCGAGAATACGCATCACCACGCGCTCGGCATTGGCGCCGGTCGGGATCGTCGAGACACGGACGTCGACCTTGCGGCCGCCGAAGGCGCGGCTGATGCGGCCGTCCTGCGGCAGGCGCTTCTCGGCGATGTCGAGCTTGGCCATGATCTTGACGCGCGAAATGATCTTCGGCGCCAGCGAGCGCGGCGGATTGAGGATTTCGCGCAGCACGCCGTCGATGCGGAAGCGCACCGTCACCCGGGTCTCGAAGGTCTCGATGTGGATGTCGGAGGCGTTGTCCTTGATCGCTTCGACGAGCAGGCCGTTGATGAACTTGATGATCGGAGCGTCGTCATCGGTTTCCAGCAGGTCCTGGGCCTCGGCGAGGGCGGCGCTCAGGGAATCCAGATCCGCCTTGTCTTCTTCGAGGCCATCGGCGAGCGCGGCACTGGCGCCGGTCTGGCCCTCGTAAGTGCGCTGCAGCAGCGCGTCGAACTCGTCGAGGCTGACCGCCCTCAGCTTGACCGGGCGGCGGATGAAGCGCCGCGCTTCCTGGACCGCATCGAGGCTGATGCCGGGCCGGCAGACCAGTTCGACGGTTTCGCCCAGATCGGTCGCGACGATCAGGCCGTGGCGCTTCGCGAAGGCAAACGGCGGGCGGCGCAAGGCATTGCTGGCAGCATCCATGGGAATCTTCCGGGCCTTCGTCGCTCAGGGCGCTGGCGCGGGAGCAGGGGCCGCCGGAGCGGCGGGCGCGGGTGGCGGCGCGACCTCCTGTTGCGGCGCGGCCGGCTTCGCGTACGGCTCGTAGCTGTCGTACGGCGGCAGCACCGGACGGGCACCACCGATCAGCGGCACCGCGCCCTGGGCGGCGCGAACCTCGGCGTTGCGTACGCCGTCGTAGCGCTTGCGGGTGTAGTAGTCGGCCTCGGTGCGGTCGTCGAGGATCACCGGATGGATGAAGATCATCAGGTTGGTCTTGGCCTTGCGGACCGAGCGCGACTTGAACAGGTTGCCGAGCACCGGGATGCTCGACAGCAGCGGAATGCGGCTCTGGGAGTCGGTCAGCTGGTTGTCGATCAGGCCGCCGATGAACAGGATCTGGTCGCCTTCGACCGACACCGAATTGGTCACCGTGCGCTTGTTGGTGATCAGGCTGGCAGTGCCGGCACCGCCGCTGGCGATGCCCGAGCTTTCGAGATCGATCTTCAGCTTCAGGCCGCTGTTTTCGTTGATCGTCGGCGTGATGCCGAGCTTCAGGCCGACTTCCTTGCGTTCGATGGTCTGGAACGGGTTCACCGCGCCGTTGGTGGCGCCACCACCGGTGTTCGAGAAGCTGCCGGTCAGGAACGGCACTTCCTGGCCGACGCTGAGCTTGGCTTCCTCGTTGTCGAGCGTGGTCAGCTGCGGCGTCGACAGGATGTTGGTGTCGCCATCCGAAGCCAGCGCCCGCAGCAGCACGCCGAAGAACGAACCGCCGGACGTGAAGCCACCGCCACCCGCCGTGGCACCGGAGCCGATCAGCGACGCCGCCGCCGACAGGATGGTGCTGGTGCCACCGGTCGCGACGCTCGTGGCTGCCGTGCCGGCGGCGCTGGCAAGGTTGGACAGCGCCCCCTGCGTCGACTGGTTGAGGATGCCGGTGATCGCGCCGACCTTCGGGTTGTAGGCAGCGTAGTCGAGGCCGAGTTCGCTGGCCTTGGTCTGGCTGACTTCAGCGATGATCGCTTCGACCAGCACCTGGCGGCGACGGATGTCGAGCTGGTTGATGACGTTGCGGATCGCCAGCATTTCCTTTGGCGCCGCAGTAACCACCAGCGAGTTGGTGTCCTTGTCGGCGATCACCCGGGTGCTGCCGTTGCCACCGCCGGACGAGGCCGGCGCGGCGGCAGCACCGCCGGCGGCGGCGCCGGCCGCCGGCGCGCGCGCCGCCGAGGCGGCGGCCTGCGCATAGCCTTCGAGGATCGGCGCGAGGTTTTCGGCGCTGGCGTAGTTCAGATAGAACACCTGGGTGTCGCCGCCGGACGGGCCGGGCAGGTCGAGACGGCGCACGATGTCGGCCATGCGGCCGCGCTCGCTCTTCTCGCCGCTGATCAGCACGCTGTTGCTGCGTTCGTCGGCGATCACCGAGCCGGCCTGCGCGGTCGGATCGGCCTGCTTGGCCGCCTGCGCCAGCGTGGTTAGGATGCGCACGACGTCGCCGGCGGCGGCGTTCTCGAGCTTGATCACGTCGATCTCGCGGTCGCCGCTCTGGTCGATCTGGGCGATCAGGCGCTCGATGCGGGTGACGTTCGAGGCGCGGTCGGAAATGATCAGCGAGTTGTTGCCGGCGTAGGCCGCGAAATGGCCGCTCTGCGAGATCAGCGGCCGCAGGATCGCTACCAGCTGCGAAGCCGAGACGTTCTGCACTGAATACACATGAGTGACGATTTCATCGAGCGGCACGCCGCGGCCGTTGGAAATCAGGCCGCCTCCGTCGGTGCGGGCGTTGGTTTCCGGGACGATCTTGATCGCGTCGCCAGCCGGAATCGCCGCGAAACCCTGGACCTGCAGCACGGCGAGGAAGGTCTCGTAGACCCCGGCCGCGTCCATCGGGCTCGACGACACCACGGTGACCTTGCCGCGGACTCTCGGGTCGACGATGAAGTTCTTGCCGGTGACTTCGCTGACGGTGGCGATCAGCGTCGAGATTTCGGCGTCTTTCAGGTTCAGCGTCACTTCAGCACCACGGCTGCGGCCCGACTGCGCCAGCGGTGTGGTGCTGGTCGCGGCGACCATGGCGGCAATGGCGGCGGTCAGCACGGCGCGCCTGAGGGTCTTGCGTGAGTTCATGTCGATGTCGAGCGGGCTTCGGGTTCGGCTGCCGCAAGGCGCGCCATGGTTTCGGGGGCAGCTATTCGAGATTGATGCTGAAGCTCTGCGGCTGGCCGCCGCGATCGACCGTCAGGTTGATCTGGCTGCTCTGGCTCAGCTCATTGAGCAATTGCAGCGAGCGAGCCGGATCGTTCAATGTGGTGCCGTTGACCGCCGTCACGATGTCGCCGGGGCGCAGGCCGGCGGCGGCGAACACGGTGCGATCGCGGCCCGGGTAGATCCGGTAGCCGGTCAGGCCGCTGCCGCTGTTGACCGGCTGCACGCGGATGTAGTCGGCGACCTTCGACGGATCCTCGAGCAGCTGCGAGCGGATCTGCGACAGCGATTCGGCGGCGCCGTCTTCGAGGCCCTGCTCGGATGGCGAGGATTGCAGCTGGGAGATCGGCGAACCAGTCAGGCTGCTGGTGCTTTCCTTGTCGAGACGCAGGGTTTCCAGCTTGCCATTGCGGTTGAGGATCACCCGGTCCGGAAAGATCGCCGTCAGCTGCACGCCGCGCGAGACGTCGTCACCGACCGCGTACGGCTTTTCCTCGCCACCCTGGGCCGCGATCAGGGCGCGCGACCGGCTGTCCTTGTCGTTGCGTCCGTTCGACAGGATGCCGAGCAGCGTCAGATTCAGCTGGGTGTCCGGTGCCGACGCGAGATCGGCCAGCACCGGTGCTGACGGTGCCGTGTACTGGCCGAACAGGTGCGCATTGCCGATGATCGACAGGTCAACGCCGCCGCGCCTTGCCGTGGCCTGGGGGGCAGTGGGGGGGGGCGGTTGCCAGACACTGCCTTCCGGAGCGGGAACCAGGGCCCAGACCAGATCGGCTGCCAGTTTGGCGATCACCACGACCAGGACCAGACTGGCGAGATCGGGCAGTCGTCGCCCGTAACGCGCTGTCAGCGCCGGCACCGAGCCCGGCAGGGAATTGAGTCGCGACGAGGAGAATGTAGCCATTGCCAGCATGATAACGGGGCTTCGTTGCGCGCGGGAGCGAAGCGGTGCCGGCGATCGGCCGTCCTGTCGGGTTCCAAACGGCGCCTGTGTCGGCAGCCGATTGATGGTGGCGTCGCGCGGCCGCGGCCGATGGGCAGGGTCGGCAATTCGGTACACTAGGCGGCATGGCCGATCGAAATTCACGTCCTGATCCGGATTCCGGAACTGGCCTCGTCGCTGACGAGGCCAAGCCGCGCCTGCAACAGCCACCGCTGTACAAGGTGGTGATGATCAATGACGACTTCACGCCGATGGAGTTCGTCGTGCAGGTGCTGCAGACCTTCTTTCACCATTCGCGGGAACAGGCCGTGCAGATCATGCTGCAGGTCCATCAGGCAGGTCGAGGCACGGCGGGCATCTTCCCGGCCGAAATTGCCGAGACCAAGGTGGCGCAGGTCAACAGCTTCGCCCGCAAGAATCATCATCCGCTGCTGACGGTGATGGAAAAGGTCTGACCGGCGACCCGGAGCAGCAGTCGCCTGGAGCGCTCTGGCGTGTCTCGCAGGAAAAGTCGTGAGCTTGTTCGCCTTTCGCCGCGACCGGGCCCGCCAGCATCGTTCCGTCCGCTCGGGCGATCGCGACATCGCCGAGATGCGCGGTGACGGATTTCCGACACCTGGAGCGTGCCGAGCGGTAAAGACGTGGTTGATTTCCACCACGTCCGGCAGCTCCGGAAACCCCGTGATCGGCTGCCTCGTCTCACCGAAGACCTCCGGCCATACCGTTTGACGGCTGGCCGTACGGCTTGCCTGCGCAGCACGGCATCGACACCTGTCCGGGCGTTTCGGGAGGCCGACAGTGGTGCGGCTTTTGCGTGTTCCAAATCCGTGCAGAGACGATGCATGATGGTCTGGTAAAGCCTTGCGTCCGGCCCCAGAGTACCGTTCAGATCCTTTCAGGAAGCGACCATGCTCAGCGATGAATTGCAGAAAGCCCTTGATGCAGCGTTCCTCGCAGCCCGCAGTGACGGCCATGAATTGTTGACCGTCGAGCACCTGCTGCTGGCCCTGTTGTCCGACTCCAACGTCAGCGAAGTCCTGACCGCCAGCGGTGGCGATCTCGACAAGCTCGAAGGCGGGCTGCGCGAGTACATCGCGCAGAACATCCACTCGAACAAGGACGCCGGCGGCAATCAGGAAGTGCAGCCGACGCTGTCGTTCCAGCGTGTGCTGCAGCGCGCGATCTATCACGTCCAGGCCTCGGGCAAGAAGCGCGTCTCCACGTTGAACGTGCTGGTCGCGCTGTTCGCCGAGAAGGACACCCACGCGGTCTTCCTGCTCAATGAGCAGGGTGTGACCCGGCTCGACGTCGTCAACTACATCAGCCACGGCATCGCCAAGAACAACCAGCCGGCTGCGCCGCAGGAACAGCAGAACGAGGCCGAGGACAAGGACGAATCCGGCAGAGGGGCGGGCAAGTCCGCGCTCGAGCAGTTCGCGGTGAACCTGAATCAGCGTGCGCTGAAGGGCCAGATCGACCCCCTGATCGGCCGCGCGCACGAAATGGAGCGGGTGATGCAGACGCTCTGCCGCCGGCGCAAGAACAATCCGCTGCTGGTCGGCGAAGCCGGCGTCGGCAAGACCGCGATCGCCGAAGGCCTGGCCTGGCTGATCACCGAGAACCGGGTGCCGGAACTGTTGAAGGACGGCATCGTCTTCAGCCTCGATCTCGGTTCGCTGATCGCCGGCACCAAGTACCGCGGTGATTTCGAGAAGCGCTTCAAGAGCGTGATCCAGGAACTGGCGCGGACGCCGGGCGCGATCCTGTTCATCGACGAGATCCACATGATCATCGGCGCCGGCGCGGCCTCCGGCGGCGTGATGGACGCGTCGAACCTGCTGAAGCCGATGCTGGCCAACGGCGAGCTGCGCTGCATCGGTTCGACCACCTACCAGGAATACCGCGGCATCTTCGAGAAGGATCGGGCGCTGTCGCGGCGCTTCCAGAAGGTCGATGTGCCGGAGCCGTCGGTGCCGGAAACGATCCAGATTCTGGAAGGCCTGCGCGCCCGCTTCGAGGAGCATCACCAGGTGCACTTCACCAGCGGCGCGATCAAGAGCGCGGTGGAACTGGCGGCCAAGCACATCACCGATCGTCACCTGCCGGACAAGGCGATCGACGTCATCGACGAGGCCGCTGCCCGCCTGCGCCTGCTGCCCGAGGCCAAGCGCCGCAAGACCGTGCAGGTGCGCGACATCGAGGAAACCGTCGCCAAGATCGCCCGTATCCCGCCGAAGTCGGTGTCGAGCAACGACAAGGACCGGCTGGCGACGCTGGAACGCGATCTGAAGCTGGTGATCTTCGGTCAGGACAATGCCGTCGAGACGCTGGCCTCGTGCATCAAGCTGTCGCGCTCCGGTCTCGGCAACCCGGACAAGCCGATCGGCAACTTCCTGCTCGCCGGTCCGACCGGCGTCGGCAAGACCGAGGTCACCCGGCAGCTGGCCAGCCAGCTCGGCATCGAGCTGATCCGCTTCGACATGTCCGAGTACATGGAGCGGCATACCGTGTCGCGCCTGATCGGCGCGCCTCCGGGCTATGTCGGCTTCGACCAGGGCGGGTTGCTGACCGAGGCGGTGATCAAGCATCCGCATTCGGTGGTGCTGCTCGATGAAATCGAGAAGGCGCATCCGGATGTCTTCAACCTGCTGCTGCAGGTCATGGACCATGGCACGCTGACCGACAACAACGGGCGCGCGGCGGATTTCCGCAACGTGATCCTGATCATGACCACCAACGCCGGTGCCGAGGAATCGTCGCGGCGCGGCATCGGTTTCACCGAGCAGAACCACTCGACCGATGCGCTGGAAGTGATCCGCCGCGGTTTCTCGCCGGAATTCCGCAACCGTCTCGACGCGATCATCCCGTTCGCGCCGCTCGGCAAGGGCGAAATCACCCGCGTGGTCGACAAGTTCCTGATGCAGCTCGAGGAACAGCTGGCCGCCAAGCATGTGGTGATGGAAGTCGAGCAGGAAGCCCGCGACTGGCTGTGCGAGCACGGCTACGACGTCAAGATGGGCGCTCGCCCGATGGCCCGCGTGATCCAGGAAAGCATCAAGCGGCCGCTCGCCGAGGAACTGCTGTTCGGCAAGCTGGCGCACGGCGGCCGGGTCACGGTCAATGTCACCGACGACGGCAAGATCGGCTTCGACATCGAGGCCAGGGAGAAGGCGGCTCCCGTGGTCGAAGCCGCCTGAGCTTGCTGCGCTGAACCGAAAAAGCCCGCGAAAGCGGGCTTTTTCTTGACCGTCGCTACCGTCGCAACGAACGGAGCAGGTTTTGACGTTCAGCCAGCGCCGACGAGCCGGATCCCGTGCTTGATCGGGATGACCACAGGGCGAAGCCTGTTCGTCACTTGTCCCGGAAGGTGATCCGGCCCTTGGTCAGATCGTACGGCGTCAGCTGCACGGTGACCTTGTCACCGGTCAGGATGCGGATGTAGTTCTTGCGCATGCGCCCGGAGATATGGGCGGTGACGATATGACCGTTTTCGAGTTTGACGCGGAACGTCGTGTTCGGAAGCGTTTCGGCGACAATGCCGGGCATCTCGATGTGATCTTCTTTTGCCATCAGGTTGACAACCAAGGGGGTCTGAAAGGACGCGGCATTATCCGGGAACACCCTCAGAGTAGCAATGCAAGGATTTCATTCATTTTCCAGGCGCTGCCACTGCCCGTCGCGCAGCACTTCCAGCGGCTGGAAGCGGCGTTTGTAATCCATCTTGGCGCTGCCTGGCACCCAGTAGCCGAGATAGACATGCGGCAGCTGCTCGGCCTTCGCGCGCTCGATCTGGCTCAGGATCGCGTAGGTGCCCAGCCCGCGTGCCGGCAGGTCGGGATCGAAGAACGTGTAGACCGCGGACAGGCCGCGTGGAATGCGGTCGACAACCGCGACCGCGACCAGCTGCCGATCGGCGCGGAACTCCCAGAATTCGGTCGCGCCCCAGCCGCAGGCGAGGAATTCGCGGAAGGCATCGACGTCTTCCGGGTCCATGCCGCCGTTGTGATGGCGCGCCGCAAGGTAGCGGCGGTACAGCGCGTAATGCTCGTCGGTCAGGCGCACGCTGATCGACAGCCGCAGGTCGTCGTTGCGTTTCCAGCAGCGCTTCTGGGCACGATCGGGAACGAATGCTCGACTGATGATGCGGGCTGACTGGCAGGCCCGGCAGTTCAGGCACATCGGCCGGTAGGCGTAGTCGCCGCTGCGCCGGAAGCCCTGGTCGAGCAGGGCTCCGTAGAGGCTCGGTTCCAGCGGGAACGCCGGGTCGACGAAGGCGCTGCGCGCATGGCGATCGTGCAGGTAGCCGCAGGCGTGCGCGCTGCCCATCAGCAGTCGGAGACTTTGCATGGTCATGACCGAAAACCATGCAAGATCGAGGCGCGGAACAGCCTCATGGGCCATAGGCTCCGTGGCGGTGCAGCGGGTCGTCCGGGACGTCGATCTCGTACTTCCAGGTGCCGGTCCGTGACGGGTGCTGCAGCGATGCCCGGAGCCGCGACAGGAAGCGATCGCGCGGAATCTCGGCGGCACCCAGCGTGCGCAGGTGCTGGGAGGCGATCTGGCAGTCGATCAGCTCGAACGACCAGGCTTTCAGCTGCTGGCACAGCCAGTACAGCGCCAGCTTCGAGCAGTCGGTTTCGGTCGAGAACATCGATTCGCCGAAGAACGTGCGGCCGAGCGCCACGCCGTACAGCCCCCCGACCAGCCGCCCCCGACGCCAGACCTCAGCCGAATGCGCATGGCCCGCCTCGAACAACTCGAGGTAGGCGCGTTTCATGTCCGGGCCCAGCCAGGTGCCCTGACTGCCGCGGCGGCTGCCGGTACAGCCTTCCAGCACGTCGGCAAAGGCGCGATCGAGGCTGACCGAGTAGTCCGGCTTGCGGATGCGCTTTCCCAGCGAATGGGAGACGTGGAAACCCTCCGGTTCCAGCACCGCGCGCGGGTCCGGGCACCACCAGAGGATCGGCTCGTTCGGGTTGTACCAGGGGAAGATGCCGCCGGCGTAGGCACGCATCAATCGGGTCACCGACAGGTCGCCGCCGATGGCCAGCAGGCCGTTCGGATCGCGCATGGCGCGATTCGGGGCCGGGAATGGCTGGTTGGGATCGCGCGGATCTAGCCAGTGCAGGCGGACCGGGTTGTCCACGCTTCAGGCCTCGGGCGCTGCCGCAGTGGCGACGCGCTTGTACGGCGAGTGCGCATCGAGCAGGGCTTCGCGCTCGCTGACATAGGCGCGCTCGCGTTCCAGATGGTCAGCCACGGCGTCGAACAGCCGTGGTTCGGCCAGCCAGTGGGCGGAGCGGGTGATCTGCGGCGTGAAGCCGCGCGCCAGCTTGTGTTCGCCCTGGGCGCCGGCATCGAAATGCCGCAGCCCCTCGCGGATGCAGTAGTCGATGCCCTGGTAGTAGCAGGTTTCGAAGTGCAGGCCGTTGTAACGATCGGCCGCACCCCAGTGACGCCCGTAGAGCGTATCGCCACCGCGCAGCAGGATCGCGACTGCCACCATTTCCGTTCTCTCGAAAGCCAGTACGAGTCTAACGGCGGTGTCGGCCTGTCGTCCGTAATCCAGAAAGAATTCATCGGTCAGATACGGGCGCTGGCCGCGTTCGGCATAAGTGTTCGCGTACAGACGATAGACCTGCCGCCAGGCCGCCTCATCGAGTTCGTGACCGGCCCGGTGCTCGAAGCGGATGCCGGCTTCGGCCATCCGGCGTCGCTCGCGCAGGATCTTCTTGCGCTTGTCGCTGCTGAACGTCGCGAGGAAGGACGCGAAGTCGCTGTAGCTGGCGTTGTACCAATGGAACTGCACGTCGTTGCGCTCGACCATGCCTGCGGCCCTGCAGGCGACGAAGTCGGCGTCGTCGAGGAACAGCGCATGGGCGCCGGACAGTCCGGCGGTGGCGGCCAGCGCCGGCAACTGTTGCGCCATCGCCAGACGCGACGACGGATCGCGGGCGCCGATCCTTGGCCCGATGCAGGGCGTGAACGGGATCGCGTTGACCAGCTTCGGGTAGTACGGCTGGCCGAGGCGCCGGCTGGCGTCCGCCCAGGCGAAATCGAACACGAATTCGCCATAGGAATGCGCCTTCAGATACAGCGGCGCGATCGCGGCGATCCCTCGGTCATCGCTGAGCACGGCGTGGCAGGGCGTCCAGCCGAGTTCCGGCCCGACGCAGCCATGCGCTTCCAGTGCCGCCAGGAAGGCATGACGCGTGAACGGATAGCCCGGCGGGAACAGCGCGTCCCACTGCGCTGCCGGAATCGCGGAAGCGCATTCGAGATGCCGGACACGCATGGCGCGGCGCCTCGCGACGACGGCGGAAACGAGGCGCCGGTCAGTGGAAGGTCAGCGTCGCGACTTCGGCACCGCGCAGTGCCCACTGCACGCAGGTGTCATGCTCGAAGCGGGAGATCTTTTCCTCGTCCGACGGCGGTGCAGCCTCGGCAAGCCGGCCGTCGGAGTCGAACTTGATCGCCGCGCCGGCCGTCTGGATCTTCATCTCGGCGGCAGCTTCATCGTCCCAGGACACCTGCAGGTAACGGACGCGACGCTCGGCGAACTCCGGCAGCTTGTTGGAGCCGGCGGCGATCAGGGCCGCTTCCTCGGGCGAAAACTCGCGAATCGCGCCGTCAGGGGCGAGAACGAAATGACGCACTTCCATCGTCATGACCGAGCCTCTCGATAAGTGATTGAACTAGCCTAAGAGTGACGCTTCCACCTGCATTTTCAAGGGCACTGGTGTGGTGATTCCCACCCTCTCGTCGGTGCCGGACGGCGAGGGGCGGCTGATATACTCCGGGCACCCCTGACGCCTTATCGCCGTGCCCTCGATCGCTCGATTCTTCAGCTTCGGAAGCAAGAAGCAAGCCGCGCAGCCGCTGCCGCGCAAGGGGGCTGCGGGTGCCTCCGCTGCCGACGCCACCTGGATTGAACGCCTGCCGAACGAGGCTGCCTTGCTGGCCAGCGTCGGCATCTCTTTGTTCCTGCTGGCCGCGCTGCTGAGCTTCAGCGCCGATGATCCCGGCCTGTCGTCGTCGGGTGCCGGCGGCGCCACCCGCAATCTGGTCGGCACGGCTGGCGCCTGGATTGCCAACGGCCTGCTGAGTTGCGTCGGCTTCGTCGCCTACCTGTCGCCATTCGCGATGCTGTGGCTGGGCTCCCGGGCCTATCGCGGTTTCGATGCCCCGTTGCACCTGCCGCTGGCCGTGCGGGCCGCCGCCTGGTTGGTCTCGGCGTTGAGTCTCGCCGGGCTCGCGGCGCTGTATGGCGGTGTCAGCGCCAGCTTGCCGCAAGGTGGCGGCGGGATCGCCGGCAGCCTGCTCGGCCATGGCCTGACCCGGGTCCTCAATCCGCTCGGCGCCACGCTGCTGCTGCTGACCTTGTTCGTCGTGGCCTTGCCGCTGGCGATGATCTTTTCCTGGCTCAGCGTGCTCGATGCCATCGGTGGCCGCGCGCTGGCGCTGATCGAGCGCCTCTTGCGCCGCGATGCCGCCGATGAAGTGCCGATGGCCGACCTCGATCAGTCTCTGGCCGAACCGCCGCGCGAGGCGCGCCGGCGCAAGCCGAAGGCCGATCTGCTGCGCACCACGCCGGAGCTGGACCTGCCGCTGGAATTGCCGCCCGATCAGCAGCCGTTGCTCGGCCGCGACGCCGAGATCGCGGCCGGCATGGCCAGCGACATCAGCTTCGAGCACGAGCCGGCGGCCGAAGCCGATGCCGCTGCGCGCCATGCCCGGTTCGCTGCCGACTTCGGGCACCCGGTGCCTGCAGCAGCAGCGGCTGCGGATGACGACCGCTCGGGCGACGACGAAGACGCGTCGACGCCACCCTGGCAGACGCCGCCGGAACCGGCGCCGCTGATGACGAGGGTCGAGTCGCCGGCGGTGGCGATTCCGGACACCACGCTGGTGATGGTCAAGCCGAAGAAGCCGGCGAAGCCGGACGCCGTGCCGCCGCCGCTGTTCAATGGCGAGCCGCTGCCGCCGCTGTACCTGCTCGATCCGCCGAAGCCCGGCGGTCGCCGCTACAGCGCCGAGGACATCGACCGGCTGTCGCGCGAGCTCGAACGGCACCTGGCCAGCTTCGGCGTCAAGGGCACCGTCGTCGATGCGATGCCCGGCCCGGTGATCACCCGCTTCGAACTGCAGCCGGCGTCAGGCGTGAAGGGTTCGCAGATCACCAACCTGTCGCGCGATCTGGCGCGCGTGATGTCGGTGGCCTCGGTCCGCGTCGTCGAAGTCATCGAAGGCAAGAGCGTCATCGGCCTGGAGATCCCGAACCAGAAGCGCGAGATGGTCAGCCTGTCGGAAATCCTCGCGTCGACCGCCTATACCAGCGCCACCTCGCCGCTGACGATGGGCATGGGCAAGGACATCGCCGGCCACCCGGTCGCGGTCGACATGGCCAAGATGCCGCATCTGCTGGTCGCCGGCACCACCGGCTCCGGCAAGTCGGTGGCGATCAACGCGATGATCCTGTCGATGCTGTTCAAGGCCACCGCCGACCAGCTGCGACTGATCCTGATCGACCCGAAGATGCTGGAGCTCTCCGTCTACGAAGGCATCCCGCACCTGCTGACGCCGGTGGTCACCGACATGAAGGACGCGGCCAATGCCTTGCGCTGGTGCGTCAACGAGATGGAGCGGCGCTACCGCCTGATGTCGGCTCTCGGCGTGCGCAACCTGGCCGGCATGAACAAGAAGGTGCAGGACGCGATCGACGCCGGCGAGCCGATTTCCGATCCGCTGTCGACGATCCCGGACCTGTTCGCCGATGCCGAACTCGACGGTCCAGTCCTCGGGCCAGCGCTGGAACCGATGCCGCACATCGTCATCGTCATCGACGAACTCGCCGACATGATGATGGTCGTCGGCAAGAAGGTCGAAGAGCTGATCGCCCGCATCGCCCAGAAGGCGCGCGCCGCCGGCATCCACCTGATCGTCGCCACCCAGCGCCCGAGCGTCGACGTGATCACCGGCCTGATCAAGGCCAACATCCCGAGTCGTGTCGCATTCCAGGTCGCCAGCCGCATCGACAGCCGCACCATCCTCGACGAGATGGGCGCGGAAACCCTGCTCGGCCACGGTGACATGCTGTACCGGCCGATCGGCGCCAGCCGCATCCAGCGCCTGCACGGCGCCTTCGTCGACGATCACGAGGTGCACAAGGTGGTCGCCTATCTGAAGCAGGTCGGCGAGCCGAACTACATTCCGGATATCACCGCCGGCGAGCCCGAGGAACGCGCGGCACCGGAGCCTTCGGCCGGCGATGCCGAGTCCGATCCGCTCTACGACAAGGCGGTGCAGGTGGTGCTGGAAACCCGCAAGGCGAGCGTCAGCTGGGTGCAGCGGCGGCTGTCGATCGGCTACAACCGCGCCGCGCGGATGGTCGAGCAGATGGAAGCGGCCGGCATCGTCGGCCCCAGCGGGCCGGGCGGCAATCGCGAGATCCTGGCGCCGGGCGGCCGCGACTGAGACCGCCGGCCCCGCCGGTCCGGGCGTTCGTCCTGCTACCGCGGGTCTGAGCGCTATGTCAGATTACTCCGCGTTGCGCGATCGGCCTGCCCGGCACGCGCAACGGAAGGATCGTTTTGCCCACCGAACAGCCATAAGTCTCGAGAGGACGCACCCATGAAGTCGATTCACGCTGCTGCCGCGATCGCGCTGGTCTCCATCATTGCCGCTGGCTGCAAGCCGGCCCCGGCTCCGGAAGCGGCCGCCCCTGCCGAGGCCGCGCCGGCCCCGGCTGCCGTCGTTGCCGAAGTGCCGGTACTGACGGTCAGCAAGTCGGTGTCGATCACCGCCACCGCCGATGCGGTCTGGGCCAAGGCCAAGGACTTCAACAACCTGAATGGCTGGCATCCGGCCGTCGCCAAGACCGAGATCGTCGAAGGCAGCAACAACACCGTCGGCGCCGTACGCCTGCTGACCCTGGCCGGCGACACCCCGGCGACGGTCAAGGAAAAGCTCACCGCGTTCGACGACGCCGGCAAGAGCTACAGCTACGAGATCATCGAAGGTGTGCTGCCGGTGACGGCCTACAGCTCGACGATCACCGTTGCTGCCGATGGCGCCGACAAGGCGACCGTCACCTGGTCCAGCACCTTCAAGCGCGCCGATGCCAGCGCCACGCCGGCCGCCGGCAAGGACGACGCCACGGCGACCACCACCATCGAAGGCGTCTACACCGCCGGTCTCGACAACCTGAAGAAGGTGCTCGAAGCCAAGTAGGACGCCGCCCGTCCGGGTGGTATCCGAAGGAGGGCCCGTTCGCGGGCCTTTCTTCGTTTCGGCCGCCAGCGACGGGGGACGCGCACTCAGCGGCGCTTCAGCATCCAAGCGATAATGTGTCCCCTTCGCGCCGCAAGGGCGCCCGGGTTGCACATGCCATGTCCAGATTGTCGAAGCTGCTGTTGTCGATTCCCTTCTGTCTCGCGCTCGGCGCGCAGGCCGACACCGCGCAGGACACCCTGAAGCGCTTCGTCGATGGCGTGCAGACCTTCGATGCCCGCTTCGACCAGACCCAGATCGACGAGCGCGGCACGGTCACCGCGCGCTCCAGCGGCCGCTTCCTGCTGTCGCGCCCGGCGGCCGGTGGCAGGTCCGACATCGGCCGGTTCCGCTGGGCCTACGAAAAGCCGTACGAGCAGCTGTCGATCTGCGACGGCGCCAAGCTCTGGGCCTTCGATCCCGATCTCAATCAGGCGACGGTGCGTACTGCCAAGACGGCGCTGGCCGGCACGCCGGCGGCACTGCTGTCGCAACGCGGCGGACTGACCGAAGCCTTCGTCGTGCAGGATGGCGGCAGCGATGGCGAGGCGCGCGTCGTGCGTCTGCTGCCGAAGGCCAAGGACAGCGATTTCAGGTCGATCGAGCTGTCGATCGACAAGTCCGGTGCGCCGTTGCGGATGCGCTTCCAGGACCCGATCGGCGGCGCCTCGGAAGTGAAGTTCAGCAACGTCGCGACCAACAAGCCGATCGACGCCGCGCAGTTCCAGTTCACACCGCCGAAGGGCACCGAGATCGTCGACGGCGATGGCGCACCTGCGAACGGGCCGCGTCCTTGAGCGTTCCCCGCCATCCCTGGCGCGACGGCGCGCGCCTCGTCGAGCCCCTGCTCGGCCATCAAGGCCTGAGCCTGCAGCGAAGCTGAAGATGACATCGAGTCATCGTCAAAGCGCTCCTTTGCAGCCCCTGGCCGAGCGCATGCGGCCGCGCTCGCTCGATGAAGTGGTCGGCCAGGTCCATGTACTGGGCCCCGGCTCGCCACTGCGGGTGGCGATGGAATCCGGGCGCATTCCGTCGATCGTGTTCTGGGGCCCGCCGGGCGTCGGCAAGACGACCTTGGCAAGGCTGATCGCCAACCATTCGGACGCCCAGTTCCTGACCCTGTCGGCGGTGATGGCCGGCGTCAAGGACATCCGCGAAGCGATGGTCAACGCGCAGATGGCGCGCAATGCCAAGCCGCCGCAGCGCACCGTACTGTTCATCGACGAGATCCACCGCTTCAACAAGAGCCAGCAGGACGCGCTGCTGCCGTACGTCGAGGACGGCACCGTCACCCTGATCGGTGCGACCACCGAGAATCCGAGCTTCGAACTGAACGGCGCGCTGCTCAGCCGGCTGCGGGTGTTCGTGCTGCGCTCGCTCGATGCCGCCGCGATCGGCGATCTGCTGCGGCGGGCGCTGACCGATCCCGAACGCGGCATGGGCGAGGCAGCGGACGCGATCCCCGAGCACTGGCTCGAACGGATCGCCGATTCGGCCGACGGCGACGCCCGCCGGGCGCTGATCCTGCTCGAAACCGCCGTCGAACTGAGCCGCGCGGCGGGAAAGATCGATGACGCGCTGCTCGATCAGCTGATCGGCAAGGGCCTGCGCCGCTTCGACAAGCAGGGTGAGAACTTCTACGACCAGATCAGCGCGCTGCACAAATCCGTGCGTGGCAGCGACCCGGACGCCGCGCTGTACTGGTTCGCGCGGATGCTCGACGGCGGTGTCGATCCCGGCTATCTGGCGCGGCGGATCCTGCGCATGAGCGTCGAAGACATCGGCCTGGCCGATCCCCGCGCGCAGCGCATGTGCCTCGATGCCTGGGACAGCTACGAACGCCTCGGCAGCCCGGAAGGCGAACTGGCGCTGGCGCAGGCGGTGGTGTTCCTGTCGGTGGCGCCGAAAAGCAATTCGGTCTACCGCGCTCACAAGAACGTCCGTGCGGCGGTCGAGAAGCACGGCTCGCTGGAGGTGCCGATGCACATCCGCAACGCCCCGACCAAGCTGATGAAGGGCCTTGGCTACGGCGATGGCTATCGCTACGACCACGACGAGGAAGACGGCGTGGCGGCCGGCCAGCAGTTCCTCCCCGACGCGCTGGTCGGCGCCGAGTTCTACAGCCCGAAGCCGAGAGGCCTGGAGATCAAGATCGGCGAGCGGCTGGCCCAGCTGCGCAGCGTCGCCCGCGACCGCAAGGCGCCGAAGCCATGATCTGGCTGGCGGTCGCGCTCGGTGGTGCCTGCGGTTCGGTCGCGCGCTATGCGCTGAGTACCAGCCTGCGGACGCTGATTCCCGGCTTTCCGTGGGGCACGCTGGTCGTCAACGTGGTTGGCGGATTGGCGATGGGCGCGATCACCGCCTGCGCGCTGACCCGGCCGGCTGCGCTGTCAGACACGCTGCGCATCGGCCTGACCACTGGCGTGCTCGGCGGCTTCACGACGTTCTCGGCGTTCTCGATTGAAACCCTGCTGCTGTGGCGGGACGGCGACGCGTCCGCGGCCTTCGCCAACGTCGCCGCGAATCTGGGCTTGAGCCTCGCGGCCTGCGCATTCGGCTTCTGGCTGGCGCGCCAGCTCGGCTGAGGCCGGGGCTGGCGCGGCTATACTTCGCGCCACTTTTCGCCGCCGGACAACACCCGCGATGCTCGATCCCAAACGCCTGCGCAGCGACGCCGCTGCGATCGCCGCCCAGCTCGCCCGTCGCGGCTTCGTGTTCGATCTGGCGCGCTTCAACAGCCTGGAAGCGCAGCGCAAGCAGTTGCAGACCGAAACCGAAAACCTGCAGGCCGAGCGCAACGCCGGCTCCAGGCGGATCGGTCAGGCTAAGGCTGCGGGTACGGACGTGACGCCGATCTTCGCCGACATGGAACGGATCAAGGCGCAGCTGGTGACCAACGAAGCGGCGCTGTCGGCGCTGCAGGCCGCCTTCGACGACTTCGCCGGCAGCCTGCCGAACGTGCCGCAGCCTTCCGTGCCGGACGGCAAGAGCGAGGACGACAACGTCGAGGTCCGCCGCTGGGGCACGCCGCGCGAGGCGGATGGCGCCAAGGACCACGCCGATCTCGGCGAAGCGCTCGGCCTGATGGATTTCGCCGCCGCCGCCAAGCTGACCGGCGCCCGTTTCACCGTGCTCCGCGGCGGGCTGGCGCGGCTGCATCGCGCGCTGTCGCAGTTCATGCTCGACACCCACGTCAACGAGCACGGCTACGAAGAGCTGTATGTGCCGTTCATCGTCAATGGCGCCAGCTTCCGCGGCACTGGCCAGATGCCGAAGTTCGGCGACGATCTGTTCTGGCTGACCAACGTCCCGGGCGAAGGCCAGCAGTGGGGCCTGATCCCGACCGCCGAAGTGCCGGTCACCAATCTGCTGCGCGACGAGATCCTCGACGCCGCGAACTTGCCGAAGAAGTGGGTCGCCCACACGCCGTGCTTCCGTGCCGAGGCCGGCTCGGCCGGCCGCGACACCCGCGGCATGATCCGCCAGCACCAGTTCGAGAAGGTCGAACTGGTGATGGCGACGACGCCGGAGGCCTCGTGCGCCGCGCACGAGGAACTGACCGCCCATGCCGAGAATATCCTCAAGAAGCTGGAGCTGCCGTTCCGCACCGTGGTGCTGTGCACCGGCGACATGGGCGCCAACGCCGCGAAGACCTACGACATCGAGGTCTGGCTGCCATCGCAGCGCCGCTATCGCGAGATCAGCTCCTGCTCGAACTTCGAGGACTTCCAGGCGCGCCGGATGCTGGCCCGCTACCGCCACCCGGAAACCAGGAAGACCGAGCTGCTGCACACCCTGAACGGCTCGGGACTCGCGGTCGGCCGGACCCTGGTGGCGATCATCGAGCACTACCAGAACGCCGACGGCTCGATCACCGTGCCGACCGTGCTGCGCAACTACGTCGGCGGCCTCGAACGCATTGGCTGAGTTCCGGCAGCCGCCGTCATCGCCGGAGCTGCCGACGCGGCTGACCCTGGTCTGTCCGCTGTGCCGGGCACCGCTGGCGCGCGCGCCGAAAACCTGGGCCTGCCCCAGCCGGCACGGCTTCGATGTCGCCCGCGAAGGCTACGTGAACCTGCTGCCGGTGCAGCAGAAGGCAAGCCGGTCGCCCGGCGACAGCGCCGAATCGCTGGCCGCCCGGCGCGCCTTTCTCGGCGCCGGCCACTACGCGCCGCTGCGTGCTGCGGTGACGGCGATGCTCGCCGCGCTCGACGTCGACACCCTGATCGATCTCGGCTGCGGCGAGGGCTGGTACACCAGCGCGTTCCCCGATGCGGCCCGCGAGGTGCTCGGCATCGACATCGCCAAGCCGGCGATCCGGATGGCGGCCAAGGCTTATGGCCTGTCGTGCCCGGATATCACCTGGCTGGTCGGCAGCGGCGCCAGCCTGCCGGTCGAGGATGCCTCGATCGATGCCATCGCCTGCCTGTTCACCCAGCTGCATGTCGAGGAGATGTATCGCGCCCTGAAGCCCGGGGGGCACGTCGTGGTGGTGACGCCGGCGGCCGATCATCTCGCCGCGCTGCGCCGGCGGCTGTTCGAGACATTGGTCGAGCACCAGCCGGACAAGTTCATCGCCGGCTTCGAGCCGCGCTTCGAACTGACCCGGCGCGACGACGTGCGTGCGCCGCTGTCGCTCGACAACAGCACGCTGCGCCAGCTGCTGGCGATGACGCCCTACGTCTGGAAAGCAAAGCCGGAGAAGCGCGCCGCGCTGGAAGCCAGCCCGCGGCTCGACACCACCGCCGCGTTCAGCCTGCTGCTGTTCCGCAAGCTGTCGTAGGTCGGGCCATGCCGGACGTGTTCTATTCTCGATAAGTCGTGTCGGCGGCCACGGGCCGCCCTACCGGCTCACGGCACCCATTCGATCGGTTCCAGCGCCTTCAGCAGGAACGGCATCATCCGGTCGGCCTGATCCCAGCCCCAGCGGAACGCACGCTCGAAGTCGGCATCCGAAGGCAGCAGGTTGACCGGCGACAGGGTCGGCTCGAAGCGCATCAGCCAGTCGAAGTACGGCCGCTGGCTCGGCAGCTGCAGCTGGATCGCCTGGGTCACCGGCCACAACCACAGATGGCGGGCGTCGAACTGCGGATGGAAGCAGTCGAGCGCCAGGAAAAACGCGTTGCGGGTACCGATGCGCCCGGCCTGCACGCCTTCCCAGGCAATCCGCGCCGGCACGTTGGCGGCCACGCCGCCATCGGCGAACAGCGCCACCGCGTACTGGCGGCGCAGGTCGGCGAGCACGGCATCGCTGGTCGCGTCGCGCTCGCGCGGCTCGTACTGCAGCACCGCCGGAATCGCCGCCGACAGGCCGACGGCGTCGATCACCCGCAGGTCGCGCGTCGCTGCGTCGCGGCCGAGCACGATCGCCTTGACCACCTTCGGGTTGAAGAAGGTGCCGACCAGCAGCATGCGCTCGGCGAGCAGCCGGGAGAGCGAGCGATGCCGCACCCGCGCGCCGACCAGCTCGCGCAAGGTCGCCGGCATGTGGTCGTAGACCGATTTGCGGACGCCGGCGATCACTGCCTCGTAGGGGATTTCCAGATCCTTGAGCCGCAGCGGCGTGCCGTCCGGATGCCGCATGTGGCGGGCCATGCCTTCGAGATGCAGGCGCATCAGGCCGGGCAGGGTATGGGTGGCGCCGACATGCGGCGGCGCGAAGATGTCCCGGGTCTTCAGGCTCTTGGCCCAGGCCAGGATCGCGTCGATGTCGAGCTCGCGCGAGCGGGTCAGGAAGGCGCCGATCAGGGCGCCGATCGATGCACCGACCAGGTAGTCCGACGCCTTCTGCTCGGCGCGCAGCCGCGCCGCCGCGCCGATGTAGACATAGCCGGCACCGCCGCCGCCGCCCATGATCGTGACCAGCGCCTTGCGGCCGACTTCGGCATCGAGTTCGGCCTCGGAAAAATCGTTCTGGTGCCGGCGCAGCAGCTGGCGGCGCGCCGTGACCAGCGCCGGATACAGCTCGCGCAAGGCTTCGACCGCACCACCGAGGCGCTTCTCGGTGAGCAGCTCGCGGCGCAGCGGCTTGTACAGCAGCTTGAGCACCCGCTCGCGCAGCGGCGCGACCAGATCCTGCGCGACCTCGACATCGGCCCGCCGCGGTTCACCGTCGATGCCGCCCGGCGCGAACACATGCAGCCGCACGAAGCTCAGCAGGTAGCGCAGCTGCTGGTACTCCTTCGGCACCAGGAACATCTGCTTGATCAGCACGGCGCGGACCAGCGTCATTTCCATGCGCTGGAGGGTGAGCAGCTGTTTTTCGGTCGGTGCGGTCATGGTGCGTGGCGCAGCGGAAGGGAGACGAACGGCGCGGTCGTCAACGCGGTTCGACCGGCCAGGCAGCCGATTCCGGCCAGTGGCGGAACGGCCGCACCGCGCCATTTTCGCGGACCTCGGCGACCCGGCCCGGATCGATCTCGGCGTACAGCCAGCGCGGCTCGTTCAGCGGGCCTATGGCGATCACGCCGTCATCGGGGAAGCCGCGATCGGGTGGACCGTAAACGCCCGCCGCGCCGATGTTGACGTCGACCGCCGGCGACCACGCCGCCTCGCCGACGATCGGCGACTGGACGACAAAGCACTGGTTTTCCAGCGCCCGCGCCTGCGCGCCGACCTTGACCCGGTAGTAGCCGGCCAGGGTGTCGGTGCAGCTCGGCACCAGCAGGATTTCGGCGCCGGCTTCGCAAGCCGCGCGGGCCAGCAGCGGGAATTCGGAGTCGTAGCAGATGTTGATCGCGAGCTTGCCGAGCGCGGTGTCGAACACCTTGAGCGGCGCATGGGCGCTGATCTGCCATTGCTCGCGCTCGAAGCGCGTCATCACGCACTTGTCCTGGAACTCGATTTTCCCATCCGGAAAGCACAGGAAGGCACGATTGACGTAGCGACCGTCATTGAGCCGCCACGGGAAGCTGCCGGCCAGGATCAGCGCGCCGTGCCTTGCCGCGAGTTGCGCATGCAGGTCGCGCCAGGCCTCGCGATGCGCCTGCATCGCGGCGATCTGGCCGTGCAGATCGGAACGCGTCGCCGCGTCGAGATGGGCGATCGACATCGCGCCGTATTCGGGGAACACCAGCAGCTTCGCGCCGTGCGCGACCGCGTCGTCGACCCACTGCGTGACCAGCCGCTCGACCTCGGCCCAGCTTTCCGGCGAGAACACCGGGAACTGCGCGGCGGCCACCGTGAAGGCGCGGCTGCTCATGGCAGGCGGCGCAGCCAGAAGGTCATCGGCTTCGCTGTCGATTCGGTTTCGCCGATGTCCGGCCACGAGAACGTGGTGACGATTTCCGGCGCCTTGACGTAGCCGCGCTTGCCCCAGAAGCGGTCGTTGGGCACGTAGCCATCCGGCTTCATCGGATGATCGTCCGGCCGCTGCACGGCGCAGAAGGCGCAGACCTTCAGGCCCAGTGCTGCGGCATGGGCTTCGCGCAGCTCGAAGAATTTCACGCCGACGCCGAAGCCGCGGTACTCCGGCAGCAGCACCGATTCGCCGAAGTAGTCGATCGCCTCGACCTGGTGTCCGCCAGAGATGAACGGCGCCTGCGCCTCGGCGCCGGCATCGGCCAGTGGCAGCACCGTCGAGGCACCGACGCAGCGGTCCCCATCCCAGACCAGGATGGCCAAGCTGCGCGGGCAGTCGATGTAGGTCTGCAGGTAATGCCGCTCGTAGTCGCGCGAGCCTTCGTACAGATAGGGGAAGGCGCGGAACACCTTGATGCGGACGTCGGCCAGGGCGTCGAGTTGCCCGGCGATCTCGGTGCCGCGAAGTTGTTCGATTCTGAGTTCGGCCATCAAGTGCTCCCTGAAGCCCTTTCCCTCCGGGAGAGGGGAGACCTGCGTTCTAGGCTCCGACCTGCTTCAGCCAGTCGTTCAGGTTGTAGTAGTTGGTGACGCGCGCGACCTTGCCGTCGCGGATGTCGAAGAAGGCACCGGCCGGCAGGCGGTAGGTCTGGCCGTTGGCTTCCGGCAGGCCTTCGTCGGTCTTCAGGTACTTGCCGAGCACGAGGAATTCGACCGCCGCGCGCGAGCCATCGACGTTGACGTTAATCGAGATGTCGACGATCTCTTCCGAGTACGAGCGGTTCATCTTGTCCATGAACGCGCCGAAGGCATCCTTGCCGATTTCGCGACCGCCCTGGTTGACGTCGTGGATCACGTCGTCGGTCAGCAGGCCGAGGAAGGTCGGCCAGTCGCGGCGGTTGAAGGCGCCGTAGTAACGGCTGAGCAGCTCACGGGTGGCTTCGACGGACATGGTCTTGATCCTTTAGGTAGGGCGCGCTTCAGGCGCGCAGGAAATCGCCGGACTTGCCGCCGGTCTTCTTCAGCAGCAACACGTCGCGGATCTTGAGATCCGTGCCGGCGTGCGGCTTCAGCATGTCGTACAGGCAAAGGCTGGCGATGCTGGCGGCGGTCAGCGCTTCCATCTCGATGCCGGTACGCGCGTGGGTGGCGACCTCGACCAGCACGGTGACGCTGGTCGCCGTGAATTCGTAGGTCAGATCGAGCCGTTCGACCGGAATCGGATGGCACAGCGGCAGCAGTTCCCAGGTGCGCTTGGCGGCGAGGACGCCGGCGGCGCGGGAGATTTCCAGCGCATCGCCCTTGTCGAGGGTTTTCTCGCGCAGGCGGACCAGCACCTCCGCCGGCACATCGACGACGGCCTGCGCCACGGCGACGCGCAGCGTGACTTCCTTGGGGCTGACGTCTCTCATTGTTTCGAATGGGGCCTAAAGTGATTCGATGGGCTGGATCGGCGTGCCTTCGAGAAAGCGCGCCTCACCGCTCAAGTAGTGTTCTTCCTTCCAGATCGGCACCGCCGATTTGATTGCGTCGATGGTCCAGCGGCAGGCCTCGAAGCCTTCGGCGCGATGGCCGCCACGGATCACGACGATGACGCTGATCTCGCCGATTTCGAGCTTTCCAACCGCATGGGCGACCCGCGCGCTGACCTTGAAGCGCGCTTCTGCCGCCGCCTCGATCTCCCGCAGCCGCGCCTCGGCCAGCCCGCGATGGGCGTGATAGGTCATGCCGCTGACCGCGTTGCCTTCATGGGTGTTGCGCACGGTACCGGCGAACACGTTCAGCGCGCCGGCACTGGCCGGCTGCGGGTCGGTGAGCCAGTCGGCGAGGTTCAGAGCGCCGTCGCGCAGGCGGGGCAGGGAGCGAAGGTCGGTCATCGGATCAGCCGGCCGAGACCGGCGGGATCAGTGCGATGACATCGCCATCGGCGAGCGGCGCGGTCGGCGAGGCGATGGCGTCGCCGGCGGCAATCGCGACGCTGTCGCGGCGGGCGGCGAAATCGGGATAGCGATCGGCCAGCGCATCGAGCGCCTGCGCGCCGGTCGCGCCATCGGCGAGATCGAGCGTGACCGCATCCGATCCGCACCAGCGCGCGCTCGCGCCGTAGCACTCGATGGTGATACGCATCGCTCAGCCGCCCAGCGAGTTCATCGCGATCGGCCGATCCGAATAGCCCGGATTGGCGGCATAGCCGGCATCCTTGTTCCAGACTGTGGCGCGGATCAGCTTCGCGAGCGCTGCGTCGTCGGCACCATTGCGCATCGGGTCGCGCAGGCTGATGCCGTGTTTCGAGAACAGGCAGGGATACAGCGAGCCGTCGGCGGTGATCCGCAGGCGATCGCAACTGGCGCAGAACGGGTTAGAGACGGTGGCGATGATCCCGACTTCGTTGCCGTCATCGAGTTCGTAATAGGCCGCCGGATCGTTGGAGCGCGGCAGCGCGGTGACCGCGAACTCGGCGCGCAGCTGGTCGAGGATGTCGGCCTGCGGCACGACTCGGTCGCGGGTCCACTCGCCGCGGCCGTCGAGCGGCATGAATTCGATGTAGCGCAGCGGCAGGCGGGCGGCAGCGGCATAGCGCGCCAGCTGCAGGATTTCGCCTTCGTTGATGCCGCGGATGATCACCGCGTTCAGCTTGATCGGGATGCCGGCGTCACGCGCCGCTTCGATGCCGGCCAGCACCGGCTTGATCGAACGGCCGCCGGACAGCTTGCCGAAGATCGCCGGGTCCATCGCATCGAGGCTGATGTTCAGGTCGTCGACACCTGCGGCTTTCAGCGCGACCGCGCGCTTTTCCAGCAGCGCCGCATTGGTGGTCAGGCTGATCCGTTCCAGCCCGAACGGCCTCAACGCCTGCGCGTCGCTGATGATCCCTTCGAGGTCGCGGCGCAGCAGCGGCTCGCCACCGGTCAGGCGCAGCCGGTTCACGCCGAGTTCGGCGACGAACAGCATCAGGATGCGCGACAGCTCGACGCGGCTCAGGCGGTCGGCCCTGTCCATGAACTCGGGACTTTCCGGCATGCAGTACGGGCACCGGAAATTGCAGCGATCCGTCAGCGATATCCGCAGCTTGCGCTTGATCCGGCCGAAGCGATCGGCGATCGGGCTGGGCGGCACGGCAGTCGGGCGGGGCAGCAAGGTCATTCGCCATTGTACGACCTGGCACCGGCCGCATGGCGGCCTCGCTTTATGCTGCTTTCAGCCGATTAGGCGCGTCGGCGCAGGAACACCGGCCGGGCATGATCGGCGGCCTGCTGGTAGGGCACGCTGAATTCGTGAATCGCCTGGATGCAGGCAGCCGGATCCTGGCCTTCCCGCAGTTCGAAGCTGGTGAAGCCGCAGCGGACCATGAAGCCGATCTGGTCGCGGACCACGGCCTTGCCGGTGGCGCGCAGCTCGCCTTTGTAGGCAAAGCGTTCGGCCAGCAGGCGCGCCTGCGAGTAGGCGCGGCCATCGGGGAAAGCCGGGAAATCGAGCGCGATCAGCGGGCGGTCGGCGATTTCCGGCAGCACGCCGGCCACGTCGACGGTGTTCGGCAGCTTCACGCCGATGGCCAGGCTGGACGCCAGCAGTGCCTCGCGCTCGGCCTGCCAGCGGCCGTAGCTGACGATGACCTTGCCACTCGCCGGCAGCGCGGCGTCATCGGCGAGCGGCGTGTAGTCATCGGCTTCGACGCGCTGGTTGCGCAGCAGCGTGGTGCTCATGCCTTGGCCTCGACGGCAGCGTACAGCCGGGTCTTGAATGGCGACATGCCGACGCGGCGATAGCAGGCGAGGAAGGATTCATCCTCGCTGTGACGCTCCGCCAGATAGGTTTCGATCAGGTTCTGCACGGCGTCGGCGATGTCGGCGCGCGACACGCTGGGTCCGGTGCGGTCGCCAAGGCTGGCGTCGTTGCTGCTGCTGCCGCCGAGGGTGATCTGGTACCACTCCTCGCCCTTTTTATCGACGCCGAGAATGCCGATGTGGCCGACGCTGTGATGGCCGCAGCCGTTCATGCAGCCGGACATGTTCAGCTTCATCTCGCCGATGTCGTGCTGGTCGTCGAGGTTCTCGAAGCGCTCGAAGATTTCCTCGGCGACGGCGATCGAGCTGGCATTGCTCAAGCTGCAGAAATCCAGTCCCGGGCAGCAGATCACGTCGGTCAGCAGGCCGATGTTCGGCGTCGCCAGACCAAGGCCGGCGAGTGCCTGCCACAGCGGATAGAGATCCTTCCGCTGCACGTCGGCGAACACCAGGTTCTGGGTGTGGGTGACGCGCACCTCGCCGAACGAGTAGCGCTCGGCAAGATCGGCCACGGCGTCGAGCTGGGCGGCGTCGATGTCGCCCGGCGCCACGCCCTTGGCCTTCAGCGAGGCGAAGACGGCCGAGTA
Organism: Lysobacteraceae bacterium; assembly: GCA_013823855.1. Lineage (GTDB taxonomy): Bacteria > Pseudomonadota > Gammaproteobacteria > Nevskiales > Nevskiaceae > Nevskia. Next base: position 9,946 of record PNMW01000076.1, on the reverse strand, counting down.
GCCCGGCACGCGATGCGCCTTCAGGTTGCGGCGGGTCCAGGCCGCGAACGCCGGATTGGCGGCGATTTGGGCGGTGTAGGTCGTGTCATTCGCGGCAGCTGCGTCATAGCCCGGCTGCGAGAAGTGCTGCTTGACGCGGTCGAGATCGGCCTGCGTCAGCTTCAGGTACGAATCCTTGATCTGCGCCCATTCGGCTTCGACCAGTTCGGCGAACTTCGCCGCACCGGTTTCCTTGACCAGAATCTTGATCCGCGCCTTGTAGATGTTGTCGCGACGACCCAGGCGGTTGTAGACCCGCAGCACCGCTTCGCAGTAGCTGAGCAGGTCCGCTTCCGGCAGGAAGTCGCGGATCTTCACGCCGATGATCGGCGTGCGGCCGAGGCCACCACCGACATACATCGTGTAGCCGAGTTCGCCGTGCTCGTTCCTGACGATATGGACGCCGATGTCGTGCACGCGGGTCGCGGCGCGATCGGTGGTCGACGAGCTGATCGCGATCTTGAACTTGCGCGGCAGCCAGTTGAACTCGGGGTGCAGGGTCGCCCACTGGCGGGCGATCTCGCAGTACGGACGCGGGTCGACCAGTTCGTCGGCGGCAACGCCGGCCAGATGATCCGAGGTGAAGTTGCGGATGCAGTTGCCGCTGGTCTGGATCGCGTGCATCTGCACGCTCGCCAGATCGGCCAGGATGTCCGGCACCGATTCCAGGGTCGGCCAGTTGAACTGGATGTTCTGGCGGGTCGTCAGGTGGCCGTAGCCCTTGTCGTAGGTGCGGGCGATGTGGCCGAGCATCCGCACCTGCTTCGACGACAGCAGGCCGTACGGAATCGCCACCCGCAGCATCGGCGCAAAGCGCTGCACGTACAGGCCGTTGCGCAACCGGAGCATCCGGTATTCGTCGTCCGGCAGTTCGCCGGCGAGGTAGCGGCGGGTCTGGTCGCGGAACTGGGCAACCCGTTCATCGACCAGCTTCTGGTCGTATTGGTCGTACTGGTACATGGCGATGCTGCTCGCAAGCCCGCCGGGGCATGGCGGGTGCGCACTGTACGGCGCAGGTCGGGGAATATCCTAATAACTTTCCGGATATTCGCTTCGCTCAGAACATCTGCAGCTTCGAGACGATTTCCTGCACCCGGCGCTGCCGGGCATCCGGCTCGATGATCTCGGCGACTTCCTGCACCACCTCGCGACTCAGGTGCGGCGCGAAGCGGGCGATGAAGTCGACCATGTAGCTGCGCAGGAACTTGCCCTGCCGGAAGCCGATATGGGTGGTGCTGGGCTCGAACAGATGGTCGGCCGACAATTGCACGAGATCGCGATCGATCGTCGCGTCCCAGGCCATCGAGGCGACGATGCCGACGCCCAGACCGAGCCGGACATAGGTCTTGATGACGTCGGCATCGACGGCGGTCAGCACCACGTCGGGTTTCAGGCCGTGCGCGGCAAACGCCTGGTCGAGCTTGGAGCGGCCGGTGAAGCCGAAGGTGTAGGTGATCACCGGATGGGCGGCGATGTCGGCCAGGCCGAGTCTGGCCGGGTTGCCGGTGCCGCCGAACTTCTTCGCCAGCGGATGATCCGGCAGCACCAGCACGCTGCGGTTCCAGTGGTAGCAGGGCAGCATCACCAGCGGCGCGAAATGCTCGAGCGCTTCGGTGGCCACCGCGAAGTCGGCAGTGCCGTCGACGGCCATCTTGGCGATCTGCTGCGGGCTGCCCTGATGCAGGTGCAAGGTCACCTTCGGCCAAGCCTTGCGGAAGCCCTGGATCACCTTCGGCAACGCGTAGCGTGCCTGGGTGTGGGTGGTCGCCAGGATCAGTTCGCCGCGATCGGTTTCGCGGAACTCCTCGGCGACGTTGCGGATGTTGTCGGCTTCGAGCAGCAGCCGTTCGGTGTACTCGATGATGCGCTTGCCGGCCGGGGTGATCTCCACCAGATGCTTGCCGTTGCGCACGAAGATGTCGATGCCGAGTTCGTCCTCCAGCAACCGCACCTGCTTCGAAACGCCGGGCTGCGAGGTGAACAGCGCATCGGCCGCCGCCGTGACGTTCAGACCGCGTTTCGCGACTTCGAGAATGTAGTGCAGTTGCCGAAGCTTCATGAGGCGGATTTATTCCTAAATATTATTTAAGAATATCAATTTATCCGGATTTCAACCGCAATCGGAGAGCGCCGATCCGCTGTTCATTCCCGGATTTCATAAGGAACGCGTGGCGCGGCTCGGGCGACCACGGGCGCGCCGGTGGCCATGACCGCATCGCCCGGCGGCGACTGCGCCGATAATTGACTGCCCTTTCCCGACGCCGCCCATGCCCGACCACGCCGCCGCCGCCACTCCGCGCTATTTCCCGATCACCCTGCGTCTCGATGATGCAAGGGTGGTGGTGGTCGGCGGCGGCGAGATCGCGGCGCGCAAGATCCGCCTGCTGCTGCGAGCCGGGCCGCAGGTCGAGGTGGTGGCGCGCGAACTGAATCCGGAACTGGACGGCCTGTGCCGCGATGGCCTGATCGCCCATCGGGCCACGGCGTTCGAGGCGGCCCAGCTCGATGGCGCGCGGCTGGTGATCGCCGCCACCGACGACCGGACGCTGAACCGCCAGATCGCCGCCGAAGCCCGGGTACGCAACATCCCGATCAACGTCGTCGACGATCCCGAGCCGTCGACCTTCATCACCCCGGCGATCATCGAGCGGCCGCCGCTGACGGTCGCGATCTCCACCGGCGGTGCCGCCCCGGTGCTGGCGCGCCGCCTGCGCGAGCGGCTGGAAGCGACATTGCCGCAGGCCTACGGCGATCTCGCCGCCTACACCCAGAGCCGCCGCGACCGGGTCAAGGCGGTGCTCGACACACCGGCGCGGCGTGCGTTCTGGGAGCGCTTTCTCGACAGCCCCGGCGCCGAAGCCGTGCTGCGTGGCGATGCCGCAGCCGCCGATGCCGTGCTCGACCGCCTGCTGGCCGATCAGCGCCCGCTCGGCGAGGTCTATCTGGTCGGCGCCGGGCCGGGCGATCCGGACCTGCTGACCTTCCGCGCGCTGCGCCTGATGCAGCAGGCCGACGTCGTGCTCTACGACCGTCTGATCGGCGCCGGCATCCTCGATCTGGTGCGCCGCGACGCCGAACGCATCTTCGTCGGCAAGCGCCGCAACCAGCACACCGTGCCGCAGGACGAGATCAACGAGGAACTGGTGCGCCTGGCCCTGCAGGGCAAGCGGGTGCTGCGGCTGAAGGGCGGGGACCCGTTCGTGTTCGGGCGCGGCGGCGAGGAGATCGAACGCCTCGCCCAGGCCGGCGTGCCGTTCCAGGTGGTGCCCGGCATCACCGCGGCCAGCGGCTGCTCGACCTATGCCGGCATTCCGCTGACCCATCGCGACTACGCCCAGGCCTGCATCTTCGTCACCGGCCATCCGCGCGCCGACGGCCAGCTGACCCTGCCCTGGGACGCGCTGGCGCGGCCGGGGCAGACGATTGCCATCTACATGGGCCTGGGCTCGCTGTCGATGCTAAGCCGCCAGCTGATCGAACACGGCCTGCCGCCGGACTGGCCGGCCGCGCTGATCGAGGAGGGCACCCAGGCCAACCAGCGGGTGATCGCCTCGACGCTCGCCGAGCTGCCCGGCAAAGTCGCCGCTGCCGGCGTCAAGGGCGCGAGCCTGGTGATCGTCGGTGAAGTGGTGAAGCTTCGGGACCGGCTGGCCTGGCGCTGAGCGCCCGCGCGGGCAGCCGGGACGCCGCGCGTCAGGGAATCAGCACGGCCTTGCCGGTGACCTTGCGGGCCTGCATGTCGAGCATCGCCTGAGCGGCGTCGGCCAGCGGGTAGGTCTTGGAAATGAACGGCTTCAGCCTGCCTTCGCCGTGCCAGGCGAACAGCTGGGCGAAGTTCTCCGCATTGACGGCCGCTTCGCGCACGATGAACGCGCCCCAGAACACGCCGAGCGCCGCAGCGCCCTTCAGCAGCAGGCGGTTCAGGGCGATCTCCGGAATGGTGCCGGCGGCAAAGCCGACCACCAGATAGCGGCCGTTCCAGTTGATCGCCGAAAAGCAGTCCTGGGCCAGATCGCCGCCGACCGGATCGTAGATCACGTCGGCGCCCTGGCCGCGGGTGCAGCGCTTGACCGCTTCTTTCAGGCTTTCTTTTGAATAATCAATGAGCTCGTCGGCACCCTGTGCGCGGCATAGTTCGAGCTTTTCCGGGCTCGACGCTGCGGCGATGACGCGGGCGCCCATCAGCTTGCCGATCTGGATCGCCGACAGGCCGACGCCGCCGGCTGCACCGAGCACCAGCAGCGTTTCGCCGGCCTTCAGCTGGCCGCGCTGCTTGAGCGCGTGGATCGTGGTGCCGTAGACCAAGGTGAAGCCGGCGGCTTCGACCAGATCGAAATCGTCCGGCAGTTTCAGCACGCCTTCGGCCTGGGCGTTGACTTCCTCGGCGTAGCCGCCGATCGGGATCAAGGTCGCGACCCGGTCGCCGACCGCGAGCCGGCTGACCCTGGCGCCGACTGCGGTGATCACGCCGGATACTTCAGCGCCCGGGGTGAACGGCGGCGTCGCTTTGAACTGGTACTTGCCCTGGATCTGCAGGGTGTCCGGGAAGTTGACCCCGGCCGCAGCGACCTTGATCCGCACCTCGTTCGGGCCGGGCGGCGGCAGCGTGACCTCGCCGAACACCAGCTTTTCCGGGCCGCCGAGTTCGGTGCAGATGATGGCTTTCATGTCGATCCGGCTCAGGTTGCAGCGTGGGTAAGGATTCAGTGCGCGTGCGGCCGCGAGTGGTCGTGACCGTGGTGGCGCAACTGGTAGTTGCGAAGGTGGGCGACCGCCAGCAGCAGCGCGCCGACGATGGTCAGCAGCCGTTCGCCATGGGCATCGAGCAGGCCGAACTGGATGCCGAAGGCGGCAAACACCATCAGCGCCATGCCGATCAGCCCGAACCACGCGACCTGCGGACTGCGATGCCGTCGCCAGCCCCAGCCGAGCGCGATCAGGCTGGTCGGCACTGCGCCAAGCAGCAGCCACTGGTGGAAGCGCTCGTCGGTGACGAAGGTCGAGGCCGCCAGCGGCAGCGCCGCGACCAGCACCGGCAGGGCCAGGCAATGCACGAGGCAGAGTGCCGAAAACAGCATGGCGAGGCCATCGAGACCGCGGATCGGCGGCTCGTCGGCAGTGACGGACAGGTCGGGGGGAAGCTTCATCGGGCCGGAAGATTAGCATTGACCCGCATCGGCCTGGCCGAGCCGATGCGGGTCAAGGTCAGCGCCGCAAGCTCAGATCGCCAGCCTGAACCCGAGATAGACCGAGGCCCCCGGCACCGGCGCGAAGTCCTTGACGAACGAGGTCGCGCGACGGATGTCGTCATCGAGCACGTTGCGGGCGCGCAGGAACAGCTGGCTGTCGGCATTGGCGTCGGCGGTCAGCTTGAACTGGTATGCCGCCTCGATGTTCAGCAGGTTGTAGCCGGCCGTGCGCGTTTCCAGCGTCGCGATGTCGTTCTGGGCGAACACCCGCGTGTAGCTCAGCGATGCGCTGAACGGCCCGTAGTTCGGATCAAGCCCGAAGCCGACGCGAGCCGGTGTGACGCGCGGCAGATTGCCGCCGCTGTTCAGTTCCCCGACCACGCGGTCGCCGAAGGCGCGAACCGACAGACCGAGCGGCCCGCCGACCAGCAGCTTGTACGCGGCCTGGCCTTCGAAGCCGTAGAAGCGCGCATTGGCCTGCCGGTAGTCGACCAGCAGCAGGTCGCCCTCGGCATCGAATTCGCCCTCTTCGTTGACCCGGTCGGCGACACCATCGCGGCTGCGCTCACCGCTGCCGTCGGCGTTCAGGCCGGTGTCGACTTCATCGAGATACAGGTAGTTGCGGAAGCTGTTCAGGTACAGCGTGCCTTCCAGCGACAGCCGCGCGTCGTGATGGTCGAAGCCGACCTCGATGTTGTTGGCCGTTTCGGTGGCCGCGGTCTCCAGGCCGCGCTCGAAGGTGCCGGTCGCCAGATGCGGGCCGAAGGCGAACAGCTCCTCGGCGGCGGCCGAACGCTGGGCGCGGCTGAAGTTGATCTTCAGGTGATCGTTCGGCGTCAGGTTGTAGATATGGCCGATCGAGAAGCTCACCGGTGTGTAGCCCCGATCCGGTCCGGGCAGTTCGCCGTCGGCGGTGAAGTTCGGCTTGACGGTATCGCGATTGACGCGCACGCCGGCCTCGAACTTGCCGCGCGCCCAGGCGTATTCCTCGATCAGGAACACGCCGACCTGGGTGGTTCGCGTCGAAGGCACGAAGGCTTCCTCGCCGATTGCCGAGAAGCGGCGGAAATCGTGCTGCACGCCGAACACGCCGCGGAAGCCGAACAGCGGTGCATGGACGATCTCGATGCGGCTCTGGTTCTGGCTGTTGCGGAACAGGGTGCCCGGTTCGTCCGGCGCTTCGAACTCGGTGTGGTCGTAGGCGTTGAAGGCGCCGCGGAACTTCACCGATTCGATGCCCGGCAGCGGCCGGTCGAGGATGCCCTGGAGGTCGTAGCGGGTCTGGTCGAGGTTGATGAAGGCCTCCTCTTCCTGCGGCAGGCCGTAGACCGCGCCGAAGGTCGACACCGCGAAGCTCAAGCTGCTGCCGCCGTGCACGTAGCCGTATGAAAAGCCGGTCGAGTTGGTCTGGGTGCGGCTGTTGGCGAGCACGCCCTGGCTGCCTTCGCCATCGATGCGGGCATTGCCGGGAATGTCGTACTCGCCGGCCTTGCGGCCGGCGGCGTCGACATGGAACTGGTGATGGCCGATGCCGTAGTCGAGTTCCAGCGCGCCGTTGCGGTCATCGGCGTTGCTGCCGTACTGGCCTTCGAGCACGCCGTGGAAGCCGTCGTCGACCGCTGTCGGCAGGCGGCCGTTGAGCACGTTGACCACGCCGCCGAGCGCACGACTGCCGTAGATCAGCGTTGCCGGGCCGCGCAGCACTTCGATCGAACGGGCATTGCCGACATCGATACCGACCGCATGGTCCGGGCTGACATCGGAGACATCGAGCGAGCTGATGCCGTTCTCCAGGATCTCGACTCTCGGACCGGCCTGGCCGCGGATCACCGGGCGTCCGGCGCCGGCGCCGAAGTCGGTGGTCGAGATGCCGGGCTCGTTCTCCAGCGTTTCGCCGATGGTGCCGCGGCGCTTGCGGTTCAGGTCGTCGCCGTCGACCACGGTGGTCGGCTGCACCAGCTGGTCGGAGGTCTTGCCGAGCGGGTTGGCGCGGACGGTGACGGCGTCGAGCTCGACGGCGGCTTCTTCGGCGGAGGCGGCAAACGGGAAGCTGGCAGCAGCGGCGATCAGCGGCAGCAGGCGCGCTGCAACACGGCCGGTGCGGCCGCGCGGGATGAATGCATTCATGGGATTCCTCGAAACAAACGAAACGGCGGGAGCACTCGGGGCTCGCGCGCGAAAGATCAGCGGTTCGTCAGACGAGGAAAAACGGCGGGCCGCGCGGCGGCGGGATCAGCAGGGTTGCCCGGGTCAGCGGGGCTGTCCGCCTGGCGACCGGGCGTTCGATGGCGACCGGCAGCAAGGCCAGCGGCAGGAGCGCCGCCGGCGGACCTGCCGCGGCGTGGCCGACGGCGCAGATTTCGCAGGCCACCAGCTGCTCGCCCGAATTCAGCTGATGCTGGACGCCGTGGACCACGGCCAGCCACTGCCCGACCACGAGGGTCAGTGCCAGCAGCCAGAGATGGAGGGGGCGTTTCGGCGTCATGTCGGTCGCGAATCGTACGACATTCGATCGGTGCTGCTGTTCCAGTGCAGCGCCAAGAAACGAACATCAAAAATCAGGCGCAAAGGCGCGCAGAACGGCGAAGAGGAAGAAATCTAAAGGGAAAGTATTGAAAAAGGAGATTTTCCTTTCCCTCCGCGCCCCTGCGGTCAACGGCCGCGCTTGCCTGGACCGCTCAAGTCGTTACCAGTCCAGCTTGTAGCCGACGCCGTAGATCGAGCGGATCAGTTCCTGTTCGGGGCTGGCCGCATCGAGCTTGCGGCGCAGGTTCTTGATGTGGCTGTCGACGGTGCGGTCGGTGACGATGCGGTGATCGGTGTACAGCCGGTCGAGCAGCTGGTCGCGCGAGAACACCCGTCCCGGCGCATCGGCCAGCGTCTTCAGCAGGCGGAACTCGACCGGCGTCAGCGCCAGCGGCTGGCCGCGGAACTCGGCGCTGTAGCGGGCCTCGTCGATCTGCAGCGCGCTGCGCAGCGGGCTGTCGGCGGCGGCGGCCGTCGTGCCGGCCCTGCTGCGGCGCAGGATCGCCCGCACCCGCGCCACCACCTCGCGCGGGCTGAACGGCTTGCAGATGTAGTCGTCGGCGCCCAGTTCCAGCCCGAGCAGGCGATCGATTTCCTCGATCCGGGCGGTGACCATGACGATCGGCACCTCGCTGAAGCGGCGCAGCACGCGGCAGACGTCCAGGCCGTCCTTGCCGGGCAGCATCAGGTCGAGCAGCAGCAGCGCCGGCGCCAGCTGCCGTACCCGCGCCTCGACCTCGCGGCCGTCGGCGCAGATCTCGGTTCGATAGCCGGCCGCCTTCAGGTAGTCGGCGAGCAGCGCGGCGAGCTTCGGTTCGTCCTCGACGATCAGGATCAGCGCGGCCTCGTCGTTCATCGTTCAGCGTCCGGAAGCGGCCAGCGGCAGGTGCAGTTCCAGGCGCAGGCCGCCGAGTGGCGAGGCCATCGCGCGCAGGCTGCCGGCGTGGGCCTCGACGATCTTCAGGCTGATCGCCAGCCCCAGGCCGGCACCGCCGGTGGCGCGGTTGCGCGAGCTTTCGACCCGGTAGAAGCGCTCGAACAGCCGGGCCAGCGCCTCGTCGGCGACGCCGGGCGCGGTGTCGTCGAACTGCAGCTGCAGCGTCGCATCGGCGATCGTGGCGCGGATCCGCAGCCGGCCGCCGGCATCGGTGTAGCGCAGGCTGTTCTCGAGCAGGTTGCCGAGCAGCTGCCCGAGCCGGCCCTCGTCGGCGAGCACCGGTGCCGGCGTGTCAGGCAGGTCCAGTTCCAGTGCCAGCCCGTGCTGGCCGTAGCGCTCCTGCCAGGGCGGCACGGTTTCGCGCAGCAGGTCGACGACATCGACCGGCGCCATCCGGTAGCGCAGCGCACCGACATCGGCGAGCGACAGCTCGTAGAGATCGTCGACCAGCTTGCCGAGGATCGCGGTCTCCGCCTGCAGCGAACGGATCGATTCCGGCGTCACCGCGCGGACGCCGTCCTCCAGCGCTTCCAGCTCGCCGCGCAGCACCGCCAGCGGCGTGCGCAGCTCGTGCGAGACATCGGCGATGAACGCCCGGCGCAGGCCTTCGTTGTGCTGCAGCGCCAGCGCCAGGCGATTGAAGTCCTCGGCAAGCTGGCCGAGTTCGTCGCCGGAGCCGGCCTCGATGCGGGTGTCGTAGTGGCCGGCGGCCAGCGCATGGGTGCCGCGGGCGATGCGGGTGAGCGGCGCGATGAAGCGCCGCGCCAGCAGCATCGCGATCGCCGCCGCCAGCGCGATGGTCAGGCCACCGATCACCCAGCTGGCCCAGAGCTGCTGTTCGGCGAAGCGCCGCGCCGCCGCGGTGCTGACGTTCTGGAACGGCACCAGCGCCACCCAGCCGACGGTGCGACCGTCGACCTGCACCGGCCGCAGCAGCGCGTCGTCGCCGACCGTGGCGCCGGCCTGGGGATTGCCGGCGACGAAGCGGCGCTGCTCGTCGAGCAGCGCCAGACGCAGGTTGACGCCGGTCAGGTCGGATTCCGGCGGGCCCGGCAGGCGGGCGGCGGCTGCCCCAGCCCCGGGCGCCGGGCCCGGCGGGGCTGCCGGCGGTGGCGGCCGGTCACGGTCGTCGCCGTGATCGCAGTCGGCATCGGTGCTGCTGATCCGGCTCGGCCCGCCCGGCCGCAGAAGGCGGAACCACTGGCGCGGGTTGTCGCGGAAGCAGTGCCAGCCGCCCTGCTGCTGCCAGGTGCCG
>PNMW01000041.1 GCA_013823855.1 Lysobacteraceae bacterium | reverse complement strand
GCAGGCGATGGCGCAGCACCGGTGCCGCCAGCGCGCGGATGTCGTCGCGGGTCGCTGCAAAGCGGCCGTGCAGCAGCGCCCTCGCCTTCGCCGCCAGTGCCAGCGACTGGCCGGCGCGCGGCCCGGCACCCCAGCGCAGCCATTCACGTACACGGGCGACCTGCGTGTCCTGCGGCCGGGTGGCGCGCACCAGCTGGGTGATCCAGTTCAGCAGTTCATCGCTCAGCGGCACGTCGCGAGTGAGCGTTTGCAGCGCCAGCACGTCGTCACCGCTGATCACCGCGTCGATCGCCTGCGTGGCGCTGCCGGTGGTCCGGCTGATGATCGCCCGCTCCTCGGCCTCGCTCGGGTAGTCGACGCGGATGTGCAGCAGGAAGCGGTCGAGCTGTGCTTCCGGCAGTGGATAGGTGCCGGCCTGCTCCAGCGGATTCTGGGTCGCCAGCACGAAGAACGGTTCGGGCAGCGGCCAGGTGGTGCCGGCATAGGAAACGGTGTGCTCCTGCATCGCTTCCAGCAGCGCCGCCTGGGTCTTCGGCGGCGTGCGGTTCAGCTCGTCGGCCAGCAGCAGATGGGTGAACACCGGGCCTTTCTGGAACTTGAAGCTGCGCCGGCCGGTGCCGTGCTCCTCCTCGAGGATTTCGGTGCCGAGGATGTCGCTGGGCATCAGGTCAGGGGTGAACTGGATGCGCCGGAAATCGAGCGCCAGCGCCTGCGACAGCGCACGCACCAGCAAGGTCTTGCCGAGGCCCGGCGCGCCTTCGAGCAGGCAGTGGCCGCCCGCCAGCAGGCCGACCAGCAACTGCTCGACCACCGCATCCTGGCCGACGATGACCCGGGCAATGGCCTTGCGGACGTCGGCGATGCGGGCGAGCTGGGCGGTGATGGCGGCTTCGGTCAGCGTGGACATGGCGAGCGTGATCATGGGTCCGGAGCGATCCGGACATCGGGCAGTGGTCAGGGCGCACCGTCCGGAAGACGGCGAACCGGCGGGTTCATGCGGTCAGCGCGTAGACCACGATGTTGACCGCGAACCTGGTGTTGTCCTCGGCGTTGAAGCGCTTGTTGCGCCAGTCGTAGTCCCACTCGCAGCCGTAATCCTTGTTGCTGTACAGCAGGCCGAGGCGGCCGTTGATCTCGATGCCCTTGAGGTAGTCGTGCACCAGATCGTCGCCCCAGCCGTTCAGCTCGATGGTGTTCGGCGGCGGGCCGTCGAAGCGGAAGAAGCTCGAATAGACCGCGTGGTCCTTCGGCAGCTTCCTGAGGCTGTCAGGCCCGAAGATCGAGGCCATCTCGCGCTCGAAGCTTTTCGCGAACAGGCCGTCGATGTCGTGGTTGCAGTCGTCGGCGAACACGAAGCCGCCGTTGCGGACATAGGCCTCGAAGTTCCTGCGTTCGTCCGGCGTGAACTCGACCAGCTTGTTGCCGGCGATGTAGACGAACGGCGCAGCCAGCATTCCAGGGTCGGCCAGCGGAATGACCTTCTCCTCCGGATCGACCCGCAGGGTCGTGTACTGCAGCAAGGTGTCGATGATGTTCGACGGCATCCGCTGGTCCACATCCCAGTTGCCGGACTCGTACTGCAGCCGGGTGAACCAGAAGTCGTAGACCGCGGACGCCGTTGCCATCAGACCGCGTCGGACAATGACGTGAAGGTGAACTCGCGGATCTTCATCGGCGGGATCAGCATGATGAACGGCGATTCGTCATCGCCGACGCGCTCCGACTTGCCCAGCTCGTCGACGTTGTTGAGCATGATCACCGGCGACTCGTTCCAGCGGAAATTCTTGATCGGATACTTGATCTCGCCGTTCTCGATGTAGAACGTGCCGTCGCGGGTCAGGCCGGTCAGCAGCACCGTCTGCGGATCGACCGAGCGGATGTACCAGGTGCGGGTGACGAGGATGCCCTTCTTGGTGCTCTTCACCAGATCCATCGTCGACTTGTCGCCGCCGGCCATGATCAGGTTGCCCGGCTGGCCCAGCGCCTTGGCCTTCTTCGCCTTCGCCCAGTAGCGCGAATACTGCAGGCTGTCGACCTTGCCGTTGGTGATGATCGCCTGCTTCTCGCGCTTGAGACCGTCGTTGTCCCAGGGCAGCACGGCAGCGCCCGGATAGGCAGGGTCGGCAAAGAGCGTGACCTTGTCGTCGAACACCTTCTCGCCGAGCCGGTTGCCACCGCCCTTCTTGGTCAGGAAGCTGCGGCCTTCGTCGGCGGAGCGCGCATCGAAGCCCTGCATCATGAAGCTGATCAGCCCGGCGCTCGCCGCCGGTTCGAGGATCACCGTGTACTTGCCCGGCTCCAGCGCCTTGGCGTCGACCGACTGCCTGGCCTTGGCGATCGCGGTCTGGATCTCGGACTTGGCATTGAACTGGTTGACGTCGGCGACGTTGCGCGCCACCCAGCCCGAGCCGCGCGCGTCATCGGTGCGCACGGTACAGGTGAAGTCGACATTGGTCGACTGCTGGTAGCCGAAGTTGCCCTTCGAGTTGGCCAGCGCCGAGAAGCGCACGGCATCGCTGAAGAAACCGGCGGCGACCAGCTTGCCGGCCTTCGACGACGTGATGCTGTCGGCCGCGACCTGGGCGCGGTACTCGGGCGTGATGCCGGCGGTCGCGGCCGCGTAGGTCGGCGTCGCCGGATAGTCCTGCTTGGCGATCGCCGGCATGAATTCCGGATTGTCCGGTGCCAGCTTCGCGAGGTCTTCGGCGCGCTTGACGACCCGCGCCAGCGCGGCGTCGTCGAACTCGTTGATGGTCGCCGTGCCGACCTTCTTGCCGAAGGCCACCTGCACCGCCAGCTCACAGTTGCTGACGATGCCGGAGGTCGACACCGAGTTCAGCGCGTAGCGGATGTTGCCGGCCACCGAACCTTCGAGGCTGGCCGTGCATTCGTCGGCCTTGGACAGCTTGATGACCTTGTCGAGAATCGCCTTGGCCTGTGCTTCGGTAAAGATGCTCATGGGTGGATGGTGTCCTTAGCCGAGGCTGCGCGCGGTGTTGATGACGTTGATGCCGTTGAACCGGGCCGTCGACGACCCGTGCGACACCGCCGAGACCTGGCTGGGCTGGCCCTTGCCGTCGAAGAACGAGCCGCCGAAGCGGTAGTCGCGCTCGTCGCAGATCGCCGTGCAGGCGCCCCAGAACTCCGGCGTGCGGATCTGGTAGGCCACATCCTCGATCTGTTCGGTGATCTTGCCGTCCTTGATCTCGTAGAACAGCTGGCCGCCGAACTGCGCGTTGTAGCGCTGCTGGTCGATCGAGAACGAGCCGTCGCCGACGATGTAGATGCCGTTCTCGACGTCCTTGATCATCTCGTCGACCGTGAGCCGGGCCTTGCCCGGCGCCAGCGACACATTGGCCATGCGCTGGAACTGCACGCTCTGCCAGGAATCGGCGTAGCAGCAGCCCTGCGAGGCCTTCTCGCCGATGATGTGGGCCTGATCGCGGATCGCCTGATAGTTGACCAGCACACCGTCCTTGACCAGATCCCAGCGCTTGGTCGCGATGCCTTCATCGTCGTAGCCGACCGCACCGAGCGTGGTCGGCTGCTGCTTGTCGGCGAACAGGGTGACGGTCGGGCTGCCGTACTTGAAGTCCTTCGCCTTCCACTTGTCGAGCGTGGCGAAGCTGGTGCCGGCGTAGTTGGCTTCGTAGCCGAGCACGCGATCGAGTTCCAGCGGGTGGCCGACCGATTCGTGGATGGTCAGCCACAGGTGCGAGGGATCGAGCACCAGGTCGTACTTGCCGGGCTTGACCGAGCGCGCGGTGAGCTTGGCGCGCGCCTGCCTGGCGGCGGCGACAGCGTCTTCGACCATGTCGTAGGAATCGGTGTAGCCGATCACGCCGCCCGGCAGCTTGCGCTTGCCGGAGGCCTTGGCGTCCAGGTACTCGTAGCCCATGCCCATCGGCGCCGACAGTTCGCTGCGAGTGCGGAACTTGCCGCTCTTCTTGTCGATCGCGGTGACCTGCATCGGCGTCCAGATGCGGTGGATGTCCTGGTCGATGTAGCTGTTGTCGGTCGACGCGAAATACTTCTGCTCGTTGACCAGGAACATCACCGAATTGACGTAGTCGGCGCCGGCCTTCAGCGCGGCGTTGTTGACCGCCAGCAGCAGCTCGACCTTGTCCTTGACCGGCACCTGCATCGCGTTCTTCTTGATCGGCGTGGCCCACGACACTTCGCCGACGCCCTGCGCCGGCGCCAGCTGCACCGGTGTGGTCTGGAACTTCGAGTTGGCCTTGGCGATCGCCGCGGCCTGCTGGGCGGCCTTGGCGACGGCGTCCGGCGACAGGTCGGACGTCGCCGCAAAACCCCAGGTGCCGTTGACGATCACCCGGATGCCGATGCCGGTCGATTCGGTGTTGACCACGTTCTCGACACGGGTTTCGCGAGTGATCACGAACTGGCGCAGGTAGCGGCCGATGCGGGCATCGGCGTAGGTTGCGCCGGCCTTGGTCGCGGCGTTCAGCGCCACGTCGGCCAGCGTCTTGCGCAGTGCCTTGTCCGCCGGCGTGGCCAGCACCTCGGCGGCCACGGCATGGCCGTAGACCGGCAGCATCAGCGCACCGACGCTGGTGCTGGTGCGTTTCAGGAAGTCGCGTCTGTCCATCGGGATCGCCATCTCCAAAGATTCAGGTCGGGTCGCACCAGGTCGCGCGGCCGCAAGCGGGGCGACGGGCGACGTGGCACGTGAAGGCTCTTGGACGGCGGCAGCGTCGATTCGTTTGAACGGCCACGCACGAAACTTCGGTGCCGCCATCAGGGCCGGATGGCTGGCAGCAGCAGGAATCGGGCCGGATCAGGCCACGGGGGAAGCGTCGGCTTGCCGACGTTGCGGCTTCGATCCCCGCCGGCGGCGTGAGCGCCGACCAGCGGACACGCCGCGCGCGGATGGCTGACGATGTCGCCGCCGATACTGTCAGTCGGCGTGCCGCGCGTCGCGGACCGGACGGACTGCGCTCAGAACGGCTTGGTCAGGATTTCCGATTCGCCTTCGAGGCGACCGATGACCACGGCCCCGCAGCCGTCGCCATAGACATTCACTGCGGTGCGGCACATGTCAAGGACCCGATCGACCGCCAGCAGCACGCCCAGGCCTTCGAGCGGCAGCCCGACCGTGCCGAGAATCACCGCGATCGCGACCAGGCTGGCGGACGGGATGCCGGTGACGCCCATCGAGGTCACCACCGCCATCGCGACGATCACGAACTGGGTGATGAAATCGAGATGGAGGCCGTAGGCCTGGGCGAGGAACATCGCTGCCGCGCACTCGTACAGCGCCGTGCCGTCGAGGTTGATCGCCGCGCCAAGCGGCAAGGTGAAGCCGGTGACCCGCTCGGACACGCCGGCGCGGGTCCGCAGGCATTCCAGCGTGACCGGCAAGGTGCCGGCGGAACTGGACGTCGAGAATCCGGTCAGCAGCGCCGGCGTCATCGCCTGCAGCATGCGCAGCGGCGACACCCGACCGATCAGTGCCAGCAGCAGCGACATCGTGACCATGACGTGGAACAGCAGGCCTGCCAGTGTCGCGAAGAAGAACATCGCCAGCGGGCGGATCGCCTCGACGCCGGTCGACGAAAAGGCCCTGGCGACCAGCGCGAACACGCCGATCGGCGCGAAGCGCATCACCAGCGCGGTGATGTGCATCATGGTTTCGCGGACGCCCGACCAGAAATCGCGCTGGACTTGACCAACTGCACCGGGAATCCGCGCCGCGAAGATACCGAACAGCATGCTGAAGAACACCAGGCCCAGCAGATCGCTTTCGGCGGCGGCCTTGACCGGATTGGCTGTGACCAGCCGGTAGAAGACATCGCCGATGTCGGAAAGCTTGGCGCTGCTGACGTTCTCGCTGAGCTTGGCGGTACCGGCGGCCAGCCCGAGCAGGTCGCGGGCCGGTTGTCCGTCGACGATACCCGGCTGTACCAGGTTGACCATGGTCAGGCCGGTGACCACGGCGAACACGGTGGTCGCCGTGTAGAACAGCATGGTGCGGACACCGATCCGCGACAGCGCGCCGGTGTCGCTGAAGGTCGACATGGCGCTGATGATCGACGATACGATCAGCGGCACGACGACCATTTTCAGGGCGTTGAGAAACAGCCCGCCGATGAAGCCACAGAACGCGAACACCGGGCTGCTGGCCGGAACCAGCGCACCGACGGCGACCGCGAGGCTCAGGGCGATGGCGATCTGCCAGTGGGATTTCATCGCGCCGGGCCTCGGTCAGTGGGAACTACGGAACCGGCGTCTCTTCGGCCGGCAAGGCCTTCACTTCGACCTTGATCGATTTCTTCAAGGCTTCGCGATAGGCGTTGAACTCGGCGCCCGCGCGGGCATCGCGGATCGTCGCCACCTCGGTGTCGCGCTCGTTGCCATCCTTCTGGCGGCCGTCGCGCACTGAACTGACGGCGATGACGGCGACCGCGCCATCTTCGAGCGTGGCATTGCCGACGCTGAGCGCCGCGCCAACCGGCCTCGGCAGCTTGAACGCCGTCTGCAGCAGGGCCAGACCGACGCCGCTCTTGTCACGGGTGACACCATCCTGCTTCTGGACCGTCGCGCCGAAAGCAGCGGCAACCTCGTCGATCGACTTGCCGGCCTTGATCTCGGCCAGCGCCTTGGCCGCATCGGCATCGGCCAGCTTGCGGGCCTCCTCATTGCGCAGCGCTTCACGCAGCGTGGCTTCGACTTCCGCCAGTTCACGCTGGCGCGGCGCTTCGTATTCGGCCTTGCGAACCACGACGAGACGATCGGCATCGATCGCGATCGGCTTGGAATTGACACCGTCGGTCAGTACGTCCTGCGAGAACGCGGCTTCGATCACCGCCGGGGTCGCGGTGATGCCGGCGCCGCCGGCGCGGGTGAACCAGTCCGTCGTCTCGATCGTCAGGCCCAGCGACTTCGCGACCGGCTCCAGCGACGACTCGTTCTCGAACGCCAGCTGTTCGAGCTGCTGTGCCTTTTCCTGGACCTTGGCTTGCAGGTCCTTGTTGACGTACAGGTCGGTCAGGGCCTTCTGTACCTCCGGCTCCTCGAAAGCCTGGGTCCGCGCCGGCACCAGTTCGGTGAGCTTGATGAGGTGCCAGCCGAACTCGGTCTCGACCGGATCGCTGATCTCGCCGGCCGCCGACATGGCGTATAGCGCCGATTCGAATTTTGGCGGCAGCAGGCCGTCGCCACGCTTCACGATCCCGAGGTCGCCGCCCTTGTCCTTGCTGCCGGTGTCGTCCGACGCGGTCTTCGCCAGTTCGGCGAAATCGGTACCGCTCTTCAGCTTCGCCGAAAGTTCATCGATCTTCTTGCGTGCGGCATCCTTGTCGGCGCCGAAGTTGACCAGGATGTGGCTGGCGCGCCGCGTTTCCGCCGTGGTGAAACGGCCCTTCTCGGCCTCGTACAAGGTCTTCAGGATGTCGGCCCCCGGCGCTTCGGCTTTCGCGACCTTGCTCTGCACCAGTTCGACATAGGCGAGCTTCATGCGCTCCGGCGCCTGGAGACCGGCCTTGCGTTCCTGGTACCGGGCGGCCACCTGTTCAGCTGTGACATTCACTGCGGCGAGGTACTTGGCCGGATCGAACTGGATGAAGCTGAAGTCGCGCTCCTGCTTGGCAAGCTTGGTCGCCAGCGCGGCCTCGTCGACCGTCACCACGGCACTGCCGAGAATGACGTCGCGCAGCTGGTCGACGATCAGGCTATCGCGCTGCTGGGCTTCGAAGCTGTCAGGCGTATAGCCGTTCTGGGCGAGCAGCTGGCGATAACGCTCCGGCGAGAACTTGCCGTTGTCCTGGAACGCGGGAACCACGGTGAGGTAATCGCGCAAGGCCGCATCACCCGCGCGGTAGCCGCTGCTGCGCGCTTCGGCACGCAGCAGCGCGTCCTGCACCATGTCCTGCAACACGTTTTCGCGCATGCGCTGCGGGTTGATCTGATCGGCGCGAAAGTTCTCGCCGAGCAACTGTTGTAGCTGGCGGTAGCGCTGGTCATAGGCGCGACGAAGCTGGTCCTGGGTGATTTCCGTATCGCCAACCTTGGCCACAGCCGGGTTGGCGTTGCTCTGGAAATAGCCTTCGATGCCGCTGAATGCGAAAGGAATACCGATGATGGCAAGCAACACGCCGACGATGAGCGGGCCATTCAGGCTGTCGCGGATCTGCTGCATCATGTGTTTCGGTCTCGCAAATAGAAAGGGCGCTCAATGAGCGCCCTGGGGTGTTACATGGCGGAGCGGACGGGACTCGAACCCGCGACCCTCGGCGTGACAGGCCGATACTCTAACCGACTGAGCTACCGCTCCGCGAAACTTCAAAATCTGTACATCCAACCCATGAGTTGGTGGGTGCTGAGGGGCTCGAACCCCCGACTCCCGCCGTGTAAAGGCGATGCTCTACCAACTGAGCTAAGCACCCTTCTCGTTCCGGGCTGTCACTCCCGAACTGGTCAACTACTTTACCGCGTCTTTGAGCGCTTTGCCAGCCTTGAATGAAGGATTTTTGCTGGCTTCGATCGTCAGGGTCTTGCCCGTCTTCGGGTTGCGACCGGTACGAGCGGAACGCGACCGGATCGCGAAGGTGCCGAACCCGACCAGAGAAACCTTGTCGTCATTCTTCAACGCAGTGGCAATCACTTCGACCAGGGAATCGATGGCGTTGCCGGCATCGGTCTTGGTGAGACCCGATTTCTCGGCGACGGCAGCGATCAGCTCGGATTTGTTCATGTAGGTAAATTCCCCTTGAATGGATTGATCGGCTTGGGCCGATGCTGGCGACCGGGTCCACTTCGGAATGCGAGTGGCCGTATCGTCTGCGAAAGCTGGGCTGCCGCCCGGAATCACGCTGAAATCACGTGGCTGGGCATCGGAGAATGCCTTATATCAAGCAGGTTTCAGAGCGTCAATGAAACCGCCTCGCGGCAACGGGATGGCACTGCCATCGCCGCGAGGCAGGTGGATCGGGACACCTCGATCGGCATCGATCAGTGAGGTCGAACACCGTCGTTCGATGCCGGCGTCGGCGCAGTCGCACCTTCAACCACAGGCTTCGGTTCAGGCACCCGCTCAAGCGCGATGCGCAGGACATCCTCGACCCAGCGCACCGGTTCGATGTCGAGCTTGCCCTTGATATTGTCCGGGATCTCGGCGAGATCCTTGACGTTCTCCTGCGGGATGATCGCGGTGCGAATGCCGCCCCGCTGTGCCGCCAGCAGCTTTTCCTTGAGCCCGCCGATCGGCAGCACTTCTCCGCGCAGCGTGATCTCGCCGGTCATCGCCACGTCGGCTCGGACCGGAATGCCGGTCAGCGCCGATACCAGCGCCGTGCACATGCCGATGCCGGCCGACGGTCCGTCCTTTGGCGTCGCACCTTCCGGCACATGCACGTGCAGATCGTGCTTCTGATAAAAGTCCGGATCGATGCCGAGTTGCTTGGCGCGCGAACGAACAACCGTGAGCGCAGCCTGAATCGACTCCTGCATGACCGTGCCGAGGCTGCCGGTCTGGGTCATCTTGCCCTTCCCCGGCGTCAGTGCCGATTCGATGGTCAGCAGTTCACCACCCACCTCGGTCCACGCGAGCCCGGTGACCTGGCCGACCTGATTCGCTTCCTCGGCACGGCCATAACGGTAACGCGGCACGCCGAGGTACTTGTCGATGTTCTTGTCTGTAACCTTGACCGTCTTGTCGGTCGGCTTCAGCAACACCTGCTTGACCACCTTGCGAGCGATCTTCGACATCTCGCGTTCCAGACTGCGCACGCCTGCTTCCCGCGTGTAGGTCCGGATCACGGCGCGAACCGCACTCTCGGTGATCTCCAGTTCCGACTCCTTGAGACCGTTCTCCTTGATCTGCTTCGGAATCAGGTAGCGCCGCGCGATGTTGAGCTTTTCGTCCTCGGTATAGCCCGGGATGCGGATCACTTCCATGCGGTCGAGCAGCGGCCCCGGGATGTTCAGGGTGTTCGCGGTGCAGATGAACATCACGTCGGTGAGGTCGAGATCCACTTCCAGGTAGTGATCCTGGAAGGTGTTGTTCTGTTCCGGATCCAGCACTTCGAGCAGCGCCGACGACGGATCGCCACGGAAGTCCGTGCTCATCTTGTCGATCTCGTCGAGCAGGAACAGGGGGTTCTTGACGCCGACCTTGGTCAGGTTCTGAACGATCTTGCCAGGCAGCGAGCCGATATAGGTGCGGCGATGGCCACGAATCTCGGCTTCATCGCGCACGCCGCCCAGTGACATGCGCGCGAACTTGCGATTGGTCGCCTGGGCGATCGAACGCCCCAGCGAGGTCTTGCCGACGCCCGGCGGGCCGACGAGGCAGAGGATCGGCCCCTTCAGCTTCTTCACCCGGCTCTGCACGGCGAGGTATTCGAGGATCCGTTCCTTGACCTTCTCGAGGCCGTAATGATCCGAATCGAGCTGGTCCTGCGCCTTCGGCAGGTCGATGTTGGCCTTGGTGGTCTTCTTCCACGGCACCTGCGTCATCACGTCGAGATAGTTGCGCACGACGGTGGCTTCCGCCGACATCGGCGGCATCATCTTCAGCTTGTTCAATTCGGCCGTGGCCTTGGCCTTGGCGGCCTTCGGCATGCCGGCCTTGGCGATCTTGCGCGCCAGTTCTTCCTGCTCGTTCGGTGCATCGTCCAGCTCACCCAGTTCCTTCTGGATGGCCTTCATCTGCTCGTTCAGGTAGTACTCGCGCTGGTTCTTCTCCATCTGCTGCTTCACGCGGCCGCGGATCTTCTTCTCGATCTGCAGGATGTCGATCTCGCCTTCGAGCTGGGCCAGCACGTATTCGAGACGCGGCTTCGGATCGCCGATCTCCAGTACCTTCTGCTTGTCCTCGAGCTTCAGCGACAGGTGGGCGGCGATCGCATCGGCCAGCCGACCCGGCGAATCCATGCTGGTCAGGCTCGGCAGCAGTTCGGCCGGCACCTTCTTGTTCAGCTTGACGTACTGCTCGAACGTCGCGACGGCAGTGCGCATCACCGCATCGGCCTCGCTGCCGCCGGAACCGCTTTCATCAGGCGGGATCACGCGGAAATCGGCGGTCAGGTAGTCGCCGTTCATTTCCAGCTTCAGCACCTGGGCGCGCTGCGCCCCTTCGACCAGCACCTTGACGGTGCCATCGGGCAGCTTCAGCAACTGCAGGATCGACGCCAGCGTGCCGGTGTCGTACAGGTCATCGACACCCGGCTCGTCGGTATCGGCGTGCTTCTGGGCGACCAGCAGGATGCGCTTGCCGTCCTGCATCGCGGCGGTCAGCGCCTTGACCGACTTTTCGCGGCCGACGAACAGCGGGATCGCCATGTGGGGGTAGACCACCACATCGCGCAACGGCAATACCGGCGTGGATGCTTCGTTCGTGCTGGGCACTGTCGGAACCTCGGTCGAGTTCGATGACATCGGAATAGGACGTTTCGGTGATTATGCAGTAGATGGGAGGTGCGTCCCGCGCCTGCCTTTTCAAGCGCCGCGACCGTGCGAATCGTGGTCCCGGGCAAAAGAAAACCCGCCTCGGGCGAGCCCGGGCGGGTTTCCTGCGACAGGCCCTTGCGTCAGGCCGAGTTCTTGACGTCCCGACGCGGGGCTTCGAGATTCTCGTAAACGATGAACGGCTTCGCCTCGCCTTTCACGACCGACTCGTCAACCACCACCTTCGAGACGTTCTGCATCGACGGCAGGTCGTACATCACATCCAGCAGAATGGTTTCGAGGATCGTGCGCAGGCCACGCGCACCGGTCTTGCGATCCCGCGCCTTGCGGGCGATGGCATTCAGCGCGTCCTCGCGGAATTCCAGGGTGCAGCCTTCCATCTGGAACAGTTTGGCGAACTGCTTGACCAGCGCGTTCTTCGGCTCCTTGAGGATCGAGATCAGCGCCTTCTCGTCGAGTTCCTCGAGCACGGCGAGCACCGGCAGACGGCCGACGAACTCCGGAATCAGGCCGTAGCGGATCAGGTCTTCCGGTTCCACGCCGAGCAGCATGCGCGATACCTGATGGCTGTCCTTTTGCGACTTGACGTCGGCGCCGAAGCCGATGCCGGTCTTTTCGGTACGGTTCTGGATCACCTTGTCGAGGCCGGCGAACGCGCCACCGCAGATGAACAGGATGCCGGCGGTGTTGACCTGCAGGAATTCCTGCTGGGGATGCTTGCGGCCACCCTGCGGTGGCACGCTGGCGATGGTGCCCTCGATCAGCTTCAGCAAGGCCTGCTGCACGCCTTCGCCGGACACGTCACGGGTGATCGACGGGTTCTCGGACTTGCGCGAGATCTTGTCGATCTCGTCGATGTAGACGATGCCGCGCTGCGCCTTCTCGACGTCGTAGTCGCACTTCTGCAGCAGGCGCTGGATGATGTTCTCGACGTCCTCGCCGACGTAGCCGGCTTCGGTCAGTGTCGTGGCATCGGCGATCGCGAACGGCACATCGAGCAGACGGGCCAGCGTTTCGGCGAGCAAGGTCTTGCCCGAACCGGTCGGGCCGATCAGCAGGATGTTCGACTTCGACAGTTCCACGCCATCGGTCGAACCCTTCTGGCTCAGCCGCTTGTAGTGGTTGTAGACGGCGACCGACAGCACTTTTTTGGCCTGATCCTGGCCAATCACGTATTCGTCGAGAACCGCGCGGATTTCCTGTGGTTTCGGCAAGCCCTTGACCTGCGGCTTGGCGTGGACTTCCTCGCGGATGATGTCGTTGCACAAATCGACGCATTCGTCGCAGATGTAAACCGACGGGCCCGCAATCAGCTTGCGGACTTCGTGCTCGCTCTTGCCGCAGAACGAGCAATACAGCACACGGCCGCCCTGCGTGCCGCTGCGTACGTTGTCAGGCATTTCCGACCTCAATCAAGGTTCTGATTCCTTATAGCATCATGACAGGTGACAACGGAATGACTGCAATTCCCATGCTGTGCCGCAACTGCTGCGCGGTGTCGGAAATCCGACGCGGCAGCTGCGGACGGGAACAGCGTCAGGCGGCGGCCGGGCCGGCGATGCGCTTGTCGATGATGTGGTCGATCAAGCCATAGGCCTTGGCCTGCTCCGCGTTCAAGAAGTAGTCGCGCTCGACATCGCTGGCGACCTTCTCGATCGGCTGGCCGCAGTGGTCCGCCATCAGGCGATTCAGCTTTTCGCGCAGATAGAGGATTTCCCGCGCCTGGATCTCGATGTCGGTGGCCTGGCCCTGAGCGCCACCGGACGGCTGGTGGATCATCACCCGCGAATTCGGCAGCGCGAAGCGCTTGCCCTTGGTGCCGGCCGACAGCAGGAAGGCGCCCATGCTGGCCGCCTGACCGATGCACATCGTCGACACGTCCGGCTTGATGAACTTCATGGTGTCGTAGATCGACAGCCCCGAGGTGATCACGCCGCCCGGCGAGTTGATGTACAGGTGGATGTCCTTGTCCGGGTTCTCCGACTCCAGGAACAGCAGCTGGGCGACGACCAGGTTGGCCATGAAATCGTCGATCGGGCCGACGAGGAAGATCACGCGCTCCTTCAGCAGGCGCGAGTAGATGTCGAACGCGCGTTCGCCGCGGGCGGTCTGCTCGACCACCATCGGGACCAGCTGCGAGCGGTTGCGGAGGTCAGTCATTCGAATTTCCAGTGGTTATCTGCGTTTTCAAGACCCGCCGACGGCTCCCGCCGGCGAGTGCCGCTGGCTCCTCGCCAGCGCTCTCAGGCAGGTTGGGCCTGATTCTGCGATTTCAACAAGTCTTCGAGCGACATCGCTTCGTCGGTCACCTGGGCACCGGCGACCAGCAGCTCGACGACCTGCTCCTCGATGACCACGCTGCGCAGGCCCTGCATCAGGTCCTGGCGCTGTTGGTACATCTTGACCACTTCGGACGGGTCCTCGAAGTCGGCGGCGATGTTGGCCAGCGCGGCCTCGACACGAGCCGGGTCGAACTGCACGTTGCGGGCGTTGATCACCTCGCCGACCAGCAGGCCGAGCGCCACGCGGCGCTTGGCCGACGGTTCGAACATCTCGGCCGGCAGCATCGCGCGCAGCTGTTCCGGCTTCATCTTCTGGGCTGGGTTGTTGGCGCCAATGCGGTTGGCGGTCTCGCCGCGCATCCGCTCGACCTCCTCGGCCACCAGGCCGGCCGGTACGTCGATCGGGTGCAGGTCGAACAGCTGATCCATCACGTCGCGCTTCAGGCGGTTGTTGACCGCCTTGTTGCGCTCGGTTTCCAGCGCTTCGCGGCACTTGGCGCGCAGGCCGGCTTCGCCGCCTTCCTCGATGCCATGGGCCTTGAGGAATTCCTCGTCGATCTCCGGCAGGCGCGGCTCGCGCACGTCCTTCAGGTTGACGGTGAACACGGTCTTCTTGCCGGCCAGCGTCTCGTTGCGGTAGTCGGCCGGGAAGTTGACTTCGACATCGAAGGTCTCGCCCGCCGAATGGCCGATCAGGCCGTCCTCGAGGTCCGGCAGGAAGCGGCGCTCGCCGATCTCGATCGCGGCGTTCTCGCTCTTGCCGCCCTGGAAGGCTTCGCCGTCGAGCTTGCCTTCGAAGTCCAGCGCCACCACGTCGCCCTTCTGGGCGCCACGTTCGACCACCACCAGGGTGCGGCGCGACTTGCGCAGGTTCTCGATCAGGCGCTCGACGTCGGCATCGGTCACCTCGACCTGCGGACGGGTGAGCTTCAGGCTCGACAGATCGCCGAGCGTGATCTCCGGATAGACATCGAAGCTGGCGACGTAGGTCAGCGGCTGGCCGGCGGCCTCGGCGGTGACCTGGAAGTTCGGCTGGCTGGCCGGCTGGATCTTGGCCTGGTCGAGCGCCTGCGGCCAGGTGGTGCGGACCAGCTCGCTGACCGCGTCATTGCGCGCATCGGCGCCGTACTGCTGCTGGATCACCTTCAGCGGTGCCTTGCCCGGACGGAAGCCCGGAACCCGTGCGCGGCTGGCAAAGCGCTTGATGCGCTCGCCGATTTCGCGCTCGAAGCGATCGGCCGGGATCGTGACATGCAGCCGGCGCAGCAGGCCGCCGGCGGATTCGACTTGGACTTCCATCGTTTAAAGACTCTTCAGGATTGTGGTGATGATGGGTGGCCGCCTTGCCCGGGTGGGTGTTCCCGGCGGTCTGTTGATTCGCGGTCTGCTTGTTGGTGACAACGGCGAGCCGTCGATCGGGCAGCAGCTGCGCGGGTTGCGGGTGTGCGAAAGGCGAGACTCGAACTCGCACGCCTTGCGGCGCTGGAACCTAAATCCAGTGCGTCTACCAATTCCGCCACTCTCGCCCGTCAACCTCGTCCGGATATCGCGCCGGATGCCTGCCGCCCACGACCTGCGACGCAAGTGCGCAGTATATCAGCGGCCAACGGACGGCTGTCCGCTGCGGCGCGGCAGCGTCCTGTCGTGATCGCCGGCGATCAAGCTGCCAAAATGCGCCAGCCGCCTGCTGTCACGTCGGCCGCCCGCCTCTCCTCGTCCGCCGTCCATGCTCTCCGGCTCCGCCCGTGCCTTCCTGATCCCCGGTCTCGCCGCGCTGCTGGCCGCCGCCGCCGTGCTCGGGCTGAGCCTCGGCACGATCCGGCTCGACTGGACCACGCTGACCCGCGACGACACCGCGGCCACCGCGCTGCTCCAGCTGCGCCTGCCGCGGGTGCTGCTGGCGGTGCTGATCGGCGCGGTGCTGGCCGAGACCGGCGCGGTGGCACAAGCACTGTTCCGCAATCCGCTGGCCGAGCCCGGCTTGATCGGCGTGTCGGCCGGTGCCGCGCTGGCAGCCGCCGTGGTGCACACGGCGCTGACCGGCATCGCCAGCCTGGCGGCACTGCCGCCGAGTCTGATCCTGCCGATCGCCGCGTTCGCCGGCGGCCTCGCGGCGGCGGTGATCGTGCTGCGCCTGGCGCGTCGCGACGGCCAGACCGATATGACCACGATGCTGCTGGCCGGCACCGCGATCAATGCCTTCGTCGCCGCCATCGTCGGCCTGCTGTCGACCCGTGCCGACGACTCCGGCCTGCGCGGCTTCACCTTGTGGATGTACGGCAACCTCGGCCGCGCCGGCTGGAGCGAGATCGCCGTCGCAGCCCCGGTGCTGCTGGCCGTGGCGCTGTGGCTGCCGCGCGAGGCCCGCGGCCTCGACGCCCTGCTGCTCGGCGACACCGAGGCCCGACACCTGGGCGTCGATGTCGAGCGTCTCAAGCGCCGGGTGCTGATCGCCGTGGTGCTGGCGACCGGTGCGGCCGTGTCGCTGGCTGGCGTGATCGGCTTCGTCGGCCTGGTGGTGCCGCATGCGATCCGGCTGCTGGCCGGGCCCGGGCACCGCCTGTTGCTGCCGGCCTCGGCGCTGCTCGGCGCGGTGCTGCTGACCCTGGCCGACACCGTCGCCCGCACCGCGGCAGCCCCTGCGGAATGGCCGGTCGGCGCGTTGACCTCCGCACTCGGTGCACCGTTCTTCCTGGCCCTGCTGCTGCGCATGCGTACCCGGATCGGCCTGCCATGAGCCTGGCCGTCACCGCCGTGTCCCATGCCGCAGGCCGCCGGCGCCTGCTCGACGCGGTCAGCCTGCAGCTCGAACCCGGCACCGTGCAGGTGCTGCTCGGCCCGAACGGCGCCGGCAAGTCGACGCTGCTCGGGGTGCTGGCCGGCGACCTGCGGCCGTTGTCCGGCCGGGCGACGCTCGATGGCCGCAGGCTCGCCGACTGGCCGGCCGCCGACCTCGCCCGCCGCCGCGCCGTGATGATGCAGCGCGACGAGCTGCGCTTCCCGTTCTCGGTCGACGAGGTCGTGGCCCTGGGGCGGCTGCCGTGGCAGCGCCGTGAACAGTCCCCTGGCGAACGTGCGGTGATCGCCGCCGCCCTGGCGGAAGCCGGTGCTGGCGCGCTTGCCGGTCGCCGCTATCTGGAGCTGTCCGGCGGCGAGCGGGCCCGCGTGCAGCTGGCGCGGGCGCTGGCCCAGATCCGTGCCGATGACGGCGATCCGGCACCGCGCTACCTGCTGCTCGACGAACCGACCGCCAGCCTCGATTTCGCCTATCAGCATCACGTGCTGAAGAGCCTGCGCCGTCTCGCCGATCGCGGTGTCGGCGTGCTGGCGATCCTGCAGGACCCGAACCTGGCCTTGCGTCATGCAGACCGGGTCAGCCTGCTCGCCAACGGCGAGCTGATCGCTTCAGGGCTGCCGGCCGACGTGCTCGACACCGAGCGCCTGAGCCGCGTCTACGGCCTGCCGATCGTCGCCGAGCAGGGCCCCGGAGGACGCCGGTCGCTGGACGTTGCCGAAACCCCGCCAGCCCCCGCCGGATGAGCTGCAAGCCACTGGTTTCATTGGCCCTTCCATGTCATCGTGCGGCCATGCCTGACTCTCCCTTCCCGCTCCGCGAATGAGCTCGACGCGTTCACGGCCGCGCACCGCCGACACCGGCCTGCGCTGGCATCAGAGCCTGCAGTTCCGGCTGGCCTGCCTGTTCGCGATCCTGCTCGCGGTGCTCGGCGGCGTCGCCTTCTACGCCGCCGAACGCCTGATCGGCGATGGCGTGGAACGCGCGAGCTACCGCCACGAGACCGCGATCAACCGGCGCCTGCAAGCCGAGACCGGACAGCTGCTGCGCGGTGCCGAGCAATTCGCCCAGACCCTGGCGCTGCTCGCCGGCAATGGCGACTCGACGCTGCTGGCGCAGCTCGGCGACGCCCTGCTCGCGGGGCTGCCGGTCGCCAGCTTCGGCCTGTGGCCGGAACCGGTCTCGACCGCACCCGGCATGCGGCGCGGCAATCGCTACTGGCAGCTGCGCGATGGCAAGGCGCAGCCGCGCGCCGATGATGCCGCTGCCGCCGCGATCGCCTGGTGGCGCGAGCCCTGGTACACGCCGGCGCGGCTGGCGGCCGGGACGGTGCGCGGCTGCCAGTGGTCGGCGCCGTACCGGGATCCGCTGCTGGCCCGCGACGTGGTCACCTGCAGCGTCGCGATCAGCGGCGCGCGCGGCTTCGACGGCGTGGCCACGGTCAGCCTCGATATCGAGGGCCTGGGTCGGCAGCTGCTCGCCGGCGACGCGGATCGCCGCAGCTATGCCCTGCTGGCCGACCGCCACGGCCGGCTGCTGGCGCTGTCGGCCGCAGCCCGCAGCACGCTCGGCATCGGCGCGGCGGAGGTGACGACGCTCGACGCGCTCGCCGTCCGCCAACCCGCCTATGCCGAAGTCGCCGCCCGGTTGCACGCGCGCGGCGAAGCGTTTCGCGCCGCCGCGCTGCGCTCGACGCGCTACGACGCACGGCTGGTGTCGTCGCTGAAAGACAACAGCCGCGACTTGAGCCGCGAGGCCGCCGAGGACGCGCTGGCGGCAGTCTGGAACGCCGCCGACGGCCGCATCGAGCCGGCCGGCGAACCGCTGCGCTTCGAGCGGGACCCGGTGCTCGGCGAAACCGCCTATGCGCTGCTGTCGGCGATTCCCGGCAGCGGTTGGCTGCTGCTCAGCGCCTCGCCGGCCCGCGACGGCAACGACACCGCGATCTATCTGACCCAGCAGGTGCTGGCGGTATCGCTGGGCGGCGCGGCGCTGGTGCTGGTGCTGAGCTTCTCGCTGCTGCGCCGCCTGGTGATCCGGCCATTGCGGACAATGGGCGCCGCGCTGGCCGACACCACGATCGATGGCCGCACGCCGACGCTCGACGAGTCCGGCGCCGGCGAGCTGCGCCTGATCGCGCACTGGCACAACGAACGCGGCGAGCGGCTGGCGGAAATGCGCGATCGCGCCAGTATCGCCACCACCCAGCTGCATGCCGAGAACAGCGAGCGACTGCGCACCCAGGACGCGCTGATGCGCCTCGGCGAACGGCTGCGGCTGATGACCGACAGCGTCGACGAAGGCCTGATCGTCCTCGACGAGCGCGGCAACATCGAGGATCTCAACAGACACGCCGAGCAATGGCTGGCCAGCGATCAGCCCCAGCTCCGCGGCCTGCCGTTCGCCAGCGTGTTCGCGGCCCGCATCGGCAGCCTCGACGGTCCTCCGCTGCCGGATCTGATGCGCCAGCTCCAGGACGGCGGCGCCCGCGTCGACTATCCCGAAGGCGTGCTGCTGGCCGGCACCGGCGGGCCCGGCCGCGAACTGGGCGTCAGCGCCGTTCCGCTGCGCAGCCGCTTCGACCGACTCAACGGCGCGGTGATCGTGCTGCGCCGAGTCGCGCCCGGTAGTGGCGGCGGCAATGTCGGCCGCAGCGGCGGGCCGCTGTCCGGCGCGGCGGCCACCGAGTTCGTCGACCCGGTCACCGGCCTCGGCGGCCGCAAGGCCTGCGAACGCCGGGTGCGCGAGCTGCACAGCCAGGCGATCGAACAGCCGGCGAGCGCCCACTGGGCGCTCGCCAAGCTCGATTTCCCGGAACTCCGACGGGTTCGCGAGACCCGCAGCCACAGCGATGCCGATGCCTTTGCCGCCCGGTGCGGCGAGCGACTGGCGGCGCTGGTCGGCGGTTCCGAGCAGCTTTTCCGGCTGGCGCCGGACCGGTTCGGCCTGCTGATCGCAGCGGACACCGCCGAGCAGGCGCTGCGCGATGCTGACGCGCTGCGCCAGCAGATCATCGAGCAGCGGCTGTTGGCCGGCGACAGCTGGATCGATCTGAAACCGGTGATCGGCCTGTGCCTGATCGGCGCCGGCATCGAATCACCGGCCGAGGTGATGCGCCGCGCCGGCCTCGCCTGCGACCGCGCCCACCGCGGCCAGGGCGTGCTGCTGCACAGCACCGATCTGGAAACCGGCACCGGGGTCAACGAGGAACTGCTGTGGGTGCGGCGCATCGAGCGCGGCCTCGAACACCGGCTGTTCCATCTGACCACCCAGTCGATCCAGCCGGCGCGCAGCCACGCCAATGACGGCGAGGTGTTCGACGTGCTGTTGTCGCTGGAAGACGAGGAAGGCTTCTGGGCGCCACTGTCGGCATTCCTGCCGGTCGCCGAGCGTCACCTGCTCGGCTCCCAGCTCGACCAGTGGGTGATCCGCGTGCTGTTCGAGCGTCTGACGGCGAGCCCCGAACTCGGCGAGCGGCTGGCGTTCTGCACCGTCCCGCTATCGGCCGATTCGATCGGCGACGCCACCTTGATCGACGACATCGCCGACAGCATCAACCGTCATCCGCGCGTGCCGGTCGCCAAGCTGTGCTTCGTGCTGCGCGACGACCTGCTGACCGGCAACCCGCAGCAGGCCGCACGCTGTCTGGAATCGCTGCGCGCGCTCGGCTGCCGCACCGCCATCGACCATCGCCACGGCCGCCAGATCGGCTACATCGACCTGCTGCGCAAGCTGCCGGTCACCCTGATCCGGCTCGATGCCGGCCAGTTCGCCCGCATCGTCGACGATCAGGTCGAGCAGACGCTGGCCGAGACCGCGATCCGCCTCGCCAAGCTCAACGGCGCGAGAACCCTGGTGTCGGACATCGAAAGCGAAGCGCAGGCCACGGTCTGGCGGCGACTGGGTGCGGACTATCTGCAGGGCCACGCGATCGCCAGGCCTTCACCGGTGCCGTTCAGGGTCTGAGCGCTTCGCAGGCCGAATCGGAAGCCTGTCTCAAGCGAAGACCCGAGGACGAGGAGAAAAGCCAGGTCGAGGGAAGTCGCTCACCGGCCTGGTTCCGCCTTTTCCTGCGCTTCTTTACTTGGCGTCTCGGCGTCTTTGCGTGAGACCGGCATTCGGCTTGTTCATGCCCGCTCGACCCGGTCGACGCGCAGTTCCAGCGTTTCGCGATCCTGCCAGCGATTGATCGACAGCTGGTAGACCACCCGCACAAGGCCGTCCTCGATGGCGGTTTCGGCACCGTTGAAATGCACCGCGTTGATCACCCCGGCCGGGCCTTTGAGTCGATAGCGGACATGGTTGCCATCCTTGCCGACCGGGCGCAGATCCAGCACCTCGAACTCGCCATCGAAGCGCGGCTCCGGAAAGCCCTGGCCCCAGGGGCCGGCGGATTCCAGCTCGATCGCGGTCTCGATCGAGAACTCGGACCCGCGCAGTTCGCCATCGGTGTCGATGACCTGGGCCAGCGCGTCGTCATCGAGCATCGCCCGGCACTGGGCATCGAACACCGTGCGGAAAGCGGCCAGCCCTTGTTCCGGCAGGCTCAGCCCGGCGGCCATCGCGTGGCCGCCGAAGCGGCTGATCAGCCCGGGATACCGGGCATCGACCGCCGCCAGCGCATCGCGCAGGTGCAGGCCCGGAATCGAGCGGCCCGAGCCTTTCAGCATGCCGTGCTCCTGCGCGCAGGCGAACGCGATCACCGGACGGTGCAGCGCGTCCTTGACACGGGACGCGACCAGGCCGACGACCCCTTCGTGCCAGTCCGGCTCGTGCACGACCACACCGACATCCTCACTGTCGGCGACCAGCGCCAGCGCGTCATCGCGCATCTGCGCTTCGATGCCGCGGCGCTCGCGGTTCAGGCGATCGAGTTCCCGGGCGATCGGCAGCGCGGTGTCGCGGTCCGGCGCCAGCAGGCATTCGATGCCGCGGCGCATGTCGTCGAGCCGCCCGGCCGCGTTCAAGCGCGGGCCGAGCACGAAGCCGAGATCGCTGGCGTTGATCCGCTCCGGCGTCCTCCCGGCCGCCTCGAGCAGCGCCATCAGGCCCGGCCGGGCACGGCCGGCACGGATGCGCTTCAGGCCCTGCTGCACCAGCAGGCGATTGTTGTAGTCGAGCTTGACGACGTCGGCGACGGTGCCGAGCGCGACCAGATCGAGCAGCTCGGCGAGGTTCGGGCCGTTGTCGCTGCCGAAAGCGCCGTCGCTGCGCAGCCGGGCGCGCAGCGCCATCAGCAGGTAGAACATCACGCCGACACCGGCGAGATGCTTCGAGGGGAACGGGCAACCCGGCTGGTTCGGATTGACGATCGCCGCCGCTGCCGGCAGCTCGGCGCCGGCCAGATGGTGATCGGTGACCACGACCGGCAGGCCGAGGCGGTTGGCGTGGTCGATGCCGGCCAGGCTGGCGATGCCGTTGTCGACCGTCACCAGCAGTTCGGCACCGGCTTCCAGCGCCAGATCGACCAGCGGCGGCGACAGGCCGTAGCCCATCGTGAAGCGGTTCGGCACCACGTAGCCGACCGGGGCGGCGCCGAGCGCCTGCAGGCCCAGCACCGCTACCGCGCAGGCGGTGGCGCCGTCGGCGTCGTAATCGCCCGCGATGACGATGCGCCGTTGCGCGCGGATGGCGTCGGCGAGCAAGGCCGTCGCGGCATCGATGCCGAGCAGGCGATCCGGCGGCAGCAGGTGTTTCAGTTCCAGCGCCAGCTGCGCCGGGTCACGCAGGCCGCGCGCCGCGTAAATGCGGCGCAGCACCGGCGACAGCGTCGCCGGCAGGGCTTGCGGTTCACCGGGCGGGCGACGGCGGATCAGCGGGGCTTTCATGCGGGCAGTTTCAGGCTTTTGCGCGAGGCGTTGCGAACGTCAGGGGCACGCAAAGGCGCCGAGGCGCGAAGGAAAGCAAAGGCCTCGGAAACGAAAAAAGCTTCAAATCTTGCGATCGAAGCTTTTTCGTTGCCGCCGACAGTCTTTACTTGGCGCCATGGCGCCTCTGCCTGAGGCGCTGTTCGACGCCTTCGGACCGAGCGGACCGGGACCGACTCAGAGCCGATCGACCAGCACCCGCTCGACCGCGCTGCGCACGGCATCGACTTCGATCAGCGCCGGGAAGCCGCTCTTCAGGATGATGTCCGGGTCCTTCATGCCGTTGCCGGTCAGGGTGCAGACGATCGTCGAGCCAGCCGGGATCTTGCCGCTCTTCAGGTCGCGCAGCGCGCCGGCCAGCGAGGTCGCCGAGGCCGGTTCACAGAACACGCCTTCCTGCTCGGCCAGCAGACGCTGGCAGGCGAGGATTTCGGCGTCCGAGCATTCGTCGAACCAGCCGCCGGACTCCTTCTGGACGATCCACGCCGGATCCCAGCTCTGAGGATCGCCGATGCGGATCGCGGTGGCGACCGTTTCCGGGTTCTTGACCGCGGCGCCGCGCATGAACGGCGCGCTGCCGGCCGCCTGATAGCCGACCATCTTCGGCCGCTTGGCCTTGCCGCCGCTCTGCCCCCCGGAAACAGCGAACTGGCAGTTGCCGTTGCAGAGCTTGCAGGACGCCGTGCCGCCGCCCGCGCACTCGGTGTAGCCGATCCAGTGCGCAGTGATGTTGCCGGCGTTGCCGACCGGCAGGCAGTGGTAGTCCGGGGCTTCGCCGAGCGCTTCGACGATCTCGAACGCCGCGGTCTTCTGGCCCTGCAGGCGATACGGATTGACCGAGTTGACCAGCACCACCGGCGAAGTCTCCGACACTTCCTTGACCAGGCGCATGCCGTCGTCGAAGTTGCCGCGCACCTGCACGATCACCGCGCCGTGGACGACGGCCTGGGCCAGCTTGCCCATCGCGATCTTGCCTTCCGGAATCAGCACGAAGGACTTGATGCCGGCGCGCGCCGCATAGGCGGCTGCCGCGGCCGAGGTATTGCCG
This sequence comes from Lysobacteraceae bacterium, assembly GCA_013823855.1. GTDB lineage: Bacteria > Pseudomonadota > Gammaproteobacteria > Nevskiales > Nevskiaceae > Nevskia. Next base: position 43,452 of record PNMW01000041.1, on the reverse strand, counting down.
GTCGAGGCGCAGAGGATCGCCTTGGCACCGCGATGCACGGCCTCGGTCACGGCCATGGTCATGCCGCGGTCCTTGAACGAACCGGTCGGGTTGGCACCTTCGAACTTCACGTAGATATCGGCCTCGACACCTTCGTGGCGAACGAGATTTTCCAGCTTGATCAGCGGTGTGCGGCCTTCGCCGAGGCTGATGGCTTTGGCCTCCGGCGGCAGCGGAAGGCGATGGCGGTAGGCGTCGATGAGGCCGGTGTAACGGGTCACGTTGAAGCTCCAGTGTTTGTGCCCCTCTCCCACCGGGAGAGGGGTTGGGGTGAGGGAACGCCGTTCAGCTCGTACACGCTCGTCTTCAAGCGACGCTCCCTCACCCCGGCCCTCTCCCACCGGGAGAGGGAGAAAGGCGGCTTTTCTACTCGAAATGCTCGACCCGCAGGCGACTCATGTCGGCCCGCACGAACGGCAGTGCGCGGATGCGTTCGAGTGCGGCGTCGAAACGGCTGCCGCTGATCACCGAGGTGATGATCGCGATGCGCGCGTCATCAAAGTCCTCGGGCTCCTTCTGCAGGATCGCTTCGATCGAGATATCGGCTTCGGCCAGGATCGAGGTCAGCGCACGCAGCACGCCGGGCTCGTCGGCCACCGTCAGGCGCAGGTAGAACGCGGACTCCACGGCTTCGATCGACAGCGACGGCTGGGTGGCCAGCGCGGCCGAGGTAAAGCCGAGCGCCGGCACCACCGGCTTCGCTCCATTCAGGCGGGCGATGTCGATCAGATCGGCGACCACCGCCGAGGCGGTCGGCTCGCCGCCGGCACCGCGGCCGACATAGACCGTCTGGCCGACGGCATTGCCATGGACGCGGACCGCGTTCAGCGCGCCGTCGGTCTTGGCCAGCAGGTGATCGTCCGGCACCAGGGTCGGATGGACGCGCAGTTCGACGCCATGCACGGAACGCTTGGCAATGCCGAGCGACTTGATCCGGTAGCCGAGTTCGCGGGCCAGCTGGATGTCCTGCGAATGGACCTTCGACAGGCCTTCGGTGGCCACCGCCGCGAAGTTCAGCGGCGTGCCGAAAGCGATCGATGCAAGGATGGTCAGCTTGTGCGCCGCGTCAATCCCTTCGACGTCGAAGGTCGGATCGGCTTCCGCGTAGCCGAGCTTCTGGGCATCGGCCAGGGCATCGGCGAAGCTCTGCCCCTTCGCGGTCATCTGGGTCAGGATGTAGTTCGAGGTGCCGTTGATGATGCCGGCGAGGCTGTCGATGGCGTTCGCCGTCAGGCCTTCGCGCAGCACCTTGATGATCGGGATACCGCCGGCCACCGCCGCTTCGAAGGCCAGGCTCAGGCCACGGGCATGGGCTTCGGCAATCAGGGCATTGCCACGCTCCGCGATCAGCGCCTTGTTGGCGGTGACCACCGACTTGCCGCCGGCCAGAGCGGCCAGGATCAGCTCGTTGGCGAGTTCGGTGCCGCCGATCAGCTCGCAGACGACATCGACATCGGCGGCGACCACCGCTTCCGGTGTGGCATGGACACGGATGCCGTCGAGCACGCAGTCGCGCCTGGCGTTCGCCGTGCGCACCGAGACATCGGTGACCACGATCGGCCGGCCGGCGCGAGCGGCGATCACAGCCGCATTCTTCGCCAGCACCCGGACCACGCCCTGGCCGACCGTGCCGAGCCCGACGATGCCGACCTTCAACGGTGAAACGCTCATGCCTGTGCTGCCTTCATCGGCTCGGCGACGGGCGCAGCCTTGTCGGCCTTGGCGCTGCCCTTCAAGAATTTCTTGATCGAGCGCGTCGCCTGCCGCGTGCGGTGCTCGTTCTCGATCAGCGCGAAGCGCACGTAGTCGTCGCCGTACTCGCCGAAGCCGATGCCCGGCGACACCGCGACCTGCGCCTTCTCCATCAGCTGCCGGGAAAATTCCAGCGAGCCGAGATGGCGATGCGATTCCGGAATCTGCGCCCAGATGAACATCGTCGCCTTGGGCTTGGTGACCGGCCAGCCGGCAGCCAGCAGGCCTTCGACCAGCACGTCGCGACGCTTGCGGTACATCTCGCAGATCTCGGCCACACAATCCTGCGGTCCTTCGAGCGCGGCGATCGAGGCCACCTGGATCGGCGTGAACATGCCGTAGTCGAGGTAGCTCTTGATCCGTGCCAGCGCGGCGACCAGAACCGGGTTGCCGACCATGAAGCCGACCCGCCAGCCCGGCATGTTGTAGCTCTTCGACAGGGTGAAGAATTCCACCGCCACATCCTTGGCGCCCGGCACCTGCAGCACGCTCGGTGCCTTGTAGCCATCGAAGACGATGTCGGCATAGGCCAGATCGTGGATCAGCCAGATCTGGTGCTCGCGGCAGATCGCGACGGCGCGCTCGAAGAAATCCAGTTCCACGCATTCCGCGGTCGGATTCGACGGGAAATTGAGGATCAGCATCTTCGGCGTCGGGGTCGATTCCTTGATCGCCTTGCGCAGTTCCTCGAAGAAGATGTCGTGCGTCGGGTCATCGGCCGGGAAGCGCACGTGGCGCACGTCGGCACCGGCCAGCACCACGCCGAACGGGTGGATCGGATAGGCCGGATTCGGCACCAGCACGGTATCGCCGGGGGCGAGCGTCGCGAACGCCAGATGGGCCAGGCCTTCCTTCGAGCCGATCGTCGCGATCACTTCGGTGTCGGCGTTCAGGTCGACGTCGTAGCGGCGCTTGTACCAGGTCGCCATCGCCTTCCGGAGACGCGGAATGCCCTTTGACACCGAATAGCGGTGGGTATGGGTGCCGTCCTCGTCGTGGACTTCCGGGCGCACGTAGTCGCTTTCGGTGCCACGGACGGACGCCTCGACCAGCTTGTCGACAATGTGCTTGGGTGTCGGCTGATCCGGGTTGCCCATGCTGAAATCGATGACGTCCTCGCCACGAGCTCGGGCCGCCTTCTTCATTTCACCGACAATGTTGAAGACGTAGGGCGGCAGGCGCTCGATGCGCGGGAAGACGGTGTTCAAGGATTCCTCGGTAACGGGTTGGGTGCCGGATCGGCACGATTTAAGACGACAACATCGCTGAAACAGCCGCTAATTACAGCATGCGCGGCCGATGAGGGCCAGCGTCAGGGATTCACGCCCCGCCTGGCGACTCCTTGACCGGTGACGCGATGACCGGCCCTGCGGATGATCGGCTCCGGCCCTGGCACCCGCCGGTCGTCGCGCCGCTGCCGGCGTTTCGTCGTGGTCGCCCCGCGTTTCGTCCGGGAAAGAAAGGACACACAATACAAAAGCTGACCCAGTTCACAGTTTCACGAAGGAGAGCGATACGGTGTCCGAAAGCATCCGTCATTGCGGCGTGCTCATCGTCGATATCGCCGGGTCGGTTAAGTTGCGCAACGAACTGGGCGAAGTGGCCGCCGGCCGGCAAATCCATCATCTGCTCGACACCCTGATCACCGCCGCACGCGGCTGCGGCGCGACCTTCATCAAGGCCTATGGCGACGACATGCTGGCGGTCTTCGAGGAATCGCAGTTGGCCGCCACCGCCGAGTTGGCGATCCAGGCGCAGAAGCTGGCGGCGGACGTCGGCCTGCGCCTGTACGCCGGCTTTCATTTCGGCCCGGTGCACTTCCGCCTGACCGACGGCCATCAGGACGCCGTCGGGCAGACGATCAATTTCGTGGCCCGCCTGCACAAGCTGGCCGAGGACGCACCGGGGCAGATATTCCTGCTCGAGGAAACGCTCGGCCGGCTTCCCGACACGCTGCGCGCACTGGCGATGCCGTTCGGCAGCCGTTCGCTGAAAGGCCTGGGCCGGTTCAATGTCTGGACCCTGGGCTGGCAGTCGCAGGACGCGCCGACAGCGACGGTCTTCGCTGCCGAGCGCAGCGCCGCCCCGTCGTCGACCGTGCTGCACCTCCGCCATGGCCCGACGACGCTGCGTTGCCAGAGTCACGACCGGAAAATGATCATCGGCCGCAGCGACAACTGCGACCTGCCGATGCCGGATGCGGAACTGCGAGTGTCGTCCACGCATGCCACGATCGAATGCATCGACGACTGCTGGTTCCTCCAGGACATCAGCCGCAACGGCACCTGGCTCAGGGACGGCGGTGACGGCCGGGAAACCCTGCTGCCGTACTGCCAGAAGATGACCCTGCCGGCGAGCGGCAGCCTGTCGGTCGGCAGGCCCTTCGCCGACGACCCGACGGGTGCGTTCATCGTTCATTTCGAGATCGCCCGGAACTGAAGCCGGCTTTTGCTGCATAACCGACAAAATCTCCATTGACCGGCCGTTCAGGTCGTGCTGACATCCGTGGCAGGCGACATCCTTGCCCAAAAGTGCCACTCATGCCGGTCGCCTGGGAGAAGCCATGAAAACAACTGCAGTGATTGTCCTGGCCGCATCGGGTCTGATATCCGCGGCCGCACAGGCGGCCCCATCGGTCCGCCTTTCCACGCTTTCCACCGCGCTTGCGCCGACCACGCTCGGCGCCCTGCCGGCCTTGCCGGCCCTGCCGTCGGCGAGCGCCGGCTCGATGCCGATCACCACGCCGCCCCGAGACGTCCCGTCGCTCCCCGGCATGCACCTGCCGATTGCCGGCCTGCTGCAGACCCCGGCCCGCATCGTGACCATCGTCATCGGCCCGCCGAACCCGGACAATCCCCGCCCCCGTGTTCCGAGTCTTTCGACGGTGGTGGGCATCGGTGAGGATGTGATTGTTGGGCTCGGCAAGGTTGTTGGTCCGCCTCAGCCGCCGAGGTTTGATCCACCCGCCTTTTTGACGACACCGATAAGGGCGCTGAACGGCATCGTCGACCGAATTCCAGTCGCGGACATTCCGAAACTTGGTACATCAGCTATTTCGACAGTGATCAACTTCGGAGAAGACGTCATTGTCGGGTTAGGCAAGGTTGTTGGCCCACCGCAACCACCAAGATAATCCGCTGACGAGATAAGAGACATCTATTCCCTGCGACGCCGCAGGCCACCGCATGAAGAAATTCGGCGGTGGTTTTTTTACCCATTCATCGGCGCAACGCATTCTTGATGCGCGTTTGATCCCTCTTGTGATCACCGGCAACGCCGGAGAGAAGAGTGGCCGCATGTTCGAGGTCAATCTGGCCGCTTGTCGTGTCGCCCATTCTCAGGCGCAGCAAGCCCCGATTGACCAGGGCCTTTGCGAGATAAGCGGGGTCGGCCCCGGATCCATAGATAATCAAGGCTTGGTCAATCAACTCCTTGGCTTCTGAATTTGTGTCGCGCGTATCGACTTGCAGCAAGGCCTCCGCCAAATTGAGAGCGTTTGCAGCCCATTGCTGACTTGTGCGATCGAATGTCAGTTCAGTCAAAGCCAATGCGGCACGCAGAGGTTCCAGAGCTTGCTCGCCTTTCCCTCGCAGAATTCTCGAAATCCCCAACACGGAGGCTGGCAGATAGTTATCGTAGGCGTGCTGCCCCACGGCCTTCTGCATCTTGGCTCTCGCTTCAATCAGGACTTTCTCCGCTTCTTCGTAGCGCCCCATTGAAGCAAGTGCATAGCCCAGAAACGACGCTGCCTGCCACGTGTATGGATACCCCTCGCCGTAAAGCTTGAGCGATAGCGCAAAGGCCCGTCGAGCATCCGTTTCGACATCCCGCCATCGCTCGGCATTTTGTTCAAAGTTCAGGCGCTCGAACAGAAAATAGTAGAGCGTGGCTTCGTCGCCAGCCGGAACTGCCAGTTCCCCCTCGGCGAAGACTGCTGCCGCAGCATCAAATCGATTGAGGCCCGCATAGGCTCGGCCCAGAAAAGCCAGATTGATCGCCAGACCAGGCGCCTTATCGCCCAACTCCTCGCGTCGAATTGCGATAGCGCGTTGCAGAACCGGAACGGCCTCGGCATACCGGCTCTGCTCTACCGTGAGCAGCGAGCCGAGTTCAGACAACGGATACGCAAGGCCGATATTGTCCGGGCCTGCCGTGCGTTCGATCCTGACGATGGCCTCCCGTGCCGCAGCCTCCGCTTCCGCTACCCGGCTTGCGCGGCGCAGCACCGCCATTTCCGCCAGCAGCACGTCGATGACGGCGCGGCTGTCCTGGCCACCGATCGCTTCATCGATCCGGCGGGCTTCCTCGAGCACTTTCAGGGCTTCGTCGGTGCGGGTCTGCGAAAAGCCGAGCGTCCGGCCGAGCAGCAGCTTGGCGTCGGCGATGGCTTGACGATCGCTGGAGCCCGGGCCTTCCAGGATGCGCAGCGCTTCCCGCACGTTCGGCTCGATTTCCGGCGCGCCATCGCCTTTTTCCTTGTCGGCCAGGCGGGCCAGCAGGATCAGGCTGCGGGCCACCAACGGGCTGTCTTTTCCATATAACGTCTTCTGCTCGTCCAGCGCATGTTCGAGCATGCCGCGCGCGCCGGAGAAATCGCCAAGGTTGACGCGGATGCCGGCCAGTTCCACCAGCACTTCGGCGTGCATTTCCGGATCGCCCCCCAGGTCGGCATCGACTCTGGCGGAAGCGTCGGTGATCAGTTGCAACGGTGTGCGCTGCTGCTGGCGGCTGCGCTCGTACGGGTCCTGTTCCTTGAACACCGACAGCACGAAATCCTTGACCCGTTCGGCGCGCGCCTTCTGCAGCAGCGCGCTGCGGGCTTCGCTGCGGGCAATGCCAGCTTGCCAGATCGCGACACTCATGCCTGCCGACAACGCCAGCATCGCCGCCGCCGCCGCCGCCACCGCGAGGCGGTTGCGGCGAACGAAGCGGCCGGCGCGATAAGCCATCGAGTCAGCCCGCGCGAGCACCGGACGCTGTTCGAGCAGCCGTTGCAGGTCGTCGGCCAGTTCCTGCGCCGAGCGGTAGCGCCTTGCGGCTTCCGGGTGCAGGGCCTTGAGCACGATCAGATCGAGATCGCGGGAGATCGAGCGCAGGCGGCTCAGCCGCTCCGGTTCCGGCAGCCTGCCGCGCTCCTGGCGCAGGACGGTGCTCGGCCGGATGACGGTCTCGTTGCCCAGTTCGGCGACCAGAACGCTCGCGGAGCGACCTTCGCGACGGTGCGGCAGGCGCGCGGTCAGCAGTTCGTAGAGCATCACGCCGAGCGCGTAGACATCGACTGCCGGCGTCGGCGCCTGCCCGAGGATCTGCTCCGGCGCGGCATAGGCCGGCGTCAGCGCGGTCGCCTCGCCGGCGACGCGCGTCGCGTCCACCCCCTCGTCGTCCAGCGATTTCGCGATGCCGAAGTCGAGCAGCTTGACCTGTCCGGCGCCGGTCACCAGCACGTTCGACGGCTTCAGATCGCGATGGACGATCTGCCGCTGATGCGCCTCCTGCACAGCCCGGCAGACGGTGATCAGCAGGCGCAGCCTGTCGACCACCGAATGGGCCTGGACGCGGGAGTATTCGGTGATCGGCCGCCCCGCGACGTACTCCATCACCAGATACGGCCGGCCATCCGGCGCCGCCCCGGCGTCCAGGGCGTGGGCGATGTTGGGATGGCTGAGCTGGGCCAGGATGCGGCGTTCGAGCAGGAAGCGGCGCACGACCTGCTGGGTATCGAGGCCGCGCTTCAGCAGCTTGATCGCCACCTGCAACTCGAATGCGTGATCGGCGCGGCGCGCCCGGTAGACCTCGCCCATGCCACCCTGGCCGATGATGTCCTCGATCGCCCAGGGGCCGAGCACGGTGCCGGGCTGAAGCACCGGCTCTTCCGGCTCGTGCGCTTCGGGGATCGACGCGCGATCGAGCACTGCGATCGTGTCTCCCATGTTTCTCAGGCGCTGCTCGAGTTCGGCACGCAACGGGGCGTCACCCGCGCAAACGCGATCGAGAAACGCGCCTCGCCGGTCCCAGGGCAGCAGGGCCGCTTCGTCGAACAGGGCTTGCACCCGTCTGGGGCGATCGTCGGTCATCGTCGGTTCTTGAACTCGCGGCCATACGGGAACGGAGACGGGCGCGCCTAGTATCGCCCGACTGCCCGCCGCCACCGCGCGGACCTCCGTTGTGTCGGGCGGATCATCGAGACCAGCCAGAGCGAATCCGCAGGCGGCGCGCGGGCGTATTGTCGACAACGCTCATCTCCGCGGAGGCAACCGATGTTCCCGAACGGCATCCATTCCCGTGCACGCCTGACACTCGCCGCCGCAGCCCTCGCACTGGCCTTCGCGGCGCCGGCCTGGGCGGCCCTGAAAGCCGGCAGCAAGGCACCGGATTTCACGACCCGGGCCACCCTCGCCGGAACGCCGTTTGATTTCACGCTGGCGGAGGCGCTGAAGAAAGGGCCCGTGGTGCTGTACTTCTACCCGGCGGCGTTCACCAAGGGCTGCACGGTGGAAGCGCACCTGTTCGCCGAAGCCACGGATGATTTCGCGGCCCTGGGCGCCACGGTAATCGGCGTATCGAAAGACAACATCGAGACGCTGAACAGGTTTTCGGTCAGCGAATGCCGCAACAAGTTCGCGGTCGCCGCCGATCCCGATCTGGCGATCGCCCGCGCCTTCGACGCCAAGGTGCCGCTGCTGTCGTACGCCGACCGGACCTCGTTCGTGATCCTCCCGGATTCGACGATTTCCTACGTGCATTCCGCCCTGAGCCCGAACGAGCACGTCAAGAACACGCTGGCGGCGGTCAAGGCCTGGAAGACGCCGCCCGCGCCCTAGATGTGCGCACGAATCACCGCTGGCCAGCGCGACCGCACTCTAATTGGGTCCCATTTCGAGGCGTGACGCCACATTGGTGGGCGACTCGAGTATGTTCCGCCCGTGGATCACGGCCGACGCATCGCCTGCAGATCCAGCCACATCGACGGCGCACGGGGGTGCGCCGCATTCAATTCCGGGGAATTCACCATGCCGAACCGCAACCTGTCCTTGAATCGCGGACGCCTGTCCGCCCGCCTCGCCTTCCGCGCCGCGCTGCTGACGATGATCGGCCATGCGCCGCTGGCGCTCGCCGATGACACGAGCGCCGCGACCGCCGCCGCCAGCAGCGACCCGACCCGGCTGGAAACCGTCACCGTGACCGCCGAGCGCCGCCGCGAGAACATCCGCGACGTGCCGATCTCGGTCTCGACCCTGTCCGACGAAAACCTCGGCGTGTTCGTCTCCAACGGCCAGGACGTGCGCCTGCTCGCCGCCCGGGTGCCGAGTCTGAACATCGAATCCTCGTTCGGCCGCGCCTTCCCGCGCTTCTACATCCGCGGCTACGGCAACACCGATTTCGACCTCAACGCCTCGCAGCCGGTGTCGCTGGTCTATGACGACGTGGTGCTGGAAAACCCGCTGCTGAAGGGCTTCCCGATCTTCGACCTGGCCCAGATCGAAGTTGCCCGCGGCCCGCAGGGCACGCTGTTCGGCCGCAACACGCCGGCCGGCGTGGTCAAGTTCGATTCGGCGAAGCCGACCTTCGATCAGGAGGGCTACTTCAACCTGTCGACCGGCACCTACCTGACCACCAACGTCGAGTCGGCCTACAACATCCCGCTGTCGAAAACCGTCGCGCTGCGCGTGTCCGGCCTGCTGCAGCGCCGCGAGGACTGGGTCGACAACATCTTCCGGAGCGACGGCAAGACCTCGCTCGAGGGCTACACCGACGGCGCCTTCCGCGCCCAGCTGCTGTACCAGCCGAGCCCGACCTTCAGCGCGCTGTTCAACGTCCACACCCGCCAGCTCGAAGGCACGGCGCGGCTGTTCCGCGCCAACATCATCCAGCCCGGCACCAATGACCTGGCCGACGGCTTCCGGCGCAGCGAAGTCTCGATCGACGGCCGCAACGAGCAGGACCTGCACGGCACCGGCGGCAGCGTCCGGCTGCGCTGGGATGCCGGCCCGTACAGCCTGCACTCGATCTCCGGCTACGAGCATGTGGTGTCGTACAGCCGCGGCGACATCGATGGCGGCTTCGGCGCGGCGTTCGCGCCGCCGTCCGGCCCGGGTTTCATCCCGTTCCCGGCCGAATCAGCGGACGGCCTGCCCAAGCACCAGCAGCTGACCCAGGAATTCCGCGTCGAATCGAACTACGCCGGCCCGCTGAACTTCCAGGGCGGCGTCTACTACTTCTTCGAAGACATCACCATCGACAGCTTCAACTTCGACACCCTGGCCGGCGGCGTGCAGAACGGCTACGCGGTGCAGGAGCAGCAGAACAACGCAGCCGCGGTGTTCGGCTCGGCGACCTATGAGGTGACATCCGACTTCAAGCTCAGGGGCGGCGTGCGCTACACGGTCGACAACAAGAACTTCGTCGCCGAACAGCTGCAGTCGCCGATCGGCGCCCCGCCGACCGGCGCGCTGTACGCGAATCCCGACGACACCGACGTCAGCTGGGATGTCAGCGGCAGCTACAAGCTGACCCCGACGGTCAGCGCCTATGCCCGCGTCGCGCGCGGCTTCCGGGCGCCGTCGGTGCAGGGCCGCCTGCTGTTCGGCTCGACCCTGTCGGTCGCCAAGTCGGAAACCGTGCTGTCGTACGAGACCGGCATCAAGGCCGATCTGTTCGACAAGCGCGCCCGCATCGCCTTCAACATCTTCCGCTCGGAAGTCGAGGACCAGCAGCTGACCGCGGTCGGCGGCGGCGCCAACTTCAATACCCTGCTGAACGCCGACAAGGCGCTGCTGCAGGGTGCCGAACTGGACTTCAAGGCGATCCTGTCCCAGCACCTGCTGATGACCCTCGGCGCCAGCTACAACTACACCGAGATCCAGGACTCCGGCCTCGCCGTCGCCCCCTGCGGCAGCGGCTGCACGGTGCTCGACCCGCGCTCGGGCGGCGAATCGAACACGGTCATCATCGACGGCAACCGCCTGCCGCAGGCCCCGCGCGTGACCGGCAACGCCACCCTGCGCTACGGCCGTCCGGTCGGCCCCGGCGAAGCCTTCATCCTCACCGATTGGGCCTACCGCAGCACGGTCAACTTCTTCCTGTACGAGTCGGTCGAGTACAAGGGCAAGTACCTGCTGGAAGGCGGCCTGCGCGCCGGCTACCTGTGGGGTGACGGCCGCTTCGAGCTGGCGGCGTTCGTCCGCAACATCACCGGTACCACACGGGTGGTCGGCGGCATCGACTTCAACAACCTGACCGGCTTCATCAACGAGCCGCGCCTGATCGGCGCCCAGATCAAGGCCAGCTTCTGAAGTCGAGACCGCGTCCCGGTCCGGGTTCGCGCGGACCGGGACGCAAGCTGCCAAGCTGTTGGCAAGCCTTCCTGCCGAATCCAGCCGCCATGCGCTTGCCCTGCTTCGTCGTCGCCCTCGGACTCGCCTTGCCGTCAACCGCTTTCGCGGCCACAACACCTGCCGTCCCGGCCACCGCGGCAAGCCCGCGAGCAGCGGTGTCCGGCCTGCCGCGGATCGGCACCCGCCATGTGCCGGACGAACGGAGGGTTTCCGACCAGCTGCCGATCGACAAGCCTTGGGACCAGCTGCTCGCCAGCCAGCAGGCCCTGTTCAGGCGCTCCTGGTACGAGGACATGCCAGACACCGACGAGCCGCCATATCCGATCAACGGCCCGGCGGAAATCATCGCCGACATCATCAAGATCAGGCAGGCGCTGGCGGTGACCGGCCAGCTGTTCGCGACCGTGCTGGTCGATGAAAGCGGCAAGGCGGTCCAGGTCACCTTCCACCAGATTCCCGACGAACGGCTGCGCCAGGTGCTCGGCTACGCGCTGCTCAAGCCGCCGTTCAAGCCGGCGCGCTGCGGCGGCAGGGCCTGCGTCATGGAATACCCGGTGATGGCCAGCTTCGAAGGTCCGGCGGTCGCGCCTGCGCCGCCCCCCACCGAGGCAAGCCCCTAGCGCCGGACCGACGCCGCGCTCAGCGGCGCGGCAGCAGCGTGGTCGGGTCGACCGGCCGGCCGCGGTCGCGGACCTCGAAATGCAGCAGCGGCTTGTTTTCCGGTCCGAGGCCCAGTTCGGCGATCGGCTGGCCGGGGCCAACCGTCTCGCCTTCCTCGACCAGGCGGCGACGGTTGTAGCCGTAGGCGGACAGGAACTGCTCGTCGTGCTTGATGATCACCAGCTCGCCGTAGCCCTTCAGCGCGGCACCGCTGTAGACCACCTTGCCGCCGCGCGCCGCGACGATCAGCTGCCCGGCCTCGCCGGCGATGTCGATGCCCTTGTTGCCGCTGGCGGCAAAGCCGCGCGCCAGCGCGCCGCGTGTCGGCCACTCCCAGCTCGCGGTGCCGGTGATGATCGGGACCGGCTCCGATGCGCCCGCGGCCGGCGGCTGGACCAACGGCGCGGTCGATGACGGTGCTGCCGCCACCGGCGGCGGTGGCGGCACGACCGAGCCCGGCGCCGTCAGCCGCAGGCGCTGGCCGATCCTGATCGTGTAGTCGCGGCCGATGCCGTTCCAGTCGGCCAGCTCCCGGTAATCGAGGCTGTTGCGGAACGCGATCGAGTACAGCGTGTCACCGCGAGCGACGACATAGGTTTCGCCCGGCGTCGGCTTCGATCGAGTCACCGAGGTGCCGCGCGATACCGAGCGCCGTCCGGTCTCGCTCGCGCAGCCGGCCAGCAGCAGCACCAGCAGCGCTGCCAGCAGCCAGCGGCCGTTCAGCCGCGCTTTCGAAGCAGGAACCACAGCCCACCGGCCGCCAGCACCACCACCACGGCAAGGGTCAGTTCATGGGTGTAGGCGCTGATCACGCCGAGCGCGGTTTCGCCGAAGCAGTAGCCGGCGGCGACCAGCACCGCGCACCACAGCGTGGCGCCGGCGAAGGTGATCAGCGCGAACGGCAGGTAGGCCATGCCGAACACGCCCGGCGGCAGCGAGATCAGGTGGCGCACCACCGGGATGAAGCGGCCGACGAAGGTCGCCCGCGTCGCATTGCCGAGGAACATCGCTTCGGCTTCGTGGTACTTCACTTCGTTGATCAGCAGGTACTTGCCGAAGCGCAGCAGGAAGGCGCGGCCGACATGGCGGCCGAGCAGGTAGTTGGCGCTGGCGCCGAGCACCGAACCGGTGCCGCCGGCCAGCGCGGCCAGGAACGGATCAAGGGCACCGCCGCGGGCCAGATAGCCGGCCGGAATCATCACCAGCTCGGATGGCACCGGGAACAGGCTCGATTCCAGCGCCATCAGCACCAGGATCTCGCCGTAGCCGAGCTGGGCAACCCATTCGGCGATCCACTGCTTGAAGGCGTCAATCATGGCTGCGTGGATCCGGAAGACTCAGGCGCGACCTTCGAGCAGCGGCACGAAGCTGACGGTGGCGAGATCGGTCGCCTTGTAGCGGGTACCGCTGCGGTCGATGCTGCGCAGCATCTGGTTGTTCGGCGGGCCGACCGGAATCACCAGCCGGCCGCCGGGGGCCAGCTGTTCGAGCAGCGCGCGCGGCACTTCCGCCGCCGCCGCGGTGACGATGATCGCGTCGTACGGCCCGTGGGCGTCCCAGCCGAGCGAGCCGTCGGCGTAGCCGAAATGGATGTTGCGATAGCCCAGCCCCGCCAGCCGCTTGCGGGCGATTTCCGACAGCCCCTTGAGCCGTTCCACCGAATAGACCCGCTCGATCAGTTCGGCCAGCACGGCGGTCTGGTAGCCGCTGCCGGTGCCGATCTCCAGCACCCGCTTGCGGGCACCGGTCTCGGTCGACGGCGCGATCAGCGCCTGGCTCATCAGGCCGACGACCACCGGCTGCGACAAGGTCTGCGCCTGTCCGATCGGCAGCGGACGATTCCGGTAGGCCTCGCCCTTCCAGGCTTCTTCGACGAACTCGTGGCGCGGGATCTTCAGCATCGCCGCCAGCACCCGCTCGTCGCTGACGCCGTTCCTGCGCAGCTCGTCGACCATCTTGGCCCGGCTGGCCGGCGAGGCCAGCCCGAGCCCGCGGCTGTGCGGGTGATTGCCCACCATCACAGCGCGCGGGCCCAGTCGCCGAGCTTGTCCAGGACGCTGTGCCGGGTCAGGTCGACGAGCAGCGGCGTGATCGACACCCGGTTGTGCTCGACGGCATGGAAATCGGTGCCCGGGCCGGCGTCGGCGCCCGGACCGGCCGGGCCGATCCAGTAGATCGGCCGGCCGCGCGGATCGAGCGCCTCGGCCACCGGCTCCGACTGCCGGCGATGACCGAGCCGGGTCACTTCGAAGCCTTTCAGCTCGTCCCAGGGCACGTCGGGCACGTTGACGTTGAGGATGGTGTGGCCCGGGAACGGATTGCGTGCCAGCTCGGAAATGATGTGCAGCGTCGCGCGCGCGCCGGTGTCGTAATGCTTCGGGTTGTACGCCGACATCGACACCGCGATCGCCGCCGAGCCGAGATGCCGGCCTTCCATCGCCGCGGCGACGGTGCCCGAATACAGCGTGTCATCGCCGAGGTTCGGACCGTTGTTGATGCCCGAGACCACCATCTCCGGCTTTTCCGGCAGCAGGCTGGCCAGCGCCAGATGCACGCAGTCGGTCGGCGTGCCGTCGACGCAGATGGTGCCGTCGTCGTGGCGCTGGATGCGCAGCGGCACCAGGATGGTCAGCGAATTCGAGGCGGCGCTGCGGTTGCGATCCGGCGCGACGATGTCGACGTGATGCTCGCTGCGCAGCTGCCGCGCCAGCGCCAGCAGTCCGGGCGCCGTGCAGCCGTCATCATTGGACAGAAGTATCCGCATGGTCAGGGTGTCTTGAGGGTTGGTCTTAGTTTACGTGGCAGCGGGCTATGATGCGGTTGCCATGCCAAGCCCTGCCGACGACGCCATGCTCGACCCCGATGACGCCGATTTCCGGTCGGCGATGGCCGGCGTGCAGCCGCGCGGCGCCTCCGACCGGATCACGCCGCCGCGCAAGCCGCCGCCGACTCGCCCCCGCCAGGCCGAGGCCGACGAGCGCGCGGTGATGGCCGAGCTGCTCGAGTTCGGCATGTTCGAGCCGGAACTGATCGAAAGCGGCGACACCCTGAGCTATCGCGGCGACGGCCTGCAGGACAGCGTCTGGCGCAAGCTGCGCCGAGGCGCCTACCGGGTCCGCGCCGAACTGGATCTGCACGGCATGAATCGCGGCGATGCCCAGGTCGCGGTATCGATGTTCCTTGCCGAATGCCAGTCCCGAGATGTCCGCTGCGTGCGCATCATCCACGGCAAGGGCAATCGCTCGCCGAACACCGGGCCGGTGATCAAGACGCTGCTCGACAGCTGGCTGCGCCGGCGCAGCGATGTCATCGCCTTCTGCTCGGCGCGCCCGCACGACGGCGGCACCGGCGCGGTCTACGTGCTGATGCGCGCGGCGCCACCTGCCGCCCCGGGCGCCGGCTGAGACCGTGGTCCGGATCAGCCTCAAAACCTGGCTGACCAGCCTGCCGCTGCAGGACGACGGCCACCTGCTGATCGGCGCCACCGGCCACCTGCGGCTGTCGGCCGCCGAGCGCGCGGCGGTCACCGCCAAGCTGCGCAACGAAGCGCTGCCGACCCTGGTCGACCGGGCCAGCCCGCATCGAGTCAGCCTGGTCACCGGCCTGGCACCCGGTGCCGACCTACTGTTCAAGCAGGTCTCCAGCCAGTGGCTGCGCGAGATCGGCATCCCCTTCGATACCGTCGCGCTGCTACCGGTGCCGGTGCCGGTGCTGATCGACGACTGGGTCGCGCGCCTCAACGAGCAGTCGGTGGCGCTGGAGCCGGCGACCATCGAATCGGTGCGCGATGGCATCGAGGAACAGCTGGCGCGCTGCGCCGTGGTCGTCGATCTGGTACCGGCCGGCCCGGCCGATCCCCAGCTCACCGACGGCGGCTTCCGCCAGCACCAGTACCGGCAGCTCGCCGCCTGCCTCGCCGAGCAGTCCGACGTGCTGGTGGCGATCCTGCGCCCCGGTCGCAGCGGCCTGCCCGGCGGCGCCGCCGAAGTGGTCAACTGGCGCCGCCGCCCGGCACGCATTCCGGCCGAGCTGTCGACCCTGCACCTGCGCCGCCCGCCGGCCTCCGGACGGCCGCTGCTGCTGATCGACCCTTCGATCGCCGCGCCCGAGCCGCAGGCCAGGCTCGACAGCGATGCGGCCAGCAGCAGCGGCGGCATCGAATCGGCGCTGCATGATCCGCTGCAGCAGGCGCTGATCGACTGCCGCGCGGCATTGAAGGCGGGCAACTACCTGCTCTGTCACGACCTCGCCGAACGCGCCCGCGCCGACGGCCTGCGCTCACGCGAACTCGATCACCTCGCCCTGCTGTCGCTGGCCAATGCCGGCAGCACCCAGCTGGCGTTGCGCCGCTATCGCGAACTGGGCGTCGGCGGCGAAGCCGGCGATCCCTACAACGTCGAGGAATGGCTGTCGCTGAAAGGCCGGCTGCTCAAGGACCTGGCGCTGGCCGCGCCACCGGACAAGGCGCCAGCGCTGTTCGTCGAATCCGGCCGCGTCTACGCCCAGGCCTTCGATCATGCCCAGGGCTACTTCCCCGGCATCAATGCCGCCACGATGCTGATGCTCGGTGGCCGCGGCCCCGAGGCGCTGGTGCTGGCGCGACGGGTGCTGGCATCGCTGGAGGCGCTCGACGGCGACACCGCCCCGAGCGATGCCGAACACTATTACCGCGCGGTCACCGAAGCCGAGGCGGCCTTGCTGCTCGGCAGCCTGGAGCGTGTGCGCGGCGCCCTGGCCAGGGCTGCGCAATGGCAGCCCGGCAACGTCAACGCCCTGAGTCGCACCAGCGCCCAGCTGCGCCTGATCTGCCGCCACCTCGGCCACGACGAATCCCATCTCGACGCGCTGCGCGTGCCGCCGGTGCTGTTCGTGCCCGCCGCCGGAATCGGAACCGAACCGGCGCTGCCGGACGAAGCCTCGTTCGTCTGCATCGGCCTCGACGGGCTGCGCGAACTCGATATCGCCGAGCACTACAGTGCCCGGGGTATACGCGTTCACCTGGTGTTGCCGGCGGTGCGCGAACAGCTGGTCGAGGAATGGTTGCGCCGCCACGGCTGCGCCGTCGCCGGCCGGCTGCAGCGCTACCTCGACAGCGGCGCGGAATGCTCGATCGCCCAGGGCTTTCTCGAGCGGGAAGCGGAATGGCGCGCCGCCTATGTGTCGGCGACCGCCTGCGGCCTGTCGCGGCTCGAAGCCCGGCGCATCGGTGCCGGCTGGCACGACCTCGGCCATCCGGATGGCGTCCAGCAGGCCAATGCCGCCTGCGGCTGCAGCGCGCCGCTGCCACCGCGCAGCGGCGTCGGCGCCGACGGCCGCCCCGAATCGAGACGGCTGGTCGGCACGCTGTTCGCGGACTTCGCCGGCTACAGCCGGCTCGGCGACGAGGAACAGCCTGTCTTCCAGGAGGTGCTGATCGGCGGCATCGCCGCCGCACTGGCCGAGCACCAGCCGCGAATCCTGCTGCAGCACACCTGGGGCGACGCCGTGCATGTGGTCACCGACGACGCCGAGACCACCGCGCGGATCGCCGACCGCATCCACGGCATCGTCGAGCGCGCCCGCGGCGGCCTCGGCGGCATGCTCGAAAAGCTGGAGCTGCGGCTGTCGGCCCACTACGCGCCGGTGTTCGAAGGCATCGATCCGGTCGAAGGCACAACCACCTACTTCGGCTCGCAGCTGTCGTTCGCCGCGCGCGTCGAGCCGGTGACGCCACCCGGCATGATCTTCGTCACCGAAGCCTTCGCCGCCCGGCTGATGCTGGAAGCGCCGGACCGCTATGCCGCCGAGTACGCCGGCGAGATCGAGCTGGCCAAGCGCTACGGCAAGTACCGGCTGTACTCGTTGCGGCGCGGCGAGATCAGCGTCTGAGCGCTGCGCCGCTCAGCGGCCGCGCAGGAACAGCCGGTCCAGCCCGTCGGCGTCGATCTGCACCCAGGTCGGCCGACCGTGGTTGCACTGGCCCGCGTTCGGCGTCCGCTCCATGTCGCGCAGCAGGGCGTCCATTTCCGGCAGGCTCAGCCGCCGGTTGGCCTTGATCGCCGCGCGACAGGCCATGTCGGCGAGGATCCGGTGCTGGGCATCGAGCGCCTCGCCGAAATGCTCGGCGCTCTCGGCGGCGTCGAAGCCACCGCACAGGGTCCGCAGCAGCGCCGCCAGATCGGCCTTGACCAGCAGCGCCGGCACCGCCCGCACGGTGATCGTGTCCGGGCCGCTGCGATCGAGCAGCAGCCCGAAGCGGCGCAGCGATTCCGCCTGCGCTTCCAGTTCGTCGGCCTCGCCCTCGCCGACCACGATGGTCTCCGGCAGCAGCAGGCGCTGCGAGGCGATGCCATCGGCCGCCAGCTCGCGCTTGAAGCGCTCGTAGATCACCCGCTCGTGGGCGGCGTGGGCGTCGACCAGCACCAGCCCGTGCCGGTTCTCGGCGAGCACGAACACACCGCGGATCTGGGCGATGGCACGACCGAGCGGCGCCTCGTCGCTGTCGGCCTGCACCGGGTCCGGCACTGGCGACGGCTCGCGGTACAGCGGCCACGGCGAATGCTCGCGGGCTTCCGGCAGACGCTCCCGTACCGGCCATGACGGCGTGCCGGCCGACGGTGCGTACCGGATCGGCGCCTGCGTCGGCTCGAAGGCCGGTGCCGCAGCCGGGGTCTCGAACTCGACGCGGTGATGCTGGCCCGGCTCCGGCCGGATCCGGCGCAGCAGCTGGTGCACGGCGCCGAACAGGAAGTCATGGATCACCGAAGCATCGCGGAAGCGCACCTCGGTCTTCTGCGGATGGACGTTGACGTCGACCCGCGCCGGATCCAGCTCCAGGAACAGCACGAAGGCCGGATGCCGCTGCGAGTGCAGGACGTCGGCGTAGGCGCGCCGCAACGCGTGGCCGAGCAGCTTGTCGCGGACGTTGCGGCCGTTGACATAAAGGAACTGCAGATCGGCCTGCGCCCGGGCGAAGCTCGGCAGCGCCACCCAGCCCCACAGCCGCAGGCCCAGCCGCTGCTCGTCGAGGCTGACGGCATTGGCGAGGAACTCGTCGCCGCAGACCTGGGCGATCCGCGCGGCGCGGGCGCCTTCGTTGTCGGCGCGCGGCAGCTCGAAGCTGCGCCGGCCGTTGTGGCCGAGCTTCAGGCGCAGATCGAAACGGGTCAGCGCCAGGCGCCGGAGAATCTGGTCGACATGGCGGAACTCGGTGCCATCGGCCTTCATGAACTTGCGCCGGGCCGGCGTATTGAAGAACAGGTCGCGGACTTCGATCGTGGTGCCGACCGGATGCGCCGCCGGCTGCGGTGGCACCTCGTCGGGCACGCCGCTCGCCGTCACCCGCCAGCCGTGCGCTCCCTCCACGGTCCGCGAGGTCAGCGCGAAACGCGACACCGACAGGATGCTCGGCAGTGCCTCGCCGCGGAAGCCGAAGCTGGTGACCCGCTCCAGATCGTCGAGATCGTGGATCTTGCTGGTCGCATGCCGGGTCAGCGCCAGCGCCAGTTCATCGCGGGCAATGCCGCGACCGTCGTCGCGGACCCGGATCAGGTTCAGGCCACCGGCCTCGAGCTCGACCTCGATCGCGGTCGCCCCGGCGTCCAGGCTGTTCTCGACCAGTTCCTTGACCACGGCGGCCGGCCGCTCGACCACTTCGCCGGCGGCGATCTGGTTGATCAGCTGCTCGCCGAGCACCCGGATCGTGCTCATCGGCCGACCGCATCCTCGCCGGCTCGTGGACCGGCCCTGCGCGCGCTGCGCTCCGGGCGTTCGAACCTGCGCGAAGCCGTGCTTCGCAAGCGCAGGTTCTCACCCTCGCCGGCGGCGATCGGCTTGATGAGCTGCTCGTGGAGGATCTGGATGGTCACTGCGGCCCACCTGCATTGCGGGCGGCAAGCTTACGGAAATCGCGTGCCGAAGGGCGACCCGGACATGCAGGAACTGGTTTCACGCAAAGACCGCAGAGAAAAGCGGATAACGGGAACAGGAGAAACGGGGGCGAGCGCTACAGCCGCCTGGATTCCTCGTCCGCTTCCGGCGTTCCCGGCGCGAGAACCGCTTTTCCGAATGTGGCTCAGCGCTTCAGCCGCGCCGGTGCGGAGCGCGTCTTCGCCGAGGTCTTCACCGGCCCGGCAGTCGCCACCTGCTGCGGACGATAGCGGACGAAATAGCTGCGCACGCCATCGAAGATCGATTCGGCCATCTTGTCCTGGTAGTCCGGATCGCCGAGCAGCTTCTCCTCGCGCGGGTTCGAAATGAACGCCGTTTCGACCAGCACCGACGGAATATCCGGCGACTTCAGCACCATGAAGCCGGCCTGCTGCACTTCGGCCTTCTGCAGCCGGTTGATGCGGCCCATCGCATTGAGCATGCGGCTGCCGAGATCGAAGCTGGCTTCCATCGTCGCGCCCTGCGAGATGTCGATCAGCACCGCGGCGACATTGTCATCCTGCTTCTGCAGGGTGACGCCGCCGACGAGGTCGGCCGCGTTCTCGTGGTTGGCGATCCAGCGCGCCTGTTCGCTCGAGGCGCCACGCTCGGACAGCACATAGACCGACGAGCCGTGCATCGAGCGATCGTCGACGGCGTTCGCGTGCACCGAGACGAACAGATCGGCATTGACCTGCCGCGCCTTGACGGTACGAGTGCGCAGTTCGATGAAGGTGTCGCTGTCGCGGGTCAGCACGGCGCGCATGCCGGGCTCGGCGTTGATCTTCCGGGCCAGCCGACGGGCGATCGCCAGGGTCACGTCCTTTTCGCGCAGACCGCCGAGGCCGATGGCACCGGGATCGGTGCCGCCGTGACCGGCGTCGACAGCGATGACGATGTCCTTGTCCGAAATCCGCACCCGTCCGGCGTCACGGCTGGCCATGCTGGCATCGGCCGTCGCGGTCACCACCGGCTCCGGCACGGCTGCCGCAGGCGCGGGCATCGGCGGCGGGGCCGGCGTTGCCACGGTTGCGGCAACCACCAGATCCGGCCTGGCGGCGGCGGGCGACGCGGCGGGCGCCGGCGTGATGGCGGTGCGCGGATGCTTCGGCACCAGGTCGACGATCAGCCGGTAGCCATAACCCTCGCTGGCTTCGAGACCGAACGACTGTGCCGCCACCTTCTCGCCGACATCGAGCACCACGCGCAGCCCGGAGTCGCGCGGGCCGGTGCGGACGCTGCGCACCAGGCCCTTGCCGGCGCTGGATACCGGCATGCGGGCGCCGCGGCGGGCATCGCTGAAATCGATCACCACGCGATCCGGATTCGGCAGCGTGAACACCTTCGGTGCCGTCGCGACGTCGAAATCGAACACCGCGCGCGTCGCTTCGGGGCCGTCCATCAGGCGCAGTTCGCGCAGCTCCGCCGCCGACGCCGAGGTCGCCGTCAACAGCAGCAGGAGTCCGGTCAATGCGCGCATAACAGCCCCGGCGGGGTCGAGCAAAGGCAGAAGATAATTCGGCAAGCCGCGTAGCACAAGAATTTTCTTATCGAAATCAGTAATTAGACGACACTACTTCAAGTTGAATGCAGGCTGCCGGGGAGCCTGTCGAGCACGGCCGCCAGCGCCAGCGGCCGGATGGTCGCCATCCTGGCGCCAGCCGCAGCCTGCAAATCGATGATCAGACTGGCCGGCGGCAAGTACCCGATACCGCACTCCGGCCACTCGACCAGCCACCAGCACTGGTCCGGCGGATAGTCGTCGAGCCCGAGTCCTTCCAGTTCGTCCGGCGCCTTCAGGCGGTACAGGTCGAGATGCAGCCAGTCGCGGCCATCGATCGCGTACGGCTCGATCAAGGTATAGGTCGGACTGCGGATGCTGCCGGTGACGCCCAGCGCTCGCAGCCAGCCGCGCACCAGCGTGGTCTTGCCGGCGCCGAGCGCGCCGTTCAGATAGACCACCCCGCCCGGCAGGCCCTGCAGCGCCTGCGCCAGCGACGCGCCGAGTGCCTCGGTCGACGCCTCGTCGGCCAGATGGATCGTCTGCAGGCTCATGGATTGACCACCTCGCGCAGCGCCTCGACGACATCGGAGGCGATCAGGCCGCGTTCGCCGCGCTCGGCAACCCGATCCCCCGCCACGGCGTGGGCGGTGACGGCCGCCGCCGCCGCCGCTTCCAGTGTCAGCCCCTGGGCGATGAAGGCCGCCGAGATGCCGGTCAGCACGTCACCCATGCCACCCACTCCCATGCCGGGATTGCCGTAAGGGCAGACGCGCAGCGTGGAGGCTCCGCGGATCAGGCTGCCGGCGCCCTTGAGCACGACGGCGCCGCCGAAGCGCTGCTGCAGAGCGCGGACGGCCGCGAAGCGGTCGCGCTGGACCTCGACCGTGCCGATGCCGAGCAGGCGCCCGGCTTCGCCCGGATGCGGCGTCAGCAGCCAGTCATCGCGATGGCGCGGCGCCTCGGCCAGCGCGTTCAGCGCGTCGGCATCGACCACCTTCGGCAACGCCGCGTCGATCGCAGCCGCGAACATCGCCTGCCCCCAGGGCTCGCGGCCCAGCCCCGGGCCGATCGCGATGACGTCGGCGCGCGCCAGCAGCGGCGCCAGCTCGGCGACGGATTCGATGCTCCGCACCATCACGTCGGGTTGCGCAGCGGTCAGCGCCGCCGCGTGTGCCGCACGCGTCGCGACCGTGACCAGACCGGCGCCGGCACGCAGTGCAGCGCGCGCCGCCAGCAGGATCGCACCGGCCATGCCGTGATCGCCACCGATCAGCAGCACGTGCCCGTGGTCGCCCTTGTGGCCGGTGCGCCGACGTTTCGGCAGCCAGCCCTGCAGTTCCGCCTTGTCGATCAGGCTGGCGGTCGCGGTCAGGCCGTCGTGGACGGCGATCGGCACGTCGAGGCTGGCCAGTTCGACCGTGCCGGTCTGCGCCGGCCCGCGCCCGGTGCGCAGGCCGGGCTTCATCGCGATGAAGGTCACCGTCAGATCGGCATCGACGACCGCCCCAGGCGCGGCACCGGTATCGGCATCGAGACCGGACGGCAGGTCCAGCGCCAGCACCGCGGCTCCTGCGGCGTGGGCGCTGTTGATCGCGGCGATCGCCGCCGCGCTGTCGCCGGTCGGCGCGCGGCTGAGGCCGATGCCGTAGAAGCCGTCGACGATCAGGTCGATGTCCGCCAGCGCCACCTCCGGCGACCAGGGCTGCACGCTGCCCAAGCTGCGCCAGGCTTCGCGCGCCGTCAGCGCATCGCCGCGGCGCGGCAGCGTCTCGCACTCGTAGACCTGCACCGCGCAGCCTGCCGCCTGCGCCAGCCGCGCCAGCTCGTAGCCATCGCCGCCGTTGTTGCCGGGCCCGCAGAACACGGCAATGCGGCGGGCATTCGGCCAGTGCCAGCGGGCAGCCGTCCAGGCGGCACTGGCAGCGCGCTGCATCAAGGTGTAGCCGGGAATGCCGCAGACCTCGATCGCACGCCGGTCGAGTTCGCGGACCGAGGCTGCCGAATACAATCGCGCCATGATGTTTTCCATCGGCGAAGTATAAGTGGCGCCCTCCACGCTCCCGGACCCGAACGACCGCGACTGGCCGCTGCTGATCCGCGACTGGGCGCTGGCGCTGGGCTTTGCCGACGCGGCGATCTCGACCCTGGCGCTGGCCGAAGACAGCGTCCACCTGCAACGCTGGCTGGCCGAGGGCCGCCATGGCGGCATGGCCTGGATGGCCGAACACGCCGCGCTGCGCGCCGATCCGGCGCGACTGCAGCCGGGCACGGTGACGGTGATCAGCGCGCGCCTCGACTATCGCCCGTCGGCCGCCGATGCCGAAGCGCTGCTCGCCGATCCGGAAGCCGCCTACATCTCGCGCTACGCGCTGGGCCGCGACTACCACAAGCTGATGCGCAACCGGCTGAAGAAGCTGGCCGAACGGCTGGCGGCCGAGATCGCGCCGCACGGCTACCGGGTGTTCGCCGACAGCGCGCCACTGCTGGAAAAGGCGCTGGCGCGCAATGCCGGGCTCGGCTGGATCGGCAAGCACACGCTGGTGCTGAACCGCGAGGCCGGCTCCTGGTTCTTTCTCGGCGAAATCTGCACCGACCTGCCGATCGCCGCACCGCCGCCGGAGCCGGCCGTGCCGCGCTGCGGCAGCTGCACCGCCTGCATCGACATCTGCCCGACGCAGGCGATCGTCGCGCCATACCAGCTCGACGCCCGGCGCTGCATTTCCTATCTGACCATCGAGCACCACGGCGACATTCCGGAAGCGCTCCGGCCACTGATCGGCAACCGCATCTTCGGCTGCGACGACTGCCAGCTGGCCTGTCCGTGGAACCGCTACGCGAAACTCGACGCGACGCCGGACTTCGCGCCGCGGCATCAGCTCGACAGCGCACGGCTGATCGCGCTGTTCGACTGGAGCGAGGACGAGTACCTGGCGCGCACCGAGGGCATGGCGCTGCGCCGCGCCGGCTACGCCCGCTGGCTGCGCAACCTCGCCGTGGCGATCGGCAATGCGCTGGCCGATCCGAAGACTACGGCTTCGGCTTCGGCGCAGCTCGTCGCGGCGCTGACGGCGCGCGCGGCGTTTCCGGATTCAACGGTGCAATCTCATATTCGATGGGCGCTGACGCGTCATCCGGCGGCGGACAGTAGATCGCCGGCCCGCTGTAGCGATTGAGCAGCGCCCGGGTGTTGTCGTAGGCCTCGAGCAGTTTCGGATCGGTTTCGCCGTCGATCGCCCGCTGCAGCTGCTCCTCGGCCAGCGCGATGCAGCGCCGCTCCAGCAGCACCAGCGCCAGGTTGTTGCGCACCACCGGGTTCTCCGGCTTGCGTTTCAGTGCTTCGACATAGGCATCCTGGGCGCCCTGCCAGTGCTTCATCGCGTAGCGCGCATTGCCGAGCGCCACCCAGGGCACCACCGCTTCCGGCCAGCGGGCGATGGCGCTGAGAGCGCCCTTCTCCGCCAGCACCGGAAAGCCGGCCGCCGTCGCCGCTTCGCCGGCCGCGACCCAGGCCTCCAGGGTCGCCGACGACGGCACCCTGCTGCCGTCGCCGAGCACCATCGCCCACTGCTCGCCGCCTTTCCAGCGGCTGACGAACTCGTCGACCGGCTGGTAGACCCGGCCTTCGCTGCCGCTGCGCAGGATCACCCGGTTGCCGAGCGGGTCGATGCCGACCACCACCGAATAGCGGCCGCCATCGAGCTTCTGGAACACCAGCACCGGCTTGCCGCTGCGCACCTCGGCGAACACCGCGTTCAGTGTCGGCGGCAGCACGAACGGCAGCCGCTCGAACCTGCGCGCCACCGAAAGAAGGTCGTCGCGCAGCGCCGGCACCGCAGTCTTCTTGCCGAGCAGCGGTGCGACCTGGGCCGGTCCGACGGCATGGAGACCGTCGGTGTACAGCAGCGTCGCCAGCGCTGCCGCGGCCGAGGCGCGCTCGGTCGACGGGAAGAATGCGGTCTTCGACAGCTCGATCCGTTCGTCGCCGGAGCCGAAGTCCTGGACGCGCAGCGTCACCTTGGGTGTGCAGGCGGCGAGCAGCGCGACGACGGCCAGCACCGGCAGTAGGCGATCAGCGCGCACTGACACGCTCCAGCAGCAGGCGGGTCGACGGATCCAGCGCTGCCGCAGCGGCCGGATCGGCCTGGGCGGCGACCACCTCCCTGGCCAGCTGCTTGCCCAGTTCCACGCCCCACTGGTCGAAGGCATTGATGTTCCACAACACGCTGAGCGCGAAGGTGCGGTGCTCGTAGAGCGCGCACAGCGCGCCGAGATGGAAGGCGTCAAGCCTCGGCATCAGCAGCGTGTTCGACGGCCGGTTGCCCGAGAACACCCGATGCGGGATCGCTGCTTCGAGCGCCTCGCCGCTCAGGCCCTGGGCGATCAGTTCGGCGCGCACCTGCCCGGCGGTCTTGCCGCGCATCAGCGCCGCACTCTGCGCCAGGCAGTTGGCGATCAGCAGCTGCTGCTGGTCCGGATAGCCGTGAACGGCCTCGATCGGCAGGATGAAATCGACCGGATTGATCGCCGGCCCCTGATGCAGCAGCTGGAAGAACGCGTGCTGGGCATTGCTGCCGACATCGCCCCAGATGATCGGCGTGGTCGGGTAATCGACCGGCAGGCCATCGCGATCGACGCCCTTGCCGTTCGACTCCATCTCCAGTTGCTGCAGCCAGCCGACGAAGCGGTGCAGGCGCTGCGCGTACGGCACCACGACCTGGCTCGCGGCACCGAGAAAGTTGTTGTTCCACAGCGCGAACAGCGCCATCAGCACCGGCAGGTTGCGATCCAGCGGAGCGTCGCGGAAATGCAGATCCATCGCCTGCGCGCCGGCCAGCAGTTGCCGGAAACGCTCCGGCCCGAGCGCGATGATCGCCGACAGGCCCACCGCCGACCACAGCGAATAGCGGCCGCCGACCCAGTCCCAGAACTCGAAGACATTGGCGGCGGCGATGCCGAATGCCTCGGTGGTCTTGCGTGCCGTCGACACCCCCGCGAAATGCCGGGCCACGGCCGCATCGCCGAGCGCCGCCGTCAGCCAGCGCCGCGCGGCGTTGGCATTGGCCATCGTTTCCTGGGTCGTGAAGGTTTTCGAGGTGACCACGAACAGCGTCTTCGCCGGATCCAGCCGGCACAGGATCAGGCTGATCTGGGCACCGTCGACGTTCGACACGTAGTGGGCGCGCGGCTTCAGCGTGTTCTGCGACAGGGCTTCCCAGATCATCCGCGGCCCGAAGTCGGAGCCACCGATGCCGATGTTGACGATGTCGGTGATGGTCTCGCCGGTGGCGCCGCGCCATTCGCCGCTGCGCACGGCATCGGCGAACGCATACATGCGCGCAAGCTCGCCGTCGACCGCCGCCGCCACCGGCTCGCCGCCCATCACGGCCGCCGCGCCGCGCAGCGCCACATGACCGACGGCGCGCTGCTCGGTCGCGTTGATCACGTCGCCGGCGAACATCCGATCGATCCAGCCGCGCACCTGCTGCTGCTCGGCCAGCGCCAGCAGCGCGGCCAGACCGTCGTCGCCGAGCCGCTGCTTGGAATAGTCGAGGTACAGGCCGCAGGCTTCGGCGGCGTAGCGTCGGGCGCGGTCGGGATCCTGCTCGAAGCGCGCCGTCGTCGTCGTCTGCCGGTCGGCCGCGGCGAGTTTCGTCAACGCACGCCAGGCGGCGCTTTCCGTCAGTGCGGACATCGGGCAGAGCGGGGGCCGATAAAAAGGGACTCAAGCTTACTCAAGCCGGAGTCCCTCCGTGACGCCGCACTCGTGCCGGTCAGGCTGCCTGCACCGGGATCGTGTTGGCGGTGCGGGTGACGCGGTTGGCTTCGTCGCAGTACACCAGCTTCGGCTTGTGCATCTTGGCGACATTGGCCTCGACTTCGGCATAGGCGCAGATGATCACGCGATCGCCGACCCGGGCCTTGTGGGCCGCGGCGCCGTTGACCGAGATGACGCCGCTGCCGTTCTCGGCACGGATGGCATAAGTGGTGAAGCGTTCGCCATTGCCGACGTTGTAGATCTGGATCTGCTCGTACTCGTGGATGCCGGCGAGATCGAGCAGACGGCCGTCGATCGCACAGGAGCCTTCGTAGTCGAGTTCAGCGTGGGTCACACGCGCACGGTGCAATTTGCACTTGAGCATCGTCAGTTGCATGAGCTTCTTCCTGGATGGTTGGCTGACGCGCGGGTGGCCCAAAAAGACATGCACCCGGAATCAAGATGTTCAACGACCGAGGGCGGCCCACAAAGACATACGCCCGTTGCGGCAGGATTGTTCACTGCAGCAAGTCGCGAAATTGTAACGATATAGCCGCGCTGCGCCAACAAACCTTTCGTTCGGCTCAAGCTCATCCGACAAACGGGATTACCCGCGGCCACCGCCGCGACCTGCCCCACCGTCAGACAGGACGAACAGCCAGATTGTCGATCAGCCGCGTGCTGCCGAGCACCGCTGCCACCAGCACGACGAAATCGCGATCCCCGGCCGCCGGTTGCGCCAGCGAAGGGGCACGCACTTCGAGGTACTGCGGCTTGAAGCCGGCAGCCGCGAGCAGTGCCGACTGCTCCGCGCACAGCACCGCGAAATCGCGACGGCCGGCTGTCAGACCAGCGGCCACCGCCTGAAGCGCGGCGTGGACCTTCGGCGCAAGGCGGCGATCAGCCTCGCTCAAGTACTGGTTGCGCGACGAAAGCGCCAGCCCGTCGGCCGCCCGCTCGGTCGGATAGCCGACGATCTGGATGCCGACGCGCAGGTCTTCCACCATCCGCCTGACGATCTGCAGCTGCTGCCAGTCCTTCTCGCCGAACACCGCGACATCGGGCCGCACCGAAGCGAACAGGATCGCGACCACGGTGGCGACACCGGTGAAGAAACCGGGCCGGAACGCGCCTTCGAGCTGATCGGCGATCGGCGACACGGTGATCGTCGTCGCCGGTGGAAAGCCGTTGACGTAGACCTCGTCGACCGGCGGCGTCCAGACCAGATCGACACCGGCCTCGGCGAGCTTGGCGAGGTCATCGGCCAGCGTGCGCGGGTAGCGGCCGAAGTCCTCGTTCGGACCGAACTGCAGCGGGTTGACGAAGATGGTCACCACCACCCGTGTCGCCAGTTCGCGCGCCTTCGCCACCAGCGCCAGATGGCCATCGTGCAGGTTGCCCATGGTCGGCACCAGGGCAATGGTGTCGCCGGCGGCACGCCAGCGATCGACCGTCGCGCGCAGTTCGGAGGCGAGATGCAGGGTGTTCATGATGAAGAGCGGAGCGGTCGGAAGGTCAGCGGGCGGCGGCGGATTCTGACGAAGCCGCGCGCCGGGTGTTGAGACGCCAAATCGCGTCGAGCCGTCCGGGTGCCAGCAGCGGGCCGCGGATGACCTTCTGCAGATCGTCGAAAAGGGCTCGCTGCGCCGGATCGACGAGCCGGTTGCGACCGTCGGCCAGCGACGCCAGATAGCCCGGCGGCAACTCGCGCAGGAAATGGCCGATCCGCCACGGACGGGTGCTCGGCAGGCGCGCCAGGAAGGCATCGGACAGCGCGTGCTGATCGACGATGTGGACGTCCGGGCCGGCGGCGAAGCCGGCGAAGCCGATGGCGTTGAACACCTCCACCGGCTGGCTCGGCGTGCCGCGCATCCGGGCGCCGGTCATGCCCCAGGGGTGATTGAACGGGACCTTCCGGTAGCGCTGGTGGTAGAGCAGGCCGGTCTGGGCGAAGTAGTAGTGGCGCTCGTCGGCGATGCCGTTGGCGCGGATCGGCGGATCGCTGGCCTCCAGCGGAATCAGCCGGGTCGCCGCGATCAGCACGACGGCCGACAGCACCAGCCAGATCCGGCCTTCGTCGGTCCGCCGCAGCGGGTCGCTGTCGGTGCTCAGCAGGATCGCCGCCAGGAACGCCGGCACGCTGACGAAGCGCCCTTGCATGAAATCGCCGCCGGCGTTGACCACATAGGCCAGATAGGCGAGCAGGCCGAGCACCAGCGGCACCCGGGCGCGGCTGCCGCCGTAGGCGAACGGCGCCAGCAGCGCCAGTGCCAGGATCAGCAGCGTACCGGGGTCGCGGATCGCGACATCGAGCAGGTAGACCAAGCCCTGGGCGACGTACTCGGCTTTCGGGATGCCGGTGTTGAGCTTGGCGTAGTAGGTGTTCGGAAACGGAAAGCCGTAGAACAGCAGCGAGAACAGCTCCCAGGCCACCAGCGGCGTCATTGCGATGACGGTGATGCCGAGCGCCCGCCGCGACCGCTGCTGCCACAGCTCGATCGCCAGCGCCGGCGCCACCAGCACCGCCAGATCGAGGCGGTTCAGCGCCAGCAGGCAGCCGGTCAGCATCAGCCCGAACAGCGGTCGGTACCCCGCCGGATGGTTCAGCCACTGTGCGCAGAACAGTGCCACCAGCAGAAACGACAGCGGGTTCTCGAGCCCCGAGGTGGTGAAATCGAGCACCGCCTGCGAGCACAGCAGCAGCACCACGAACGCCAGCGCCGCAGTGTTGCCGTAGCAGAGCCGACGCAGCACGACGTGGACCGCCAGCAGCGAGCAGGCCACCGACACCGCCATCGCGGTCAGGTACATCTCGCCGCTCAGGGCATGGGCCGCAGCGATCAGGAACAGCCACAGCGGATGGGTGAACGCCTGCACCCGTTCGTCGGTATTCCAGGTCAGGCCATAGCCGTTGACCAGGTTCCAGACGGTGCGAAAGCTGATGAAGGCGTCGTCGGACATCCAGCCGAGCCGCAGCACCACCAGCGCCAGGGACAGCAGCAGCACCAGCCGCAACGGTCGTTGCGGCCAGGCCTCCGGCATCGCGGGCGGCACAGCGCTCAGAAGCAGTGCGTCGGAGCCGGATAGGCGCCGCTCTTGACCGCCAGCACATAGGCGCGGATCGCCGACTCGATGTCCGGCGCGCCGAGCATGAAGTTCTGCACGAAACGCGGCTTGCGGCCGATGGTGACCATCGGCGAAACATTCAGGATGTCGTGCAGCACCAGGATCTGGCCCGACACATCCGGGCCGGCACCGATGCCGATCACCGGCACCTGCGCGGCATCGGTGATCCGCTTGCCGAGGCTCGACGGCACGCACTCGACCAGCAGCATGTCGGCACCCGCCTCCTCCAGAATCCTGGCGTCCTTGAGCATTGCCTCGGCCGCCACTTCCTCGCGGCCCTGCACCTTGAACGCGCCGAGCTTGTGGATCAGCTGCGGCTGCAGGCCGAGATGGGCGCAGACCGGCACGCCGCGCACCGACAGGTATTCGACGATGTCGGCCTGCTCGCGTCCGCCTTCGAGCTTGACCATCTTCGCCCCGCCCTCCTGCATCAGCCGCTGCGAGGCGTCGAGTGCGCGCTCGCGCGTGGCGAAGCTCAGGAACGGCAGATCGGCGACCAGGAACGCCCGCTTCAGATGCGGCGCGACGCAACGGGAGTGGTAGGCGATATCGGCCACCGTCACCGCCGTCGTCGAGTTCTGGCCCTGGATCACCATGCCCAGCGAATCGCCGATCAGGATCACGTCGACCCCGGCACGATCCTCGATCAGCGCGAAGCTGGCGTCGTAGCAAGTCAGCGCGGCGATCCGCTCGCCGGCCTCGCGCATGCGGCGCAGCTCGGACACGTGGACAGGCGTGCTGGGGGCGGCAGCGGGGGCAGTCATTCTTGGAGGCGGCGTCGGAACAAGGGGTTCAGGCCGCTAGATTACCGGAGCCTCGACATCGAACGGCCGATCCGCGGCCGCGTTCGATCCGTAACCCGTTACCAACGGGCCGGCGACGGCGGCGATTCGGCGCTGCGCGCATCATCAGCGGCGGCGCTGCGACTGCCGCCTTCAGGCCGGCGGCCAGCGCGACAGGCCGCCGCGGCCGAGCCGCGCGGCCAGCGCGGTGACCGCACCTTGCCCGGGAATCGCCAGCGTCGGCGCAATCTCGGCCAGCGGCACCAGCACCCAGTTGCGCAGCGGCAACTGCGGATGCGGCAGGCTCAGGCGCGGCGTGTCGCAGGCGACGCCTTCGACATGCAGCAGGTCGATGTCGAGCAGCCTCGCGGTCCAGCGGCTACCGTCGCGGGTGCGGCCATTGTCGACCTCGATCGCCAGCACGGCGTCGAGCAGCGCCTCCGGCGCCAGAGCGGTTTCGATCTCGCAGACGGCATTGCAGTAATCGGGCTGCCCGGGCGGGCCGACCGGATCGCTGCGGTACAGCGACGACCGGACGATCAGCCGGGTATCGGGCAGTGCCGCGATCTGCCGCAGCGCCCGTTCGACCTGGGCCGCCGGATCACCGAGATTGGCTCCGAGGCCCAGCCAGGCCCTGCGCACCGGCGCTCAGGCCTTGCGACGATTGCGTCCGCCGCGGCGCCGGCGCTTCTTCGGAGCGCCGCCACCATCGCCACCATCGTCGCCTTCGCCACCGTCGTCGTGGCCGCCGAGATCGAGCAGGTCCTGCGGCGGCGGCGGTGCTTCGCCGTTGCCGAGCGTCGTCTGGGCTTCGGTCCACCATTCGGCGAGGGACAGGCAGCCGGGCTCCCCGGCCTGGGCCCGCAGCAGCAGGAAGTCGTAGGCGGCGCGGAAGCGCGGATGGGTCAGCAGACGGCGGGCGCGGCCGGGCCGCAGATCCTCGAAGCGCGGCTGCACGCTCCAGATCTCGCGCATCGGCAGGGAGAAGCGCTTCGGGATGGCGATGCGCGCCTGCTGCCTCGCGAGGATTTCGTCGGCCGCCTGATTCTGGGCGGTGACCGGGTCGTGGCCGCGCTCATATTCCAGTTCATAGGCGCGGTCGGCATACGGCGGCCAGAGCAGCGCGCCGTACAGGAAGGCCGGGGTCACCGGCAGGTCGCGCTTGACGCGGTCGGCGGTCGAGGCGAGCGCGATGCGCAGCAGCGCCAGATCGCGCTTGGCGGCGTTGATCGCCCGCTCGGTCTGCGGGAACAGTTCGGCGAACAGGCCGTAACGGCGCAGGCCTTCGAAGTTGGCCAGAGCATCCTTGTTCAGCAGCAGCTTGAGGATCTCGTCGAACAGGCGCGCCGGCGGGATTTCCCTCAGCAGCGACGCCAGCCGGCCGATCGGCTCGGCGGTTTCCGGATCGATGTCGAAGCCGAGCTTGTTGGCGATGCGGATCGCGCGAAGCATGCGCACCGGATCTTCGCGGTAACGCAGCTCGGGGTCGCCGATCAGGCGCAAGCGGCGCGCGTTGAGATCATCGACGCCGCCGGCGAAATCGGCGATCGAGAAGTCGCGGATGTCGTAGTACAGCGCGTTGATCGTGAAATCGCGGCGGAACGCGTCTTCCACGAGCGTGCCGTAGACGTTGTCGGACAGGATGCGCCCGGTCTCGTCGCGCTCGTGGCTGTCGGTGACCGGGCCGCGGAAGGTCGTGACTTCGAGGATTTCCTCGCCGGCGCGGACGTGGGCGATCATGAAGCGACGGCCGATCAGGCGGCAGTTGCGGAACACCTTGCGGATCTGTTCCGGGTGCGCGCTGGTGGCGATGTCGAAATCCTTGGGCTCGATGCCGGCGAGCAGGTCGCGGACGCCGCCGCCGACCAGATAGGCCTCGTAGCCGGCGTCCTTCAGACCGTAGAGCACCTTCAGGGCGCCCGGGGAAATATTGGCGCGCGAGATCGGGTGTTGCTCGCGCGGAATGCGGTTCGGCTCGCTGATGGCGGGTCTCGGAAGAATGATTCGAATCGGGTGACGGAGGTCCCGTGCTCGACACCGCGTGGACATCGCGGCGGGCGGGTCGACGAAGTTTACGCGAGGACGGCAGGCTTCCGCAGTCGCGTGCCGACACCTGTTCGACCAGGAATCGTGGACAAGCCCCGGCATTGCCCTATAATCCGCCCCGCGCTGACCACGCTCCTATCGTCTAGAGGCCTAGGACGGAGCCCTCTCACGGCTTTAACCCCGGTTCGAATCCGGGTAGGAGCGCCACCTTTCACAAGGTCGCGCAGCAGTCGGGAAACGCCGCCGATGCGGCGTTTTTTTGTGCCCGCCGGTTTGCCTTCTGTGCCAATCTTCCGTTTGTTCAATTCCGCCGCCGTCGGCGGATGCGAGCGCCATAACGACAAGACGCAGTGCGACAGGAGACCGACGCCATGACCGATGTGCACGCGCAATCGACCGCCACGCGCCCGCCCGCCGCGCCGCCGCCGCCGGTCCGCGAAGCCCCGCATCACCGCAGCTGGCCGGTGATCGGCTCCAGCCTCGCCTATATCCGCGACGCCCACACCTTCCTGCGCCGGCTCTACGAGCGGCATGGCGAGGTCGCCAAGATCGACGCCTTCGGCACCCAGTGCCATTTCATGTTCGGCCCGGACGCCAACCAGTTCGTGCTGCAGAACCGCGGCAACCTGTTCGAAAGCGCGCGCTGGTCCTATTTCATCGGCCCTTTCTTCAACCGCGGCCTGATGCTGATGGACTTCGACGAGCACCGCCTGCATCGCCGGATCATGAACGCGGCGTTCTCGCACGACGCCCTGCTCGGCTACTTCGATCGCATGCAGCAGAGCGTCGATGCCGAACTGGGCGCCTGGGAAGCCGGACACTGCCTGCTGTTCAAGCGCCTGAAGGCGATGACCCTGAACATCGGCAGCGAGGTGTTCGTCGGCCAGCGGCCCGGCAACGACGCCGATGCCATCAACGACGCCTTCCTCGACACCGTCCAGGCCGCCACCGGCCTGATCCGACATGCCATGCCCGGCACCCGCTGGAACGCCGGGCTGAAGGGCCGGAAGCTGCTGGAGCGGCACTTCGCCACGGCGCTGCCGGGCAAGCGCGCCAAGCCGGGAGCGGATCTGTTCTCGCGGCTCTGCGAAGCGCGCACCGATGACGGCGAGCTGTTCTCGGACGACGACGTCGTCAATCACATGATCTTCGTGCTGATGGCGGCGCACGACACCTCGACGATCACCTTGTCGAACCTGTTGTACCAGCTCGCCAGGCAGCCGATCTGGCAGGAACGCCTGCGCGAGGAATGCCGGGCGATCGGCGCCGGCACGCTGGCCTACACGGATCTCGAGCGCTTTGAGGACACCGGCCTCGCGATCAAGGAAACGCTGCGCATCGCCGCGCCGGTGCCGATCCTGCCGCGCGGAGTCACCGAGGAATGCGCGTTCAACGGCGTGCGGCTGCCGAAGGGATCGATGATCGCGGTGACGCCGTGGATGACTCACCACATGCCGGAATGGTGGACCGAGCCATCACGCTTCGATCCCGACCGCTTCGGCAGCGCGCGCGCCGAGGATCGCCGCCACCCGTTCCTGTGGACGCCGTTCGGCGGCGGCGCCCACAAGTGCATCGGTCTGCATTTCGGAATGATGGAAGTGAAGACCATCCTGCACCGGCTGCTGCTGCAGTTCCGGTTCAGCGTGCCGGATGGCTACGTGATGGCGCAGGACTTCACCAGCCTGCCGATCCCCAAGGATCGCCTGCCGATTCGCCTCGAACGCCTGGCCTGAGCCCGATTCCGGCGCCATTCCGGAAATCGAATAAGCATATGAACCCCGCAGCGGCGGCTGGATCGGTGAAAATGTCGCCGCCGTCGGGTCATGCCGCATCCCCCGGATGCACCAGCCAGCGACCAGCGGGCGTCGCCGCAGCGACGTCGATCGCCGGGCGCAAGCGCCGCCCGCAGCCCAATCCCCTTTCCCACCGACGAATCGCTCACCGCAGACCATGGCCAAGTTCCTCACCGAAACCGTCACTCACGTTCACCACTGGAACGAAAGCCTGTTCAGTTTCCGCACCACAAGGACCTCCGGCCTGCGCTTCGAGAACGGCCATTTCGTGATGATCGGCCTGGTCGTCGACGGCAAGCCGCTGGTGCGCGCGTACTCGATCGCCAGCCCGAACTACCACGAAGAACTGGAGTTCTTCTCGATCAAGGTCGAGGACGGCCCGCTGACTTCTCGGCTGCAGCATCTGAAGGTCGGCGATCCGATCCTGGTGTCCGACAAGCCGGTCGGCACGCTGATCATCCATGACCTGAAGCCCGGCAAGAACCTCTACCTGTTCGGCACCGGCACCGGACTGGCCCCGTTCATGAGCATCATCCGCGACCCGGAAACCTATGAGCACTTCGACAAGGTGGTGCTGATCCACGGCGTGCGCCTGGTCAGCGAGCTGGCCTACCAGGACTACCTGACGAAGGACCTGCCGAACGACGAGTTCATCGGCGAGATGGTCCGCGACAAGCTCATCTACTACCCGACCGTCACCCGCGAGCCGTACAGGAACCGCGGCCGCCTGACCGATTTGATCGAGTCCGGCAAGCTGTTCGAGGACATCGGCCTGCCGCCGCTGAACCCGGCCACCGATCGCGGCATGATCTGCGGCAGCCCGTCGATGCTCGCCGACACCCGGGCGATGCTCGACAAGCGCGGCTTCGTCGTCAGCCCCGGCATCGGCGAGCCGGGCGACTATGTGTTCGAGCGCGCCTTCGTCGAGAAGTGACCGATCGCCGCTCCGCAGCCGACAGCTGCGGAGCCGCAGCTAGCGCAGCGTCCGGAAGCAGCTGCGCAGTTCGTCGATGAACAGCGCCGGCTGCTCGAAGGCCGCGAAATGGCCGCCCCGGTCGAGCTCGTTCCAGTGGATCAGCCGGGGCATGCAGCGCTCCACCCAGCTGCGCGGCGCGCGATAGATTTCCCTGGCGAACACGCTGCAGCCGACCGGCAGGGCCAGCGGCACGGCAGCGAACGCGCCCTCGTAGCTTTCCCAGTACAGCCGCGCCGATGACGCGGCACTGTTGCTGAGCCAGTACATCATGATGTTGTCGAGAATCTCGTCGGCCGACAGCAGACTCAGCGGATCGCCGTTGCAGTCCATCCACTTCCAGAACTTTTCGTAGATCCACAGCGCCTGCCCGGACGGCGAATCGGCCAGCGCATAGCCGATCGTCTGGGGCCGCGTCGACTGCTGCTTCGAATAGCCGGCGTCCCAGCGCTCGTAGTCGCGCAGCGCGTCGAGCATCGCGATCTCGCCATCGCTGAACGGCCCGTCCAGCTTCGCCGGCAGCACGATCGGCAGATTGACGTGGATCGCGGCCAGTCCGTCAGGCTGCAGCCGGCCCATCTGGGTGGTCACCACCGAGCCCCAGTCGCCGCCCTGGGCGACGTAGCGCGTGTAGCCGAGCCGCTTCATCAGCGTCGCCCAGGCGGCGGCGATCCTGGCAACGCCCCAGCCGGTACCCGCCGGCTTGCCGGAAAAGCCGAAGCCGGGCAGCGACGGAATCACCAGATGGAAAGCGTCCTCAGCCTTGCCGCCATGCGCGGTCGGATCGGTCAGCGGGCCGATCACCTTCAGGAACTCGATCACCGAGCCGGGCCAGCCGTGGCTCAGCAGCATCGGCAGCGCCTGCTCGTGCCTGGAGCGGGCATGCAGGAAGTGGATCGGCAGGCCCTCGATCTCGGTGCTGAACTGGCCGAGCGCATTGAGCCGCGCCTCGCAGCGGCGCCAGTCGTAATGCCGGTGCCAGTGCTCGATCAGCGCCCGGCCCTGCGCCAGCGGCACACCCTGCGACCAGTCGTCCACCGTCTCCCGCTCCGGCCAGCGGGTCCGCTCGAGGCGCAGGCGCAGGTCGGCGAGTTCGGCGTCGGGGATGGCGAGGTGGAACGGCTGTACCGATTGGGACATGACGGGTTTTGCGGTGGCGAAAGGGGCAGCACAGCGTAAGCCGAATGCGGTCGAGCGCGCAGGTACGGCCGCCGGGTTCACGGGCGATGGGGCGCCCGGAAAGCGGCCCGGATTTGCGAGACTGCCGGCTGCCAGCACCCGCTGCGCATCCGGCATGCGCCCCGCGCGTCGCCGGGTCCGCTCAGCAGCCACCCGTACAGGACGAAACCATGTTGTCGCACGTCTTCGTCGGCGTCAGTCAGTTCGACCGCGCCCTCGCCTTCTACCGCAAGCTGATGCCGGTGCTCGGGGTCGCCGAGCGTTTCTGCGATCCCGCACGGCCCTGGGCCGGCTGGCAGTCACGGCCGGGACCGCGGCCGCTGTTCCTGATCGGCACGCCGCAGGACGGCCAGCCGCATCGGCCGGGCAACGGCCAGATGACCGCGCTGAACGCCGGCAACCGGCAGACGGTCGATCGTGCCCATGCCGTCGCACTCGCCAACGGCGGTCGCTGCGAAGGCCCGCCGGGGCTGCGGCCGGAATACCACCCGCATTACTACGGCGCCTATTTCCGCGACACCGAAGGCAACAAGCTCTGCGTGGTCTGTCACGAGCCGCCAGCCTGAACATCCGCCGCGTCCGCGGCCCGGTTCAGCGCAGATAGTCGAAGAGGCTCAGGCCCTGGATCTTCGCGAACGACTGCTGCGCCGCCTGCAGGCCGGTCAGCTGCTGGGTCAGGCGGCTGGCCGCTTCGGCGTAGTCGATGTCGCGGATGCCGGACAGCGCCTCGTCGATCTTCACCCGCTGTGACGACAACTGGTTCTCGGCGTCGTCCGCCGCCACCAGCCGGGCACCGAGCCGGGCCCGGATGTCGATCACCTTGCTTTGCGCGGATTCCAGCGCGCCGAGCTTGTCGAGCACACCGGTCTGCACCTGGGCGCGGGCGGCCGGACTGGCGCTGGTCGGCGTGTCGAACAGCGTGATCAGGTCGCGCACCGTCTGGAACAGGTCCTGCTGCGTGCTCGGCGTGATCGAGAAGCTGTCGCCGTCGGCCGGCGCGCCGCTCACGGTCAGATCGGCACCGCGGAAGCGGATCGTCTGGCCAGCGGCGTAAGCGCCGCTGGCGACGACGTTGCCGCCGCCGTCCTGCACGCTGTAGCTGCCGCCGGTGAAACTCAGGGAATAGCTGCCGCCGTCCCAGGCCGCCGCGTCCGATACCCGCGCCGTGGCGATCGTCGCGGTGCCGGTGTTGCTGGCCGTGACGGCGACGCTGAACGTGCCGTTGCCGGCGCGCTGGCGCAGGAACACGTCGGCGCCGCTGTCGCTGGAGGCGACGGCGCGGTTCGGGCCGATCTGCACCTGGCGGATCACATCGTCGCCGCTGAACTGGGTGCCGCCGCTGGTCAGCGCGAACGGGGCATTGGCATCGTTGCTGCCGG
Organism: Lysobacteraceae bacterium; assembly: GCA_013823855.1. Classification (GTDB taxonomy): domain Bacteria; phylum Pseudomonadota; class Gammaproteobacteria; order Nevskiales; family Nevskiaceae; genus Nevskia. Next base: position 5,221 of record PNMW01000041.1, on the reverse strand, counting down.
CAAACAGGTAGCGGCCTTCGCCGTCGGCGGCATTGGCGTAGTCGACCAGCGTGTCGAGCGACTGGCGAAGGTCGGCAGCGATGCTGGCGCGATCGGAATCGCTGAGCGTGCCGCCATTGCCCTGCAGCGCCCGCTCGCGTACCCGGTTCAGGGTTTCGCTGATGCCGGACAGCGCGTTCTCCGCAAGCCCCAGCCGCTCGGTCAGCGCCTTGGTGTTCTCGGTGTAACGCTGGTTGGCGACCCGCGTCTGATCCAGCGACAGGCCATGGGCGGCACCGGTCGGATCGTCGGCCGCAGTCTGCAGCTTGCTGCCCGACGACAGCTGGTTCTGGGTGTGCAGCGCCAGCGACTGCTGCCGCTGCAGCGAGACGATGCTCTGGCGATAGAAGTCGGCGGTCGAGACTCTCATGGCAGGGACTCCGATCAGCGACGGGTCGCCGCCAGCAGCGAATCGAACACCGTGCTGGCGGTGGCGATGATCTGCGCCGAGGCCTGATAGGCCTGCTGCCAGCGCAGCAGATCGGCGGCTTCCTCGTCGAGATTGACGCCGGACAGCGAGTTGCGCTCGCTGACCGTCTGCGAGGCCAGCGCGGTCTGGGCGTCGAGCTGCAATTGTGCTGTCTGCGCCTTCGAGCCGACCTGCTGCACCAGCTGGCCATTGGCCGCGGTCAGCGTGTTCAGGCCGCCGTCGAGCAATGCCTGGGTGGCGATGCCGGACAGCAGGCGGGCGTTGCGGTCGTCGCCGCTGTTGGCGCCGGTCGGGCCGACGGTGAAGCGGTCGCCGGTCGCCGGGCTGCCGGCAATCTCGACCTGCCAGCCGTTGACATTGATCGGCTGGCCGGCGGTGTAGCTGAACGCGCCGCTGCCGTTGATCGAATAGCTGCCCGGGCCGGTGAACTGGATGCTGACCGGGTCGCGCAGCGCCGGGTTGGTCACATCGGTGACCACGCCCGGCGTGATCGTGCCGCTGCCGGTGTTGCCGGTCGCGGCTCCGGCCTTGATCGGCGCGGCGGCGGCGAGCTGCGCAGGATTGTCGATCGCCACCGCCAGCTGCCCGGCGGCCCGGCGGCCCGGCTGGACCAGGAACTTGTCGCCGGCCGCAGCGCCCGTCGATACCGACATGCTCAGGCCGCGGGCGACGAAGGGATCGGTCGCGGTGCCACTGCCGGTGAACGGGACAGCCGCCCCCGTCGAGGCATCGGTCAGCGACCAGACGCTGCCGTCGAAGCTCAGCTGGTACGGCTTGCCGTCGAGCTGGGTGGCATCGGCGAAGCCGACCGTTACCGCGGCGCTGCCGCTGTTGCGCGACGACGCCGAGGCCGCGCCGGCCAGCGGCGTGAACAGCGGGCCGCCGAAGTTGCCGTTCTGGTCGACGCCCCTGGCCTGCTGGGCGTTGACCGTGTCCGACAGCGTGATGGCGATGCGGCCGAGCTTCTCGCGCGCCGGATCGAGGATTTCGCGACGGGTGTCGAGCAGGCCGCCCAGCGTGCCGCCGCCAACCTGGCCGCTGATCACCGCCCCGCCCTGCACGGTCACTTCGGTGCGCGCGGAATCGAATTCGTTGGGCCGGGTGCCGAGCGCGCTGGTGGTGGTGCCGACGACCAGACTCTGGCCGTTGGCCACGAACACGTTCAGCGAGCCGTCGTCCTGCTCCACCGTGCTGACCGACACCCGCTGCGACAGCTCGCGGATGGCCTGTGCGCGCTGGTCGACCAGATCGTTCGGCGGCTTGCCGCCGGAGGCGCCGAGCGCCATCGAGATGCGGTCGTTGAGACTGGCGATGGTCGACGCGTAGTTGTTGATCTCGGTGACGGTCTGGCTGATCCGGCTGTTGATCGAACGTTCGTCGGCGTCGAGCTGACCCTGCAGATCGTTGAAGCGGCCGGCCAGCGCTTCGGCGGCGGTGATCACCGTCTGCCGGGTCGCGGTCGACGACGGCGTGGTCGCCATCACCGACAGGCTGTCGAAGAAGCTGCTCAGCGTGGTGCCAAGGCCGGTGTCGGCATCGGACAGCAGCGCATCGGTGCGCTTGGCTTCGGTGGTGAACGTCTCGACCCGCGACAGCGAGGCCGTGCCGGCGATCTCGCGGGCGAACACGAAACTGTCGGACAGCCGTTCGACGCCGCGCACGGTGACGCCGTTGCCGGCGAAGCCATACGAGGTGACCGCGCCGATCCGGTTGCTCAGGTCCAGCCGCTGCCGCGAATAGCCGGCGGTATTGACGTTGGCGATGTTGTGGCCGGTGACGTCGAGACCGCTGCGGTTGGCCAGCAGTGCGGAAATGCCGATGCCGAGGATGTCGCTCATGACCGGGTTCCTGCAGGTTCGGTGCCACGGCTGCCGCGCGGTGCCGGCCGCCGGTCCGCGCCATTTTGCTGGCGTGCGGCGCTCACAGGGTCCGCCCCGCCAGATCGTTTCCGGACGCGTCGAGCGACGCGTTCATGGTCTTGCCGTAGGCGATCCGGGCGATCTTCGCGGCATAGGCCGGATCGGTCGCATAGCCGGCTTTCTGCAGGCCCTGCGCGTACTGGGTCGCGCTGCCGCCATTGCGCAAGGCATCGGCGTAGCGCGGGTTGTCCTTGATGAAGCTGACGTAATCGTCGAAGGCTTCGCCGACCGAGGCGTAGGACCGGAACTCGGCGCGCTCGCTGCGCTGCTCGCCGCCTTCGTACTCGTGGGTCAGGCTGCTGGCGGTCGCGCCGTCCCAGCCGCGGCTGGCCTTGATGCCGAACAGGTTGTGGCTGTCGCTGCCATCGGCATTCCTGATCTGCCGGCTTCCCCAGCCGGTTTCGAGTGCGGCCTGGGCGACCAGCACCCGGGCCGGAATGCCGAGCGCCTTCGCCGCCTTCTCGGCATGCGGGGTGATCGCATCGACGAAGGCATTGGCCGTGGTCGGCCGCTCGGCCGACTTCAGAGGCGGCAGGTTGTCGACGCCGGCATGGCGCAGCGGCGCGCGGTGCAAGGCCTGGATCGTCGCCGGGTCGGCCGCTTCCGGTGCCGCCTTGCCGAGCAGCTGGCGGGTCAGCAGGTCGGCCAGGCCCAGGCCTTTTCCGGATGACAGCTGGCCGGCCATCTGCTGATCGTAGAGATCGCGGTAGGTGTCGCTGCCCGAGCCGCCGAGCAGGTCGTTGGCGCCGGAATCCTCGCCGTGCGAGGCCTTCAGCAGCATCTGGGTGAACAGCGCTTCGAACTGGCGCGCGACCTGGCGAACCGTGTCGGCGTCATTGCCCCTGGCCCCGGCGCGCAGCCTCGCGTACTGGTTGAAGTCGGTCGCATCGATCGGCGACGCGTTGACTGCCGAACGGAGCGGCGCGCCGGCCATCAGATCACCACCAGCTCGGCGCGCAGCGCACCGGCGGCGCGCAGCGCTTCGAGGATCGCCACCAGATCGCCCGGCGCGGCGCCGACCAGATTGATCGCGCGGACGATGTCGTCGAGGCTGGTGCCGCCATCGAACACGAAGGCCGGCTTGGCCCCCGAGGTCACGTCGATCTGCGAGCGCGGCACCACCGTGGTTTCGCCCTGCGAGAACGGCGCCGGCTGGCTGACCTGCGGCTTTTCGCTGATCGTGACGCTCAGGGACCCATGCGATACCGCCGCCGGCAGCACCCGGACCAGCGACGAGATCACCACGGTGCCGGTGCGCGAATTGACGATCACCCGCGCCGGGGCATCGCCCGGGGCGATGTCGAGGCTTTCCAGCTGGGCCATGAAGGCGACGCGGGCGTTCGGATCGGCCGGCGCCTGCACGGTGACCGTCACCGGATCGATGGCGCGGGCCATCTCGCTGCCGAGCGCCAGGTTGATGCCGGCGGCGAGCCTTGTCGCGGTGGTGAAATCGGAGGTGCGCAGATCGAGCCGCAGTTCGGGCGAGGCGCCGAAGGTCGCCGGCACGCTGCGTTCGACGATCGCCCCACCCGGCACCCGGCCGGCGCTCGGCACGTTGATGGTGACGCGCGAACCGTCCTTGGCCGACACGCCGAGGCCGCCGACCACGACATTGCCCTGGGCGATCGCATAGATCTGGCCGTCAGCGCCCTTCAGCGGCGCCATCAGCAGGGTGCCGCCGCGAAGCGAACCGGAGTTGCCGATCGACGACACGGTGACGTCGATGTTCTGGCCCGGCTTGGCGAACGGCGGCAGCTCGGCATTGATCGCCACCGCCGCCACGTTCTTGAGCTGCGGATTGACGTTGGGCGGCACGGTGACGCCGAGCTGGGCCAGCATCGCCTTCAGGCTCTGCACGGTGAACGGCGCCTGGGAGGTCTGGTCGCCGGTGCCGTCGAGGCCGACCACCAGGCCGTAGCCGACCAGCGGATTCGAGCGCACGCCGGCGACGTTGGCGAGGTCCTTGACCCGCTCGGCCTTCGCGACATTGAGAACGGCGATCGCCAGCAGCAGGCACAGGCCGGCGATGACGTGGAAGGCGACGCGCATGGTGCTCATCGGGGCGCTCGGGGCGTTCAGAACGGGAACCACGGGGAATTGAAGAAGCGCGTCAGCCAGCCCTGCGAGTTGGCATCGGCCAGCGCGCCGCGGCCCTTGTACGAGACGCGGGCATTGCCGACCTTGTCGGACGACACGGTGTTGTTCGACAGGATGTCGATCGGCCGGACCACCCCGTCGATGAACAGCGTTTCCGAACCCTGGTTCAGCTCGACCTGCTTCTCGCCGCGGATCTGCAGCAGGCCGTTCGGCAGCCGTCCGACGACCACCGCGGTGACGCTGCCGTCGAGGCTGTTGCTCTGCCGGGAATCGCCACCGCCCTTGGCACTGCGCTCGCCGCTGATGCCGGTGTTGACCCCAATCGGACGGCCGAGGACGGTGATGTCGGTCAGATTGACGTCGGAGGCCTTCGAGGTACTGGTCTGCGCCGACTTCTGCGCCTGGGTGTTCTCGATCAGCAGGATGGTGACCAGATCGCCGACGTTGCGGGCCTTGGCGTCCTCGAACAGGGCCATCGACTGGCCGTCGCTGAAGATCGCGCCTTCGCTGGGCATGCCCTGCGGCAACGGGATCGGCACCGGCTGCGGCCGGTCGTCGCCGAACGACACCCGCGGCGACAGGCTGCTGCAGCCGCTGGCCAGCAGCGCCGCGGCAACGATGGCCCAGCCGGCACGCATCAGAGGTTCTGCCCGATGTACTGCAGCATCTGGTCGGTGGTCGAGATCGCCTTCGAATTCATCTCGTAGGCGCGCTGCGTCTCGATCATGTTGACCAG
>PNMW01000079.1 GCA_013823855.1 Lysobacteraceae bacterium | reverse complement strand
TGATCGGCCGCTTGTCCTGACGCGCTTCCAGCGAACGCGACAGCTGCGACAGCGCGATGATCGGCACCTTCAGTTCCTTGGCCAGCGCCTTCAGCGAGCGGGAAATCTCCGAGATCTCGTTGGTGCGGTTCTCGCGGTTCGACGGCACCTGCATCAGCTGGATGTAGTCGACCACGATCAGCGCCAGCTTCGGATGCTTGGCGGCGATGCGACGGGCACGACCGGCCAGTTCCTGAGGCGACAGCGAGCCGGTTTCATCGATGAACAGCGGCGCTTCACGGAGCAGGCCGCTGGCCGACACCAATCGGCTCCAGTCGCCGTCTTCCATGTCGCCGGAGCGCAGCGCCTGCTGGTCGATGCGGCCGAACGACGACAAGACGCGCAGCGCCAGCTGTTCGGCGGACATTTCCATCGAGAACACGGCGGTCGGCAGCTTCCGCTCGATCGCCACATGCTCGGCGATGTTCATCGCGAAGCTGGTCTTGCCCATGCCGGGACGGCCACCGACGATGATCAGATCGCCCGGATGCATGCCCTGGGTCATCCTGTCGAGATCGGTGAAGCCGGTCGGGCAGCCGGCCAGACCATCCGGGTTGGTGCGCAGCATCTCCAGGCGCGCCTCGATGGCGTCCATCAGCGCCGGCATTTCCTTGGCCTGGCTGGCGGCCTTGGAACCGCGGGCGCGGATCGCGAACACGCCCTGCTCGGCCACGTCGATCAGGGTGCCGGGCGGGCGGCCATCGGGCTGGTAGCCCAGCTCGGCGATGTCCTGACCGACCGCAATCAGGCTGCGCAGCACCGAACGCTCGCGGACGATTTCCGCATAGGCCTTGATGTTGGCCGCCGACGGCGTATCCGCCGCCAGGGTGCCGAGATAGCTGATGCCGCCGGCTTCCTCGAGCTTGCCCTGGTGGCGCAGATGCTCGGACAGGGTGACGAAGTCGCAGGGCCGGCCGGCGTTCAGCAGTTCGGCGATCGCCTTGAAGATCTGCCGGTGGTCCTGGGTGTAGAAATCCTCTTCGGCCACCTGATCGACCAGCTCGTACCAGGCGCGGTTGTTCAGCAGCAGGCCGCCGAGCACCGACTGCTCGGCCTCGATCGAGTGCGGCGGATGCTTGGGGCTGGCGGCGAGGCGCGGCGCCGGCGTGGCATTCGGATTCGGGAACGGGGTGGCCATCATGATCTCTCGTCTGACCCTGGAGCCTGCGCGCGCCGGGTTGCGGCTGCGACGGAACAAGCCCTGATTATCCTGTGGACAAGCGGTGCAAAACCAACGCAGGCCACAAACGAATCGGCCCGCACGAGGGCGGGCCGATCGCGACACGGAAGTGGCTGGAATCAGCCCTTCGCTTCCTCGATCACGACGATGATCGACGACTCGACTTCCGAGTGCAGACGCACGGCCACCGTGTAGGTGCCGGTCACGCGCAACGCGCCTTCCGGCATCTCGATCTCGCTCTTTTCGAGCTCGAACTTGGTGCCGGTGGTGGCGCGGGCGATTTCCGCCGGGCCGACCGAGCCGTACAGCTTGCCTTCATCGGCAGCCAGCGCCTTGATGGTGACGTGCTTGCCGGCCAGCGCTTCGGCGCGCAGCTTCGCGGCATTCAGCGATTCGGCGTACTTCTTCATCAGTTCGGCCTTGCGAACTTCGAAGACTTCCTTGTTGCCGGCGGTCGCGGTCAGCGCCTTGCCCTTCGGCAGCAGGTAGTTGCGGCCGTAGCCGGACTTGACCTTGACGACATCGCCGAGGTCGCCGAGGTTGGTCACCTTTTCGAGCAGGATCAGTTCCATGGGGTCTTTCTCCTTATTCGTGGGCGTCGGTGTACGGCAGCAGCGCGAGGTAGCGCGCGTTCTTGATCGCCGAACCCAGCTGGCGCTGGTAGCGCGCCTTGGTGCCGGTGATGCGGCTCGGCACGATCTTGCCGTTCTCGGAGACGTACTGCTTCAGCGTCGCCAGATCCTTGTAGTCGATCCGGACGGTGCCTTCGGCGGTGAACTTGCAGCTCTTCTTCTTGCGGAAAAAACGGGACATGGCTTACGCGCTCTCTTCGGTCGTGGTGGCGGCGTCGGCAGCGGCGGCCTCGCCTTCGGCATTGCGCTTGTATTCCGGCTTCTTGTCTTCTTCCGGCGCCTTGAACAGCGGCGACTGCTCGGTTTCCGCCTTGTCCATGCGGATGACCAGCTTGCGGATGACGGCATCGTTGAAGCGGAAGGCGCTTTCCAGTTCCTTCAGGACGGCGTCGGAGCACTCGACGTTGAGCAGCACGTAGTGCGCCTTGTGCAGCTTGGCGACCGGATACGCCAGCTGGCGGCGGCCCCAGTCTTCCATGCGGTGAACCTTGCCACCGTCGGACTCGACCATGTTCTTGTAACGCTCGATCATGGCCGGAACCTGATCGCTCTGGTCCGGATGGACCATGACAACAATTTCGTAATGACGCATCGACTACTCCTGAAGACAGCCTTGTGGATGCGGTCCGGCCGATGCCGGACCTGACAGTCCCCCGCAAATCAACGCATGGGCAGCAGGCGGTGGGACAAGGTTTTCCGGTCGGCCGGGCAGCGGGCCAGCCGGAAAGGTCGCGGAGTTTAAGGGTTCAACGGGTCGCGCGCAAACCGATCACCGCTTCGCTACGGCGTGATGACGCAGCACCGCGGATTCGACAGCAGCTCGCGCGCCCGGGCCTCGCCGGCATCGATGTCGACCGGCCGCAGGCGCTTCTTCATGCCGGCCAGCAGCTGGTCGAAGCGCGGCGTCAGTTTCGCCGCAGCCTGGATCTGGTCCAGCGCACGGAAGTGGGCGTAGGCCTCGATGTCGTTCTGCGGCAGCACTTCACCGCCGGCGTACCAGCCGGCCATGGTCCACAGCGCGGCGACCGAGCCGGCGCCGCGGGCGCGCGTGGTGTAGTCGACCGCCTCCGCCTGCAGCGCCTCCTGCCGGGCCCGCAACGCCGGCGTGCACTCGGCAAGGTACTGGCAGTAATCCTCGGCAGGCAGGCGCATCGGCAGGTTGATCTGGGCTTCGATCACGCCGGCGTCGGCGGACTTCTTCAGCCAGTCGCGAAAGCCCAGCCGCGCTTCGGCGGGAATGCCGTCGCACTGCGCGAACTGATGCCGGAGCGTGGCGATCTCGGCCTTCGGCGAGTCGACTTCCCAGCGGCCGCGATGGCGGGTCTGGTGGATCGCTTCGACCTCCGCTTCCAGCGCATCGGCATTGGCCGGCACGTCGCGGCATTCGAACAGCAGGTTGCCGAGCCGGAACTGCGACAGCGCATTGCCGCTCTCCGCCTCCGGCAGCAGCTTGCCGTAGGCCTCGGCATAGCGGCCCGGCGGCAGCGCCAGCCGGGGCCGGCGGACCAGACGAACCGCGATGCCGGATTCGACGACCGCGCTCTGCACCGTCTGCCGGGGCGCGATCGCCACCGCCGGTGGCAGCGGCGCGAACGGCCCGGTCTCGGCAATCGGCGGCGACGCCGGCTCGGGCGTCAGCTCGGTGAAGACAGGCTCATCCGGCGCGGTCATCGCCTGCCAGCCGATCACGGCGACCGCCAGCAATGCGGCGATCAGCAGTCCCCACCTGAGGCCGGGCTTCACTCAGTTCACTTCTTGCGCGCGACCTTGGCCGGCTTGTGATTGCGCTGGCGATAGGCCTCGTACAGGCAGACGGCGGCAGCCACCGACACGTTCAGGCTTTCGATCCGCTCGCCCTTCATCGGGATGCGCACGACGCGGTCGCAGCATTCGCGGGTCAGCCGGCGCAGGCCTTCGGCTTCGCCGCCCATCACCAGCACCAGCGGGCCGGTCAGGTCGACGTCGTACAGCGATTCGTCGCCCTCGCCGGCCAGGCCGACGACCCAGTAGCCGAGCTGCTTCAGCTGCTCCAGCTTGCGGACCAGATTGGTCACCGCGACCACCGGCACCCGCTCGGCGGAACCGGCGGCGGCCGAGCGCACCGCCGGGGTCAGGCCGACGGCGCGATCCTTCGGGATCACCACGGCATCGACACCGACCGCATCCGAGGTACGCAGGCAGGCGCCGAGGTTGTGCGGGTCCTGGACGCCGTCGAGCGCCAGGATCAGGCGTTCCGGCGTCGCCGGCAGGTCGATGATCTCCTCGCCACCGAGATCGGAGGCTTCGATCGCCGCCAGCACACCCTGATGACGCAGGCCGGGCGCGCGGATGTCGAGGATGTCGCGGGCCACCTTGCGCACCGTGATGTTGCGCTTGGCGGCGAGGTCGATCAGCTTTTCGGCGCGGGCATCGCGGCGGGTTTCGGCAAGCAGGATCTCGCGCGGCTTGACGCCACCGTCCTCGATCGCCGCGATGACGGCGTGGAAGCCGCCGATGTAGGTCTCAGCCATGGATGCGCTACCGGGTTGAATGCGGCGCGCAGTTTACGACTGTCGGCCGTCGCGTGAGACCGGCAGCGGCGCGAAATAGCCGGCCGCCAGCAGGATCGCGCCGACGAACAGGAAGGCGGCGATCCGCGCCAGGGTGCCGGTACCGGCGGTATCGACGGCGAACAGCTTGATCGCCACCACCACCATCAGCGCCGCGCCGACCAGCCAGATGCCGCGCAGACCACGGCGGGCGGCGATCCACATCGCGCCGCAGCCGATCAGGCTCCAGACCACCGAGACGCAGGCCTGCAGCAGCGCCGAATCGAACAGTGCCGCGCCCTTCAGCGGCGTCCCGCAGGTGTAGTGCAGGCCACGCACCAATGCGCCATTCAGCCAGGCAAATACGGCGATGGCAGCCTGGATCGCTGCCCCGTGACGCAGGAAGCCGGGCATCGCGGGAGCGGCCAGCCAGTCCCAGTGCGCCGGATCGCGATGCCGCCACGCAAACCACAGCACGGCGGCCACCGCCAACACCGTGACATCGAGCGGATTCATCAGCGGCCAGGTCGGCAGCGGCGCGGCATTGCCGTTCGCATACAGCGCGCCGATGACGATCCAGCCGAGCAGCCACAGCGCCAGCGGCGCCGCGACCCCGAGCGCATACAGCCGCGCATGCCTGGCCATCGGCCAGCTGCGCGGGAACAGGGCGACGAAGGCCAGCGCCGTCGCCGGCGCCCAGCCGTATGCCAGCCAAGGCCAGTCGCCGCCGAGCGAGTCGCGCAGATGCCAGGCCAGCTCGAGCGCGCCGAGCCAGACCTTCAGCAGCGCCGGCAGCAGATGCGATGCCGGATGCGGCGCCGGCCCGGCCGTACGCTCGCTGCGCCTGAGCACCGCGAAGTGGACGACCAGCAGCAGCAGCCAGCCCAGCGCACCCCCCTGGTACGACGGCCGATGCTCGATGGCGACGGCGAGGCCACCGAGCGCGAACAGCAGTGCCGTCAGTTCACCGAGCCGCAGCAGCCAGTACCAGCCGAGCCGCAGTGCAACCGCCGCCAGCAGCGTCACGCTGAGCGCGCCGTGGGCAAGGTCCAGCCCGGTGGCCCAGGCCGGATCGCGATGGGCGATCTGCGCCATGCCGGCGAACAGCCACCAGACCAGCGCCCAGATCGCAGCGATCCGCGGCAGCGTCGCGTCGCCACGCGCGCGCCACAGCCAGCAGCCGCTGGCGAAGCCGGCGACGACCAGCAGCAACGCACCGGGCACGCCGGTAGCGAACCAGGCGTCGCTCGCGCCGCCCTCGCCGATCGCGATCAGCAGCGAAGCACCGGCCAGCAGCTGGATCACGACACCGAAGCGGAGCGTCCAGCGCCGCTGCTGGCGCAGGCCGAGCCAGACCGCGCCGGCGCCTTCCAGCGCCCAGGTCGCGGCGATGGCCTGATCGTCCCAGTACAGCGGCACCGCCAGGCTCAGCAGCACCACGCCGATCGCCATGAACGCCAGTGCCGTGGTCTGCCAGTGCGCGCGGGCGCTGCGCAGCAGGGCGGCCGCGACCAGCAGGTAGAACACGCCGAAGCCGGCGGCGCTGATCGCCAGGCCGTGCGGGAAGTCGATGACCAGACTGGCCTGCAGCGACAGCACGATCGCCGGCAGGCCGAAGATCAAGCTGCCGGACACGACACCGCGCCGTTCGCTGCTGCGCGCCGACAGCACGGTGACCGCGACATACATCATGAAGAACAGCAGCAGGAAGCACTCGAAGCTGGCGAACCACTCCGGCCGGTATGCCGTGGCGCGCCACAGCGAGGTGATCACGAAGGTGAATGTGAAGCCGAGCAGGTTCAGCAGCCCCCAGCCGCGCGCGGCGGCGACCGCGAACACGCCGAGATTGAGCACCGTGTAGTAGCCGAACAGCAGCAGATGGCTGCCGTCGCCGCCAAGCATCAGCGGTGCGACGAAACCGCCGGCAAAACCGATGATCGCCAGCGGCAGCGCGTTCTGGCGCACCGCCAGTCCGGCCGAAGCGCCGGCGACCAGCACCAGCAGCGCGAACGCCAGGGTCGACGGCAGCAGGGCATAGAGCCGCAGCGCGGCGAGCACGGTCAGGTACAGCAAGGCCAGGCCACCGCCCTGCAGGGTCAGCGCGTAGCCGCTGACCGTGTCGCGCAGCCGCCAGCCGGTCGCGACCATCGCAAGTGCCGCGAACGACAGGCCGGCCAACCGCAGTTCGACCGGCAGCCAGCCTTCCCCGGCGGCATAGCGGATCAGGTAGACGGCGCCGACGAAGGTGATCAGCACGCCAAGCCGGGCCAGCGGATTGCCGCCACGCGCCCAGTCGAGCACCCGGGCGATCAGGCCATCGAGCAGGGACACGGTCGGCGCGGCAGGGGTCTGCACCGCGTCGGACGCAGCCGCGAACTCGGGCGTCGGGTCGGGCATCGGTTCGGGCGCCGCCAGCGCGGCCGGAAGATCGACTTCAACCGTTGCCGACACGGCAGGGCTGCCGGGCGCGGTTGCGGCGGTCGGCGACATTGCGACCGGCGACGCAGCTTCCCGATTCGCCGTCGCGTCGGCCGCCGCCGTCGATGGCGGTGGTGCCCGCAGCGCGGTGTCGAGACGCGCTGCGAGCAGCCGCAGATCGTGATCGACGATCCGCAGCCGCCCGAACAGATAGCCGCAGAAGCCGCCGAGCCAGACGGCGCCGACCTGCTCCAGCGCCAGCGCCGCGAGCGCGGCGAACAGCAGGATCCAGACGATCGGGAAGCCTGGTCGCGATGAATCCGGCGCGGGCATGCGCGTGCCGGAACGCGATCAGCGCGCCGAGGAGATGGCCGCAGGCGCCATCCAGGCCCGGGCTTCCCGGCCTTCGACGATCGGCACGAACTGCAATTCGAGGCTGCGGCCACTGCCGCTGCGGCTTTCCGCCCGCAGCCGGCCGCCGCTCAAGCCCTTGCCGGCGAGATAGGCCCGCACCGACGCGGCGCGACGTTCGGCCAGATCGCCGTCGTCGCGCGTTGCCGCCACGCCGATCACGTGGACCACCCAGGCGCCACCGACCCGGCTGGCCTCGACGGCATCCGCCAGCGGCAGCAGCATCTCTGGCTTCAGCTGCGCGTTGCCGACCTCGAAGGCGCGCTCGGCATCGAGAATCAGCCGCGACGGCTGGCCGCCACCGCTGACCAGGCGATACGCCGGCGACAACGGCAGTGCCGCCAGCTTCGCCTTCAGCGCGGCATCGAAGCCGGCGATCACCGCGGCCAGCTGGGCCTCGGGAACGGCACCGGCGATCGGCACCGCCAGCGCGGCTTCCGCCGCCGACTGCCGATCGGCATCGGTCGCCGCCGAACCCGCCGGATCAGCGGCACAGCCGGCCAGCATCAGCAGCGCGGCGGCTGAGGCCAGACCAGCAGCGCGCCGGCTCATCGCCGTGCGCCGCGCCGGCTGCCCGGCTTGATCGCGGTCGGCTGGCGGCCGCCATCGCGGCCATCACGACCGCCACGGCCGTTGTCGTCCTGGCGGGCGCCGCCCTTGTCGACGATCTCCAGATCGATCTTGCGCTCGTCGAGGCTGACCCGAACCACCTTGACCCGGATCTTCTGGCCCAGCGCGTAGACCTGCTTCGAGCGGCTGCCGACCAGGCGCTGATGCTTGGCCTCGAACTCGTAGAAGTCGCCCTTCAGCTGCGACACGTGGAGCATGCCTTCGATGTACAGGCCGACCAGTTCGACGAACAGGCCGAACGGCGCGACGCTGGCCACGATGCCGTCGAAGTCCTCGCCGACCCGGTGGCGCATGAACTCGCATTTCAGCCAGGTGTTGACGTCGCGGGTGGCATCGTCAGCACGGCGCTCGGTCATCGAGCAATGGGCGCCGAGCGCTTCCATCTGCGGCAGGGTGTAGGTGAAGGTCTTCGGCTTGCCCTTGACGATCGCGTGCTTGATCGCCCGGTGCAGCAGAAGATCGGGGTAGCGGCGGATCGGGCTGGTGAAGTGCGCGTAGTGGGTCAGCGCCAGGCCGAAGTGGCCGTCGTTGGCCGGCTGGTAGCGCGCCTGCATCAGCGAGCGCAGCATCACTGTCTGGATCAAGGATGCGTCCTCGCGGCCCTTCACGCTGGCCAGCAGGCTGGCGTAGTCCATCGCCACCGGCGTGTCGCCGCCGCCGAGGCGCAGGCCGCGGCCGGCGAGGAACTCGCGCAGGATCGCCACCTTGTCGCCATCCGGCACCTGATGGACGCGGTACAGCGCCGGCATCTTGTGCTTGTCGACCAGCAGTGCACCCTGCACGTTCGCCGCGATCATGCATTCCTCGATCAGGCGGTGAGCGACGTTGCGCTGCACCGGCACGATTTTTTCGATCTTGCGGCCTTCACCGAACACGATCTTGGTTTCGGTGCCTTCGAAGTCGATCGCGCCGCGCTTCTCGCGGGCGGCGAACAGCGCTTCGAACACCGCCTTCAGCGTGTTCAGCGGCTTCAGCAGTTCCGGCTGGCGTTGCGCCTGCTCGCAGCCCGGGTTCTCCAGCATCGCGGCAACGTCGTCGTAGACCAGCCGCGCTTGGGAGCGCATCACGGCCTTGTAGAACTTCGACTTCGACACTTCGCCGTCCGGCGACACCCGCATCTCGCAGACCATGCACAGCCGGTCGACGTTCGGGTTCAGCGAGCACAGGCCGTTCGACAGCGCCTCCGGCAACATCGGGATGACGTTGTTCGGGAAGTACACCGAGGTACCGCGCTCGGTCGCTTCGGCATCGAGTGCCGAACCCGGCGTGACATAAGCCGAGACGTCGGCGATCGCCACCCACAGCTTCCAGCCGCCACCTCGCCAGCCCTTGATCGCTTCGGCATAGACGGCGTCGTCGAAGTCGCGGGCATCGGCGCCGTCGATGGTCATCAGGCCCAGTTCGCGCAGGTCCTCGCGATCCTCGCCCCAGTGCGCCGGCGTCACCACCGGACCGAAGGCAGCGGCTTCGGCTTCGACCCCTTCCGGCCATTCGAACGGCAGCTTGTGGGCGCGGATCGCGGCAGCGATCTCCATGCCCGGCGCCATGTGGTCGCCGAGAATCTCGACGATGCGACCGACCGGCATGGTCCGTTCGCCCGGCGGTGCGGTCAGTTCGGCGACCACCATCTGGCCGGGCTTGGCACCGCCCAGCTCGCTGGCCGGGACGATGGTTTCCGGGTTCTTCGGATTGCTCGGGATCACCGTGAAGATGCCGCCACCGCCGATGCTCGACGCATGCAGGCGGCCGACAACCTGGGTGGTACCGCGCTCCAGCACATCGACCAGCGCCCCTTCGCGGCGGCCGCGGGCATCGGTGCCGATCACGCGCACACGCACGCGGTCGCCGTTCATCAGCGAATTCATCTGGCGCGGCGACAGGAACACGTCACCGGACTTGTCGCCGGCCGCGGCGTTGTCCGGCTGCACGAAGCCGTAGCCGTCGCGGTGGGCGATGACCTTGCCGTCGATGGTGATGCCGGAGCGCGGCTTGGCTTCGATGGTCTCGCCGTCTTCGGTCAGCACCGCGCGATAGGCGCCGCGACGATCGGCGGCGGTCAGCTGGCCTTCGCGGGCCATCGCCACCAGACGCTTGGTGAAGGCTTCCTGCTCGTTGAGCTTCTTCAGGCCGAAGTGGGCGATCAGCTCGTCGAGCGTCATCGGCTCCGGCGATTCGACCAGGGTCTTCAGGATGTGATTGCGGCTCGGCAAGGGGCTCGCGTAGCGGGTCGATTCGGCCGCGAATTCGGCATCGGCGGTCTTCCAGTCGGCCGTCTCCGGCACCGCCTTGCGACCCCAGTTGAAGCCACCGGACTTGGCCTTCTTCGGCGCGGCGATGGCCTTGTCATCCGGCAGGTCGCGACGGCTTCCATTATTTTTCGATTTCTTCATTGACAGACCCCCGAGGTCCGATTACATTGCGCGCCCTGAGCCGAGGTGGCGGAATTGGTAGACGCACTAGTTTCAGGTACTAGCGGGTAAAACCGTGGAGGTTCGAGTCCTCTCTTCGGCACCAGATATACACGCAGGGTTGCAAGAAAAAGGTCGCCATCGGCGGCCTTTTTTGTGGGTGTCGCAAAAGCCGGAAGCATCGATTCCGGCTGGCGGCGGGGACGCGGCAAGACGATCGACGTGAATCGTTCCGCCTGCATCCAGGAATGTTGCTGCTGATGCGCAAGGCCATCCTCGCGGTGGCCTTTTTCTTTTGTCACTTCGTTGTTGCCTCGATGGTGGTCATGGCGTGCCGGCAGACGGGACGGCAGGCCGCAAGCGGCGGCTGCTGTCCCGGACACCGGCAACCGGTGTTTCGGAACTGCGTTACCCGAACGGGTTGCGCAGCACGATGGTGTGGTCGCGATCCGGGCCGGTCGAGATGATCGCGACCTCGGCTCCGGACACTTCTTCCATGCGCTTCAGGTAAGCCCGCGCATTGGCCGGCAGATCGTCGTAGCGGGTAACGCCGTAGGTGGTCTCCGACCAGCCCGGCAGGTCCTCGTAGACCGGCTTGACGTCGATGAAGCCTTCGGCGCCGATCGGCAGCGTCTCCACGGCCTTGCCGTTGACGGTGTAGCCGGTGCAGATGCGCACCGTGTCCATGCCGTCGAGCACGTCGAGCTTGGTCACGCACAGGCCCGAGACGCTGTTGTTGAAGATCGAGCGGCGCGCCGCCACCGCATCGAACCAGCCGCAACGCCGCGGCCGGCCGGTGACGGTGCCGAACTCCTTGCCCTTCTCGCGGATCAGCGCACCGGTCTCGTCTTCGAGTTCGGTCGGGAACGGACCGGAGCCGACGCGCGTGGCGTAGGCCTTGACGATGCCGAGCACGTAGTCGAGGTTGCGCGGGCCGACGCCGGAGCCGGTCGCGGCACCACCGGCCGTGGTGTTCGACGAGGTCACGTACGGATAGGTGCCGTGATCGATGTCGAGCAAGGCACCCTGCGCGCCCTCGAACAGCACGTTGTCGCCCTTCGCCAGCTGCAGGCGCAGCAGTTCGGTGACATCGGCGACCATCGGCCGGATGATCTCGGCGTAACGCAGCAGGTCATCGAGCGTGGTCTGGAAATCGACCGGCGTTTCCTTGAAGTAATTGACCAGCACGAAGTTGTGATAGGCCAGCAGCTCGCCGAGCTTGGCGGCCAGCACTTCGCGATGGAACAGGTCGCTGACCCGGATCGCGCGGCGCGCGACCTTGTCCTCGTAGGCCGGGCCGATGCCCTTGCCGGTGGTGCCGATCTTGGCTTCGCCACGGGCGCGCTCGCGCGCCTGGTCGAGCTTGGCGTGCACCGGCAGCACCAGCGGTGCGGCTTCGGAGATTTTCAGGCGATCGCGCACCGAGGCTCCGGTGGCTTCGACCTTCTCGATCTCCTTGATCAGATCCGGCAGCGACAGCACCACGCCATTGCCGATCAGGCAGGCCACGCCGGGCCGCATGATGCCGCTCGGGATCAGGTTCAGCGCGGTCTTCACACCGTTGATCACCAGCGTGTGGCCGGCGTTGTGGCCACCCTGGAACCGGACCACGGCCTCGACCTTGTCGGTCAAGAGGTCGACGATCTTGCCCTTGCCTTCGTCGCCCCACTGGGCGCCGATCACGACTACGCTCTTTCCCATTTCAAGACTCAGTTGTTTCGCACAAAGCACACAAAGTTCACGAAGAAAAGCTCATTCACGCCAGCCGTTGACACGGCGTTCGATACCATCTTTAAGCAGCAGAACATTGAAATTAATCAGGTAACCAAGACGGAAGCCGCTCAGACGCAGAGACGTCGGAGCCTGCTTGCGATGCAGCGGCACCACCTTCTCTACAGACTTGCGTTCAAGCAAAACCTTCGACTCGATCACCGGGTCCGCTTTGAAGGCATCGTTGAACGTGATGCCTTTGTAAGAAATCGAAACTGACTGTTGTCTCCTCACACGCAGGCCGCGCTCTTGAGGCTCAGCTGCAAGAACCTGCTCGTAAACGGACTCGAAGAGTCCCGGCCCGAGCTCACGATGAACCTCAATCGCGGCATCGACGACGATTCGGCCAATCTCCTCGTCATCCATGGCTGTTCTTGGTGTCCTTCGTGAGCTTTGTGCGAAATCAGCTTTGTCCCAACCGCAGCAACTCATTGAGGTCTGCAGAAAAGCCGGTCGCCGGCCGTGCCGACCCGGCACCGTCGAAACGCCCGCCACGCGCCACTTCGCGGCCATGGCCGGGCACGAAGGCGGCGAACACGAGACCCGTCTGGTAGCGGTAGCCACGCAACTCGGCGAGATCGATGTGCAGCGGTGCCGGATGGTCGAGCCGGCTCAGATAGTCTGCCGCCGCTTCCAGCGCCGCCAGCGCTTCGGCGATCGCCGGCTCGCCGACATCGAGTGTCTGCCGAGCACGTTGCAGCACGCTGACGTCGCCATTCAGCTCCATCAGCGCCGACAGGCCGCTGGCGGTCCGCTTCGGCAGCGATCGGGCCGAGGCGAAGTCGCGCAGGTCCGGCTGCGACTTGCGCTGCAGGATATCGAAGACCGCGGTTTCGTCATCCTCGTCCAGCGCCAGCTGCGAGGCCAGCGCCCGGTAGATGCCGACGTGGCCGAGATCCAGGTGCGCATCGCCGATGCCGGCGAGACGCAAGGTGTCGAGCATCAGCTTGAGGATTTCCAGATCGGCGCCGATCGCGCGCTCGCCGAACACCTCGCAGCCGACCTGGCGCGGCGCGCGCGAGCCACCGAGGCTGTCCGGGCGGGTGCGCAGCACGGTGCCGAGATAGCACAGGCGCACCACCGGCACATCGGCAAAGTGGCGCGCCGCGATGCGGGCCGCCTGCGGCGTCATGTCGGAGCGCAGTCCCAGCAGGCGGCCGCCGGCCGGATCGGTCAGCTTGAAGGTCTGGTCTTCCAGATCGCTGCCGGCGCCGCTGAGCAAGGTGTCGAGATGCTCGATCAGCGGCGGCAGGATCAGCTCGTAGGCGCGGGCGCGGTAATGGTCGAGCAGCGCGCGGCGCAGCCCCTCGACTCGCCAGGCGGTGGTGGGCAGCGCTTCTTCAACGCCGTCGGGAAGCATCCAGAGTCGAGTCACGTTCAAGCGTTCCAGGCAATCATCTGCAGCGCCAGCAGGCCGGTCACCATCAGACCGAGGCCAATCGTGCGCAGCACGCGCTCATGGCTTTGGATCATCCGTTTCCAGGCTTCCTTCATGCCTTCCGGCATCAGGAACAGCACGGCACCTTCCAGCACCAGCACCAGGGCCAGTGCGCGCAACACATCCACCATCATCGGCAGTCGGAACCGGCGGTGATCAACGACCACCGCCCTCGCCGCTCTGCTTCAGGTACTTGAAGAACTCGCCGTTCGGCTCCAGCACCAGCACGTCCTTCTGGTCGCGGAAGCTGTCGCGGTAGCCGTTCAGGGAACGATAGAAGGCGTAGAACTCCTGGTCGCTGCCATAGGCCTTGGCCGAGATCTCGGCGGTCCTGGCGTCGCCCTCGCCGCGCAGCTTTTCAGCTTCGCGATAGGCGTCGGCGATCGAGGTCTGGGCGCTGCGATCGGCTTCGGCCTTGATCTTCTCGGCTTCCTCGAAACCGCGGGCACGAAGATCCGATGCCACCCGGGTGCGCTCGGCGCGCATCCGCTGATAGACCGATTCGCTGACCGCACGCGGCAGGTTGATGCTCTTGATGCGGACATCGACCAGTTCGATGCCGAGCTCGCCGACCTTCGAGGTCGCGGTCTTTTCCAGCGCCGTCATGATCTCGTCGCGCTCGCCGCTGATCGCCTGCTGGATCGTGCGGCTGCCGAATTCGGCACGCAGCCCCGGGTTGATGATCGCGGCCAGCCGGTTCTCGGCGACCAGATCATCGCCGCCGGTGGCGCGGTAGTAGTTGCCGACGTCCTTGATCCGCCACTTGACGAAGAAGTCGACCTCGACGTTCTTCTTTTCGACGGTCAGGAAGGTTTCGGTCTTGTTGTCGAGGGTCAGCAGGCGACCATCGAACTTCTTGACCGACTCGATCATCGGCAGCTTGAAGTGCACGCCCGGCGTGAAGTCCGAACGCTGGACCTCGCCGAACTTGAACAGCAGGGCCTTTTCGCGCTGATCGACGACGAACACGCTGTTGACGAGCAGCAGCAGGCCGGCGATGACCGCTGCAAGGAGAAACGTCTGCTTGTTGCTGGGATTCATGTCTGTTCGGGCTCCTTCAGCGGCTGCGATCGCGCGAGCGCGCGGCATCGTCGGCGCTGTTGCGGGTCGGCGAGGTGCGCGGCGAACCGCTGCTGAAATCGCTGCCCTGCTCGCTAGCCGACTTCTGCGCGTTGCGCAGCAGCTGCTCGAGCGGCAGGTAGAACGCCGGATTGCTCTTGTCGACGTCGATCAGCACCTTGCTGCTGCCGCCGTAGACCTCGGTCATCGCGTCGAAATACATCCGCTTGCGGGTGATCTGCGGCGCCTTCTTGTACTCGTCGTAGAGTGCGGTGAAACGCGCCGCGTCGCCCTGGGCACGGGCCACGGTCTGATCGCGGTAGGCGGTGGCTTCGGCGATCCGGCGGGCCGCCTCGCCGCGCGCGCGCGGCAGGCGGTCGTTGGCATAGGCCTCGGCCTCGCTCTGCAGGCGCTCCTTGTCCTCGCGCGCCTTGATCGCGTCGGCGAATGCATCGAGCACCTGATCCGGTGGCTGGGCCTGCTGCAGGTTCACTTCGGTGACCACCAGCCCCGCCTTGTAATCGTTGAGGCGTTCCTGGAGGCTGACCTTGATCTGGTCGGCGACGGCCTGCCGGCCATCGGTCAGGATGAAGTCCATCGTCGAACGGCCGACCACTTCGCGCATCGCCGCCTGGGTGGCCTGGCGCAGCGTGTCCTCGGGCTTGCGGATGTTGAAGATGAAATCCTCGGCGGAGGACACCCGGAACTGCACCGACAGGTCGACGTCGACGATGTTCTCGTCCTGGGTCAGCATCGTCGCCTTCTCGTTGGCCTGACGAACCTGGGTGAAGCCGACGGTCTCGACCCGCTCGATCGGCCAGGTCGCCCAGTGCAGGCCGGGGCCCGTGGTTCCGGCGTAGGCACCGAAACGGGTGATCACCGCCCGCTGCTGTTCCTCGACGGTGTAGAAGCTCATGTACAGCCAAAACGCCGCGAACACCGCCAGCGCAATACCGGCGACGCCCTTGGGCACGCCGCCGTCACCGCCGGTGCCGGTGGGGCCTCGACCGCCGCCCTTGCCGAACCAGCGTTCCTTGAGCTTCTTCAGCATTGCATCGAGATCGGGTGGGCCATCCTTGCCGCGCTTGCCGCCGGAATTCTGGTTCCACGGATCGCGGCCGGGGCCGGGCTCGTTCCAAGCCATCAGGTGACTACTCCAGTGTTGGCGCGCATCGCGTCCGCAGGCTTGCCGCGGTGACGATACCCACGAGGGAAAGAAGATTTCCGCGAGCCGTCGATTTTAGTGCACTGCCGGGACCGAGGTGCGGACCGGCGGCGCGATGCCCGCCTCGCGACACAGGCGGTCCAGGCGCGCGGCGGGCAGCCGGACGACCAGATGACTGTTGCCTTCCTCGTCGATCGATTCCGATTTCACGGCATGCAGCGAGAACAGCTGGGCCCGCAGCCTGGCCGCCATCGGCGGCAGCACCAGGGTTTCGTCGGCCAGATCCGGATACAGCCGCATGGCGATGGCATTGCGCAGCGCGTCCAGACCTTCACCGTTGCGGGCCGACACGAACACCCGCTGCGGCACGCCGTCGGCGTCGGTTTCGACGTGCGCGGTCTCGCCTTCGCGCAGGTCGATCTTGTTGTAGACCTGCAGCCGCGGCACCTCGTCGGCGCCGATCTCCTTGAGCACCGACTCGACCTGCTCGATGCGCGCGCCTCGTTCCGGATCGCCGGCATCGACGACATGCAGCAGCAGGTCGGCCTCGCGCGATTCCTCGAGCGTGGCGCGGAACGCGGCGATCAGGTCATGCGGCAGGTCGCGGATGAAGCCGACGGTGTCGGCCAGCACGGCGGTCTCGCCACTCTTCAGCTCGACCTTGCGGATCGTGGTGTCGAGCGTGGCGAACAGCTGGTTCGAAGCGAAGGTCGCATCGCCGGTCAGGGCGTTGAACAGGGTCGACTTGCCGGCGTTGGTGTAGCCGACCAGCGATACCGTCGGAATGTCCGACTTGCTGCGGCCGTGGCGGTTCTGGGCACGGCGGCTCTTCACCGTCTCCAGCTGCTTCTTCAGCGTGTCCATGCGGCCGCGCAGCAGGCGGCGATCGATTTCGAGCTGGGTTTCACCCATGCCGCCGCGCAGGCCGATACCGCCCTTCTGGCGTTCCAGATGGGTCCAGCCGCGGACCAGCCGGGTGGCCATGTGATTGAGCCGCGCCAGCTCGACCTGCAGCTTGCCTTCGTGCGAGCGGGCGCGCCGCGCGAAGATGTCGAGGATCAGGCCGGCACGGTTGATCACCCGGCATTCGAAGCGCTTTTCGAGATTGCGTTCCTGGCTCGGGCTGAGGTCGTGATTGAAGATCACCAGATCGGCGCCGGCGGCCTTGGCGGCAACGGCGATCTCGTCGACCTTGCCGCTGCCGGCATAGGTGCCGGCGTCGGGGCGCTCGCGCTTGCCGCCGATCACGCCGACCACGTCGAGGCCCGCCGAGCGGGCCAGCTCGACGAACTCGATGCGATCAGCGTCGAAGTCGGTTCCGGAGAACTCCAGATGCACCAGAACCGCTTTCTGGGGCGCGGCTTGCGGACCTGCCGCCGTCTGGTCGGCAGTCGCGTACGGCGGTGGATTGTGGGTCAAACGCCGGCCGGTTGGGCGTCGTCGCCGTCACCGTCCGAAATGCGCACCGAACGCGCCGGAACGATGGTCGAGATCGCGTGCTTGTAGACCATCTGGCTGACCGTGTTCTTCAGCAACACCACGAACTGGTCGAAGGATTCGATCTGGCCCTGCAGCTTGATGCCGTTGACCAGGTAGATCGAAACAGGGATGCGCTCCTTGCGCAGGGCATTGAGAAATGGCTCCTGCAGAGTCTGTCCTTTTGACATGTCAGCTACCTTTATTTGAGTTTTTTGAGGGTGTGAACAACGCACCAGCGACGAAAAAGTCTAGCACCGAATCAAGGACAACCCGGCGGTCGTGGCGTAACGAGGCTACCCGAAGCTTGTTGGGCACGTGGCAACCGCATTCAAGACCGCGTCCGATACCGTCGGTTCCGCCGCATCGACCCACTGCCAGCGACTGCCTTCGCCACGCAGCCAGGTCATCTGGCGCTTGGCGTACTGGCGGGTGGCGAAGATGGCGCGGCGGATCGCCTCCGCCCGACCGTAATCGCCATCGAGGTGCTGCCAGATCTGCCGGTAGCCGACCGCCCGCATCGAGGGCAGGTCCGGGTGAAGATCACCCCGTGCGCGCAATTTCGACACTTCCTCGACCAATCCCGCCTCGATCATCTGCGAGAACCGTGCCGCAATGCGCTGATCGAACACCGGCCGGGCCGGCGGCTGGACGGCAAAGCGCAGCAGCCGCCCCGGCACCCGGCGCTCGGCCTTTGGCGCGGCATGCCATTGCGAGGCCGGACGCCCGCTGAGCTGATAGATCTCCAGCGCCCGCTGCACGCGCTGGGCGTCGTTGCGGTGCAGCCGCGCCGCAGTTGCCGGGTCGACCTCGGCCAGCCGGGCATGCTGGCCTTCCGCGCCGATCCGCTCGCGCTCGACCTCCAGTTCCCGGCGAAGCACCGGATCGGCCGATGGCAGCTCGCTCAGGCCATCGAGCAGCGCCCGGAAATACAGCAGTGTTCCACCGACCAGCACCGGCACCCGGCCGCGGTCGCGAATCGCCGCGATCGCGGCCGCCGCGTCATCGGCGAAACGGGCGGCGGAATAAGGCTCGGCCGGATCGAGAATGTCGATCAGATGATGCGCCACGCGAGCCTGGACATCGGCATCCGGCTTGGCGCTGCCGATGTCCATGCCGCGATAGATCTGCGCCGAATCGACGCTGACGATCTCCGCTTCTCCATTCAGCCGTTCGCACAGCGCCAGTGCCAGGCCGCTCTTGCCGGCCGCCGTCGGGCCGGAAATGGCGACGACGGGCGGAAGGGGATCGGCAGGCGGGCTCATGGCGCGGCGGAGTCTAGCGGCTCCGCCGTGTCCGTGGCCGGCACCGTCGCTCAGAAGCGCCAGCCGAGGCTGAGCTGGATCACCGGATAGATCGTGTACTGGTCGATGTCAGCCGCCAGATTGACCTGCTCGTCGGCGATCGCCGCCTGCACCTCCGGATCATTGGCCAGATCGACATTCTCGCGGGTGGTGCCGGCGCTGTCGGTGACCGTGCCGGTGCCGGATGCCGCGAGCCGCGGCTTCGGCTTGCCGTGGAACATCACGCCGGCATCGAAGCCGATGTAGAACGGCAGTCCCTGCATCGGATTGGTGAAGCCCAGCCCCAGATAGGGCGCGACATTGCGGAAGCCGAGCCGGCCGTTGACCTGGGCGCTGTCGCCGTTGACCGTCAGGTCGCCGACTTCGCAAGTATCCGGACAGCTGGCCTTCAGTCGCACCTTGTTGGCGTTGCCGATCAAGCCGGCGGACAGGCGCGGCCCCTTGACGAACGGATAGACATCGACGAAGCCGCCGTAGGTGAACAGCTTCAGCTTCCCGTCGTAGTCGATGCCGTCTTCGTTGATCGAACGGTTATAGCTGAAGCCCTGCATCGAGCCGCGGACATTGACGAACGGCAGCAGGCGGGCGGTCAGCTGGCCGCCGATGCCGGCCGTGCCGGCGGTCACGCCGGCCGCCAGGTCCGGCAGCGCCCGCGCAGCGAATGACGGCAAGGCGAGCAGTGCGACGACGGCAGCAGCGGGACAGCAGGTTTTGATCATGGAGGCCTCGGGCAATGAGAGAGGGGCAGCAGGCGGAACAGCCAGGCCGGCAATCCGGCATCGGCGCGATCCTGCCTGTCGACAACGGCGCAATCCTCTCGGAATTCCATCCGAATACCAACGGAATCCCGACACCGCGCGGCTGCCGGCCGACCACGGTGCAAGGCGCATTCCGCGATACCGCCCTTCGCGGCACCGGGGGCGTTTGCGCCGCGTGAGCTTTTCCCATTCCGGGCCTCGCATCGACCCCCTATAACCCCTGCTCGCCGGGGCGCCCAACCCGAAGTTCCGGCCGGATACCGGAACGCCGATGACCGCACCCTCGCCCTGCCCGCCCAGCCCGGCCGCACCGCCGCCGGTGATCTCGGTACGCGCCGTGCTGATCGCCGCCGCAGCGGGCGCCGTGCTGCTGATCTGGCTGATGGCGGCACTGGCGACCCTGAGCGTGCAGCGCGCCAGCGAGCACCTCGGCGATGCCCGCAATTCCTACGAGCAGCTGGCGATCATCAACCGCCTGGAAGCCGAGTTCGGCCGCCTGCTGCTGGCCGAGATGGAAGCGCTGGCCAGCCCCGGCAGCACGCCGGAACTGACACGACCGAACGCCGATGCCATCGACCCGCTGTTCCGGCGCCTGCTGGTGCTGATCGACGAAGAGTTCGAACGCCACGGCAGCTCGCGCGACGACCGGGTCCGCGAGATCCGCAATGCCGAAGCGATGCGCACCCTGTTCGCGCAGCTGCACCTGCGCCTCGAGCAGCCGGCGATGGCCAGCAGCCGCAACGATGCCGCCGCCGCCGTGCGCGCTTTCTTCGAACAGACCGTGCGCGGCGATACCGCGCGGATCGACCGGCTGGTCCGCTCGGTATCGGCCGACGAGGCCGAGGAAGTCGAGCAGACCCTGCTCGACATGCAGCGGCTGCGCCAGCGCCTGGAATGGGGGACGCCGCTGGCCGGACTGCTCGCCGCATTGGGAGCGGCGCTGTCGATGGCACTGATCCACGCGCTGATCATGAAGCCGATCCGCCATCTGCGGGCCGGCGTGCAGCGCTTCACCGACGGCGAGCTGGCGCACCGCATCCGGGTCGCCCGGCCGCTGGAGATCGCCGACCTCGCCCGCCAGTGCAACGCCATGGCCCGCCGCCTCGCCGAGCAGCAGGCGCATCTGACCGGCGCCAACGAAGCACTCGAGGACACTGTGCGCGAACGCACCCGGCAGCTGGAGGAATCCAGCGAGCGGCTGCGCGCGATCGATGCCAGCCGCCGCCTGTTCTTCGGCAAGATCAGCCACGAACTGCGCACCCCGGTAACCGTGCTCAGCGGCGAAGCCGAGGTGGCGCTGCGCAGCCGCGATGAATCGGTCGACGGCTACCGCAGTGCGCTCGAGCACATCCTGGCCACCAGCGGCTATCTGCGCCGGCGGCTCAACGACCTGATCGGCCTGGCGCGTTCTGAAGACGGCCGGGTGCAGATCGAGCGCGAGCGCATGAGCCTGCGCGACGGCCTGCGCGAGGCGGCGACAGTGGCCGAAGCCTATGCGCGGTCGAGCAGCGTGTTCCTGGTCACCGACGCCGGCAGCGAGCCGGCCTGGATCCTCGGCGACGCCAGCTGGATCCGCCAGGCGACGCTGGCGCTGATCGACAACGCCGTGAAGTTCTCGCCGGCCGACGGCCGGGTCAGTGCCCGGATCGAGCACGGCCAGCACTGCCATGCGATCGAGATTGCCGATCAGGGCCCCGGCCTCTCCGCCGAGATGCTGCCGAAGATCTTCGATCCCTACTACCAGACCGTCGACGGCCGCGAACGCGGCGGCGCCGGCCTGGGGCTGGCGGTGGCCCGCTGGGTCAGCGAACAGCATGGCGGCCGGATCTCGGCCCGCAACGCCTACGACGGCGGACTGGTGGTGCGCATGGAATTTCCGCTTCAGGAGCCGACGTGAACAACAACAGCGTGTTGCTGGTCGAGGATGATCCCGGCATCGGCCGCTTCGTCACCCGCGGCCTGGCCGCCGAGGGCTTCAGCGTGCAGTGGCTGCGTGGCATCAGCGGCGTGCCGCGGCAGCTGACCGGTGCCGACTACTCGGTGCTGATTCTCGATCTGATGCTGCCCGACGGCGATGGCTGCTCGCTGGCGCGCTACCTGCGCGAGGCCGGCCAGATGGTGCCGATCCTGATGCTGACCGCCCGCGACTCGCTGGACGAAAAGCTCGAAGGCTTCCGCAACGGCGCCGACGACTACCTGACCAAGCCGTTCGCCTTCGACGAGCTGCTGGCCCGGGTCAAGGTGCTGGCTCGGCGCGGGTCGGCCGGCCCGGACCGCAGCCACCTGCAGGTCGCCGACCTGTCGATCGACGTCCGCGCCCGCGAAGTCAGCTGCGCCGGCCAGCTCATCAACCTGACCCGGCGCGAGTTCGACCTGCTGCTGTACCTGGCGCGCAACGCCGGCGAAGTGGTCAGCCGCGAACGCCTGCTGGCGGGCGCCTGGGGCGATAACGGCGATCTCGCCATCAACACCGTCGATGTCTATCTGGGCTACCTGCGCCGCAAGCTCAAGGCGCACGGCAGCGAGACCGAAATCTCCACGGTGCGCGGCATCGGCTGCCGGATCGGCCTGGCGCCGGATGCCGGCACCGCCGACGCCGGCAGCGGCGCCTGAGAAGACTCTCAGCGACCTCTCAGGTGCCCCTCATGCTCCGCCTCCTACAGTGCTTTCGCCCGGTGGCATCAGCCAACCGAGAGCCAAGACAAGCAAACACGAGGAGGAACTTCATGACCCATGACAAGCCGCGCCGCCTGCACCAGCTGGCTGCAGCCGCATCCGCCGGATTGATCGCGATGGCCGCGGGTGGCAGCGCCCAGGCCGACAAGCTGGTGAGCTGGGAAGATATCCAGAACGATCAGGCCAGCACCGAGAACGTGCTCGCCTACGGCTTCGGCCCGAAGGCCCAGCGCTTCAGTCCTGCCGAAAAGATCAATGCCTCGAACGTCGCCTCGCTGGTGCCGAAGTGGTCGTTCTCGTTCGGCGACGAGAAGCAGCGCGGCCAGGAAAGCCAGGCGCTGCTGCACGACGGCGTCATCTATGTCACCGGCTCGTACTCGCGCCTGTTCGCGCTCGACGTCAAGACCGGCAAGAAGCTGTGGTCGTACTCGCACCGCCTGCCGGACGACATCCGTCCCTGCTGCGACGTGGTCAACCGCGGTGCCGCGATCTACGGCGACAAGGTCTATTTCGGCACGCTGGACGCCGGCATCGTCGCGCTCAACGCCAAGACCGGCAAGGTCGTCTGGTCGGAGAAGTTCGAGGACCATACGGCCGGCTACACGATGACCGGCGCGCCGGCCATCATCAAGGATCAGAAGAGCGGCAAGGTGCTGCTGATCCACGGCTCCTCGGGTGACGAGTTCGGCGTCGTCGGCCGCCTCTACGCCCGCGATCCGGACACCGGCAAGGAAATCTGGATGCGGCCGCTGGTCGAAGGCCATCGCGGTCGTCTGAACGGCGCCGATTCGACCACCACCGGCGACGCCAAGGCGCCGAGCTGGCCGAACGAGAAGGACGGCAAGACCAAGGTCGAAGCCTGGCATCACGGCGGCGGCGCACCGTGGCAGACCGCCGCGTTCGACGAAAAGACCAACACCATCGTCATCGGCACCGGCAACCCGGCGCCGTGGAACACCTGGAAGCGCACCCCGGGCGATTCGCTGTACACCTCGGGCCAGGTCTATATCGACCCGTCGACCGGCGAGCCGGTCGGCTTCTTCCAGCACACGCCGAACGACGCCTGGGATTTCTCCGGCAACAACGAAATCATCCTGTTCGACCTGGAAAAGGACGGCAAAAAGATCCGCGCCGGCGCCCACGCCGACCGCAACGGCTTCTTCTTCGTCACCGATACCGACAAGCTGACCGCACGCGACGGCAAGATCAACAAGCCGACGTCGCTGATCGGCGCCTACCCGTTCGTGCCGAACATCAGCTGGGCCAAGGGTTTCGACCTGAAGACCGGCCGTCCGATCGAGAACCCGGGCCAGCGTCCGCCGCAGCCGGCAGAAGGCGAATCGAAGGGCAAGACCATCCAGGTGACCCCGAACTTCCTCGGCGGCAAGAACTGGAATCCGATGTCCTACAGCCCGGAAACCGGCCTGTTCTACATCGGCTCCAATGACTGGAGCGAGGATTACTGGACCGAGAACGTCACCTACAAGAAGGGCGCGGCCTATCTCGGCCAGGGCTTCCGCATCAAGCGCCAGTTCGACGATCACGTCGGCGTGCTGCGCGCCATGGACCCGAAGAGCGGCAAGATCGTCTGGGAAGCCAAGGAGCCGCTGCCGCTGTGGTCGGGCACCCTGGCCACCAAGGGCAATCTGGTGTTCACCGGCACCAGCGACGGCTACTTCAAGGCCTTCGACGCCAAGAACGGCAAGGAACTGTGGAAGTTCCAGACCGGCTCAGGCGTGGTGTCCTCGCCGATCACCTGGGAAGACGGCGGTCGCCAGTACGTCGGCGTCGCCTCCGGCTACGGCGGTGCGGTGCCGCTCTGGGGCGGCGACATGGCCGATCTGACCAAGCCGGTCTCGCAGGGCGGCTCGTTCTGGGTCTTCGAGATCCCGCAGCCGGTCGCCGAAGGCAATGCCGGCAAGGCGGTCGCCAGCGCCGACTGAACTGCACATCCGCCGGCGGTGCCGCGATCCATCGGATCCGGCACCGTCACGACTCCTCTAGGCAAGGTCACGACCTTACTAGATTCGGCCGGCTTTCCGCGCAGCGGATGGCCGGCTGACTTTTTTTCGCGTTCCGGAATGAAGACATGCATCCACCTGCTGCCGCACTGCTGCTCGGCATCGCGCTCGCGCTACCGGTCCACGCCGTCGAGGTCATCGTCAATTCGATCGAACGTCCCGACCCGTGGATCGTCAACGGCTGCCTGATCGCCCCGAAAAGCGAATGTCCGGGGGTCGACCTGCGCCATGCCGACCTGCGTCACGCCAATCTCGAAGGCGCGCTGCTCGACGGCGCCAACCTGGCCCGCGCCGACCTGCGCCACGCCAATCTCAATGGCGCGCGGCTCAACGGCGCGAACCTCGACGGCACCCGTCTGGAGATCGCCTTCATGGGCGGCGCCAGGCTCGCCAAGGCCAGTCTGCGCGGCGCCGACCTGCGCTTCGTGCGGATGGCGAAATCCGATCTGACCGGCGCCGACCTGACCGCCGCGACGCTGGAAAAGGCGATGGCCAAGGGCGCCAACTTCGACGGCGCGAAGTTCATCAACACCGATCTGCAGGAAACCAAGTTCTACGAGGCCAACCTGTCGAACGCGGTGATGGACGGCGCCCTGATCCGCTTCGCGATCTTCCAGGACGCGCTGATGGAAGACTGCACCGGCTGCCCGCAGCACTGGCAGACCGGCACCAAGGCCTGGGAGGAAGGCCAGGCGAAAAGCGCGAAGTGAGCCGTCGCCTCATCGCGCTGGTGCTGCTGGCGGCCACGATCACAGCGTCGGCCAGCAGCATCGACATTCCCGACGAACTGCAGGGCTGCCGGGCGATCGCCGATCGCGACCGGCGCCTCGCCTGCTTCGATGGTCTGGCGATCCGTCACTCGCCGCCGCGCTTTGCCGGCCGCCACGGCGCGACCACCGAGGCCTTCGCGATCGCCGGGCCACAGCGCCTGCGCTACCAGAGCGACGGCGCGATCTTCGTGATGTACCTGCGCGACGGCGATGGCAAGGTCGCGCAGAACATCGTGCTGCACGGTGGCGGCGAGGACGTCTACCTGATCGAGAAGCCGGGCACGTATTCGCTGCAGGTCAACGGCAGCGAAACCTGGCGGATCTGGCTGGAGGCGCCGTGAGGTCTCAGCGCGCGTATTCCTGCCGCGACAGCCAGAACTCGGCCAGCGGCAGGTCTTCGGGATAGGTGACCTTGAGGTTCGATTCGCGACCTCGCAGCAGCAGCGGCTTGTAGCCGGCCGCTTCCATCGCCGCCGCTTCGTCGTCGAACGGCGGCGTGCGGCTGCGGCTGCGTTCCAGCGCGTTGCGCAGCAGGTCGAGCCGGAACAGTTGCGGCGTCTGGCCGCGCCAGAGTTCGGTGCGGTCGATGGTCGCCACGCTGCGTTCGCGCGTCGCCCGCTTCAGCGTATCGGTGACTGGCAAGGCCAGCAGGCCGCCATTGTCATCGCTGGCCTCGTCGCGCAGGCGCTCGATGTCGTCGACGGTCAGACAGGGGCGCGCCGCATCGTGGATCAGCGTGTAGACCGGTGCCTGCAGGCGCCGACTGATCGCCGAGATCGCCGACAGCCCGGCGAGCACCGAATCGACTCTCGCCGCGCCGCCGGTCACGGTGACGATCTTGGGATGACGGGCAATCGGCAGCCGTGCGAACTCGCTGTCGCCGCGGGCCAGCACCAGCGCCACGCCGTCGATCCAGCCGGCATCGAGGAACGGTGCCAGGCTCCATTCGAGCAGAGCCCGGCCTTGCAGGTTGAGATATTGCTTGGGCCTGCCGAGCCCCATCCGGGCGCCGCCGCCGGCCGAGGCCAGCACGGCCCAGTAGCGCGGCGCCGGACCGCCGTTGCGGCGCGAACCCGAGTTCATCGCAGGATCGGCGACTGCCGATCAGGGGGTGGCGACATCGCCAGCCGTCGCGTTGACGACGAGAAAGAAGGTTTCTTCGCGCTTGACCATGCCCAGCGACTTGCGGGCATGGGTTTCGATCGCCGCGCCACCGGCGCGCAGGTCGTCGACTTCGGCCTGCAGCGCCGCGTTGCGCAGCTGCAGCTTGGCGTTGTCGGCGATGCGGGCTTCCACCGCCACCTGCTGCCGACCGGTCTCGTACACGCCACCGTCGCCGATCCAGAACCGGTACTGCAGGCCGGCGAGCATGACGCTCAGGATGGCGACAGCGACGCGACGATTCATGGCATGGCCCTGACTTACTTGCCGACCGCGACCGGGAAGCCGCCGGCACCCGGGTACTTGGCGCGGCTGCCGAGCATGCGCTCGATGCGCAGCAGCTGGTTGTACTTGGCCATGCGATCCGAGCGGCACAGCGAGCCGGTCTTGATCTGGGTGGCTGCGGTGCCGACGGCGATGTCGGCGATGGTCGCATCCTCGGTCTCGCCCGAGCGGTGCGAGACTACGGCCGAGTAGCCGGCATCGGTGGCCATGCGGATCGCGGCCAGGGTCTCGGTCAAGGTGCCGATCTGGTTCGGCTTGATCAGGATCGAGTTGGCGATGCCGCGGATGATGCCTTCAGCCAGGATCTTGGTGTTGGTGACGAACAGGTCGTCGCCGACCAGCTGCACCTTCGAGCCGAGCTTCTCGGTCAGCAGGCCCCAGCCCTTCCAGTCGCCTTCGGCGCAGCCGTCCTCGATCGAGATGATCGGGTAGCGGTCGACGAGGCCGGCGAGATAGTCGGTGAACTGGTCGGCCGAGAACTGCTTGCCCTCGCCTTCGAGGTGGTACTTGCCCTTCTTGAAGAACTCGCTGGAGGCGACGTCGAGGCCGAGGAAGACATCGACACCCGGCTTGTAACCGGCGGCCGAAATCGCTTCCATCAGCACCGCCAGCGCGGCCTCGTTGGATTCGAGGTTCGGCGCGAAGCCGCCTTCGTCACCGACCGCGGTGTTCAGCTTGCGGGCATGCAGCACCTTCTTCAGCGTGTGGAAGATCTCCGCGCCGGTGCGCATCGCTTCCGAGAAGCTCGACGCGCCGACCGGCAGGATCATGAATTCCTGGATGTCGATGTTGTTGTCGGCATGGGCGCCACCGTTGATGACGTTCATCATCGGCACCGGCAGGGTATCGGCCTGCAGGCCGCCGAGGTGGCGGAACAGCGGCTGGTCGTTCTCGGCGGCGGCGGCGTGGGCGGTGGCCAGCGACACGGCAAGGATCGCGTTGGCGCCAAGGCGCGCCTTGTTCTCGGTGCCGTCGAGCTTGATCAGCGCTTCGTCGAGGCCGGTCTGGTCCTGGGCATCGCGACCGATGGCGACCTTGGCAATCTCGGTTTCGGCGTTCTTGACCGCCTTCAGCACGCCCTTGCCGAAATAGCGCTTCTTGTCGCCATCACGCAGTTCGACGGCCTCGCGGGTACCGGTGGAGGCACCGCTCGGCGACGCTGCACGCCCGGAGAATCCGCTCTCGAGGAAGACTTCGGCTTCCACCGTCGGATTGCCACGTGAGTCGATGATTTCACGGGCCAGGACGCGGACGATCTCGGACATCAGCAAACCTCTTGGTTGTTGTATTCGAAGGGTGGGAAGTCCCCGGATTCTACGTTGCGATCCCCCGGCCTGCCACGGCATTGGCGCGGCGCAGCGTGATCGAGATTGCCTCAGGACTTCAGGCGCGACTCCAGCAGCGGCCTGCCCTTGACCAGACGGTCGAGCGCGACCAGCGTTTCCAGCAGATCGCCAATCTCCGCCAGCGGCAGCGAGTTCGGCCCGTCGCAGAGCGCCAGTTCCGGCTTCGGATGGGTTTCCATGAAGATGCCGGCAACGCCGGCGCCGACCGCCGCCCGGGCCAGCACCGGAATCATTTCGCGCATGCCGCCGGAGGCATTGCCCTGCCCGCCCGGCAGCTGCACGGTGTGCGTGGAATCGAATACCACCGGCGCGAACCTGCGCATGATCGCCAGCCCGCGCATGTCGGCGACCAGATTGTTGTAGCCGAAGCTGAAGCCGCGCTCGCAGAGCATGAACGGCGTGTGCTCGACATGGCCGGGCGGCACCACGTCGGTCATCTTGTCGATGACGTTGCCCATTTCCCACGGCGACATGAACTGGCCTTTCTTGACATTGATCGGCCGGCCGCTCATCGCCCACTTCTGCATGAAGTTGGTCTGCCGGCACAGGAAGGCCGGCGTCTGGATCACGTCGATCACAGCCGCCACCTCGGCCACCGGCGTGTCCTCGTGGACATCGGTCAGCACCGGGACGCCGACTTTCGCCTTGACCGTCTCCATGATCTTCAGGCCGTCTTCCAGGCCCGGGCCGCGATAGCTGCGGCCGGAGGAGCGATTGGCCTTGTCGAACGAGCCCTTGAACACGTACAGGATGCCGAGGCGATCGGCGATCGCCTTGATGTGCGATGCGACTTCCAGCGCCAGATCAAGCGATTCCAGCGTGTCGGGGCCGGCGATCAGGAACAGCGGTTGATCGATGCCGATGTCGCGTCCGCAGAGTTTCATCCTGTCACCTTGGTCGGTTCCGAAGCCTGATGGGCCAGATGCTGCTCGCGTGCGGCACGGACGAAACCTTCGAACAGCGGGTGGCCGTCGCGCGGCGTCGAGGTGAATTCCGGGTGGAACTGGCAGCCGATGAACCACGGATGCTCGGGCAGTTCGAGGATCTCGACCAGTTCACCGTCTTCGGAGGTCCCGGCGATCTTCATGCCCTTGTCCTGCAGCCGGTCGCGGTAGTTGTTGTTGAACTCGAAGCGGTGGCGGTGGCGCTCGCCGATCAGTTCGGAGTTGTACAGCGCCCGCGACTTGCTGCCGGCGATCAGGCGGCAGGTCTGGATGCCAAGGCGCATGGTGCCGCCGAGGTTGGAATTCTCGCTGCGCGTCTCGATCCGGCCGGTGGCGTCTTTCCACTCGGTGACCAGCGCGATCACCGGGTGCGGCGAAGCCGGCGCGAATTCGGTCGAATGGGCACCGTCGAGGCCGCAGACGTTGCGCGCGTACTCGATCGCCGCGACCTGCATGCCCAAACAGATGCCGAGGTAGGGAATGCGGTTCTCGCGGGCATGGCGCGCCGCTTCGATCTTGCCTTCGATGCCGCGCTCGCCGAAGCCGCCAGGCACCAGGATCGCGTCGGCGCCCTGCAGCACGGAGAGACCCTGGCTCTCGACGGTTTCCGATTCGATGAAGCGGATCTTGACTCGCGTCCTGGTGTGCAGGCCGGCGTGGTACAGCGCTTCGTTGAGCGACTTGTAGGCATCGGCCAGGTCGACGTACTTGCCGACCATCGCCACCTGCACTTCGACGTCCTGCTCGGCGCGCGCCTCGACCACTCGCTCCCAGGCGCTGAGATCGGCCGGGCGGCACTGCAGGCCGAAATGCTCGACGACCAGATCATCGAAGCCCTGCTGGTGCAGCCAGCCCGGGATCTTGTAGATGTCGTCGAGATCGACCGCCGAAATCACCGCGCGGTACGGCACGTTGGTGAACAGCGCGATCTTGCGCTTCTCGCCATCGGGGATCGGCTTCTCCGAACGGCACAGCAGCACGTCGGCCTGGATGCCGATCGAGCGCAGTTCCTTGACCGAGTGCTGGGTCGGCTTGGTCTTCAACTCGCCCGAGGACTTCACGTACGGCAGCAGGGTCAGGTGCACGAACATCGCCAGCTTGTCGCCGAGTTCCGCGCCCATCTGGCGGATCGCCTCGAGGAACGGCAGCGACTCGATGTCGCCGACCGTGCCGCCGATCTCGACCAGACAGATGTCGGCGCCGCGGGCACCGTCGCGGATGCGGTTCTGGATCTCGTCGGTGATGTGCGGAATCACCTGCACGGTGCGGCCGAGGTAGTCGCCGCGGCGCTCCTTCTCGAGCACGTGGCGGTAGATCTGGCCGGTCGTCACGTTCGACAGGCGGCTGGTCTTGCCGCGCAGGAAGCGCTCGTAGTGGCCGAGGTCGAGGTCGGTTTCGGCGCCGTCCTGGGTGACGAACACTTCGCCGTGCTGGAACGGACTCATGGTGCCGGCGTCGACGTTGATGTACGGGTCGAGCTTGATCATCGATACCGTCAGACCGCGCGATTCGAGGATCGCGCCAAGGCTCGCGGCGGCGATGCCCTTGCCGAGCGACGACACGACGCCGCCAGTGACAAAAATGAATCGGGTCTGGCCAGCCGCGAGGGCTGGGGCCTGGGAGACGTCGGGCATGAGCGGAGCGGGGGCGCGAAAGAAGCGCAGATTTTACGGGCAATCGCGACCGAGCGGAGCGGCGGTCAGCGCGATGGAATCCGGCAGGCCGGCAAGCCCAGGTCGCCAGTGGCCCCGCCAGCCGGCCGCGGCCAGCCATTGCTGCCAGCCGTCGGTCGCGCCGACGCCGGCGATGCAGAACGCCTCAGCGTCGGCTTCCAGCACCGGCAGCCGTGACCGGGCCCAGCGCGGGATGCCGCACTCCTGGAACAGATTGCGGCAGCGCTTGCGATGCGGGTGGCCGGCCAGCCGGATCGCCTCCCCCGGCATCAGGCTGCGAATGCGCAGCGGCTGGGGCGGAGCGTGATCGCTGAACAGCGCCCCGCAGCCCGTCGGCAGCGCCGGCGCCGCGCGGGACTGCCACAGGCCCCAGTCGCCCGGTGGAGGCTCGGCGGCCAGCGGCGCCATCGCCAGCAGCCGGTCGCGATGGCGGCGCAGTTCGCAACCCGGCCAGTGGATCAGTGGCTCGGCGTCGCTACCCGCCGCCAGCAATTCGCGATCGATACGGTCGAGGGTCACCGCGAACGGCGCCCGGAATTGCTGCCGCGCCAGCCACCAGCGGATCAGGTTGTGACGCCGGGCCGGCGACAACGCCAGCAGCGCGCTGACCGACAACGCCATGCCGCAGGCCGTAGCGGCATGGTCCGCGGCCGCCAGTTCGTCAAGCAGGTCGGTCGCTTCGCCGGCCAGCCGCGCGGTCCGCGCCAGGCTGTCGTCGGTCTGCGGAAAGCGCGCGCGCAGGCCGGGCAGGAACTGCTGGCGCAGCCAGCTGCGGGCGTAGCGCGGATCGTCGTTGTGCGGATCGTCGACCCAGGTCAGCGCATGGCGCTCGGCGTAGTCGCGCAAGGCCGCCCGCGGCTGATCGAGCAGCGGCCGCCACAGCTGCCCGGGCGCGAACGTGGTCAATGGCCGCATCGCCGCC
The DNA here is from genome assembly GCA_013823855.1 of Lysobacteraceae bacterium. Classification (GTDB taxonomy): domain Bacteria; phylum Pseudomonadota; class Gammaproteobacteria; order Nevskiales; family Nevskiaceae; genus Nevskia. The sequence continues at coordinate 37,924 of PNMW01000079.1, read as the reverse complement.
AGCCCGTGCACGCCGACACCGCGAATCAACCGCAGCAGCACGGTTTCAACCTGATCATCACGATGATGCGCCGTGACCAGCAGGTCGCCCGGCCGCATCTGCGCGCGCAGCAGCGCATAGCGCGCCTCGCGGGCCGCGCCCTCCGGGCCGGCGGCGGCGTCCGCGGCGATGCGGGCGCGGCACGCAATCAGCGGCACCGCCAATGCAGCGCAGACGGTGGCCGCATGGCGAGCCCAGTCGTCAGCCGCCGCCTGCAGGCCGTGATGGACATGGACGGCGGTCAGTCCCGGTGCTCCGGCCGCCGCCAGCGCGTGCAGCAGCACGGTCGAATCAAGCCCGCCGCTGTAGCCGACCAGCACCCGCGCGCCGTCCGGCAACGCGGGCAGCGGGGGCATCAGCGCGACAGGCGGTCGGGACGACATGGCGGCAGTGTAGGCAACAGCAGACGGCGGAAACGAGAAAGCCCGCCGGAGCGGGCTTTGCTGAGACCATCGCCGCAATCAGGCAGCGGCGGAGCTTGAGGCCGGCAGTTCGGCCGGCTCCTCGAAGGTGCCGCAGGTCATCAGGCGACCGTAGCGATCCGACAGCAGCCTGGTCATCGGCACCCGGCACAGGCGCTCGACGTGATGGACGATGCGCTCCTTGAGCGTCGCCATCATCAGCGCCGGGTCGCGATGGGCACCCCCGTGCGGCTCCGGCACGATCTCGTCGATCAGCTTGAATTCGAGCAGGTCCTTCGAGGTGACGCGCATCGCCTCGGCGGCTTCCTTGGCGCGCTCGGCCTTCTTGAACAGGATCGAGGCACAGCCTTCCGGCGAGATCACCGAATAGATGCCGTACTGCAGCATCATCACGTGGTCGGCGACCCCGATCGCCAGCGCACCGCCCGAGCCGCCTTCGCCGGTCACCGTGGCGACGATCGGCGCGCGCAGCTTGGACAGCTCGAACAGGTTGCGGGCGATCGCTTCCGACTGGTTGCGTTCCTCGGCACCGATACCCGGATAGGCGCCTGGGGTGTCGATGAAGGTGACGATCGGCAGGTTGAACTTCTCGGCCAGCTTCATCACCCGCAGGGCCTTGCGGTAGCCCTCGGGACGCGGCATGCCGAAGTTGCGATAGACGCGCTCCTTGGCATCGCGGCCCTTCTGCTCGCCGATCACCACCACGGCGCGGCCTTCGAGCCGGGCAACGCCGCAGACCATCGCCGGATCATCGGCGTAGTGGCGGTCGCCGTGCAGTTCTTCCCATTCGGTGAAGACGCCGTGCACGTAATCGAGCGCGTACGGCCGCTGCGGATGACGGGCCAGCTGGGCGATCTGCCAGGGCGTGAGGTTGGCGAAGATCGACTTGGTCGCCTCGCCGATCTTCGATTCGAGACGGGAAATCTCGTCGGTCAGATTGAGTTCGGAGCCGCCGGTCATGAAACGCAGCTCTTCGATCTTCTTCTGGAGGTCGGCAATCGGCTGCTCGAAATCCAGGTACGTCATGTTATTCGCCATCGTCGTATTCTGCCCTAGACCTCTGATTGGAAGAAACCGGTGCGACCCAGCGCCGAAATTCGACCTTGACGCTGTCCGGACCGAGCAGGCGCTTGAATTCGGCCTCGGCCGCCGTGTCGTACTTGAGCCGCCATGCGGGTCCCCAGTCAAGCATCGCGCGCGCCACGCCGTTCCAGTATTCCACCGCAACAGTCGCGCCATTCGGGCTGCGGAACGGCGTCAGCCGCTGCGACAGCGCCGGGACCGTCACCGACGGCTTCTTCCACGTCAGCGTAACCCGCTCGGTACGCTCGCGCATCAGCGCGTCGAGATCGTAGAAGCTGCGCGCCTGCAGGCGGTATTCCAGTTCGCGGCCTTCGCGCTGCGAGGCGCTGATCGAGCCGGTCGCGAAGATCAGCGTGTCCGGCTTGAGCAGGGTCTGGAAGCGTTGCCAGTCCTGGAAATCGAGCCAGCAGACCAGCTGGGCGGTGCGGTCGTCGAGGATCAGGATCTTGCCCGGCCGGTCGCCCATGATGGTGCGGATGTCGGTCAGCCAGCCGGCCAGCATCACCTGCTTGCGCCCGCCCCGGCGCCGCGGTGGCGCGGGGGCGCCGTCCTCGTCGTCGCCACCGCCGCCGGCGCTGCCACCGAATTCCGGAGGCACGGCGTTCTCGTCGATCAGCGCCTTGATGGAGCCGCTGCAGACCTGGTCGATGATCGACTTGAATGCGGTCACCGGATGGCCGGACAGGTACAGGCCGAGCACCTTCTTCTCGATCGCCAGCCGCTCGTTGGCTTCCCAGTCCGGTTCGATCTCGGCGGCGACACTCGGCGTGCTCGCCGCGTCACCGGCACCGCCGAGACCGAACAGGTCGGAAATCCCGGCGCCGGCGCTGGCGGCGGTCTGCTCGGCCAGCTGCAGCGCCTTCGGCAGGGTCTTCATCAGGCTCGGACGATTGAGCTGGAAAGCGTCCATCGCCCCGGCGCCGATCAGTGCTTCGAGCACCCGGCGATTGGCCTTCCTGGTATCGATGCGGCGGCAGAAGTCGAACAGGTCGGCGTAGCGGCCATTCGCCCGCCGCTCCGAAATGATCCCTTCGATCGCCCCCTCGCCGGCACCTTTCACGGCACCGAGGCCGTAGAGGATCTCGCCCTTCAGGTTGACGGTGAAGCGGTACTCGGAGGAATTCACGTCCGGCGGCAGCACGGTCAGCTTCATCCGCCGACACTCTTCGAGCATCACCACCACGGTGTCGGTGTGGCTCATTTCCGCCGACATCACCGCCGCCATGAACTGCGCCGGGTAATGCGCCTTCAGCCAGGCGGTCTGGTACGACACCAGCGCGTAGGCGGCCGCGTGCGACTTGTTGAAGCCGTAGCCGGCGAACTTCTCCATCAGGTCGAAGACCGAGGCGGCAGTCGCCTGATCGATGCCGCGCGCCTGGGCGCCGCTCTCGAACTTGCCGCGCTCCTTGGCCATCTCCTCGGGCTTCTTCTTGCCCATCGCGCGACGCAGCAGATCGGCGCCGCCCAGCGTGTAGCCGGCCAGCACCTGCGCCATCTGCATCACCTGTTCCTGGTAGACGAAGTTGCCGTAGGTGGGCTTCAGCACCCCTTCCATGTCCGGGTGCAGGTAGCTGACCGGCTCGACTCCGTGCTTGCGCCGGCAGTACTGCGGGATCAGGTCCATCGGCCCGGGCCGGTACAGCGAGATCAGCGCGATGATGTCCTCGAAGCAGTCCGGCTTCAGGTCCACCGAGGCGCGCTGCATGCCCTGCGATTCCATCTGGAACACCGCCGTGGTCTGGCCCTCGGCGTACAGCTTGTAGGCCTCCTTGTCGTCGAGCGGCAGCTTCAGCACGTCGAGATTCATCGACGGATAGCGGGCGTTGATCTGCTGCACCGCCGATTCGATGATGGTCAGCGTGCGCAGGCCCAGGAAGTCGAACTTGACCAGGCCGATGGTCTCGCAGTCCTTCATGTCGAACTGGGTGCGCAGGCCGGCGCCGCCGGCTTCGCAGAACATCGGCGAGTACTCGGTCAAGGGCTTCGGCGCGATCACCACGCCACCGGCGTGGATGCCGACGCCGCGGGTCAGGTCTTCGAGCGCCATGCCGAGATCGATGATCTCGCGCAGGTCCTCCTCGGCGTCATAGGCGGCCTTCAGCTCCGGCACCTCGACCAGCGCGTGCTCCAGCGACGAGCGGCCGGCCTTCTCGGCATCGGCCTTGAACGCCGGCGCGCCCGGAATCAGCTTGGCGATCCGGTCGCCCATGCCGTACGGGTGACCCATCACCCGGGTGACATCGCGGACCACGGCGCGTGCGGCCATCGAACCGTAGGTGATGATCTGGCTGACCCGCTCGCGGCCGTACTTTTCGGCCACATAAGCGATCACCCGGTCGCGGCCCTCGATGCAGAAGTCGACGTCGAAGTCCGGCAGCGACACGCGCTCCGGGTTCAGGAAGCGCTCGAACAGCAGGTTGTAGGGCAGCGGATCGAGGTCGGTGATGCCGATCGCATAGGCCACCAGGCTGCCGGCGCCGGAGCCGCGGCCGGGTCCGACCGGCACGCCATTGCCCTTGCCCCAGCGGATGAAATCGGCCACCACCAGGAAGTAGCCGCCGAAACCCATGCGCTCGATGATCGCCAGCTCGTAGTCGAGGCGCTTCTGGTAGTCCTCGACCGGCTGGCTCGCGCCCTGGGTCTCGAAGCGGCGCTTCAGACCTGCCTCGGCTTCATTGCGCAGATGCCCGGTGACGGTGACCCCTTCCGGCACCGGGTAATCGGGCAGATGGTTGTCGCCGAACTTCAGGCTCAGGGTGCAGCGACGGGCGATCTGCAGGCTGTTCTCGATCGCCTCCGGCAGATCGGCGAACAGCGCGGCCATGTCCTCGGCCGACTTCAGGTACTGCTCGGGCGTGTAGTCGCGCGGCCGGCGCTCGTCGTTGATCACCCGGCCCTGGTTGATGCAGACCCGCGCCTCGTGGGCGTCGTAATCGCCGCGCTCCAGAAAGCGCACGTCGTTGGTCGCCACCACTGGCAGGCCGACTTCGCGGGCAAAGCCGATCGCCGCCACCAGATGATCCTCGTCGTTGCGCCGGCCGCAGCGGGTGATTTCGAGGTACAGACGATCCGGGAAATGGGTCGCCCACCAGCCGGCGACCGCCCTTGCATGGTCGAGCCGGCCGGCCAGCAGCGCCTTGCCGATCTCGCCATCACGACCGCTGAGCGCGATCAGGCCGTCGCTGGCCTCGGCCAGCCAGCTGCGCTGGATCCGCGGCCGGCCCCGTGACTGCCCTTCGCTGTAGGCGCGCGACACCAGCCGGGTCAGATTGCGATAGCCGGTGGCGTTCTGGACCAGCAGGGTCAGGCTTTCCGCGCCTTCGGCATCGCCGTGCTCTTGCAGCGAGACATCGGCGCCGATGATCGGCTTGACGCCGGCCGCTTCGGCCAGCTTGTAGAACTTCACCATCGCGAACAGGTTGTCCTGATCGGTGACGGCGACCGCCGGCAGGCCGAGCCCGGCGGCGAAGCCGGTCAGGGTCTGCACGTTGGCGCCCGCGCTCTTGCGCGCCGGCGGCTCGACGCGAATCAGGCTGTCGACCAGCGAGAATTCGGTGTGCAGGTGAAGGTGGACGAACATCGGAACCGGAGTGCTGTGAACGGGGACAGGCATGTCGCCGTTCCCGGATTCTAGCGAGCGCGCCCCGCCGCTTCGGCGCAGGGCCCGAAGCTCAGCCGGTGAATGCGGCTAGCCCCTTGTTCGCGCAAGGCTTTCAGATGCACCGGCGTACCATAGCCCTTGTGCCTCGCCAGCCCGTAGCCGGGGAACTGCGCGTCGAGCCGGTCCAGCTCGGCATCGCGGGCGACCTTGGCGATGATCGCCGCGGCCATGATCGCGTCTTCCGAACGATCGCCACCGATCACCATGCGGATCGGCACGGGCAGTTTCGGCGCCTGGCTGCCATCGATGAGGCAGAGATCGGGCACGGCCTGCAGCGCCTCGACGGCTCGGCGCATGGCCAGAAAGGTCGCCTGCAGGATGTTGATCGCGTCGATTTCCTCAGGTGTGGCGATGCCGATCGCCCAGTCCAGCGCCACCGCTTCGATCCGCGGCACCAGCCGCTCGCGCTGGCGCGCCGACAGCGCCTTGGAATCCTTCAGGCCGATCAGGCCGTGCTCGGCCGGCAGCACCACGGCGGCGGCGTAGACCGGCCCGGCCAGACAGCCGCGGCCGACTTCATCGATGCCGGCGATCCTCATCGGCCGGTAATCAGCTCGGCGATCGCCGCCGCCGACGCCTGCGCGGCATTGCGACGCAGTTCGGCACGGACCGGCGCGAACTGCGACCGCTGGCGTTCGCGTGCGGCCGGATCGGCGAGCAGCTGCGCCAGCGCATCGGCCAGCGCCGCCGGCCGCAGATGCTGCTGCAGCAGTTCCGGTACCACCGGCTCGGCACTCAGCAGGTTCGGCAGGCTGACGTGGCGGATCTTCAGCATCCCCAAGGTATCGAGCAGGAAGGCCGTGAACGCCGACATCCGGTAGCCGACCACCATCGGCCGATCGAGCAGCAGGCATTCGAGCGTGGCCGTGCCCGAGGCCAGCAGCACGACATCGGCGGCGCGCATCGCCGCGCGGGAATGACCGTCGACCAGGATCCAGTTCAGCCCCGGCGCGTGCCCGGCGACCGCCCGCTCCATGATCGGCCGCAGGCTCGGCTTGGCGATCGGCGTGACCACCGACAGCCCCGGCGTGATCGACGCCAGCCGTGCCGCCGCCTGGGCGAACGGCACCGCCAGCTGCTTCAGTTCACCACCTCGACTGCCCGGCAGCACCGCCAGGCAGGGCCCGTCGACCGGCAGACCCAGCGCGCGACGTGCCTCCGGCTGTCCGACCGGATCGGCCAGTTCCTCGGCGAGCGGATGGCCGACGTACTCGGCGCGCACGCCGTGGCCGGCGTAGAAGGCCGGCTCGAACGGGAACAGGCACAGCACCAGATCGGCCGATTTCGCGATGGTCCTGACCCGACCCTGGCGCCAGGCCCAGATCGTCGGGCTGACCAGATGCACGGTCTTCAGGCCACGGCCACGGAGCCGCCGTTCGAGGCCGAGATTGAAATCCGGCGCATCGATGCCGATCACCACGTCCGGCCGCTCGGCCGACAGCCATGCGACCAGTTCGGCGCGCAGCCGGAACAGGTCCGGCAGCTTCGGCAGCACTTCGGCGATGCCCATCACCGACAGGCGATCAATGCTGGCCAGCGATTCGCAGCCGGCAGCCCGCATCCGGGGACCGGTGACACCGCTGAACCGGACATCCGGGAAGCGCGCCCGCAGCGCCGGGATCAGCGCGCCGCCGAGCAGGTCGCCGGAGGCTTCACCGGCGATCAGCGCGATGTGCATGGGCGATCCCGGGCCGGTACGCGGCTCAGCGGACGATCGACCGCGTCGAGCTTTCGATGAACGCCAGCAGGCGCGCGCAATGCGGCGACCCGATCGCCATCTCGGCCAGCTTCAGCTTGACGTCGGCCATCAGCATCTCCGACATGTAGATCAGCTTGTAGGCGTCCTTCACCGCGCCGATCTCCTCAGGCGTGAAGCCGCGCCGCTTCAGGCCTTCGCTGTTGATGCCGCGGGCCTTGGCCGGCTGGCCTTCGATCATCATGAACGGCGGCACGTCCTTGAGGATGACGCTGCCGCCACCGGTGAACGCGTGGCCGCCGATCCGGCAGTACTGGTGCACCAGCGTGTAGCCGCCGAGGCCGGTCCAATCCTCGATGGTCACATGGCCCGCGAGCGTGGTGCCGTTGGCCAGGATGTTGTCGCTGCCGACGATGCAGTCGTGGGCGATGTGGACGTTGGCCATGATCCAGTTGCGATCGCCGACCCGGGTCAGGCCGTCGGCTGTCTTCAGGGTGCCGCGCTGGATGGTGACGTACTCGCGGATGGTATTGCCGTCGCCGATCTCGACCCGCGTGGCGTCGTCGACCTTCGCGGTCTTGTCCTGGCTGATCTCGCCGAGGCTGGCGAACTGGAAGATGGTGTTGCCGCGTCCGATCCGCATCGGACCTTTCAGCACCACATGCGGGCCGACCGTGGTGCCCTCGCCGATCTCGACGTCCGGGCCGATGATCGAATACGCGCCGACCGACACCGTCGGGTGCAGCCGGGCGCCGGCGTCGATGATCGCCGTCGGGTGGATCAGGGGCGCGCTCATCGCAGCGTTCAGGCCGCCGGTTCCGCGTCGGCCGGCCCTGGACGCGAGGCGTCCTTGAGCACGCACATCAGGGTCGCTTCACAGGCCAGTTCGCCGTCGACGGTCGCCCGCGCCTTGAAGCGGCGCAGGTTGCGCTTGACCTTGTCGAGGCTGACCTCGAAGCGCAGCTGGTCGCCCGGCTCGACGATGCGCTTGAAGCGGGCGTCCTCGATGCCGGCGAAGTAGAAGATCATCCCGGAATCCGGCTTGATGCCGGTCTCGATCGCCGTCAGCAGGCCGCAGGCCTGCGCGAGCGCTTCGATGATCAGCACGCCCGGCATGGTCGGCACGGTCGGGAAATGGCCGAGGAAGAACGGCTCGTTGTAGGTGACGTTCTTGATCGCCACCAGGGACTTGCCCGGATCGTGCTCGATGATCTTGTCGACCAGCAGGAAGGGCTGGCGATGCGGCAGCATCGCCATGATGTCGCGAATGTCAAAGATCGCCTTGCTCACCGTTCTCGTCTCCCGTTGACGGATTCATTTTCAGCAGTTGTTCAATCGCCGCGAGCCGCTCGTCGATCTTCGGCAGACGCCGGATCCGCGCCACCTCGCGCCGCCAGTCGCGCGCCGGCTGGGCGGGAATGCCCGAGCCGTACTGGCCGGATACCGGAATCGACTTGGTGACCATCGCGTAGCCGTACAGCAGCACGTTGTCGGCGATCTCGATATGGCCGCCGATCACCGAGGCGCCCCCGATCATGCAGTTGCGGCCGATCGTGGTCGAGCCGGCAATGCCGACGCAGGCCGCGATCGCCGTACCGGCGCCGATCCGGCAGTTGTGCGCGATCTGGATCTGGTTGTCGAGCTTGACGCCGTCCTCGATGACCGTGTCATCGAGCGCACCGCGATCGATGGTGGTGTTGGCACCGACTTCGACGTCGTCGCCGATCACCACCCGGCCAAGCTGCGGCACCTCGACCCAGCCGGACTTGCTGCGCGCCAGGCCGAAGCCGCGGCCGCCGATGACCGCCCCCGGCAGCAGGCGCGCGCGCGCGCCGATCACCGAATCCGGGCCGACGTAGACGTTCGCTTCCAGCCGGGAGCCGGCGCCGATCGAGGCACCGCGGCGCAGCACCGAGTTCGGGCCGATGTAGCTGCCGGCGCCGAGCACCACATCGGCCTCGACGACGGCACCGGGGCCGATGCCGCAGCCGGCACCGATCCGCGCCGTCGGGTCGACGGCGGCCGAGGGATGCTGCCCTTCCGGGAACTCCTCGGCACGATCGAATTCCCGGGCGATGCCGACGAAGGCCAGCGCCGGATCGGCGGCGATCAGGAGGTTGCCGGCGAAGCCGCCGGCATTGCGGGCGGCGACGATCACCGCCGCTGCCTTCGAGCCGGCGAGCTGATGCAGCAGCTTGGGGTCGCCACAGAAGCCGAGGCGGCCCGGCACGCCCGGGGATAGCGAGCAGACCCCTTCGATCAGGATCGATGGGTCGCCCCGCAGGTCGAGCCCGTGACGCTCGGCGATCGCGCCGAGCGTCAGCAAGGGCCGTGCTGCCGACATATCTGCCGCGCGCTTACTTCGTGCCGCCGAGTTTCTTGACCACGTCGTCGGTGATGTCGAGCGTGGTCGTCGAATAGACCGGATCGGCGATCACCATGTCGTAGCCCTTTTCCTTGGCGACGGCGACCACGGCGTCACGGACCTTGCCGACCACGTCGTTGGTCAGCTCGCGCTGACGGGTCTGGGCATCTTCCTGGAACTTGCGACCGGCCTGGGTCAGGTCGACCTGGCGCGCGGCGAGGTCCTTTTCGGTCTTCGCCTGGGCGTCCGGGCTGATCGTCACCCGGTCGCGCTTGAACTTCTCGACGTCGGACTCGAACTGCTTCGACTGCGCTTCGAGATCGCTCTTCCGCTTCGAGAACTCGGCGGTCATCTTGGCGTCGGCCTGCTTGTATTGCGGCGACGCGCGCACGGCATCGTCGAAACGGATGGCGGCAACCTTCGATTGCGCCTGCGCCACCGTCGGAGCGGCGAACAGCGCCAGCGTGGCGCAAGTGGCGATGGCGGCAAGGATGCGGGACTGAATCATGTTGGTCTCTCGTTGGGTTTCACAGGGTGCTGCAAGAAAGGGCGGCGGCGTGCAGACGCTTCAGAAGCCGGTACCGAAGTTGATCTGGAAGGCGTCGGTGAAATCGCCGACCTGATCGTTCAACGGGAAGGCGTAGCTGAGGCTCAGCAGGCCGAGAATCGGCGTGAAGAAACTGAAGCTCAGGCCGTAGGCCTGGCGCAGGTTCGAGACCCGGAAATCGCCCGGCTTCTCGTAGACGTTGCCGATGTCGAAGAACACGCTGGCGCGTGTCGTCTTGTTGTCGCTGACCACCGGGATCGGCAGCACCAGGTCGTTCTGCGCGGTGGCGCGCAAGCGTCCACCGAACGGATTGTTGTTCGGGAAGTCGCGCGGCCCGAGCGAGCCATCGCGGTAGCCGCGCACGGTGTTGGCGCCACCGGCGAAGTACAGCTCGTACGGCGGCACGTCGTTCTTCTTGCCGTAGCCATCGACGTAGCCGACCGTCGCGCTGTGGCGGGTGAAGAACTTGAACGGCAGCTGGATGTACTGCTCGTGCGACAGGCTGGCGTTGTAGAAGGTCAGATCGCTGAGCGGCACCGAGATGTCGAGATTGAAACGCGACAGGGCGCCGGCGGTGGCGAAGAACGTGCGGTTGCGGGTGTCGCGGGCGATACCGGTGCGCAGCTCGAACTCGGTGAACGAGGTGCCGTTGCGGATCACGAAATCGAGGATTTCGTTGCTCGACGCGCCCGGGAAGGTCTTGACTGCCGTCTGGCTGACGCCGCCGCCGAGACGCAGCGAGGTGAATTCCGACAGCGGAATGCCGTAGGTCAGATCGCCGCCGACGACGTTGGTGTCGAAACCCGAGGAGAAGCGGATCACCGACTGCGACTTGCGGAAAAACGCCGACACCGTCTGGCTGATGCCGTCCTGGGTGAAATAGGGATCGGTCAGGCTGACCGACACCGAGCGGTTGAAACTGCTGGTATCGGCGGCAAGCTGGACCCGGTTGCCGGTGCCGAGGAAGTTGGTGTTGGTGATGCTGGCGTTGATCAGGAAGCCCTGGGCGCCGGAGAAGCCGACGCCGAACTGGATCGAGCCCGGGGCCCGCTCCTTGACCTTGAACTCGATGTCGACGAGGTCGTCGGTGCCGGGCACCGGCCGGGTCTCGACCTCCGCTTCCTCGATGAACGGCAGACGGGCCAGACGCACGCGCGAACGCTCGACGGCGGTCTTCGAGAACGGCGCGGCTTCGAGCTGGCGCATCTCGCGACGCAAGGTTTCGTCGTTGGTGCCGGTGTGGCCCTGGAAATTGATGCGCCGGATGTAGGCGCGCTTGCCGGGCTCGATGAAGTAGTTCAGCGCGACTTCGCGCTTCGGCTCGTCGACTTCCGGCAGCGGCGTGACCTTGGCGAACGCATAGCCGATGTCGGACAGCGCGCCTTCGATGCGGGTGCCGGTCTCGGTGGCTTCCTTGCGCGAGAACGTCGAGCCGGTCTTGGTCGAGGTCAGCGCGTCGAGGAATTTCTCGTTGAGCACGATCTCGCCGGAAAAGCGATGGCTCGACACCTTGTAGACGGCACCTTCATCGACCGCCATGGTGATGTAGATGTCCTGCTTGTCCGGCGACAGCGCCACCTGCACCGACGACACGTTGAACTGCAGGTAGCCGCGGTCCTGGTAGAACGAGCTGAGCCCTTCGAGATCACCACCGAGCTGCTGCTTGGAGTAGCGGTCGGTCTTCTGGAACGGCATCCAGTTGGTCTTCTCCAGCTTGAGCTGCGAAAGCAGCACATCCTTCGGGAAGGCCTTGTTCCCGATGATGTTGATTTCCTTGATCTTGGTGACCTTGCCTTCGGTGACCTTGATGTTGATGTCGACGCGGTTGTTGGGCAGCTCGGTGACCTTGGCCTCGATGGCGACGTCGTAGTAGCCGTTGGCGTAGTACTGGCGGCGCAGTTCCTGTTCGACCGAGTCGAGCAGCGCGCGCTTGAACAGCTCGCCTTCGGCGAGGCCGGCTTCCTTCAGCGACTTGTTGAGATCATCGCCACCGACCTTGTCGTTGCCTTCGAGCTTGAAGGTGGCGATGGCCGGGCGTTCCTGGACCTTGATGACCAGGTCGTCGCCGTCGCGCGCCAGTTGCACATCCAGAAACAGGCCCGAGCTGTACAGGCTGCGGATCGCCGTCCGCGACGCGGTCTCGGTCATCTCGTCGCCGACCGACAGCGGGAAGTAGGTCAGCACCGTGCCCAGTTCGAGGCGCTGCAAGCCTTCGGCACGCACCTGCTTGATGACGAACGGCTCGAAAGCCCACGCGGCCGGCGAGGCGACGAGGATCGCGATCAGACTCAGCAGCGCTCCGCGTGCCGTGTTGCGTAGACGTTTCAGAACTCTTCCCCTCGTGAACCCAATGTCGTTGTCAGCCGATCATGCTGGCCACATCGTTGTAGAACGCCAGCCCCATCAGCAGCAGCAACAAGGTCATGCCGACCTGCTGTCCCGCCATCTGCACGCGATCCGACAGCGGTGAACCTTTCACCGCTTCGATCAGGCCGAACAGGATCTGCCCACCGTCAAGCATCGGAATCGGCAGCAGATTGAAGATGCCGATGCTGACACTGACCAAAGCCACAAACGTTACGAACGCAACCATTCCGGCGCTGGCCGAAAAGCCCGCCGCTTGCGCGATCTGGATCGGTCCGCTGACGTTCTTGACCGACACATCGCCGACCACCATCCGGTACAGCAAGCGGAGGGTCAGCGCGGAAACCTGCCAGGTCTGGTGCAGTGCCGCCGAGGCCGCAGCAAGAGGTCCTAGCCGCACTTCGGCGCGCAAATCCTGCCACAAATCGCCCTGCCCCGCCACGCGCTGCGCGGTGAATCCCATGCGCCCGACCGCCTTGTCGCCGCTGCCTTCGGAGCCGACGATGGCACTCAATATCTGCTGTTCGCCGCCGCGTTCGATCGCGAAGTTGACCACTTGTCCGGGGCGCGCCGTCACCATCCGGCGCAGCACCTGGAACGACGGCACGGCCTCGCCGTCGACGCTCAGTACCTTGTCGCCGGGCTGGAAGCCGGCCTGGGCGGCGGCGCTGCCGGCCACCACCTCGCCGACGATCGCCGGAATCGGCGGATCGAACGGAGCCAGGCCGAGATCCTCGAACAGCAGCGCCGGGTCGATGCGGACCTTGCGCAGATCGACATTGACGGTTCGCTCGCTGCCGTCGGCGGCGCGCACCCGGAACCGGGTATCGCCCTGGTTCAGGGCGTGGTCGAGCAGTTCGCCGCGAAGCACCGACCAGGTGGCGATCGGCCGGTCGTCGAGCGCAACGATCTGTTCGCCGGCATGGAAGCCGGCGCGGGCGCCCACGGAGCCGGGCGGCGGCTCGTCGATCACCGGCTTCATTCCCGGCACGCCGACCATGTACAGCAGCCAGTAGAAGCTGATCGCCAGCAGGAAGTTGAACGCCGGGCCGGCGGCATAGACGCCGATCCGCTTCCAGACCGACTGCCGGTTGAAAGCGTGCGGCAGGTCCTGCGGCGGGACCACCACATCGGCTTCGCGCTCGTCGAGCAGCTTGACGTAGCCACCCAGCGGAATCATCGCGACGATGTACTCGACGCCGTCCTTGCCGCGTCGTGACCACAGCGGCCGGCCGAAGCCGATCGAGAACTTCAGCACCTTGATGTCGAAGCGGCGCGCGACCCAGAAATGGCCGAACTCGTGGAACGCCACCAGCACACCGATGGCAACGATGAAGGAACCGGCGGAATGCAGGGTGTCGAGCATGGGTCAGGGTCGCAGGTGGGACAAGCGCGTCGCTTCGACCATCGCGCCCGGCAATGGGTTCACGCCCCCGAATCCGGTCACGTCAGATACCGCTCAAGGCCAGGCCGAGCGCCAGCACCGGCGCCGCAGCGAGCACGCTGTCGACGCGGTCGAGCACGCCGCCGTGCCCCGGCAGCAAGGTGCCGCTGTCCTTCACGCCGCGGTGACGCTTGAACAGGCTTTCGGTCAGGTCACCGACGATCGACACCGCGATCACCAGCGCGCACAGCAACAGCATCGGCAGCCAGTCGAAGCGGCCGGCGCCGAATACCCACGATGCCGACAGCGCCGCCACCAGCATCGACGCGACGAAGCCGCCGACCGCGCCTTCGATCGACTTGCCGGGGCTGACCTCGATCGCCAGCTTGCGCTTGCCGAAGCGGCGACCGGCGAAGTAGGCGCCGATGTCGGCCATCCAGACCAGTTCGAACAGGAAGAAGATCCGTCGCCCGCCGTGGTCGGCGCCGTGCAGCATCGCCAACCCGAGCAGCGCGGGGACCAGCATCAGCAGGCCGTAGGCCGACATCGCCAGCCTGCCGGGCGGCCGCTGCCGGAAATTCGCCGGATAGCCGGCCACCAGACGCAGCGCGTGCAGCCACCAGATCGCGCCGACGGCGACCACCCAGAGCGCATGACCGAGCGTGCCGGCATACCAGGCCGCGGCAATCAGCGCCGAGACCAGCGCCAGATAGGCGTAGCGTGCTGTCGACTCGCTCATGCCCATCAGTGCCGTCCATTCCCAGGCGGCAATCAGGCCCGGCCCGGCGAGGAACACATAGAGCCACGGCGTCGGGAACCAGATGATCGGCCCGAGGATCAGGGGCAGCAGGATCAGGGCGGTGATGACCCGCTGCTTCAACATGGCGATACCTCAGCTGGCTTCCGGCACGCGGCCGTAGCGACGGTCGCGCGAGGCGTACCAGGAAAGGGCGTCGGCGAACGACGCCTCGTCGAAATCGGGCCACAGCGTGTCGACCAGGTGCAGCTCGGTGTACGCCAGCTGCCACATCAGGAAGTTCGACAGGCGCTTCTCGCCGCCGGTGCGGATCAGCAGATCCGGGTGCGGCAGGTCGGCGACCGCCAGCCGCGACTCGATCGCCTGCGGCGTGATCGGCAGGCCATCACGGCACAGGCTGCCCGCTGCCTGGGCGATATCCCAATGACCGCCGTAGCCGACCGCGATGATCAGCTGCAGGCCAAGATTGTCGCGGGTCAGCGCTTCCGCATCCTGCATCAGCGTCTTCAGCTCGGCCGGGAAATCGCCGTGATTGCCGATGAAGCGGATGCGCACGCCGTTGCGATGCAGGCTGCCGACCTCGCGACGCAGCGTGCGGACGAACAGCCCCATCAGCAGCGATACCTCGGTCGGCGGACGCTGCCAGTTCTCCTGGCTGAACGCGAACAGGGTCAGCGCCTTGACGCCCGCCTTGTGCGAGGCACGGACGATCCGTCGCGCCGACTTCACGCCGGCCTGATGACCGAACGCGCGTGGCCGCAGGCGCTGCTTCGCCCAGCGGCCGTTGCCATCCATGATGACGGCGACGTGCGCCGGAATCCGCGCATCCGGCAGATTCGGCAGGTCGCTGGTCATCCGACCGACATCAGCTCTTTTTCTTTGCCGTTCATGGTTTCGTCGGCCTTGGCGACGAACTGGTCGGTGAGCTTCTGGATCGCCGCCTCGGCGCCCTTCTCCTCGTCCGCCGTGATGATCTTTTCCTTCGCCAGTTCCTTGATCGACTGGTTGGCATCGCGGCGCACGTTGCGGATCGCGACGCGGGCGTTCTCGGTTTCCGACTTCACCACCTTGACCAGGTCCTTGCGGCGTTCCTCGGTCAGCGGCGGCATGTTGATGCGGATCGTGGTGCCGGCGGTGTTCGGCGTGATGCCGAGGTCGGAGGCGAGGATCGCCTTCTCGATGGCGCCGATCATGTTGCGATCCCAGGGCGCGATGGAAATGGTGCGGGCGTCTTCGACCACCACGCTGGCCACCTGCGACAGCGGCGATTCGGAACCGTAGTAGTCGACGCGCACGTGTTCGAGAATCGCCGTCGAGGCGCGACCGGTGCGGAGCTTGGAAAACGAGGCCTTGAGGCCGTCGACGGTCTTCTGCATGCGTGCCGTCGCATCTTTCTTGATGTCTTCGATCATCGGGTCAGTTCCAGGGCAACAGTTCAGGTACGGAATACAGGGTGGCACGTCGCCGCGCGGATGGCAGGCATCGGCGAGGGCGTTCGGTGATCGTCATGCTCGATGGCCCCGGTCAGACCTTGACCAGCGTGCCGAGCGAGTTATCCCCGGTGACGATCCGCAGCAGCGCCTTCGGGCGGTCCATGTCGTAGACCTTGAGGCGGATCTTGTGGTCGCGGCACAGCACCAGCGCGGTCTGGTCCATCACGCCGAGGCGACGATCCAGCGCCTCGTCGTAGGTCAGTTCCTCGTAGCGCGTCGCGGTCGGGTCCTTCTTCGGATCGGCGGTGTAGACGCCGTCGACCTTGGTGGCCTTTAGCATCAGGTCGGCGGAGATCTCGATGGCGCGGAGTGCTGCGGCCGAATCGGTGGTGAAGAACGGATTGCCGGTGCCGGCGGCGAACACCAGCACGCGGCCCTTCTCCAGGTGCCGGATCGCCTTGCGGCGGATGAAGTCCTCGCAGACCTCGTTGATCCGGATCGCCGACTGCACGCGCGCCTCGAGGCCGACCCGCTCGATGGCGTCCTGGATCGCCAGTGCGTTGATCACCGTCGCCAGCATGCCCATCTGGTCGCCGGTCACCCGGTCCATGCCGGCACGCGCCAGGCCTTCGCCGCGGAAGATGTTGCCGGCGCCGACGACCAGGGCGACCTGCACGCCGAGATCGACGATCTCTTTCAGCTCGTCAGCCAGGAAGCTCATCACCGCCGGCGAGATGCCGAAACCGAGGTCGCCCATCAGGGCTTCGCCGGAAAGTTTCAGCAGGATGCGCTTGTAAGCTGGCGGCGTGGCCGGCTTGACCGATTCAGCGGCGAGCGGTGGATTCAATGACGAGGCTCCGGGTCAGACAACGGTGAGGATCGCCGGCCCGTCAGACCGAATGCCGCTCGACAAATCAGGCACTTGCTTCAAACAGGCGACCCGCGACACCAGGTGGGTGCAGCTACCAAAAGGCCCCGTTTCCGGGGCCTCGACCGACGTTACTTTACCTGAAATTCAGGTTCCCACGCCCCCTCAGACCTGGGTCGCGGCTGCCACTTCGGCCGCGAAGTCGGTGGTCTTCTTCTCGATGCCTTCGCCGACCGCCAGCCGCACGAAACGGGCGACGCTGGCGCTCCTGGTCTTCAGCAGCTTCTCGACGGTCTGGTCCGGATCCTTGACGAACGGCTGGCCAACCAGGGTGATGTCGTTGACGAACTTGGCGATCTTGCCGGTCGCCATCTTGGCGAGAATCTCGGCCGGCTTCGGCTTGTAGCCGCCGCCGAACTTCTTCTTCACGCCGGCGTACTCGTCGTCCCAGTTCTTCTTGCCTTCGGCGTCGAGCGAGTCGTAATGGCCGTTGCTGCGCTCGGCGTCCATTTCCTTGAGGAAGCCGCCGAAGCGGTCCGACTCGGCCTGGGCTTCGGCCTGCTCGCGGGCCATGGTCTCTTCGATGACGCGCTTCTCGGCTTCGACGACCTCGGCCGGGATCTGCGTGGTATCGAGGAAGCGCGGCGCGCTGGCGGCAACGTGCATTGCCAGATCGCGGGCCAGTTCCTCGTCGCCGGCGTTCAGCGCCACCACGGCGCCGATCTTCGAGCCGTGCAGGTAGTAGTTGATCGGGCCAGCGGCCTTCTCGACGATCTCGAAACGGCGCACGGTGATGTTCTCGCCGATCTTGGCCACCAGACCGCGCCGGATTTCCTCGATCGTCTGGCCGTCGGCGGCCTTCAGCGCCAGCAGGTCGGCGAGCGTGGCCGGACGGGCGGCAAGCGCGGCCTTGGCGGCGGCATCGCCGAGCGCCTTGAAGTCGTCGCCTTTCGACACGAAGTCGGTTTCGCTGTTGGTTTCGACCAGCACGATGGCGTCGGCACCGACGGCGATCGAGATCACGCCCTCGGCTGCCGTGCGGCTGCCCTTCTTGTCGGCCTTGGCCATGCCGTCGACGCGCAGCTTTTCGGCCGCCGCATCGACGTTGCCGCCGGTCGCCTCAAGCGCCTTCTTGCAATCGCTCATGCCGGCGCCGGTACGGTCGCGCAGTTCCTTGACGAGGGCAGCAGTGACGGGAGTGCTCATGTCGGTTCAACCTTGATTCGAATGTGGGGAGGTATGCGTCGGACGACCGACGATACGGCGTTCATGTGTCAGCCCAGGAACGGCTCGCGGGCTGGCCCCGTAACGCGAAACGGCGCTGTCGCGCCGCCTCGGACGTGCCGGGAACATGGCGCGGACGGAACGGGATCCACCGTTCCGTCCGCGCCACTGCAGCATCAGGCGTCGGCGCGGTCGCCGCGGCCACCCGGCTTGCCGCTGCGCGGACGGCGCGGACGAACCGGGGCGGCCTCGTCGTCACCGGCGGTCGCGAACTCTTCGGCGCGCACGTTGACGGTGTTGGTGCCGCGGCCTTCGATGATGCTGTCGGCGATGCACTGGGCGTAGACCTTGATCGCGCGGATGGCGTCGTCGTTGCCCGGGATCACGCAGTCGATGCCGTCCGGATTGTTGTTGGTGTCGACGACGGCAATGATCGGGATGCCGAGCTTCTTGGCTTCCGAAACGGCGATCTTCTCGTAGCCTGTGTCGATGATGAACAGGGCGTCCGGCAGCGCCGGCATGTCCTTGATGCCGCCCAGCGAGCGCTGCAGCTTTTCCAGCTCGCGGGTGAACAGCAGCTGTTCCTTCTTCGACAGGCGGTTGACGGTGCCGTCGGCGACCTGCTTTTCCATCTCGTGCAGGCGCTTGATCGAGCCCTTGACGGTCTTGAAGTTGGTCAGCGTGCCGCCGAGCCAGCGCTGGCTGACGTGCGGCATGCCGGCGCGGACCGCTTCGTCGCGGATCGCGTCGCGGGCGGCGCGCTTGGTGCCGACGAACAGGATCCGGCCACCGTTGGCGGCCAGCTTGCCGGCGAAGTTGCAGGCGTCCTTGAGCAGCGGCAGCGTGTTCTCAAGGTTGATGATGTGAATCTTGTTGCGGTCGCCGAAGATGTAGGCCTCCATCTTCGGGTTCCAGTAACGGGTGCGGTGTCCGAAGTGGACGCCGGCTTCCAGCAGCTGACGCATCGTGATCGACGACATGGTGCAATCTCCTTGGGTTGGGCTGACCGCGCAACGTGGAATCCCGAAAGCCTTGCTGGCTCGAAGGACACCCAGGGACGTGCGCGGATGGGATCGCGAAATCAGGCAAAATCTGCTGGCTTTTCGCGTCGTTGCCTTGCGGCGGCGCGCTTTATACCATAGGCGGCTGTCGGCTTACCACTCGCACCGCGGCCCCATCTGCATCGGGCGCAGCATTCCTTTCGCCCCCACACGCAGCAGGCACGCACGAACACCATGTCGGTCACCATCAAGAATCCGGAAGAGCGCGACGGCATGCGCGCCGCCGGCAAGGCGGCAGCGTCGGTCCTGACCATGATCGCTCCGCACGTCAAGGCAGGCGTGACGACCGAGGAACTGGACCGCCTCTGCCATGACTACATCGTCAACACGCTGCGCGGCATCCCTGCCCCGCTCGGTTACGGTGGCGGCGGTGGCCGGATGCCGTTTCCGAAGTCGATCTGCACCTCGATCAATCACGTCGTCTGCCACGGCATTCCGGCCAGCAAGCCACTGAAGCGCGGTGACGTCATCAACATCGACGTCACCGTGATCAAGGACGGCTGGCACGGCGACACCAGCCAGATGTTCTACATCGGCGAGCCGAGCATCCTGGCCAAACGGCTGACCGAAACCACCCGCGAGGCGATGCTCGCCGGCATCCGCAAGGTGCGTCCCGGCGCCCGCCTGGGTGACATCGGCGCCGCCGTGCAGACGGTGGCCGAAGCGCGCGGCTATTCGGTGGTGCGCGACTACTGCGGCCATGGCATCGGGCGGATTTTCCACGAGGACCCGCAGGTCGTTCACTATGGCCGCCCGGGCACCGGCATGGAACTGGTACCGGGCATGACCTTCACGATCGAACCGATGCTCAACGCCGGCCGCTGCGAAGTGAAACTGCTGCCGGACGGCTGGACGGTCGTCACCAAGGATCACTCGCTGTCGGCGCAATGGGAGCACACGGTGCTGGTGACCGAAACGGGCTACGAAATCCTGACCTTGCGCGACGGCGAGACCGCCTGACGTGGGCGCCGAGATCGATCTCAGCGAAGACGACAGCATCGCCGTCTTTTCCGCGCGTCGCGTGCGCAGCCGCCTGCGCGCCGACGGTGGCAAGCCGGTCAGCGCGTTCCGCGAAACCTTGGCCTGGGGCCGCGAACGACTGGTCGGCCTGTTCCACGAAGGCACGCCGGCTGATTCGCTGGTCCACGCCCGCGCCCACCTCGTCGACGAAGTGCTGCGCGAAGCCTGGACCCAGTTCCTGCCGCAGAGCGACGGTGGCCTGGCGCTGATCGCGGTCGGCGGCTACGGCCGCGGCGAGCTGCTGCCGTACTCCGACATCGATCTGCTGGTGCTCTACGACGAAGCCGCGCTCGACGGTGCGAAGTCGCGGCTGGAAAATTTCTTCGCCTTCCTCTGGGACATCGGCCTCGATGTCGGCTCGGCAGTGCGCAGCGTCGCCCAGTGCGCCGAACTGGCGGCGACCGATGTCAGCGTGATCACCAACCTCACCGAGGCCCGGCCGCTGATCGGCGACCTGTCGCTGTTCACGGCCCTCAACGAAGCGATGCGGCCGGAAACGATGTGGCCGGTCGACGCCTTCTTCCGCGCCAAGGTTGCCGAGCAGCAGGCCCGGCACGCCAAGTACGACGACAGCGCCTACAAGCTGGAGCCGAACGTCAAGGAAAGCCCCGGCGGGCTGCGCGACATCCACACCGTGGCCTGGGTCGCCAAGCGGCATTTCGGCGCCTCCAGCCTGACCGAGCTGCGCGAGCGCGGGTTCCTGACCAAGACCGAGTGCGACGAACTGTTCGCCGGCCAGGATTTCCTCTGGCGGGTGCGCTTTGCACTGCACATGATCACCGGCCGCCACGAGGACCGGCTGCTGTTCGATCACCAGAACAAGATCGCCACGCTGTTCGGCTACGAGGATCAGGATCGCAACCGCGCGGTCGAGCAGTTCATGCAGCTCTACTACCGGACCATCAAGTCCCTGAGCTGCCTGAACGACATGCTGCTGCAGCTGTTCGAGGAAGCGATCCTCGGCCGTGGCCAGAACCTCGAGCCGAAGCCGCTGAATTCACGCTTCCAGCTGCGCGGCAACTACATCGAGGCGCGCGCCGACGACGTCTTCCAGAAGTCGCCGTGGGCGCTGCTCGAAGTGTTCGCGCTGATGCAGCAGCACCCGAAGCTCGAAGGCATCTCCACCGCCACCCTGCGGCTGATCCGCCGCGATCGCCGGCTGATCGAGGCGGTGCGTGGCGACGTCCGCACCCGCGAGACATTCATCGGCATGTTCCAGCACGGCGACGGCCTGACCCGCGCGCTGCGCCGGATGAACCGCTACGGCGTGCTCGGCCGCTACCTGCCGGTGTTCGGCCAGATCATCGGCCACATGCAGTACGACCTGTTCCACACGCTGACCGTCGATGAGCACACGCTGCGCCTGGTCCGCAACCTGCGCCGGCTGCGCATGGAGCGCTTCCGCCACGAGCTGCCGTTCTTCAGCGACGTGATGCAGCGCGTGGCGCGCCCCGACCTGCTGTTCGTCGCCGGCCTGTTCCACGACCTCGGCAAGGGCTCCGGCGGCGATCACTCCGAAGTCGGCGCCAGGGAAGCCGAGAAGTTCTGCCTCGACCACGGCCTGAGCCATGCCGACGCCGACCTGGTGTCCTGGCTGGTCCGCAACCACCTGCTGATGTCGCTGACCGCGCAGCGCCAGGACATCTCCAACCCGGACATCGTCACCGCCTTCGCGCAGAAGGTCGGTGACCGTGCACGGCTCGACTACCTGCTGACGCTGACGGTGTCCGATATTCGCGCCACCAACCCGGCGCTGTGGAACTCCTGGCGCGAAAGCCTGCTGCGCGAGCTGTACCACTCGACCAAGCGCGCCTTCGATCGTGGCCTCGACAACCCGTACTCGATGGCCGAGCGGGTCGCCGAACAGCGTCGCGCCGCCTATGCGCTGCCGGAGGCCCGCCACATCGATGGCGCGCTGACCGACCGCATCTGGGGCCGCTTCGACGCCGATTACTTCCTGCGCCACTCGCCGTCGGAGCTGGTCTGGCACCTCGACGCCATCGCCCGCAGCACGGAGGCCGATCTGCCGCTGGTGCTGGTCAGGACGCTCGACGGCCGTGGCACCACGGTGTTTGTCTACATGCGCGACCGGGACCATCTGTTCGGCCTGTCGACCGGCGTGCTGGCCAAGCTCGGCCTGAGCATTCTCGACGCCCGCATCAATACTTCGGCCGACGGCTACGCGCTCGACTCCTTCGTGGTCGTCGAAGGCGACGGCTCGCCGATCGAGAATGCCCACCGCTTCGACGAGATCGGCGCGGCCTTGCGCAAGGTGCTGGCCGATCCGGCGATCTCGGTGGTCGACGTCAACCGCCGCCGACCGACCCGCCTGCGCCACTTCAACACGCCGACGACGGTCAGCATCTCGCAGGACACGCTGCGCAACCGGACGATGCTGGAACTGGTCTGCGCCGACCAGCCGGGCCTGCTCAGTCTGGTCGGCCGGGTGTTCCACAAGCGCGGCATCCTGCTCGACGCCGCCAAGATCGCGACCATCGGCGAACGCGCCGAGGACGTCTTCTACATCACCGATCGCCAGCACCAGCCGATCACCAGCGACAAGGCGGTCGACGAACTGCGCGAGGTGCTGACCCGCACGCTGTCGAACGCCGAAAGCGCGCAAAAGTAAGACGACACCCGCTTCATCAAGGAAGGACATCCCGCTTGAACAACACCGAACTGCAGGCCGTCATCGCGCGCGCCTGGGAAGACCGCGCCACGCTCGACGCCTCGAACACCACGGTCGCCGCCGCCGTCGAAGCGGCGATCGAACTGCTGGACTCCGGCGCCGCCCGCGTCGCCGAGCCGATCGCAGGAGGCGTCCAGCCGGGGGCATCCGGCTGGACGGTCAACGACTGGCTGAAGAAGGCCGTGCTGCTGTACTTCCGCCTGCACGACAACGTGCCGCTGAGCGCCGGCCCGCTGGTCGGCTACGACAAGGTGCCGCTCAAGTACGACGGCTGGAGCGCCGAACGCTTCAAGGCCCAGGGCGCGCGCGTCGTGCCGCCGGCCTCGGTGCGCCGCGGCGCCTACATCGCGCCGGGCGCGATCCTGATGCCGAGCTTCGTCAACATCGGCGGCTACGTCGGCAAGGGGACCATGGTCGACACCTGGGCCACGGTCGGTTCCTGCGCCCAGATCGGCGCCAACGTCCATCTGTCCGGCGGTGTCGGCATCGGCGGCGTGCTGGAGCCGCTGCAGGCCAGCCCGACGATCATCGAGGACGACTGCTTCATCGGCGCGCGCTCGGAAGTCGTCGAGGGCGTGATCGTCGAAAAGGGCTCGGTGCTGTCGATGGGCGTGTTCATCGGCCAGTCGACGCCGATCTACGACCGCGAGAAAGGCACGATCAGCTACGGCCGCGTGCCGGCCGGCTCGGTGGTGGTCGCCGGCTCGCTGCCGCGCGACAACGGCCGCTACAGCATCAACTGCGCGGTGATCGTCAAGACCGTCGACGCCCAGACCCGCTCCAAGGTCGGCATCAACGCGCTGCTGCGCGATCTCTGATCGGCGACGCGGTACCGGCAACGGCGAACCTCCGGGTTCGCCGTTGTCGTTTCAGCGCCCGGATTCCGGCGGCGTCGTGGATTCCGGTGCGTAGACCTCGGAGGCATCGATGCGCAGGAAGCGGGTCGCCAGGTAGACCTCGCGCAGGAACAGCAGCAGCGCGACGATCAGCGCCAGCATCGCCAGCACGAACACCACGGCAACTGCGCTGCCGAAGCGCTCGCCGGCCAGCGTGCCGACGAACAGCACGACGATGTCGGCGCAGATCAGCACCGCGCAGCAGACGCACAGGCTGAGCGCACGATTGGCCAGCCGCGCACGCTTGGCCAGGTTGCGCAGGCTGGTGCGCAGCGCCTCGATCCGCGCCGGCGACGCGCTGAGCAGATGCCGCTCCAGATCGCGCGCCCGGTCGACGATGCGGCCGAGCCGGTTCGAGATCACGCCGATGAACGCCGCGACACCGGTCAGCAGGAACACCGGAGCGACGGCAAGCTGGATGACGTGGGCAATCGAGGTGATCTGGGAATCAGGGTCCATCGGCGGGCGTCCAGGGAACGGCCGCGATTATCGCCCCGAACGGTCACCGGTGGCCGCACCACAAGAAAGGGCCAGCCCCGGAAGGCTGGCCCTGACGGCGCCCGGCGGCGACCCGGCGGTTTACTGAACGCGCGAACTGATGGCGGTCACTGCACCGCTGTCGCCGATCGGTCCGATCGCCGTCGCGGCGCCGCTGCCCAGATCGATCCGGTACAGCGTCGACAGCGCGCTGCCGGCCGGACGCAGTGCGGCGAAGACGAACTGGTCCGCCGCGCCGGCGATGTCCAGACTCTGCTCGGCAGCGCCGGCTTCGGTCGTCGGCAAGCTCACGCCCAGCGGCCCGACGACGACCAGCGCGCCGTCGTTGGGTACCGCCACCCGCACCAGCGAACTGTTCGCCGCATCGATCGCGTACTGGAAGGTGCCGCTGATCGGCGCGGCGCGGTAGGCGGTGGCAACAATCTGCGGCGCCGGAAGCACGGTACGCGTGGTGCCGTCGACGAAGGCGAACGCGGCGGCGCGCGGCGCATCGGCGATCATCCGGCCTTCCTGCAGATTGACGCGCAGATTCTGGCCGCTGTCGCTGACGATTCGCAGCAGATCGGCGCGCGGATTGAAATCGACCCCGAAGCGGGTGCCCGCCAGCGGCGTGCTGAGCGTGCCGATCGGCTGAGCAGTGATGGTCGCCGACACGAGGCCGCTCTCGACGTTCTCGAGCGGCAGCGCGACGACCCGGTTCTGGTCCGATACGCCGTAGCCGCCATTGACGCCCGCCATGGCCGTGGTGCGCTCGGAAATCCCGACCAGATGCTCGCCGTCGGCGAGCCCGTCGATCGGCAAGGTGGTCGGCCCGCCGGTCACCGCACCGGTCAGCAGGTCCAGCCGCACGCCGACGATGACATCCCCCGACGGGGTACGGGAGAGCAGGCCGAAGGCGCGCGTGCCGGGCTCCTGCAGGCGGTCGTCATTGACCACGACCAGGCCCCGGTAATCGGCCGCAGGCAACGGCGGCGACAGTGCCGTTGCCGCCCCGGTCAGCGGATTGATCGTATGGATGGCAGTGCCGTCGGCCGTGGTCAGCAGCGCGTAATGCTCGTTCGACAGACCGGCCTGGTAGATGTCGTAGCCGCTGACCGCAGTGGCGTCGACACCCAGACTCCCGACCCGCGTCAGCCGGCCGGCATTGGCGTCCTGCGTGTACACCGTGTCGGTATCGGCTTCGATGACGAACAGCGTGGTACCCGACCCGCTCTCCGGGTTCGTGTACGCGGCCGCCGTGACGCCGCGCAGGTATCCCATGCGGCCATCGACGATCGCATTGACCGGCTCCGCCGGAGCCGGCGACACCAGCGCCGCGGTCGGCACCCGCAGGTTCAGGCCATCATCACCGATGATCCGCAAGGCATTGGCGACCGGGTTGAAATCGATGCCGTAGCGCAGGGCGGTGAGCGCCGTGCCGTCTCCGGTGATCGGCTGGATCGGCGAGGCGATCGCCGTCGCCGGGTCGACGATCAGCACGCGGCTGCTGCTGGTGACGGCGTAAAGACCGCCGTCCGAAGGCCGGAAGTCGATCCCCAGGATCGTTTCGCCGGCACCGAGTCCACTGATCGCGCCGATCCCGCTGACCATCGCCGGCGTATCCGGGCTGAAGCGGACCAGTTCGGAGCCGCCGCGGATTCCGAACACGGTCGCCACCGGTGGCGCGCCCGGATCCACGGGAATCTCGACGAGATCGGAGTCATCCGCGCAGCCGGCAAGGGTCAGTACCGCAAGCGCCAGCAAGGCGCCGGCGACGCTGCGGTATCGTCGGTGCGGATGGCAACGGGCGACGTTCATCGATGCATTCATTGAATCGGTTCCTGAGCTGTTCAGTTAGTTATCGGTGGCCGCGTTCGAACGCGCCTGGCGACGGGGCGGTGCCACTGTCGCCAGCGTTGGTGGAACGGATCGGGCTTGCAAAGTTAGCAACAAATGCGCCCACGACGCTGATTGACAAAAGATTTCCATCAAATTCACCGACCCGAAGGTCGTCGACCGGCGCAAGTTCGGCGTTCTCGGTCTTGCCGATGCCCGACGTCGCCATGCCCAGGAGTCGCATCGACGCACGATTGGCAGCAGGCATCATCGCCTGCCGGACGAATCACGGCAGCGTCGACCGTCCGCCGAAGCCCGCGGCACGGAATCTGCTCGCCTGAAACACTACGGGAATGCGTCAGCCATGATCCGTTCGCGCGGTTCGACCGCAAAACACCCAAGGAGTGCCGATGTCCGCCGAATCAGGACCAGAAAAGGCTCGCCACATCCGCCTGACCTCACACCCGCCGGTCGCCGACACCGAGCTGCTGACCCTCCACTGGGGTGCTGCCGATCCGCTGGAACGAGGCCCGCTGGTCGGCACCACCACCAACCGCCTGCAGCGCAATGTCATCGGCACCCACGCCGGTTCCTACGGCATCTACCGGGCGCTGGCGGTCGCCGCCAAGGCGCTGACCAAGGGTCATCGCGCCGACCTGACCAACACCCTGCCGACCGACCGCATCGGCCCCTATCCGGCCTGGTTCGGCACCGACAAGATCGTGTCGCTCGATCCGTTCGGCGCGATCGTCGCCGAGGTCTACCGCGCGCAGATCGAACAGGGCTTCGACCTGCGGCCGACGATTGCCGTCACCAAGGCCCACATCGATCTGCCGGAGATCCGCGAGGCGATCGACGCCGGGCGGCTCAAGCCGGACGGCAAGCTGCTGCTCGATGACGGCTCGGCGGTGGTCACCAAGGTGGCGCTGGAACCGGTCTGGTGGCTGCCGGGGGTCGCCAGGCGCTTCGGCGTCGAGGAGAACGCGCTGCGCCGCGCGCTGTTCGAGGAAACCGGCGGCATGTATCCGGAGCTGGTCACCCGCTCCGATCTCGAAGTGTTCCTGCCGCCGATCGGCGGCCAGACCGCCTACATCTTCGGTGACCCGGCGGCACTCGCGAATCCCGACGTGAACCTGTCGTGCCGGGTCCACGACGAATGCAACGGCTCCGACGTGTTCGGCTCCGACATCTGCACCTGCCGGCCGTACCTGACGCATGCGATCGAGGAATGCATCCGCGGCGCTCAGCCGGCCAGCCACGGCGGTCTCGACGGCGTCGGCCTGATCGTCTACTCGCGCAAGGAAGGCCGGGCGCTCGGCGAAGTCACCAAGTTCCTGGTCTACAACGCGCGCAAGCGGCAGGTCGGCGGCGACAGCGCCGACAAATACTTCCTGCGCACCGAATGCGTCGCCGGCGTCCAGGACATGCGCTTCCAGGAGCTGATGCCCGACGTGCTGCACTGGTTCGGCATCCGGCGCATCCACCGCCTGGTGTCGATGAGCAACATGAAGTACGACGCGATCACCGGCGCCGGCATCACTGTCGATGCGCGCGTGAAGCTGCCGGACGAGCTGATTCCGGCCGATGCCCGGGTCGAGATCGAGGCCAAGATGGCGGCCGGCTACTTCACCGACGGCGCCGTGCTGGACGTCGCCCAGCTTGGCGACATCAAGGGCCGCGACCTGTGAACGAGGCGGTCGCCAGCCTGCGCGATCCGGCCACGATCCGCATCCGTGCCGGCAGCATCGCGACTGCGGTGGCCCGCGACCAGTCGCCATACTGGCGGCTGGACGCCTCGCGCATCGACACCGCTGCAGCCAAGGTCGCCGAGGTCACCCTCGCCCGCTACCCGACCCTGGCGATTCCGTATCACAGCCGCTGGCGCCACTTCGAAGCCGGCGGCATCGATCGCGCCGCCGAGCTGAGCGCGGCACTGGCCGGAGTCGATGCGGCTGCGCAGGCGCGCGCCCGGATCGATCTGGCGGTGGTCGCCGTGCTGCTCGATGCCGGCGCCGGCGCGCAGTGGTCGTACCTGGATGGCGGCCAGCGCTGTGCGCGCTCGGAAGGGCTCGGCGTCGCCAGTTTTCGCGCCTTCATGGCCGGCGCCTTCTCGTCCGATCCGGCGCAACCGCTGCGGGTCGACGGCCCGGCGCTGCAGCAGATCGATGCCCACCGGCTGGCGACGCTGTTCCAGGTCGGCATCGACAATCCGCTGGTCGGCCTCGATGGCCGCGCCGAACTGCTGCGCCGCTTCGGCCGCACGCTGGTCGAACGGCCGCAGGCCTTCGGCCGCGAGGCACGCCCCGGCGGCCTGTTCGACCTTCTGACCGACGGCGGCCGGCGCCGCGAGATCGAGGCCGCCGCGCTGCTGCACGCCTGGCTCGATCACACCAGCGCGATCTGGCTGACCGGCAACACCCTCGCCGGCGAGCCCCTGGGCGATGCCTGGCCGCATCCGCATGCCGGCGGCAGCGGCGCCGGCGTCGGCTGGATGCCGTTCCACAAGCTCAGCCAGTGGCTGGTCTATTCGCTGCTCGAACCGTTCGAAGCGGCTGGCATCGCGGTCAACGGCCGCGACGCGCTGACCGGCCTGCCGGAGTACCGCAACGGCGGTCTGCTGATCGATACCGGCGTGCTGGTGCTGCGCGATCCCGACCTGGCGCTGGCGACCTGGCGCGCCAGCGACACGCCGATCATCGAATGGCGCGCGCTGACCGTGCACCTGATCGATGTCATCGCCGACCGCGTCCGCAGCCTGCTCGGCCGCAGCGCCGAACAGCTGCCGCTGGCCTGCGTGCTCGAAGGCGGCACCTGGGCGGCGGGCCGCGTCCTCGCCGCCGAGCGGCGCGGCGGCCTGCCACCGCTGGATGTCGTCAGCGACGGCACCGTCTTCTGAACCCCGTGCACACCGCAGGAAACACGCCGATGACCGCAGGCTCCGTCCACCTGATCGACCACCCGCTGGTCCAGCACAAGCTGACCCTGATGCGGAAGAAGACCGCCAGCGTCAACAGCTTCACCCGGCTGCTCGACGAGCTGTCGACCCTGATGGCCTACGAGATCACCCGCGACATGCCGATGCACGAGGTCGAGATCGAAACCCCGATCTGCGCGATGCGCTCGCAGCTGATCGACGGCAAGAAGATCGTGCTGGTGCCGATCCTGCGCGCCGGGCTCGGCTTCCTCGCCGGCATGCGCAGCGTGGTGCCCGGCGCGCGGGTCGGCCACATCGGCCTGTATCGCGATCCGAAGACGCTCGGCGCCATCGAGTACTACTTCAAGATGCCGTCCGGCATGCGGGAGCGCGACGCCATCGTCCTCGATCCGATGCTGGCCACCGGCAACTCGGCGATCGCGGCGGTCGACCGGCTCAAGGAAACCCGGCCGCGCTCGATCCGCTTCGTCTGCCTGCTGACCTGCGAGCAGGGCCTGCGCAATTTCCACGGCCAGCATCCGGACGTGCCGGTCTACACCGCCGCGATCGACCCCGGCCTGAACGATCACGGCTACATCGTGCCCGGCCTCGGCGACGCCGGCGACCGGCTGTTCGGCACCAAGTAAGCGGGTCAGCGGTGCCGCCTTACTTGACGCTGCCGGCAACACCGTCATGGCCGGCGATGGCCCCTGCCGAGCACACCCGGTTGCGGCCTGTACGTTTGGCGATATAGAGCGCGGCGTCCGCCCGTTGCAGCGAATCCACGCCGGGAGGCACATCCTGGGGATAACGGGCCAGACCAATCGATACGGTGATCGCCGGCAGCGGCCTGTCGCGCCGCGTGACGCGCATTGCCTCGACTTCACGGCGGACCCGTTCGGCGCAGCCGGTCGCCTGGCTGCCGCCGCCTTGCCCATCATCAACGATCATCGCGAACTCTTCGCCGCCGAGACGAAACACCGCTTCGTCGCTGCGCACGATGCGCTGCAGCAGCCCGCCGGTCTCGCGCAGCACCTCGTCACCCACATCGTGGCCGTGCTCGTCGTTGATGCGCTTGAAATGGTCGATGTCGATCATCAGCAGCGCGAAGCGGCGACCATTGCGACCGTGCTCGGCGATCCGGTTCTTCAGCGTTTCGTCGAAATGACGGCGGTTGTAGAGGCCGGTCAGCGGATCGCGGATCGCCTGCCGGCGCAGTTCCTCGCGCAGCCGCACATTGCCGATCGCCAGCCCGACCTGCTCGGCGACATTGCGGATCAGCACCGGGTCCGGCGGCGCTTCACCGGCGTCGACATGCTCGTTCCACTCCAGATGGATCATGCCGACGCTCTCGCCCAGCGCCACGATCGGCACGCAGGCGTGCGGGCGCTGGCGCAGGGGAACGTGAATGCCGTGCAGATGCGGGCAGAACAGCGGATCGGCCGGATCCTCGATGCGGATCGTCTGGCCGCGGCGCACGCCCCAGCAATCGTCACGCGACAGGCTCAGCGGCGAACCCTGTACGCAGCCCCAGTTGCCGAGCAGTTCCATGCGCTCCGGTGCCGCGTCCTGCAGCCACACGGCACCGCCGCAGCGGGAAAAGATCTGCGGCAGATAGCACTCGACGATCCGGCTCGATTCGGCCAGATCGCGCGCCGCCGGCAGCAGCGCCATCATTTCGCCGACGATGCGCAATTCCTGATTGCGCTGCGCCCAGTTGCGCACCGTGTCGTTAAGCTGGCCGGTGCGCAGCGCCACCCGGTTTTCGAGATCGGCGTTGAGCTTGCGGACTTCCGCTTCCGCGCGGCGTCGCTCGGTGATGTCGACCACCACCAGCGACAGCCGGACCTCGCCGACCGGCCCGCTGCCGTTCCCGTTCCCATTCCCGGCCTCGTCGAGCCGGCGCGCGAACAGCGACACCCAGACCAGCTTGCCATCGCGCCGCCGATAGCGCTTCTCGAAGCTGTAGTCGTCGATCTCGCCGGCGATCAGCCTGTCGCGCAGCAGTGCTTCGGCCGCGCGGTCCTTGGCTTCGGTGATCTCCTCGCAGTTGTGCTGCAGCAGTTCCTCGGCGTCGTAGCCGACGATTTCGCGGAAACGCTGGTTGACCATCAGCCAGTTGCCGAGGGCGTCGATCATCACGATGCCGACCGCCGACTGCTCGAAGATGCTCTTGAACCGGGCCTGGCTGTCCTTGAGCGCGGCGATGGTGAACTGCTCGTCGCTGACATCCTTGACCAGCGAGAACACCGACAGCACCTGCCCATCGGCATCGCGCAGCACCGAGTTGTGCCACTGGCACCACAAGGTGCGGCCGTCCTTGTGGTAGTTGCGATTGCTGATCTCCACCGAAGCGGAGGCGCTGAGCATCGACTCGATCTCGACGCTGACACGCGGCAGATCGGCGTCGTGAATGAACGGAAACTCGCTCACCGTGCGGCCGATCACCTCGTGCTCTTCCCAGCCGTACAGCTCGGTGGCGCGCGGCGACCAGCGCTGCACGCGCAGGTCCGGCGTCCATTCGATCACCGCCAGCGGCGTGTTGTGGAAATGGAAGTCGCGCACCCGCTGATGCTCCAGCGCCGCCGCTTCGGCCGCCTTGCGGGCGCTGATGTCGAGCGCCATCAGCACGCCCTGCGGATGCTCGGCATCCGGGCCTTCGACCCGGCGCAGATAGGCCATCAGCCAGCGCGTCGAACCATCGGCGGTGACCACCGGCCGCTCGACCGTGTATTCGTCGATCTCCCCGTCCAGCAGCCACTTCAGTCGCGCCGCCACGGCAACCTGCTCGGCCGGCATCGCATCGTCGACCAGCCGCTTGCCGAGCATCGCCGCCGTGGTGGTGCCGTGCAGTTCGGCGAGCGTCGGATTGACCTCGATCCAGCGCGTCTCGTGGTCGAAGCGGCCGATACCGGCGGCGACCTGATCGAACAGCACGCGGAAGCGCGCTTCGGCGGCGATCAGCGCCTGCTGGGTTTCGTGTTCCGCAGTGATGTCGTCGCCCAGCGAGTAATAGGCCTCGATGCTGCCATCGGCCGCATGCAGGGCCGAGGTGTACCACTGGCACCACATGACCCGGCCGTCGCGGTGGTAGTGCCGGTTGCGGGTGTGCACGGTTTCATCGGTGATGCTGCGGATTTCGTCGATGACGCGCTCGGTCTGGGTGATCTCGTCCTCGTGGATGAAACGCCACTCGAATGGCGTGCGACCCAGCACTTCGGCCTCGCTCCAGCCGAACAGCGCTTCGGCGCGCTTCGACCAGCGCCGCACCCGCAATTCAGGGTCCCATTCGATCACCGCCAGCGGCGTGTGGTCGACATGCAGCTCGCGCACCCGGCGCAGCGCCGCCGCTTCGTGCTCCATCCGCCTGTGCTCGCTGATGTCCTCGATCACCGACACGAAGCGCGCCGGCGCGTCGACGGTCGCCTCGACGACACCGACATTGAGCCGGCCCCAGACCACCTCGCCATCCGGCCGCAGGTAACGCTTTTCCATCTGGTAGCCGGTCCTGCGGCCGGCGATCACGTCGTCGACCTGGCCCATCTGCCGGGCCAGATCGTCAGGATGGGTCATCGACTGGAAATCGGTGGCCAGCATCTCGGCTTCGCTGCGGCCGAACATTTCGCAGAGCCGCCGATTGACGTTCAGCCAGCGGCCTTCGGCATTGAGCACGGCGATGCCGACCGTGGTCTGGTCGAAGATCGCCCGCAGTTCCTTCTGCTGGTGCAGCGCCGCTTCCTCGGCCTGGCGGCGGTCGCTGATGTCGATCGACATCAGCAACGCGGTCGCCGGAAGGCCGGCATCGGCCGGAATCCGGCGCAGGTGATTGGCCACCCACACCGTGCTGCCGTCGCGCCGCAGCCAGCGCCGTTCGATGGTGATCTGCGCCGGCGCGGCATCGCTGGACAGGAACTGCGCCAGGCGTTCGATGCCGGCGTCGCGGTCTTCAGGCGGCAGCAGCTGGCACAGGCTCATGCCGCGCAGCTCGGCGATCGGATAGCCGGTCAGCTCCGCCATCCGCGCGTTGACATCGATCCAGCAGCGGTCGGCGCTGACCAGCCCGATGCCGGCCGTGGCCTGCTCGAAGATGGTCCGGAAGCGCAGTTCGGAGGTGGCGTGTGCCATGCGCGCCGCGTGTTCGGTGGCGGCCAGCCGCGCCTGAGCATCGATCAGCGCCCGTTGCTGGCGGGTCCAGATCGCCAGCAGCGCCAGGTGGATCGCCATCAGCAGCCAGACGAACAGCAAGGTGCCATGCAGGTAGGCACGCGGCTGGGCCGCGCCGAGAAACGGCCAAAGTGTTGCCGTGACGATCGCCGCCTGCACCAGCCAGGCCGCGCTGGCCAGCCGGATCGCCCGCGGATACGGCTGCAGCACGATGAACAGCAAGGACAGCACCGGCAGCGTGCCGTGCACCGGCAGGAAGATCGCCACCGCCGGATCGGCATAGGCATCGCCAAGGCCGATCATCAGCAGGCGCTCGGTGATCAGCAGCCACATCGCGCCGGTGGTCAGATTCGCTGCGGCAGCCGTCGCCAGCCCGCTGCGCAGCACCGCCAGCGTGACCGCCAGCAGCGCCGCGCCGCAGCACGCGAACAGCGAAGGCTCCCAGCCGGCCACTCCCGGCTGGTTCAGCAGGCCGATCGCCCAGGCGATGGCGGTTATTGCCACCAGCGCCGACACCAGGGCCACACCATTGCGGCTTCGCGCGGCATCCGATACCGCCTGCGGCGCCGTCGACCGTTGCGGCGCCCCGGCCGCTGCAGGGTCATCGGCCGAGGGCCGCTCGCGGTGCTGCTGGTGCCCGGTCATGCGTCCCCCGTGCCGTATTTCCGGCGTGATCGGGCCCGTTTTGCAGGAATCGTTCCCGGCGTGCCCGCAGTGGACGCCGCCTCGGCTGGCCTTGCCGGCCACAGGGAAACGCCATGACCGACATCGCAAGGGACGTCGCCAGTACCGGGCGTGTCCTGGATTCTGTGTCAACGGTCACGAGGCAGGAAACGGCCTCGCTGCAACGATTAGCGATGTCCGTCGAGAGAGAGAGAAAGGGTCTTCGGCGTCGGAGCGGCTGGATAGCGGCTGGCGCATTACCGATCGCCCGAAGAGCAACCTAGGGGGTCGCGACCCGCCATTCTTGACGGTTTCACGTCGGTCAATGGAGGGTCGCGCCCGCCCGTTCAGGGTTCGGCGCGAACGCCAATGGCGGGTGCCGCCCGCCCGTTCAAGGTTCGGCGCGAACGCCAATGGCGGGTCGCGACCCGCCCTACGCTGGTGGAACCGGATCGGGCTCGCCACCCGGCACGTCACCGACCGCTGGCTTCTGCGGCCGTTCGCCGCCGCGCCAGGCGCGCAGCTGGAACACGTAGGTCAGCACCTGGGCGACGGCGGCATAAAGCGGGGCCGGAATTTCCTCTTCCAGATCGCAGCCGCGATACAGCGCGCGCGCCAGCGGCGGCGCCTCGACCAGCGGGATGCGGTGCTCGGCGGCGCGTTCGCGGATCGCCGCCGCTACCGTGTCGACACCCTTGGCGATCACCACCGGCGCGCGGTTCCTGCCGGCGGTGTACTTCAGCGCCACGGCGTAGTGCGTCGGGTTGGTGACGATGACATCGGCGCCCGGCACCTTGTCCATCATCCGCCGCTGCGACAGCTCGGCCTGCAGGCGCCGGATCCGGCCCTTGACCTCGGGGCTGCCTTCGCTCTGCTTGTATTCCTGCTTGATCTCCTGGCGCGACATCTTCATCTGCCTGGCATAGCTCCACAGCTGCCAGGGCACGTCGATGAAGGCGATCAGGCCGAGCGCGGCGCACATCCAGACGAATGTCGAGGCGACCAGTCCGAGCCCGTGGCCGATCGCCTGGCTGGACGGCTCCACGCCCAGTCCCATCAGTTCGCCGCGGGCGCTCCACCAGCTGATGCCGGCGACGAGGCCGACGATCAGGAACTTGGCGATGCTCTTGGCCAGCTCGACCAGGCTGTTGGTCGAGAACATCCGGCTTAAGCCCGTGACCGGATTGAGCCGGCTGAAATCCGGCTGCAGCGCCCTGGAACTCAGGTTCCAGCCGCCGATCAGCATCGGCGCGATGAGGGCGGCGAAGAAGCTGGCGAGCATGATCGGCGCCACGATAGCCAAGCCGGACAGGATCGCCTCGCCGATCGCCGCCGGCAGCCGCGAGGGATCGGCGAGCGCCGCCGCGTCGAAGCGCAAACCGCGCTGCATGAAGCCGAACGCGCGGCTGCCCAGCGTGTTGCCGAAGCCGACCGCCAGCGCGGCACCGGCGCCCATCACCACCGCCGTCGACAGTTCGCGCGAACGCGGCAGCTGGCCGCGCTCGCGGGCTTCGCGCTTGCGTTTTTCGGTGGCGGGTAAGGTTTTTTCTTCGGCGCTGTCAGACACCGTTCGTGCTCCGGAACAGCTCGGCGACCAGCGTGAACGCCATATCGAGCAGGTGGTCGAGCACCGCCGCCAGCGTCGGCAGGCTGTAACTCAGCAGCACCAGACCCGCCGCCAGCGCGATCGGAAAGCCGACCGATAGCGCGCTCAGCGCCGGCGCCGAGCGGCTCATCACGCCGAACGCCAGGTTGACCAGCAGCAGCGCGATCATCACCGGCAGCGCGATCTGCACGCCGCCGACGAACAGGTTCGCGCCCCAGCGGGCCAGCATCGAGAAAGCGTCGGCGTCCAGCCCATGACCGCCCACCGGCATGCTCCGGAAACTGGCTGCCAGCGCCTCGATCAGTCGCAGATGCCCCCCGACCGACAGGAACAGCAGGGTCGCCATCACCATCAGCAGCTGGCCCACGACCGGCGTGCCGGCACCGCGCAGGGGATCGACCAGCTGCGCGAACGACAGGCCCATGCCGTAGGAGATCAGCTCGCCGGCCAGCACCACGGCTTCGAAGACGATCATCAGCACGAAGCCCATCGCCACACCGATCAGCAACTGCTGGCCGACTTCCAGCCACCACTCGGCCTTGAAGGTTTCCAGATACGGCGCCGCCGGCAGCAGCGGTGCCAGCACCAGCGTCAGCAGCACCATCAGCACCACGCGAATGCGCACCGGCACGACGCGCCCGCCGAGCACCGGCGCGGTCGCCAGCACGCCGCCGATCCGTACCATCGGCCAGAACCAGGCTTCGAGCCAGGCGATCAGCTGGGTGTCGGTGAAGGTCATCGGCGCTCGGGACGCGTCGGCGTCAGTGCAACAGCCCCGGAATGCTCTCGAACAGCCGTCGGGTGTATTCGACCAGCAGCCGCAGCATCCATGGCCCGGCAATGACGATCACCGCAGCGGTGGCGGCCAGCTTGGGGATGAAGCTCAGGGTCTGCTCGTTGATCTGGGTCGCCGCCTGGAACACGCCGATCAGCACGCCGACCGCCAGCGCGGTCAGCAGCAGCGGTGCGGCCAGCATCAGCACCAGCTGCAGGGCCTGGGCACCGATGGTGAGGACGGTTTCGGGAGTCATGCGCCGGCTTCCGCGTGGTCGATCAGAGTCAAAAAAATCAACGCTAAAGGCGCAGAGGGAACAAGCAGGGACGCGGGGAAAAGCCAGAAGTAGCGACAGCCGTTGCCCTTTCCGCCTTTCTCTGCGTCGTTCTCTTTGCCGTTCTTTGCGCCTTTGCGTTTAACGGTTGCCGTTGCCGGGCTGAGGCGCCAGGAATGCGTCACGGCACCACGAAGCTTGCAGCTAATGTGCCCATCACCAGCGCCCAGCCATCGACCAGCACGAACAGCATCAGCTTGAACGGCAGCGAGATGATCACCGGGCTCAGCATCATCATGCCGAGGCTCATCAGCACGCTGGCCACCACCAGGTCGATCACCACGAACGGGATGAACAGCAGGAAGCCGATCTGGAATGCAGTGGTGAGTTCGCTGGTCAGGAACGCGGCGGCGAGCACGGTGAACGAGACCGAATCGGTATCCGCGTAGGGGCCGTCGTTGCCGGCGATCTTCGCGAAGGTCATCAGATCGGCCTCGCGGGTCTGCGCCATCATGAAGCCGCGAATCGGCTTGGCGGCGGCGGCCAGCGCCGGCTCGAACGCCAGCTGTCCATCGAGGTAGGGCTTGGCGGCGTCGGTGTAGACACGGTCGAACACCGGCTGCATCACGAACAGGGTCAGGAACAGCGCAAGGCCGACCAGGATCTGGTTCGACGGCGTACCGCCGGTGCCCAGCGCCTGCCGCAGCAGGCCGAGCACGACGACGATGCGGGTGAACGCGGTCATCGCCAGCAGCGCCGCCGGCAGCAGGGTGAGCGCCGTCATCATCAACAGCACTTGCAGGCTCAAGCTGTAGCTCTGCCCGCCGCCCGGTGCCGGGCTGACATTCAGCGCCGGCAGGCCGCCAGCCTGGGCCAGCGCGTCGGCCATCGGCAGCAGCGCCAGCATCGCCGCCACCATCGACTTGAGCACTCCGGAAACTGACGCGCGACTCACGACGCTTTCCCCAGCGACTTCTTCAGCGCCTCGCGGAACGCCACTGCGAACGGCGGCAGCTCCGGCGCACCCTCGGCGTTTGCGGGTGCAACGGGCGGCTCGGCATAGACGTGCAGCGTGTTGACGCCGCCGGCCGACACGCCAATCAGCAGATGCTGGCCGCCGGCTTCGATCAGCAGCACCTTTTCCTTGGCGCCGACCTGCAGGCCGCCGTGGATGCGCAGGCTCGCGCCGCCGCCGATCCGGACACCCTGCAGGCGCTTGAGCCCCCAGGCGAGCACCAAGATCAGAACCAGCACCACCAGCAGCGACAGCGCCATCTGGCCGAAGCCGGGCAAGGTCGAGGCAGTGCTGGCAGCGGCGGCGGCAGGTGCGTTCATCGGCAGGCGGCGCGCGGGAGATCGGGGCTTACTTGAGCTTGCGGATGCGTTCGGCCGGGCTGATCACGTCGGTCAGGCGCACGCCGAATTTCTCGTTGACCACCACCACTTCGCCGTGGGCGATCAAGGTGCCGTTGACATAGACATCGAGCGGCTCGCCGGCGGCGCGCTCAAGCTCGACTACCGAGCCCTGGTTGAGCTGCAGCAGGTTGCGGATCGGAATGCGGGCGCGGCCGACTTCCATCGACAGCGTGACGGCGACATCGAGGATGACGTCGAGATTGAAATCGCCGGTGGCGGCAGCGGCCGCGCCTTCGAGATTGTCGAAGCTGGCACGGGCGTATTCCCGGGCGGCACCGGGGGCATTACCG
>PNMW01000032.1 GCA_013823855.1 Lysobacteraceae bacterium | reverse complement strand
CGGCCTTGAGCACCGCCGGATCGGTGGCGCCGCTGACGCTGCCGCCGCTGCCGGCCCATTCGGACAGATTGACCTTGGCGACGATGATCGCGCCGGCGTCCCGGAGCTTCTTCACGACGAAGGCATCGTCCGGCGGGATCGAGCCCTTCAGCAGCTGCGAGCCGGCCGTGGTCGGCAGGTCGAAGGTGTCGAAGTTGTCCTTGAGCACGATCGGCACGCCGTGCAGCGGGCCGCGGACCTTGCCGGCCTTGCGCTCGGCATCGAGCGCCCTGGCGACGTCGAGCGCCTTCGGGTTCAGGGTGATCACGCTATTGATCACCGGGCCTTTCTGGTCGTAAGCGGCGATGCGCGCCAGATACGCCTGGGTCACCTGCACAGCGCTGAGCTTGCCGCTGCCATAGGCGGCCTGCAGATCGGCGATGGTGGCGGTGGCGAGATTGAGGCTGGCGGCCTGGGCGGTGGAGATGCTGCCGATCGCGATGGCAAACGCGAGTACGGACGTGCGGAGCTGCGTCATGGGAAGCGGTTCCTCGAAAGGGGGCGGCGGTGGATGCGGGGACTCAGGGCAGCAGCGTTTCGCCGGCCAGTGGCGGCGTCAGCGCGGGGGCCTTGCGGTGATGGGTGGCGGCCTCGTAGCCGCTGGCGAGCCGGATCAGGGTCGGCTCGGTGAACGGCTTGCCGAGGAACTGCACGGCGAACGGCATGCCGTCGGACGCGAAGTAGCCGCCGGGCACGACGATCGTCGGCAGGCCGGTGTAGGACGCGATGGCATTGCGGTTCTCGCTGCGCGCGCCGGGCACGGCCGGCGGATTCGGCGTCGCCTTGAAGTCGTCGTCGAGCGCGGTGCGGTACGGCAGGATCAGGCCGTCGAGCTGGTACCTGTCGATCAGCCCGGTCAACGCCTCGCGCATCACCGTCTGGTGCTTCATCGCGGCCAGCAGTTCCGGGCTGTGGTCGATCGGCCCGTACTGGTACGACTCGACGATGCGCGGCTTCACCAGCGCCCCGCCCTTGGCGATCATCTCGGCGACGCTGCGGATCGGAGCGCTCGCCGGCAGGCCGGCCAGGTAGGCGTCGATCGCGGTGGCGACTTCGTAGCGCGGCGCATCGGCCAGCACTTGGCTGTCGGCCAGCCCGAGGCCGGTATCGACCGGATCGACGATCACCGCGCCGGCCGCCCTGAAGTCGGCGATCGCCTTCTCGAACAGCGCCCGGCCTTCGTCGTGCACGGCGCCGCTGCGGACCATCTCGCGCAGCACGCCGATGCGGGCGCCCTTCAGGCCGGTCGCGGAGACGAAGCGGGTGTACGGCTGCTCCGGCAGCTTGCCGATGCTGGCCTGGGTGGCGAGGTCGGCGGCGTCGTAGCCGGCGATCACGTCGAGCACGGCGAGGTCGGCGGCGTCGTAGCCGGCGATCACGTCGAGCACGGCGGCACAGTCGGCGACGCTGCGGCACATCGGCCCGCCGCTTTCCTGCGACGGGCTGCTCCACATCATCCCGGTACGGCTGACCAGCCCGTGGGTCGCCGAGATGCCGACCAGACTGGCCAGGGTGCTGGGGATGACGATCGAACCGGTGGTGTCGCTGCCGAGGCCGACGGTGCCGAACCACGCGGCGATCGCCGAGCCGGTGCCGCTGCTCGATCCGCCGGGCGATTTCTTCGGGTTGTAGGGGCTCAGTACCGGGCCCTTCAGCGAGCTGCCGCCCGGGGCGGCGACGCCGTACCAGTCGGACTGGTTGAGCTTGGCCAGGATCACCACGCCGGCCTTGCGCAGGCGGTCGATGACGAAGGCATCGCGATCCGGCTGCGAGGTCGCCATCGGCTTGAAGCCGCCGGAAGTCGGCATGTCCCTGGTGTCGTAGACATCCTTGGCCAGCACCGCGATGCCGTGCAGCGGCGAGCGCGGGCCCTTCTCCCGGCGCTCCTTGTCGAGCGCCTTCGCTTCTTCGAGCGCGCGCTTGTTCAGGGTGATGACGCTGTTCAGCGCCGGCCCTTTGCCGTCATACGCCTCGATGCGCGCGAGGTAGAGCCTGACCAGCTTTTCGGAGCTGAGCGTGCCCTTGGCCATCGCCGCTTGCAGATCGGCGATGCTGGCGGTGGACAGGTCCAGCGCCGCCTGCGCCGGCAGGCTCAGCATCAGGACGACGGCAGCCGCGACGATCGCCAGCGGCCTGGCATGCGAACGGTTCATGGCGCGGCGCTCAGTGGCGCATCGCCAGGCTGTCGCCCGGCAGCGGTGGCGTGGTCTTCGGCAGCACCCGCGCCTTGGTCGCCTGCTCGAAGTCGTAGCCGTAGCCGAGCAGCTTCGGCTCGCTCCAGGCCGGGCCGAAGAACGAGATCGTCACCGGCAGACCGCCGGGGGTGATGCCGGCCGGCACGATCAGATCCGGGTAACCCGTCTCGTTGGCGAAGCTGGTCGCCGACAGGCCGCCGGCCGAGGGCTCGCCGATCAGCGTCGCCGGCCTCGGCGAGGTCGGATAGACGATGGCATCGAGCTGGTCGGCCGCGAACAGCGCATCGATGCCGGCCTTGATCGCCGGCAGGCCCTGGTTCTTGGCCGCCAGATAGCGCGGGTCGTCGAGCGCCAGCGCCATCGAGGCGGTGTACTTCAGGGCATAGGCCTTCTCCGGCGCGCGGTAGCCGGTCTTCGGGTCGTTGGACAGCGCCACCACCTGCTCGAAGGTCTTCGGGTAGGCCGGACCGGTGGTCTTCAGGTAGTCGGTGACCTGCGCCTTGAACTCCGACGACATCATCAGCGTCAGCAGCGGCTGCTTGGCGGCGAGCAGGTAGTCCGGATACTTGATGTCGACCACTGTCGCGCCCTTCAGGCGCAGCATCTCGACGGCGCGTTCCATCACCTGATCGGTGCCGGCGTCCTTGCCCATGAAGTCGCGGGCCAGACCGATCCGGGCGCCTTTCAGCGCACCGCGCTTCAGGTACTTCAGGTAATCCTGCTCGGCGTGGCCGGCACTCTTCGCGGTGGCCGGATCGGCCGGATCGACGCCGGTCATCACGCCCAGCGCCAGCGCCAGATCCTGGACGCTGCGCGCCATCGGGCCGCCGGTGTCGAAGCTCAGCGCCAGCGGGATGATGCCGTCGCGGCTCATCAGGCCCAGCGTCGGCTTCAGGCCGACGATGCCGTTGGCCGACGACGGCCCGCGTACCGAGCCGCCGGTGTCGGTGCCGAGCCCGAACTGCGCGAAGGCGGCGGCGATCGCCGCGCCGGTGCCGCCGCTGGAGCCGCTCGGGCCGCGCGCCAGGTCGTGCGGGTTGCGGGTCTGGCCGCCCATCGAGCTGCTGCCGTTCGGCACCGTGCCGGCCTTGAGCACCGCCGGATCGGTGGCGCCGCTGACGCTGCCGCCGCCACCCGCCCACTCGGACAGGTTGACCTTGGCCAGCACGATGGCGCCGGCGGCCCTGAGCTTGCCGACCACGAAGGCATCGTCGGGCGGCAGCGAGCCCTTGAGCAGCTGGCTGCCGCCGGTGGTGGGCAGGTCGAAGGTGTCGAAGTTGTCCTTCAGCACGATCGGAATGCCGTGCAGCGGGCCGCGCAGCTTGCCGGCCTTGCGCTCGGCATCGAGCGTGCGCGCCAGCGCCAGCGCTTTCGGATTCAGCGTGATCACCGTGTTCAGCACCGGGCCCTTCTGGTCGTAGGCCTCGATGCGGGCGAGGTACAGCTCGGTCAGCTTTTCGGCGCTGAGCGTGCCGGCGGCCATTGCCGACTGGAGATCGGCGATGGTCGCCGACTCCAGCTCCAGTGCGGGAGCCGGGGCTGCGGCCAGCGCGGCGAGTACCGCCAACGCCAGACGCAATCGCTTGATATCGGGCTTCAGGTTCATCGCGACGACTCCAGTAAGGTTCCGGTGACGGGATGGGCCGGGCGCAGCCGGGCCCTGCAGCGCGCCAGCAGGCGCGCCGTGGATGGACGGACAGACGGGAAAATGGCGGCGGGCAGCGGTCACCTGCGCGGTGACCGACACCCGCCCCGGTTCAGCTCGCGCTGTTGGCGGGCGCGGCCGGCGCGGAAGAACTGGTGGCCGACGGTGCCGCTGCCGCCGGCATCGGCTGCGTCGACAGCGAGCGCAGCCATTCGCTGGCCTGCGTCCGGGTGTCGTCGTAGGCCACCGACTTCTGCAGCGCCGCGATCGCGCCCTTCAGGTCATTGCTGCCGTAGCTGGCGACCGCGATCCGGAACCAGGCCTCGCCGGGCTTTTTCAGGCCGCCTTTCTCGAGCGCCCGCTCCAGCATCTCGCGCGAGTCCTTCCAGCGCTCCTGATCGCCGTACATCGCGCCGAGACGGAAGTAGTACTCGCCGCGCTCGGCCATCGAGGCCAGCTGCTTCAAGGTGGCTTCGGCCTTGCCGGTCTCGCGGGCATTGATCCAGGCGTTCGACACCGATTCCAGATTCTTCTCGTCGAGCGGCAGCTTCTTGTCGGCGATCGCGGCGTCCATCAACTGCGCCGCCTTCTGCGGCTCGCCGATGATCATGTAGGTGTTGTACAGATTGCGGATGTCGTCGGCGCTGGCCAGCATGCCCTGGCGTTCGGCCAGCGCCAGCACGGCGGCGGCCTGGGTGCTGTCCTCCATCTGCAGCAGCACGCCGGCCAGCTGCTTCCAGTAGTCGCCCTTGCCGGCATTCACCGAGATCAGCTGCAGCAGCGTTTCCGCGGAGCCCTTGTAGTCCTTGGCCTCGTAGAGCAGACCGAGCTTGAACTGGATCCACGACTCCTTCGGCACCTTGGTCGCCGCCAGCGCGATATCCACTTCCGACAGTGCCTCCGGATACCGCTTGCGTTCGGCCAGCGCACTGGCCAGGAACACGTGGGCATCGGGCGATACCGGGCTGCAGGCCTTGGCCATGTAGTCGCGCAGCGCGTCGATGCCGGGATCGAACTGGCCGCTGGCGACGTACAGCTGGCCGAGGTTGAAGCGCAACTGCTCGCTCTGCTGCAGCGACAGCGCGTTGTAGGACAGCGCCTTGGCGAAATACGAAGCCGACGCGGCGAGGTCGTTCTTCTCGGAATAGCCGATGCCGAGGTTGTAGTGGATCACCGCCTTGTCGTAGTCCTCGCCCTTGGTCACCAGCTTCTTGAGCTTCTCGATCGCCAAGTCGGTCTTCTTCTCGCCGAGCAGCACCGAGGCTTCGCGCATGTCCTCGACGATGTCCTCGCTGATGTTCGGCGTCGCCTTCTGCTTCGACGGCAGGCATTCGGCGCGCACGCCGGCGGCGATCATCGCCGCTTCCTTGGCGGCCAGGATCTGGGCCGGCGTCTGCCGGACCGGCGGTGGCGCCGGGCTCTGCGCCAGGGCCGCGCCGTTGCCGGCGAGGCCGAGCACCGCGACCGCGGCCAGCCGGCGCCAGTGCAAGTGCCTGGGCCGCGCCGCCACGGCTGCATTGAAAGCTGCTGGATGCTGATGGCTCATGATCGTCACTCCGCCGCGCTGAGGTTGAACTCGATGCGCTGCACGCCATGGAACTCGACGGCCTTGCCGTCGACGGTCTTCGGCTTGAAGCGCCACTTCTGGACTGCGGTGACCGCAGCCGCCTCGAACAGGCCCTTCGGCTTGGCTTCGACGACTCTCGCCTTGCGGACGCTGCCGTCCGGATTGACGGTGACGTCGATCAGCACGTAGCCGTTGATGCCGCCGCGCCGGGCTTCGGCCGGGTAGGTCGGCGGGATGCGCTGCAGCGGCACCAGATCGCTGTCCATCGCGCCGGCCAGGCTGCCGGTGCCGCCGCCGGTGCCGGCCGACATGTTGCTCGGCAGGCCGAGGTTGGTCGGAATGCCGATACCGGCGGACGGTGCGGCGACATCGACGTCGATCTTCATCTTCGATGGCGGCGCCGGC
Source organism: Lysobacteraceae bacterium (assembly GCA_013823855.1). GTDB lineage: Bacteria > Pseudomonadota > Gammaproteobacteria > Nevskiales > Nevskiaceae > Nevskia. The sequence continues at coordinate 64,150 of PNMW01000032.1, read as the reverse complement.
GATTTCGCCGGCGGCGGCGGCGGCGGCTTGCGCCGCTCGGTCTGCTCCGGTGCGCTGTCGCGCTTCAGGCGCACGAAGTCGATGGTCGGCAGGTTCTCCACCTTGTTGACGCCGTGTCCGCTGACGTGGATCACCGCGTACATCAGCCAGAAGAACAGCAGCGAGGTGAGGATCGACATACACAGCGCCGTCGTCCACCGGGTACCGAAGCTGGCTTTCGGCAGGTTGAGTTCGAATTCGGTCTGGGTCGTGATTGCGGGTGACATGGGCTACTCCGTCAGGCCGGGGGTGCAGCGGCAATGGAGACATCGCCGACGCCGCCGAGCTTCACCTGGTCCATCACCTTGGTCAGCACGCCGGTCTGGGAATCCTTGTCGGCGATGATCACCACGGTGTCGTCGGGACGCTCGATGTGGAGCCGTTCGATGGCGCCGCGGATCTCGCCGATCCCCATGCGGCGCTTGTCCATCCAGATGTCGCCGTTCGGACGGATGGCGATCAGGATGTTGCCGCTGTCCTTGTGCTCGGCGGTCAGCGCCTGCGGCCGCGTGACCTGGATGCCGGACTCCTTCACGAAGGAGGTGGTGATGATGAAGAAGATCAGCAGGTTGAGGACGAAGTCGAGCATCGGCGCTAAGTCGATGCCGGTCTCCTCGGATTCTTCGGCGTGTCGTCTGGACATCATGGCGCGGTGACTCCTGGAATCTCGTGGCGTGGAACTGCGTGTCGCTCAGCTCTTGGTCGGGGCGATCGATACCGCCTGCACGCCGCCCTGACGCACCTGGTCGATGACGTCGACCAGGATGCCGGTGGCCGCACCCGGATCGGCGGCGACCACCACCGGGTCATCCGGCTTCTGGGCGTGCAGGCTTTCGATCTTGGCGCGCACCGAGCGCTGGTCGACGACCTTGCGGTCGACGGTGATCTCGCCGTTGGCGGCGATCAGGATGACGATGCTGCTGCTCTCGCTCTTCTCGGCCGACGACGACGAATTCGGCCGGCTCACGTTGATGCCGACTTCCTTCAGGAACACGGCGGTGATGATGAAAAAGATCAGCAGGTTGAGGACGAAGTCGAGCATCGGCGCCAGATCGATGCCGGTGCTCTCCTCCATGTTGACGATGCCGCGTTTGCGCTGGCGCATGAACTGGTTCCCCGCTTTCGGTCAGTGGATTTCAGAACTGGAACTGGTCCGACAGTCGCTCGGTTTCCATCGCGACGCGGCGGCGGAAGTAGAAGCTCGGGTACAGGCCGGTGATGCTCACGGCGAGGCCGGTCAAGGTGCAGATCATCGCTTCCGACACGCCGTTGGCCATCGAGCGGGCGTCGGCCGAACCGCGGGCCGCCATCACGTCGAACACCGCGAGCATGCCGGTGACGGTGCCGAGCAGGCCGAGCAGCGGGCACAGCGGCACCAGCACCCGGAGCAGCAGCAGGTTGGTCGACATGCCGGCGTTGAGCCGGGAGATCATCGCCTTGCGGATCTGGTGGGCCCGCCAGCTGGAACGCTCGCTGCGCGCGTTCCAGGCGGCCAGCAGGCCCTTCGACTGCTTCGGCAGCACGCCGAAGAAATACCACCAGCGTTCGATGACGATCGACCACATGACCACGCAGGCCGCGAAGATCAGGGCGACGACTTCGCCGCCCAGACTCATCATCTCGGTGAAAGCGGAAATCGGCGCCAGGATCAGTTCAAGCACGGCGGGCGTCCTCCTTCTCGAGGATGCCGGCGAGCAGGCCGGTGCTCTGCTCGTCGAGCACCTGCAGGATGGCCTTCGACATCGAGGTCAGCCAGGCGTTGGCGAACAGCAGCGGGATGGCGATGCCGAGGCCGAGCACGGTGGCGATCATCGCCTGCGAAATGCCGGCGGCCATCAGCTTCGGATCGCTGGAGCCGGATTCGGTGATCGACTGGAAGGTGATGATCATGCCGACCACGGTGCCGATCAGGCCGAGCAGCGGGCCGGCCGCGACCGCCAACCGCAGGAAGGCCTGGAAGCGTTCCAGCTTCGGCACTTCCTTGAGCACCGCTTCGGAGATGCGCAGCTCGACGATCTCGGCATCTTCCTCGAGCTTCTTGGCGCTGCCGCCGGTGAACGAGGCGAGCACCCGGCCGAGCGGATTGTCGAGCTTCGGCAGCTGCACGTTCTTCAGCTGCTGCAGCACCTTGGCGCGGACCTTGAGCAGGTAGCCGAACTGGAAGATCGCGAGCACGGCACCGATGAAGCCGACCAGCAGGATCACGTAGCCGATCGACTCACCTTTCTCGATGCGCTCCATCAGGTCGGGCCTCAGCGAGTAGATGGTCAGCAGCACGCCGCGGGTCGGATCAAGCACGGTCTTGGCATAGCCCGAGGTCGCGTTCTGCAGCGCCTTGGCGGCGTCCTGGAATTTCTCGTCCGGCTGCCGGGCCATGATCGCCAGCGACTTCTCGGACGGCAGATACGCCAGGAACTTGCCGTCGGCCATCGCGTTGAACGGGCCGACCCGCACCACCGTCGCCTCCGCCGGCGCGCCGCCCGGGGTGACGACTTTGGTGTTGAAGCGCACCACCTTGCCGCTCTCGGTCATCTCCCGCTGCAGCTCGAACCAGAAGCGTTCGAGGGTGGCGATCGACGGCACCGCCTTGGTCGCCGACAGCGTGTTCATGAATTCCTCGCGCTCCGGATACTGCGCGGAGATCATCGAGCTGCGCACCACCGACGAGAAATCGTTCGACACCTGGCGGACCACGCCAAACAGCTCGCCGAGGTTGCCACTGCGGGCTTCGAGCTGCGCCTGCAGTTCGCCGATCTTCTTTTCGTTGGCATCGAAGGCGGCGGCCAGATCGGTGCCGCGCTTGCGCTGCTTGCCCAGCTCCGCCTGCGCTTCCGACATCAGCGCCGACTGCTTGTCGACCTCGGCCTTGAACTTGGCTTCACGCTCGGCGTTCAGCTGTTCCTCGCGCTGGCGCACGGTCTTGGTCTGCTCGAGCAGTTCGTCGAGCGTGGCAGGCGCAGCCATGGCGCTCGTCGCCAGCAGCGAGCCGAGGCTCAGCGCGGCCGTGACCAGGGCGTTGGCGATCAGATTCTTGCGGGACATTACTTGGCCTCCACGGGTGCGTGCACGGGAACAACGAGGAAATCGGGGGCGGACTGCTTCTTGGCGATCTTCAGGCCGGACTTGGCGTCGAGCTCGTAACTGTTGTCGACTTTCCAGGCCTTGGCGTCGGCATCCCAGTAGCCGGTCTCCTTGCCGTCGAGCGTCTGGTACAGCAGCGCCACGCGGCCGGCGCGAACGAAGTCGACAGTCTTGTCGTCGACCTTGCCCTGGTAGGCCTCCAGCGTGCGGCCGTACTCCATCTCGATCTGGTAGCCCTCGACGATGCGCCGGTATTTTTCGGACACCGAGATGTCGGCGCGGCCCATCATTTCCTTCAGGCCCTTGATGCGCTTGGCGCGCTCCTCGGGCAGGAACGGCGTGTCGAGCGTCACGAAGGTATCGAGCGTGGCCAGCATGTTCGACATCAGCGGCGTCACTTCGCGCGCGGTCTTGTCGATCTCGGCGAGCTGCTGGTTGAGTGCGGCGATCTCCTCGTCCTGCGATGCGGTCTGCACGGCGAGCTGGTCGTTGTAGTCCTTCAGGCTGCTGGTTTCGGTCAGCGCCTGGCGGTAGCTGGCAACGATGCCGACCACGGCGTCGTCCATTTCGTCGATGCGCTTCTGCGAGTTGCGGCCGGATTCCTCGGCCTTGGCCTGCTCGCCGATCGCCGCCTTGACCGGCGTGTCGGCGGCGATCGCGACATCGCCGAGATAGAGACTGCAGAGCAAGGCTGCAGCGGTTGCACCGGTCAGCGTCTTCAACTTGAGATTCATGGTTTCACCTGCCTTTCGTTTCCTGGCGCCGCAGCGGCACGGCTGCGGCAGGGGTTTCGATGGACCGGTGGCCCGCCTGCCGGCGGGACACCGGCTTGCGTTCAGTAGTCGAGCTTGGCCTGGAACTGCACCGCCGCGCCCGGCATCACCGAGACGAGGTTGACGTTGGTATCGCCGGTACCGGCACGGAAGTAGCGCTGATCGAGCACATTGAAGCCGCTGAGCTTCAGGTGCAGCCGGTTGCGGTCGTAGGTGAAGCCGGTGTTCAGCGTGAACGACTGCGGCAGCTTCACCAGCTTGGTGCGGTCGAGATAGAACGACGAGAAGCGCTGGCCATCGACGTGGATCGCAAAGCCGTGGCCGATCTTGTAGTCCATGTTGACGCCGGTCTGGTAGCGCGGCTCGCCGACACGGTCCAGATACAGGGCCCCGATTTCAGCCGGCATCACCAGCTGCACGCGACCGCCGTAGAGGAAGGCTTCGGCCGGATAGAGCACCGAACCATCGGCGTTGAGGATGTCCTGGAAGCCGAGCTGGCGACCGTTGAGCTGCAACTGCGAGTTGGTGTTGAACACGTACTTCTGATGCTGGCCGACGAAGTACATGCCGACGTGGAACTTGCGCGTCGGATTGGCATCGACCTGCAGTTCGAGGCCGCGGGTCTTGGTCGCCGAGGAGTCGGCACCGGCGGTCGGATCGGCGGGATTGGAGACATCGCTGCGCAGCTGGCGATACATCGCGGCCGATGCGAACAGCTTGCCGCCGAACCAGTTGCCCTTGATGCCGGCTTCCGACAGCTTGGAGCGGCCGATGTGACCGCCCGGCGCGGTGACGATGGCGTTCGAGACGATGTTGTTCGAGGCATCGAGGATCACCGAGGCATCGGCGATCGTGAAATACGGCCGGAAGCCGTACGGCAGCTGCTGCGACAGGCTGATGCTCCAGGTCTTGCCGTCGTCCCAGCTCGGACCGTAGTCGCAACGACCGGAGGTCAGTACCAGCAGCTGCTGTTCCGAAGCGGCAATCTGCGCCGAGGTCGGCGCCGCCAGGGCATTGCCCGGCAGGTTGCAGGAGTTGCCGAGCGTCGGCTTCTGCTGGTTGTTGTGGGCGTATTCGATGTCGCGCGCCGTCGAGCCGTCCCAGCGGCCACCGAAGGTCAGGCTGGTGTTCTTGAACAGGGTGACGTCGAACATCAGGCCGGCACCGAACTCGTCGTAGACGCTGCGCCGCTCGCCTTCCGCCGGGGCGCCGGTCAGCCACGACGGGTCGTTGAGCTGGTTGGCGAACTTGGTGTTCGGATAGTGCTGGCCGTCGCCGTACTGCGGGTCGCCGCGCAGCACGTCCTGGCGATAGTCGTAGTCGCCATTGGAGTTGCGGATGTAGCCGGAAGTGCGCCGGTAGTTGATCGAGGTCAGCGTGTTGACGTCGACCCAGCTCGGCGTCCACTTCTCCGGCAGGCGCCTGGTGACGGTGAACTTTTCCTCGAAGCGGTGGATGCCCTGCTTCTCGCCGTACGGCAGGTAGGAATCCTTGAAGGTGTCGAGGTTGTCGGTGAAGGTCTGGATCTTCATCGTGAAGTCCGGATCGGTGTCGTAGACCAGATCGAACCAGGCCAGACCGACATTGGCGTTCTGCAGCCGTTCGTAGGAACCGTTGCGGCGGTAGTCGACATCGGCGAAGCCGGTGGTGGTCGGATCGAGGAAGAAGCCGACCGGCAGCGTGCCGGACACCGGCGTGACGCCGGCGCCGAGCGCGCGGGCGGCCCGCACCGCGCCGGTCGGATCCTTGTTCGGATTGGCTTCCAGATAGGCGAACAGCGAGTCCGGAATACCCGCCTGCACCGGGAAATGCCCGGGCAGGCAGTAGCCGCCGGGACCGGCGAACTGGGCGTTCTCGCCGGTGCACTTCGGCCAGGCGAAGCGTTGGTCGAGCGGCCGGTTGGCGGCCGATACCGCGCCGTTCACCGGCGAGTTGGCGTGCAGTTCGCGCTGGCCGATGAAGCCGTCGCCGAGGCCGTCGAGATTGGCCCCGGCACCGGCATCGAGGTTGACCAGCGGGCTGCCGCGCACGTACTGGCCGCGATCGAGCAGGCTCTGGGTGACGCGATTCATGTAGCCGCCGGAGGTCTGCGAGTTCTGCGCCTGGAAGCCGCTCTCGACCCTGAAGATGCCGATGTTGTTCAGGCTCAGCGCCGACTGCAGCAGGCGCTGGCGCACGTTCACCTGACGCACCCAGGAGCCGGAGTTCTCGACCAGGCCATAGGTGTAGAAGCCGCCCTGCTTGCCGGCGACATCGACCGGTCCGCCGACGCCTGTGGTCGCTTCGAGCTTGTCGAACGAGCCGACCACGCCCTGCACGAAGCCGGCGAGATCGGTGAGATAGGAGCCGGTCTGCGCCTTGCCGCCGGAGCGCGGCTGCTGGTTGACATAGCCGCCGATGCGGCCGAGGCCGAAGATCGGCGGTGCCGCGCCCTTGACGATTTCCATCGACGACAGCGACGACAGATCGGTGCGGTAATGGCCCTGCGCAGTGATGCGCTTCATGCCGCGCCAGTAGACGTCGGCCGGAATGCCGCGGACGTTGATGCCGCCCTGCAGGCCGTAGCGGGTGGTGGTGTAGGTGCCGGGCACGGCGCGGACGATGTCCTCGATCGCATTGATGCCGAGCAGGTTCAGCGTGTCCTCGTTGATCAGCGACACCGCGCGCGGCGTCTCCAGCAAGGGCTTGGCGAAGCCGGCGCCACCGACCGCCTCGCTGGCGATCGACGGAATGGCGCTGGCGTTGACCACCATGTCGCTGAGCACCGAGGCTTCGCCGGGCGGCGCGGCCTCCTGCGTCACCGGCGTCTCCGGCGGCGTCGCGGACTGGGCATAGGCCATTCCGGTCGGAACCAGAATGGCGAGAGCGGCGGTCAGGTCCTTCGTGGCGTCACGAAGTGTCTGGCCGGATTTCCGAAGCTTTCTGCGGCTGCGCATGGCGTTCCCCGTGGATGTCAGGTGGGCGCCGCACACGTGTCGTTCGTGTGCGGCGTCCCTGCTCATCTGACGGGAACGCGGCGGGTCACCCTACCCCGCGTGTGGCGTACCGCCGCTAGAAATCGCGCCGCACGGTGAACTGGAATCGGCGTCCGGGCAGGGCCGATACCGGCACGTCGGCCAGGGTGTCGCCGTTGCGGGCGCGGAAATAGCGCTGGTTGGTGACGTTGAAGACATCGGCTTTCAGCCGCCACTTGCGCCATTCGCCGAACAGCCCGGCATTGAACACGCGGGCTTCGGGAAGCTCGGTCAGCTGCAGGCGGCCGGCCGAGACACTGGACAGGTAGTTGCCGCTCATCGTGATGCCGAGACCACGACGCAGCAGCAGCTGGCTGGTGAAGCCGAGCTGGGTATTGGGGTTGCCCTGCTTCTCGCGATAGACATCGAGGCCGGCCGGCAGCGCCACGAAGGCACGGCCGCCGTAGAGGAAGGCTTCGGCCGGGTAGACCACCGCGCCGGTCGCCGGATCGACGACATCCTGGAAGCCGAGCGCACGGGCATCGACCTGGATATTGCCGCCGCGGTTCGGCGTGTAGTAAGTCTTCTGATTGAGCGCGTAGAGCGTCATCAGGAAGTTGCGCGTCGGCACCCACTTGAGCTCGCTTTCCCAGCCGCGCGTGCGGGTGCCGGCGACCTCGGTATTGGCGAGGCTCGGATCGCCGATGCTGTTGACGCTGACCCGGCGCTGCTCGTAGCCGGCCGAGCTGAAGAACAGCGAACGATCGAGCAGGCTGGCCTTGATGCCGAACTCGATGAAGCGCGAGGCACCGATGTGACCCAGCTCGATCTGGGCGTTGCTGACCCGGTTGATGTTGTTGTCGAGCGTCAGGCTCGAACGCGCGTAGGTGGCGTACGGCACGATCCGGCCCGGCAGGTGCTGCGACAGGCTGACACTCCACGAGGTGCCGTCGTCCCAGCCCTTGGCCGAGGCATCGCGGGCGGCGAAGACACCGGGATTCGCCGAGGTCCCGCCCGTGGTGTTGAGGGTGCCGGCATACTCCACATTGCGGGCCTTGGAGCCGTCGATGCGATAGCCGAACAGCAGGTTGGTGCCGGTGGAGAAGTCGACGTCGAACAGCGCCGCGGCGCCCATTTCCGACAGCGTCGACTTGCCGTGCACGGTGTACGGCAGGCCGTCGTCGTTGAGGTCGGCATTGGCGGTGCAGACCGAAAAGGTGCTGTTCGGCGTCATCCCGCCGTTGCTGTTGCTCCAGCTGCTGGCCGTGGCATCGGTGCGGTTGTTGCTGTAGTCGCCGAAGCACTGCGCGATCGGCGCATAGGTGCTGCGGTAGTTCAGCGAGCCGAGCATGTTGATGCGCAGCCACGACGGCAGATCCTTGATCCGCCGGGTGATGGTCAGCTTGTCCTCCCAGATGCGCGGATTCTGGTCGGTGCCGAATGGCTGCTCGGATTCCTTGTACTGGTTCATCGAATCGAAGAACAGCTGGTTCTTGATCGTGAAGTCGGGATCGTCGTCGTTGATCAGGTCGATGTAGGCGGTCGCCAGATCGGCTTCGAGCCGCCGTTCGTAGGCGGCGAAACGGCGGATGTCGAGCTTGCCGTAGCCGGTGGTGCGCGGATCGAGCGCCATGCCGATCGGCACCGAGCCGGAGATCGGCAGCGGCCCGCCGACGCCCTGGGCGCGCAGCAGACCGCCCGGATCGGCCTCCGGATGGGCGCCGAGATAGTCGAACAGCGTCTGGGGGATGCCGGCGACACGGGCAAACTGATCGAGACGCAGCGGCTTGCCGCTGCTGTCGTACTGCCACGGGAAGATCTGCACCAGCGGCTGATTGTTGGCGCTGAGGTTGCCGACGACCGGCGAGCCGCGATGCATCTCCAGAAAACCGATGTGGCCGTTGCCGTTGGCGTCGAGATCGACCAGCGGCGAGCCGGTCACGTAGCGACCGGTGTCGGCGACGTCCTGGGTGAAGCGGCCGATCAGCGCGCCGGCGGTCATCGAGCGCTGCAGCGCCAGGCCGGATTCCAGGCGGAAGCGGCCGGCGAAGCGATCGAGGCTCGAGGACAGCTGCAGCAGCTGCGCGTCGTTGGGCACGCCACGGGCGTAGGCATTGGCGGTCGACAGCGCGCCGTACACCGAATAGCCGCCGGAACGGCCGCCGAGCTTGAACGGGCCATCGACGCCGAAGCTGACCTCGCGCAGGTCGTAGCTGCCGGCAACCAGCTGCACGAAGCCCTTGTCTTCGGTCGCCAGCCGGCCGTCGCTGGCGCGCGCGGTGCGCGGCACGACATTGGTGTAGCCGCCGACCTTGCCCATGCCGTAGATCGGCGACGGCGGGCCGCGCACCACCTCGATGGAGTCGTTGGCCGACAGCACGCTGTTGACGTGGCCCTGCAGGTAGACGCGCTTCATGCCGCGAAAGAAGGTGTCGGCCGGCACCGAGCGGACATCGATGCCGCCCTGGATGCCGAAGCGCGACGGCGTGAACGCGCCCGGCACCACGCGCACCAGATCCTCGACCGACGACAGGCCGAACAGATCGATGGTTTCCTTGCTGATGAACGACACCGAGCGCGGCGTGTCGAGCAGCTGCTTGTCGAAGCCGAACGCCGACATGCTCGATTCCTGCGGCAGCGTGCGCCGCACGTCGCGAACGTTCACCGCGCCGAGCTGCACGGTCTGCACGCGGATCGACGCCGGGTCGCCTGCGATCTCGGCGGCGGCGGTCGAGCCGACCGTCGACGACAGGATCACCACGGTCTGCGGATTGGCGAACAGCACGCGCAGGCCGCTGCCGGCCAGCAGCCGGCCCAGCGCGTCGCCCGCGCTGTAGCGGCCGTGCAGCGCCGCGCTGTCGTGACCGTCGGTGATGCCGTGCGGGTAGACCACCTGCAGGCCGCTCTGCTCACCGAAGCGGTCCAGCGCGACGGCCAGCGACGAGGCGCCGATCTCGTAGGCACGGACTTCCGCCCGCGCCGCTTCGATCGGCACGCTGTCCTCCACTGCCATCGTCGTGCCCGTGCAGAACATCAGCGATGCGGTCAGAGACGCGCGAAAAGCCAAACCCCAGCCCCTCCGTCGGCAACACCTGCTGCGCATGAGATTCGCCTGGTACCCGAGTACCCCATCCGTCAGCTCAAGACGGACGCCACCGAGAATCGCCTGCACCCCGACTGCATCCGGAATCAGCGTTGCGCCGTCCCTGGACCCGCGCGCCGGAGGCACGGCCCGCCTCGGCAGACACGCACGGCACACTCACGAAGACAGTGGAGATGACGGGCGTTGAAAGTGTGAACAAACGCACACTTCGTGCCATGCCCGGAACTGCGATCCCGCCCCGTTGCAGGGCGGGCGATCAGTCGCTGCGCCGGCTCAGGATGATTTCCTGGCCCTGTTCCCGGGCGCTGATCGGCAGCGTCTGCACCAGCGCGGACGCCACCAGGTGGCTGTCGCCGGCAATGAAATTGCCGCTGACCGGCAGGCCGGCCAGCGCCGGGTCGGCGATCCGGATCGGCTGCTCGACGTAGCGATTCACTTCCGCCAGCGCTTCCGACAGCGGCGTGCCGTGAAACACCAGGCGTCCGCGCTCCCAGCCGGTGGCGACCTGGATGTCGACCTCGCGCTTCGCCCAGGCTTGCGGCTCGGCGCCGTAGCTCAGCTGTTCGCCGGGCTGCAGCCGTTCGCTCCGTCCTTCGAGCCGGCCAGTGCCGGAGACCGCTACCGAACCCTCGGCCAGGGTCACGGCGACCGCGTCACCGCGCAGATCGACCTGGAAGCGGGTGCCCAGCGCCACCGTGCGGCCCTCGCCGGCCTGCACCGAGAACGGCCGCGCGGCATCGTGAGCCACGGAGAACATCGCCCGGCCGCGCAGCAGTGCGACGCGGCGCTGATCGTCACCCAGCTCGACTTCGATGGCGCTGCCGACATCCAGCTCGACGGTCGAGCCATCGGCGAGCGCCAGGCTGCGCCGGCCATCGGCGGCGTTGGCGCTTTCATAGACGGTCACGCCGTCTTCAGCGGAGCGGCTCACCAGCATCGAGGTCAGGAACACGCCTGCGGCCGCGACACCGGCGGCCAGCGCCCAGGTGGTCCAGCGCCGCTGGCCGGGCGTCGAGGCGGCGCTGTCGAGCAGGGCGGCATCGGCCATCGCCAGCAGTTCGGCATTGTCGTCGGCGAGGCTGGCAACACCGTGATCGACACGCAGCGCCAGCTTCCAGGCATGCGCATGCGCGGGGCTGAGATTGCGCCAGCACTCTGCAGCGTGACGCTCCTCCGCCGTGCACATCGGCGACGCCAGACGGGCAGCCCAGTGAGCGGCCTCGTCGAGCAACTGCGCTTGCTTTTGGCTATTCATCTTCCAATTCTGCCATTGCCCGCAGGCAACGGCGACGCAGGCCGGCGTTCCAGCCTTCGGTACTGCAATCCCGGCAAGGCCGCGAGGCCTGGCTCAGGGCCTGTAGCCACAGGCCGGCACCAGCTTCAGATGGCGCGTTCCGGTTGCGTCATCCCGATTCCGCTCGGATTCCCGTGCCGCATCGGCACCGTCGCCGAGGATTCTTGTCGGGCTACTTCCTGAGAGACGGATGGCGGTCGTTCTCACCTACCTTCTTCATGCACACCGCCAGCGCGTGGCTGATGTGCTTCTCGACCATCTTGACGCTGATGCCGCAGTGCTTGGCGATCTCAGGGTAGGTCATGTGCTTGACGCGGCTGAGCAGGAACACCTGCTGACACTTCTGCGGCAGCTGCCGGATCGCCACCAGCAGGGTGGCCAGATCCTCGGCGCCGGCGATGTGCTGCTCTGCGGAAGGCTCGCGCGAGGCCAGCTCGTGATCGTCGATGTTGCACTGGTCCTGGACACGCCGGGACTGATCGGCCCGGGCGAAATCGTTGGCAACATTGGTGGCGATCCGGAACAGCAGCGACGAAGGCGAGTGGATGTTGCGCGCGCCCTCGTACTGCATCATCCGCACATAGGCTTCCTGGGCGACGTCGTGCGCGTCTTCCGGCGTCCGCATCCGGCGGCGCAGGAAGTTCAGCAGCGCCCCATGGTTCTCGCGGATGACCGCATCCACCGACAGCGGCGGTCGCGTCTCATCGACCGCCTCCGGCGCGAACGCCGTCGAAGACGCCAGCAGCGTAAAAGTTCCCATAACAGTTCGCCCCGTTCACGGCCTGCAGAAATCCGAATCCGAACTACTGACCGTCTCGTCGCGGCTTTATGAGGTTCGATCAAGCAAACGATATGCCAGCCAGTTATGACGGCGCCGCCGCGGGCGCGCGAGCCCTGATCAGCCAAGGAATCTTTATTTCCATCAAAGGCTTGTTTCACCTTCGGTGACAATTGCGGCGGTCCTGTCAGCGAACGTTCCGCAGCCTTCGGGCCGCAGTGCCAGGTCCGGCGCGGCAGCGGACGGCGATCTCACTGTCTTGGTGCAGCGCCACCGGCGGGCGGCGGGCGCTGCTGCCGGCACCGGCAACACCGGTCGCGGGCTCAGAAACTGGCGCCCCCGCCCGTCGACGGCACGACACTGACGATCACCTCCGTCGCCAGCGGATCGGCGACGATCTGCAGTCGGCGCGCGTTGGCGGCCGACCGCGCCGTGCCGCCTTCGACGCGCACCGCGTAGCCATGCGGATAGTGCAGCGTCGGCACGTGGATGTCGGTGATCGCGGCGGCGGCCGCTTTCCGGCCCGAGGCCAGCGTCGTCGAATAGCGCAGGCTGAAGCGGCGGCTGGCGGCATCGAAGCCCCAGGCCAGCGGCACCCCGGCGATCGCCTGCGGGAACGGCCGTTCCAGCGCCATCAGCTTGGCGACCTTGACCGAGGCCAGATCCTGGTCGCGCCGGAACATGCTCTGGGCGCCGGTGCCCTGCCCCTGCGTGGTCGGATCGCCCCAGTCCTTGTACGACCAGTACATCCAGCCGACCCGATGATCGTCGGCGCGCGCCGCGACCCGGGCGATGTCCGGCGCATCGTCGCTGGCGCCGAACTCGCTGAGCACCGAGGCCGCGCCGAGCCGCCGGGCGACGGTGTCGGCATTGCGATAGACCCGCCGCGACAAGCGGCTGCAGGTCTGCGATTCAGCGCCGCCGGTCGCCTTCACCAGCGGCGCGGCAATACAGTAGTTGTGCCAGGACAGGCCGAGCTGGTCGTCGTCGATCGGCCGCGTGCCGAGATGGGAATCGGCACCGAACTCGAACAGCACCTGCGGCTCCAGCCAGACGATGTTGTCGGCATCGACCCTGCGGATGCCGGCCAGCACCCGCTCGTACAGGGTCTGCAGCTTGTCCTGCTCGAAACCGGCGCAACCGCCGGGCCGCGCGCAGGCCGGCCACTGGCTGCCGCTCCAGGGTTCGTTGATCAGGTCGTAGCCCATCAGGTATTCGGCGTCGCGCCACTGCGTGGCGACGGCGACCCAGGCCTGGGCATAGGCCGCCTGCAGGCCCTGCGGATCGTTCCAGAAGCCGTCGAAGGCGCGACCGACCCGCGGCGTGACATAGCCGAGCGGAAAGCCGGCGCGCAGCAGGCCGTCGGTGCGCGCCGGATGCGCCCAGGCCGGAAAGCCTTCGCCGGCGTAGCTTTCGCCGAACAGGTCCTGATGAAAGTCGATCATCACGTAGATCTGCCGCGACGCCAGCAGCCTGACCACGCGATCCATCCGCGCCAGATAGTCGTGATCGATCACCCCGCGCTGCGGCATGACGCCAGCGAACAGCACGCCGAGCCGCACGGCGTTGAAACCATGCTCGGCGAGCCAGTCGGCATCGGCGGCAGTGAAGCCGTCGACCGAGTCCGGCGGCACGTACGGCGCCTGCTTCCATACCGCATTGACCCCATGCAGGATCACCACGCGACCGTCGCGATCGACCATCCAGCCGCCCTGATGGCGCAGCTGCTGGCGTTGCGGTGGCGGGCGCTGCGCGCGTGGCCGCGACATCGGCGCGGCGGGTGGCGATCCGGCCTGCGGCGTCGGCGACAGCGCTTTCGGCACCGCGGCAACCGCGCCGACGGCCAGTGTCGTGGCCAGGGCGGCCCAGATGAGTTTCACGGCAGATTCCTGGCGCACCGCGCCTGACAGAAAAGCGTTGCACTCTAATGACAACGCGCCGGAATTCGCTACCGCAACCGGCCCTCGTGTCGATCAGCGTGCAGCGTTGCCGGATGAAGCGCCGGCCCCACACGAGACGCGTGTCGTCGAGACCCGCTTCACGACGATGGCCCCAACCAGCGTGTCGGCGACGGCTGGATGGGGCATTCAGCTGCGCCCCCCGTCGCCGGTCATCTGCAGGCGTTGCAACGCCATCCGGGCCGATGCGCGGTCGTGGACGCCCAGCTTTTCGTAGATGTTGCGCGTGTGCCACTTCGCCGTTTCCGGCGAGATCCGCAAGGTCTGGGCGATGCGCTTGGTCGCGATGTCGCGGGCCAGCAGGAACAGGATTTCCCGTTCGCGCGCCGTGAAACCCGCCTTGGCGCCGCTCAGCGTCGCATCGGTCCAGCCGCTGCCGGGCGCGAGCATGCGATGACCGCCGGCCGGCACCGGAACACCGACCGCCATCGCGCCCTTCAGGCGATCCAGATAGCCCAGCAGCGGCGCCGGCAGCGCCTTGCGCAGTTCGGGCGCATCGAGCAGCGCGGAATCTGCCAGCGCGTCGACGATGCTGCGGATCAGGCCCCGTTCGGCGCCGGCGACCAGCACCGGAATGAGCGCCTCGACAGCGGCGACGGCATCCCCGGCCTGCCAGGCCAGGCTGGCAGCCAGCGTGTCGACCGACAGGCGCATGCGCAGCCAGGGCAAGGGCTTCAGCTCGGCGGCCAGTGCAGCGGCGTCCCGGCGCGCAGCGGCCAGCGAGCCGCGGCCGGCCGCGATGCGCAGCGCCGACACCCGGGCCCAGTAATTGATGACGCCCTGCGGCGAGCTGAGCAAGCCGGCGGCATCGTCGCGCAGCGCATCGAGGCGGCCGACGAGTTCGGCCAGCTCGTGGCTGCGCCCCTCGCGCAGCGCGAACTGGATCCGCGTCGCCAGCGCGTGGGCGACGATCCTCGGCAACCGGCTTTCCTCGCCGACCCGCAGCATGTCGTCGAGCATTTCGCGGGCTTCGGCGGCGGCATCGCGCAGCATCAGGCTGTGGGCCAGCGCCACGCCGGCGGCGGTGCTGCTGCCCGGCGTCGAGTACTTCAGGCGCAGGTGTTCGCGGCCACTGGCCAACGCCAGCACCTCGTCGATCTGGTCGCGTTCGTAGAGCACTTCCAGCAGCGGCCCTAGTGTCACCACGACCACCATCGAGCGGCGGCCGCGCCGGTCTTCGGCCAGTTTCACGGCGCGGCGCAGGATCGTTTCCGCACTCTGCATGCGACCTTCGGCGGCATCGCATTCACCGGAGACCACGGCGGCATAGGCATGGGTCAACAGACCCTGGCCCTGCATGTCGAGCGCGCCGGACTGGTACAGCGTGCGCCGCGCGCCGTCGAATTCGCCACGGACAAACTGGGTCCAGGCGAACACGCTGGCACAGCCGGCGTTGACCACGGCACTCATCTGCCGGGCCTCGTCCGGCACCGCAGCAACGGCCGCCGCTGCGGCCTCGACATGATCGGAGATCGCATGGCTGAACGCCGTCGCGGTTTTCACTTCGATATCCAGCGCGGCATTGCGCCGCTGCGCCGCCTTCAGGCGCTGCGAGGCCAGCAAGGCGGCGGTGGCCGTCGTTTCGTGCATCGTGACGCGCGCCCAGACCTCGGTCAGCTGCAGGCCGGGGTGGCGTTCGAGGTGCGTGGCGTGCAGGCGGTCCAGCCAGTCCAGACAGCGGTTCGGAAAGCCTTCCAGCGCGATGTTCCGGCCTTCCGCTTCCAGCAGGGCGCCGGCCTGCGCCGCGTCCCCGGCGTCGATCCAGCGGTCGATCGCCGTTGCCGCGTCCTTCTGGCTGCCGGCCCATTCCGCCAGCCGGGCCGACAGCGCCCGGAAGCGGGCCGGCGCTTCGGCTGCGAGATGGCTGCGCAGGCTGTCGCGGACCACCGGGTGCAGCGCGTAACGATCGGCGCCACGGGTGCGCACCAGCGGATTGCGCGCCGCCAGCGCATCCAGCGATGGCGCGGTGCTGTCGGCGTGGACGTGGCGCATCAGGCGTTCATCGGCGACACCGGCCAGCGCCAGCACCTCCAGCGCCTGACGATCGTCGTCAGGCAGGCCGGACAGCACTTCCTCGGCGACATAGGCGGCGACCTGCCGGCGCGGCAGCAGGCCGTCGCGGACCGCGTTCTCCAGCGTGGCATCGCGCGGCAGGCTGGCGATCATCAGGCTCAGCAGCCCCGGCCAGCCCTCGCTGCGTTCGTGGATGTCGCTGAGCGCGACCGCACCCGGCGATTCCTTGCATTCACCGATCACGTAGTCCGTGGTCTCGGCGAAGCTGAAGGCGAGTTCGGCGGGCTCGATGGCTGTCAGTCGACGCGCCGCCAGCCAGCCGCTCAAGCGCAGGCCCGGGTTGTGGCGACCGGCCAGTACCACGCGCAGGCCGGGGGTCGGGACATCCAGCAACAGCTGCAGCGCATGCAGCCCGTCCGGGCGCTGCAGCCGTTCCAGTTGGTCGACCAGCAGGACCACCGGCTCCGGCAGGCGCGCCAGCGCATTGAGGAGCGCGGATACCGTCGGCGGGGCTGCGCCACCGGCGGCGCTCAATCCGGCGCGGGCCAGGCTGGCGACGAGATAGGCCAGCAGCTGTTCGGCGTCGCCGGCATCGTCGGCCAGCGACAGCCAGGCGACGGCGCGCGACCGCTGCACGCATTCGGCGTGCAGCAGGCGCAGCAGACTGGTCTTGCCGTGGCCCGCAGGCGCCAGGATCGAGACGATGCTCGCGGGTCCGTCGAGGCGCTTGAGCACCTCGCCACACAGGCCTTCGCGCCGGAGCCGCAGCGGCGGCACCGCCGGTGGCGACAGGCGTGCTTCGACGAGCGGGAGCTGCGGTTTCGGCGACTTGCGGGCATTCATCGGCGAAAGATTAGCGCGTCGAGCGCCGCAACCACCCGCTGTCGGCCGGCGTCCCACCCATCGCCCCACCCCTGGCGGGGGGCGTTTCCGCCGACCATCGCTGAGAAGCTCCGTCGACAAAAATTCCAAGCTTGGAGGAACACCATGAAAGTCCGGGAAATCGACATCGACTTCACCGAAGGCAAGCTGCACTGGACCCCGGAAGATCCGGAATTCGCGCAGTTCTGGAACGCCACATCGACCTTTCTGCCGTATCTGGAACCGTTCCTGAACCGCACCGTCCGCGCCGGCATCGACAAGCTGCCGGAAGACGCCACCGAACTGCGCGAGCACTGCCGCATCTTCATCGCCCAGGAAGGCCGGCACTACAAGAACCACGAAAAGCTCAACGCCTTCCTGCGCGCCAACGGCTATCCGGGGCTCGGCGCGCGCGAAGCGAAGATGAAGGCCGACTACCAGCACTACTGGGACAACAAGGGCCACAAGTACTGCATGGGTTACGCCGAAGGCTTCGAGACGCTGGGGCCGATCATCGCCAGCTATTTCCTCGAAGCCGCGCGCGAACTCGACAAGGCCAGCGTCGACGATCCGACCGCCGACCTGTGGCGCTGGCATCTGGCCGAGGAGTACGAGCACCGGCACGTCGCCAACTACCAGTTCCATGCGATCTACGACAGCTACTGGTACCGGCTGTGGGGCATCTGCTACTCGGCGCCGCACATGCTCGGCTACATGATCCGGACCGGCTGGTACATGGTGAAGGAGGACTGGAAGTCCGGACGGATCAAGGACCCGTGGAAGAGCCGCCTGCGCTTCGCCGGCATGCTGGCCCGGATGTTCGCCTACGTGATCCCGCGCACCATCGCCAGCCTGCATCCGAAGTACGACCCGATGCATCTGCCACCGCCGAAGAAGGCGATGGCGGTGCTCGAACATGCGGAGACCCGCTGGGCCCGCAAGCCGCAGCCCCAGCCTCAAGTCGCATGACCCTCCCCGCCACCCCGCCCCAACGTTCCGACATGACCCAGAACATCAAGCACGGCCTGTTCATCATCCTCGGCATCGCCGCCATGCTGCTCACCTGGCCGCACGCCTTCGACTGGATGCGCGGCGGCGGCACCATCCTCGATCCCTTCCAGTTCTTCGGCGATGCGATCAACGCCGGCGGCACGGCCGCCTTCCTGTCCATCGACATGGCGATCGCCTGGCTGGTGTTCATGATCTGGGTGGTCTACGACGCGCAGCGCATCGGCATGGGCGCCAAGTGGGGCTGGTTCTTCGTCGCCCTTTCGTACATCGGCGTGTCGTTCACCTTCCCGGTCTACCTGGTCACCCGCGAACGCTTCCTCGACGGCCGCAGGACCCCCGCCGGCTGAGCAAGGCCTGGCGTCTGACGCACGACTGCCCGAGGCACACCATGCCGACCTTGACCGAGATCGCCACCGACTTCCCGGCGGCCCATGCGATGCGCCACCGGATGCGCGACGGCGGCCGCGAATCGCTGGCTCACATGCTGATGTTCCCGGAGCACGGCATCGCCGGCTTCATCTACCCGACGGTACTGAGCACCGGTCACGCGAAGGGCCGCGCCCACCTGTTCGGCCCGGGCCTGCCCGAGCCGGTGCAGGAGGAGATCGACGGCCCGGTGCCGGACAGCCTCGACTTCGACGACTGGCAGACCGGCCCGCTGCGGATGGCGGTGCTGAAACCGCACCAGACCGTCGACCTGTCCTGGCAGGGCACGCGCATCCAGTTCGACGGCCGCTTCGAAGCGAGGCACCCGCCGTACGCGTTCAGCATGCATCCGCTCGGCAATCCGCCGTACTACGGCGACGATCGCACCGAGCAGCATGGCCGCGTCGTCTGCGATCTGGCCGTCGATGGCCGGGCGGTGAAGGCCGAGGGCTGGCTGGTTCGCGATCATTCCTGGGGGCCGCGCATCTGGGGCCTGAACCAGCACTACAAGTGGTTCCACGCGATCACCGCCAGCTGCTCGATCCACTTCTTCGAGATGCATTCCTTCGGCCGCGTCCAGCTGCGCGGCTTCCTGCACCGCGACGGCGTGATGGAGCATCTGGCCAGCGTCGACTGCGACTACAGCTTCGACGGCCAGATGATGCACAAGACCTTGCGCGCCTCCGTCGTCGATGTCGCCGGCCGCCGCGCGGTCGTCGAGGCCCGGGCCTTCGCCAACATCCAGCTCGAATTCGATCCGATGATCTATCTGAACGAAGCGGCGCTGACGCTCGGCGTCGACGGCGAAGCCGGCACCGGCTGGTGCGAGTTCTGCTGGAACCGCAACTACCTCGAATTCGCGCGCCAGCACGTCCAGACTTACGGCTGATTCCGCCAGGAGCCGCCGATGGACCCGATCTCCGCCGTGCCGCCGGTCGACGCCGTCGATGCCGCCTGGCTGGGCGCCGTGCTGCGCGAGGCCGGCCGCATCGGCGCCGAGCAGATCGTCGATATCCAGCGCGCAGCCTGCGGCGTCGGCCAGCTGGCCGATTCGTTCCGCTACACGGTGCGCTACGACCGCCCGACCGCGGCGGCCACGACCTGGGTCGCCAAGTTCGCGTCCCGCGACGCCACCAGCCGCGAGTTCGGCCGCAGCAGCGGCTACTACCGCAGCGAGATCGGCTTCTACCGCGAGCTGGCGTCCCGGGTACCGGTCTCGGTGCCGGTCGCGGTACATGCCGCGCTCGACGCCAACCAGACCGATTTCGTGTTGCTGATGGAAGACCTGGCGCCGGCGCGCCAGGTCGACCAGCTCGACGGCTGCAGCGCCGACGAATCGGCCCGGGTGCTGGAGCAGGCCGCGGCACTTCATGCCGGGAGCTGGCATGCCGCCGAGCTGGCCGCGGTGGACTGGCTGCAAAGCCCGCTGACGATCTTCAGTCACGCCACCGACGCCTTCGCCGACATCGTCCAGCGCTTCCCGGAACGCTGCGGCGATCTGGTGCCGGATCAGGACCTGCAGGAAGCGGCGAAGCTGATCGCCCATGCCGAGCGCTGGAAGCAGGTGTTCAGCACGCCGCAGTGCCTGTGGCACAGCGACCTGCGCGCCGACAACGTGATGTTCGAGGCCTGCGGCGGCCAGCGTCCGGTGGTGATCCTCGACTGGCAGGGCCTGGGCTACGGCCTCGGCACCGTCGACGTCGCCTAGTGGCTGGGCACCAGCATGGCCACGCGCGAGCGGCGCAGCCACGAGCGGGCGCTGGTCGACCACTATCACGCCACCCTGATCGGCCATGGCGTTCGCGACTACAGCCGCGAACGCTGCTGGAGCGACTACCGGCGCAATGCCATCCACGGCCTGCAGATCGGCGTGTTCGGCCTCGGCGCCGTCAAGCGTTCACCTCGCGGCGACCGCATGTGGCAGAACTGGATCGCCCGCACCGCCGCCCAGGTTCGCGATCTCGACAGCTTCGCCGAGCTGGCGCGCGCAGGCTGAACGCGGGACCCCGTCGGCGCCACGCAGGCAAGCAGGCCCCGGACGGCGTCAGGCCCCGGCGCGTCGACGCTGCGTCTGAAGCGTGCCCGGCCACGCTTCGACACCGCCTTGAGGAAGGCCCGGAGGCCGCTTTCGCCGGGCCGTGGATCGCCGCTACCCACTGCCGCACCGGCGGCAGATCCGTCTCGTCCTCGGTCACCACGTTGCCGGGCGCGGCGATCGATCATCGCATCGCCGCGCTCGGTGCCCGGGTTATGGGATTGCTCCACGGATGCCGCGCGGCGCGAGCCGGCGGCGATGAGAGTCGGACCGGCAGCCCGAATCAGAACTGGTAGCCAAGGCGGATCGCCAGTTCGTTGGTCTGGCTGATCAGGTGCATCAGGTTCTTGTTCGGGTTGTTGCCCCAGGCGTTGTCGTGAACGAAGTTGTAGAACAGGTTCACCGTCAGGTTGCCGCGCGGCTTCCATTGCAGCCCGGGCTGGAACAGCACGCCGCCCTGTACGTCGATCAGCGTCACGGCGCTGAGTTCGTAGACGTAGTTCGGGAATGGCTGCAGCGCACCGAACACGACGTAATTCGCACCGGCACCGATTCCAGGGGTGATCTTCGGGTTGGCGCTGGTCGGAACATGGGCATCGAGCACCACACCGTTGCGGCTGTAGTTCTCGCTGCCGTAGCCATCGAGCAGGAAGCCGACGAGGTCGCTGTTCTTCTGCCAGAGGTACTGGAACAC
This sequence comes from Lysobacteraceae bacterium, assembly GCA_013823855.1. Lineage (GTDB taxonomy): Bacteria > Pseudomonadota > Gammaproteobacteria > Nevskiales > Nevskiaceae > Nevskia. The sequence continues at coordinate 43,130 of PNMW01000032.1, read as the reverse complement.
CAGGAAGGTGGCCGGGAACTCGGTCGAGAAGCGCTGGTACTTCTCGGCCACGAAGCCGATCTGGATTTCCTCGCGCTTGTCGAAGTTCCTGCCCAGATCGATCGAGGTGAACACCCGCTTCGGCGTGTAGGTGGCTTCCAGATTCATGATGATCTGGTCGAAGATCGAACCCGGTTCCGCTTCGGTCACGTAGCCGCCGCCGAGGCCGAACACGTTCTCGGAGAAGTAGTGGCGTTCGATGTGGCCGCGCAGGCCTTCACCGGCAATGAAGACGGCACTCAGCGTGTTGGCCGCAGCATCGGCGTTCTGGCCGATGTCGCGGACCAGCAACAGGCGTGCGGCATCGAAATCGCGCACCACGGCGTTGAAGCCGTCGAGCCCGTCGAGCTTCTGGTAGCCCGCATAATTGAACCACTCCTCGGCGCTGAACAGGCCGGCCGGCGACGCTTCGAACGGCGTTTCGGCGAGGATCGGACCACAACCCTGGGCGGCGGTACCCAGCACGAGATTGCAGTACTGGTTGAAGGCGAGGCCCAGGACGTTGGTATTCGGCAGCGCCTTGTTGATGCCGGACCGGCTCCAGCGGATCGCACCCAGCGGGTTGTAGCGGTGCGTGAACATCGCCTGCAGGCTGTAGTTGCCGAACTCGCCCTTGAAGCGGATGCCGTAATTGAGGTTCTTGTTGTAGCCGCCCTGGTCGTAGCGATCGTGCAGCGTGAACTGCGAGGCCACCACGTTGTACGGCGTGTTGACGTTGTTGATCACCGTCGGGATGAACTGCTGGGCGAAGAAATCAGCCGAAATCTGATCGGTGACCTGCTGGGTGATGCGGATGCCCGGTGCCGACGCCCGGACGTCGGCGTATTCCTCCAACGCACGGTTGAGAATCAGGTGACGACGCAGGTCGAGGCCGTTGGCGGTGTCCATGATGCGGAAGAACAGCAGCTGACCCCAGGCCACCGTCTGGTTGCCGACGCGCACCGTGGTGTTGCCGCTGTTCCACTGCACGAAGAAGGCCGGCAGATCGACCATGTAGTTGCGGCCGGAACGCTCGAAGAAGATCGGGTTCTTGTTGCCTTCCACTTGGTAGCCGAGCTTGTCCGGCGTCGTGTGGTACTGCCGCGACAGGCCGCCTTCGATGCCGCCGTTGATGTTGTCGTAGACGCGGTAGTCGAAGTCGGTGTAGCCGAGATCGTCGGGATCGTAGACGGCCCGCAGGCGGGTGATCAGCGACCAGTCGCCCCAGGACAAGGTCGGGGTGATCTCGAAACGCAGCAGGTGGTAGTTCAGCAGCTGGTTCTTCTGCGGCACGTAGCGGGTCACGGTGTCATTGAGCCCGACCTGCTGGCTGACGCCGAGCGTCGGCGGCAAGACCCCCAGGCCGGACAGCGGAATGATGCCGGCCGGGCCGATCAGCGCATCGGTCGGCTGCAGCGGCACGGCAAAGCCAAGGGCGGGGTTGCCCGGCTCGCGCCGGACCGGCACGCCATTGGCAAGATCACCGAACTGATTGGCCTGCTGCACGCGATCATCGGTACTGAAGGCCACGTCGAAGCGAACGAAGCCGTTGTACGAGAAATCCGCGCCGAGAAACTTCGAGCCGGCGCCGCCGGCCGCCTGCACGCTACCGCTTGCGAAACCGGCGATGCCGGCCACGATCCATCCCCAACGCCTTGTGTTGGACATACGCATCCCGCTCCCTTTCTGGTGGTGGTTGCGGCCAGGTGCCGCACCGGGTGTTCGACGGGCCGGCCGTGGCCCGGTCGAGTTCCCGGGCGGCCCGCTCCGATTCCCCGGAGCCGGCCGCCCGGCATTGATGTGTTGCTGCCGCGCGTGTCGCTCAGTGCGTGTCGAGCTGGAAATCCTTGCGAATGCCGGCATCGACCAGCGCGGCCGGCGCGAAGCGGCGCAGCAGGCTCAGGCGGCCAGCCAGATTTCCCGCTGCGTAGCGCAGCCGCGGCTTGGCCGCCCGCGCGGCCTTCAGCACCACCTCGGCGACCACCGCCGGGTCATCGCCCTTGGCAATCGAGACCTGCACGAAGGCAGTGAGCGCCGTGCGGTTGCGGCGGTACTCGTCGATCATCGCGTCGGGCTCGACGACGTTGGCGTCGAACGCGGTCTTCGTGAACGCCGGTTCGACCACCGACACCCGGATGCCGCGGGTGCGCAGCTCATGGTCCATCGATTCCGAATAGCCCTCGACCGCGTGCTTGGTTGCCGAATACAGCGCCCCGTACGGCATCGGCAGCAGGCCCAGCACCGAGCCGATGTTGATGATCCGGCCGCTGCCCTGCCGGCGCATCGCCGGCACGACGGCGCGGGTCATCCGGACGATGCCGAAGAAATTGGTATCGAAGATCGACTTCGCCTGCTCGATGGTGCTTTCCTCCGCACCCGCCGGGGCGACGCCGAAGCCGGCATTGTTGACCAGCACGTCGATGCGGCCTTCGCGCCGCAGCAGTTCGGCCACTGCGGCGGCCACCGAATCATCGCTGGTGACGTCGAGGGCCAGCATCTCGAACGGGTACTGACCTGGCTGCGCGCCGCGCCGGCTGGTGCCGTAGACCTTGTAGCCGGCGCTGGCCAGCCGTTCTGCCGTGGCCTTGCCGATGCCGGAGGACGCGCCCGTGACCAGGGCAATGGGTGGGTTCGGGGTCATTGCAGGTTCTCCTCTACGAAGGGGCAGCGTGGCACGGCGGGGCTCACCAGTTTTCCCGGTAGGGCCGGATTTCGAGTTCCTGCGTCCAGGCCGACTTCGGCTGCTGGTGCAGCAGCCAGTAGTTGTCGGCAATCGCGTCGAAGCCGAGCAGGCCGTCGGCTCCGAGCTTGTCGACCATCTGCGGAAACGCGCCGCGCAGCCGGTCGCCATCGATGCCGCCGTCGATCACGACGTGGGCGATGTGCAGACCCTTGGGCCCGTACTCGCGCGCCATGCTTTGCGAAATCATCCGCAGCCCGGCCTTGGCGGCGGCGAAATGGGCGAAGCCCGGCTTGCCGCGCAGGCTGCCGGAAGCGCCGGTGAAGATCACCGTGCCGCGGCCCAGCGGCAGCAGCCGGCGCGCGGCTTCCCGGCCGATCAGGAAGCCGGAGAAGCAGCCGACCCGCCAGAAGTCCTCGAACTGGGCGGCGGTCAGTTTCGTGAAATCGATGATCGCGTTGTTGCCAGCGTTGGAGACCACGACATCCACCGGCGCCCGGCCCGGACCAGGGTCCATCGCGCGGTCGAAGGCTGCGATCACCTGCGCTTCATCGGTGACATCGGTCGGAAGCGCTTCGGCGCTGCCGATGCCCGTGGCTGCGATCTCGGCGACGACTTCGTTGATCTTGGCCGGTGTGCGGCCGGCGACGATCACGTGATAGCCCTCGCGGGCAAAGCGCTTGCAGACCGCACCGCCGACGCCGCGGGCAGTGCCAACGCCGAACACGATGGCTGTCGGTTGAGTCATGTCGTCTTCTCCAATGCTGGGGCTTGCCGGCGGCAAGTCCGGTGGTGATCGGGCTATCGAGCAGCGAGGCTTGCTTCAGCAGCAGGGTGTTCCGCATCCCAGCCGCCGCCCAGCGCCTTGAACGAAGCCACGGCGGCGCGCGAGGCCTCCAGTTGCGCCATGACCATGGCATCCCGCTGCGCGAGCAGCCGGCCATCGGCGTCGAGCACTTCGAGCAGGCTGACCACGCCGCCTTCGTAGGCGGCCTGCGCGGCAGCCCGCGCCCGGGTCAGCGCGGCTTCGCCATCGGCCAGCGTCCGCAGCTGGATTTCCCGGCGCAGCAGCGTGGCGATGGCGTTCTCGACATCTTCGGACGCATGCAGCGCCGCCAGCCGGTAGGCCGCCAGCGCTTCGGCCTGCTGGCCCCGGCTGGCCTGGATCGCGGCGTCGATGCGCCCGAAATCGAACAGCCGCCAGCGCAGGCCGAGCACGCCGCTGGCCTGGTTGGCATCGCTGGTGAACAGGGCCGAGGTGCCGGTGGTGGCAGTGCCGATCAGCCCGCCCAGCGAAAATTTCGGGTAGTACTCGGCAACCGCCACGCCGATGCGGGCATTGGCCGCCGCCAGTCGCCGCTCGGCGAGCACCAGATCCGGACGGCGGCGCAGCAGGTCGACAGGACCGCCGACATCGGTGACGGCCGGCGCCACCGGCAGCGGCGCGACCGGCATCAGCAAGGCCCGATGACTGCCGGGCTGGCTGCCGGCGGCGACGTCGAGCGCGTTCATCGCCACGTCGAGCCCGGCTTCAAGCACCGGCACGCTGGCGGCCACCTGCGACAGCGCGCCTTCGGCCTGCCGCAGCTGCAGTTCGGCGGCGACACCGGCATCGAACTGGCGCTGGACGAGGGCCACCAGCTGCCGCGTGGTGCTGATCTGCGCTTGGGCAATCGCCAGCCGTCGCTGCAGGCCGCGCACCAGCAGATAGGTGTCGGCGACCTGGGCGGCGACCGTCAGGCGCGCGGCATCGGCGCCGGCTTCGGCGGCCTGCAACTCGGCCATCGCCGCCTCGCGGGCGCGGCGGCGTCCGCCGAACAGGTCGAGTTCCCAGCTCGCGCCGAGGTTGAGTTCGTTGTAGCTGCCATTGCGGTCGAAGTCCGGCGCGCTGGCATCGAGGATCTGGCCCAGCTGCGAACGCAGCGACTGATGAAAGCGCACCGACTGGCCGCTGATTTCGCCGGCCGGCAGCAGCGCGGCCGTCGACAGACCCACCAGTGCCCGCGACTGGCCGACTCTCGCCACCACCTGGGCCAGATCGAGGTTGTCGGCCAGTGCCTTGGCGACGATGGCGGTCAGCACCGGATCGTCGAAGCGCTGCCACCAGCCGGACGCCACTGCTGCGGACACGTCTGCCTGGGCAGCGCGCGTCGCCAGCGCCGCCTGCTGGTGGAACTGCGCCGGCGCTTCGAGCGTCGGCCGCTGGTAGTCCGGACCGACCGCACAGCCCGTCGCCAGCGCGCCGAGCAGAGTGGTTGCCGCAACGGGAACGAGAAAGCGCATGGAAACTCCGGCGGCTTCGGCGATGATATGTGACCATATTACTTATTGGTCACTTGTTGTCAAATCCGATGCGTCGGGTACACTCCGAGCGTCATGACCAGCACAACGCCCGATTCCAGCCAGCGCGGCCCGGCCGAGCACGCGATCCGCGAGCAGATCGTGATCGCCGCCGGCCAGCACTTCAGCCGCTACGGTTACGAAAAGACCACGGTGTCCGATCTCGCCGAGGCCATCGGGTTTTCCAAGGCCTACATCTACAAGTTCTTCAACTCCAAGCAGGCGATCGCCGAAGCGATCTGCGCGACCACCCTGGGCGCGATCATCGGCGAAATAGAAACCGCGATCGCACAGGCGAAGACGCCGACGGACAAGTTGCGGAAACTGCTGGAAACCGCTGTTTCATATAGCGTTCGACTGTTCTTCAACGACCGCAAGCTGTACGACATCGCGGCGCACTCCTGCGGCGAAGGCTGGTCGACGTCGGTTGCCTACGTCGAACAGTTGAGTACCTTGATCGGCGAGGTCGTACTGGAAGGCCGGCAGGCCGGCGAGTTCGAGCGCAAGACGCCGCTCGACGACACCGTGCACGGCATCATGGCGTCGATGAGCAGCTACCTGCGGCCGCTGCTGCTGCAGCACAACCTCGACTCGGTGCCGGAAGGCTCGAACAAGGTCATCGCGCTGGTCCTGCGCAGCCTGGCGCCCTGATTCCGGATAAGCGGAATGTGACCATTTGACGAATTGGTCACTGGTCAATCAGACTGCGTCCTCTTTCTTGGGGTCGCCTACGCCAATGCCTCGTCCTGCCCTCGCTGCCGTCATTTCCCCGTTCGCGATCGCACTGCTGCTCGGCGGCTGTCACGAGACCCCGGCCGATCCCCGACAACTGCCACCCAAGGTGCGAGTCGCGCAGGTGGCGGCGCCGACGGCCCCCGAACACCGCTTCACCGGCGTGGTGACGGCGCGGGTGCAGAGCGATCTGGGCTTCCGGGTGCCGGGCAAGGTCGTCGAGCGGCTGGTCGACAGTGGCGAGACCGTCAAGCGCGGCCAACCGCTGATGCGGATCGATGTCGCCGATCTGCAGCTCGATCGCTCGGCGCGGCGGGCCGCCGTCGAAGCCGCCCGCGCCCGTGCCGAGCAGGCCGCCGCCGACGAGCTGCGCTATCGCGGACTGGTCGAATATGGCGCGATCTCGGTGCTGGCCCACGCCCAGTCGAAGACCGCGGCACTTGCCGCGGCCGCCGAGCTGAAAGCCACCGAGGCGCAGGCGGAAGTGTCCGCCAACGCCACCGACTACACCGTGCTGCGGGCCGATGCCGACGGCGTGGTGGTCGACACGCTGGCGGAACCGGGACAGGTCGTGGCCGCCGGTCAGCCGGTGATCCGGTTAGCCCGCAATGGCGACCGCGAAGCGCGGGTCGACCTGCCGGAAACGCTGCGCCCGGACATCGGCTCCACGGCCCGCGCCCGTCTCTATGGCGATGCGCAGAAAGTCATCGGCGCGCGGCTGCGTCAGTTGTCGGCGGCCGCCGATCCGGCGACTCGCACCTACGAGGCTCGCTACGCGCTCGCCGCCGAAGCCGCGCGCGCGCCGCTGGGCGCGACCGTCACGCTGCAGATCAACGACCCGAATGCCGGAGCCTCGGCGAGCGTGCCGTTGAGCGCGATCACCGATCAGGGACAAGGGCCCGGGGTCTGGATCATCGAGGCCGATGCCGATCAGGAAGCGGTGGTGGCCTGGCGGCCGGTGACCATTGCCAGCCTCGGCGAGGAAAGCGCCAGCCTGTCCGCTGGACTGGCCGGCGGCGACCGCTTCGTCGCCTTGGGCGCCCATCTGCTGCATGCCGGCGACCGCGTACGGCTCGATGAAGGCGTCACTGCCGCGGCGCGGCCGGTGAACACGAAATGAGCGGCTTCAACATCTCCGCCTGGGCAGTCCGCGAGCGCGCGATCACGCTGTTCCTGATCATCGCCATCGTCATTGCCGGCAGCTTTGCCTTCGTGAAGCTCGGCCGCGCCGAAGACCCGGGGTTCACGATCAAGATCATGACCGTGGCGCTGGCCTGGCCCGGGGCCACCGCCGAGGAGATGCAGGACCAGGTGCTCGATCCGCTCGAAAAGCGCATGCAGGAGCTGAAGTGGTACGACCGGGTCGAAAGCTACACGCGGCCGGGCCTCGCCTTCATGGTTGTGACGCTCAAGGATTCGACGCCGCCGCCGGAGGTGCCGGGCGAGTTCTATCAGGCACGCAAGAAGCTTGGCGACGAAGTGCTCAAGCTGCCGCGCGGCGTGATCGGCCCGCTGATCAACGACGAATACGGCGATGTCACCTTCACCCTGTATGCGCTGAAAGCCAGGGGCCAGCCGCATCGCCTGCTGGTGCGCGAGGCGGAGAAGCTGCGCCAGCGGCTGCTGCATGTCGAAGGCGTGAAGAAGGTGCAGATCGCCGGCGAGCGGCCGGAGCGCATCTATGTCGAGCTGTCGTACCCGAAGCTGGCGACCTTGGGCATTCCGCCGACGGCGGTGTTCGAAGCACTGAACAACCGCAACCTGCTGACGCCGGCCGGCTCGATCGATACCCAGGGGCCGCAGGTGTTTGTCCGGCTGGATGGTGCGCTCGACGATCTCGACGCCATCCGCAGCACGCCGATCGCCGCCAACGGCCGCAGCCTGCGGCTGTCCGATCTGGCCGAGGTCAAGTACGGCTACGAGGATCCGGCGAGTTTCCTGATCCGCAACGGCGGCGAGCCGGCGCTGATTCTCGGCGTGGTGATGAAGGATCGCTATGACGGGCTGCTGCTCGGCAAGTCGCTGGAGCAGGAGATCGCCGCGATTGCCGCCGAGATGCCGCTGGGTCTGTCGCTGACCAAGGTCACCGACCAGTCGGTGAACATCCGCGAGGCCTACGACGAATTCATGATCAAGTTCGCGGTGGCGCTGATGGTGGTGATCGCCATCTGCCTGATCAGCATGGGTTACCGCGTCGGCCTGGTGGTCGCCGCCGCCGTGCCGCTGACCCTGTCCGCGGTGTTCCTGATCATGCTGGCCACCGGGCGCGACTTTGACCGGATCACGCTCGGCGCGCTGATCCTGGCGCTGGGCCTCTTGGTCGACGACGCGATCATCGTCATCGAAGCAATGGTCGTGAAGATGGAGGAAGGCGTCGACCGCATCGCCGCCGCCAACCACGCCTGGGGCCACACGGCGGCGCCGATGCTGTCCGGCACCTTGCTGACCGCGATCGGCCTGATGCCGGTCGGCTTCGCGAAATCCGGCGCTGGCGAATACGCCGGCAACATCTTCTGGGTGGTCAGCTTCGCGCTGCTGGCCTCGTGGCTGGTGGCCGTGGTGTTCACGCCGTACCTCGGCGTCAAGCTGCTTCCGGAGATCAGGCGCGTCGAAGGTGGCCATGGCGCCATCTACGGCACGCCGCGCTACCGGCAGCTGCGGGCGCTGCTGATCCGTCTGATCACCCACAAGGGCAAGACCGCCGTCGCGGTGGTGGTGATGCTGGTGCTGTCGGTGCTGGGGATTGGTGTCGCCAAGCAGCAGTTCTTCCCGATTTCCGATCGTCCTGAAGTGCTGATCGAAGTGCAGATGCCGGAAGGCAGCAGCATCGAGGCCACCAGTGCGGCGGCGGCCAAGGTCGAGACCTGGCTGGCACAGCAGCCGGAAGCGGAGATCGTCACCAGCTACATCGGCCAGGGCGCGCCGCGCTTCTATCTGGCGCTGTCGCCGGAATTGCCGGACCCGTCGTTCGCCAAGATCGTCGTGCTGACCGCCGATCCGGCGGCGCGCGAGGCGCTGAAGCTGCGCGTCCGCCAGGTTGCCGCCGAAGGCCTGGTGCCGGAGGCGCGCATCCGCGCCACCCAGATCGTGTTCGGCCCGCCGTCGCCGTTCCCGGTCGCATTCCGGGTCAAGGGGCCGGACGAAGCCACGGTGCGCGGCATCGCCGAAGTGTTGCGGGCAACGATGGCGGCGATGCCACCGATGCGCACCGTCAACACCGACTGGAGCGAGCGGGTACCGACCGTGCATTTCGTGCTCGATCAGGATCGCCTGCAGGCGATGGGGTTGAACACCCGCGATGTCAGCCTCCAACTGCAGTTCCTGCTCGGCGGCGTGCCGGTGACCCAGGTCCGCGAAGACATCCGCGCCGTCGACGTGATCGCCCGCAGCGCCGGGCCGGATCGGCTCGATCCGGCCAAGCTCGAGGCCTTCACCCTGGTCACGGCCACCGGCCAGCGGGTGCCGCTGTCGCAGATCGGCCACACCGAAGTGCGCAGCGAAAATCCGATCCTGCGGCGCCGCGACCGTTATCCGACGATCACCGTGCGCGGCGACATCGGCGAGGAGTTCCAGCCGCTGGAAGTGTCGAAACTGGTGATCGACAAGATCGCGCCGATCGTCGCGAAGCTGCCTGAGGGTTACCACATCGAGACCGCCGGCGCGTTCGAGGAAGACGCCAAGGCCAATGTCGAACTGGCCAAGGTGTTCCCGATCATGTTCGTGCTGCTGATGGTGGTGATCATCTTCCAGGTGCGCTCGCTGGCCGGGCTCGGCATGGTGCTGCTTACCGCGCCGCTGGGGCTGGTCGGCGTGGTGCCGGCGATCCTGCTGTTCCATCAGCCGTTCGGCTTCAACACCATCATCGGCCTGATCGGGCTGGCCGGCATCATCATGCGCAACACGCTGATCCTGATCGGCCAGATCGAGGACAACCAGCGCGACGGCATGACGCCGTTCCATGCCGTCGTCGAAGCCACTGTGCAGCGTTCACGGCCGGTGCTGCTGACCGCACTGGCCGCCGTGTTCGCGTTCATCCCGCTGACCTTCTCGGCGTTCTGGGGCTCGCTGGCCTTCACGCTGATCGGCGGCACCATCGGCGGCACCGTGCTGACCCTGCTGTTCCTGCCGCCGCTGTACGCGATCTGGTTCGGGATCAAGCCGGAAGCCGCGCCAGCACGTCACTAAACCCTTCTCCTTCCACTGAAGGCACATCACCATGGATGTCAAAGCCGGCCGCTACACCGCCAATTACCCGGACGGATTCGTCGTGCTGCTGATCGGGCTGCGAATCAACAAGCTCTGGAGAGTCAACGAATGGGCGCCGGTGATGCGGGCCGCGTTCGCGATGACCGACGAGGCGCTCAAGCTGCCGGACACGCCGCTGCTGAACTCGAACACGGTCTGGTCGGTCAGCGACCCGCGCGTGTTCTTCTTCGTCCAGCACTGGCGCTCCTTCGAGGAGCTGATGGTCTGGGCGAACAACAAGGATCTGCGGCACAAGCCGGCGCAGAAGGCGTTCTTCCGGCGCACCGCGTACAACGGCAACGTCGGCGTCTGGCACGAGGCCTACAAGGTCGGCAAGGGCCAGTTCGAGGCGATCTACGCGAACATGCCCGAGATGAGCCTGGCGGCGGCCGGCGAGTATCGCCCGCTGCGCGAAAGCTCCACCGGCAATGACCGCATGGGCGATCCGAAAGCTTCATGAGCATCGACGCCCGGCTGTACGAAGCATTCCGGGGCCCCGGCAGGCCCTGACCTGAACCGCAACCGGCGCATGCCGTCTACGACCGATGGTGTTGCCAGCGACCTATTGGTATGGTTGCATACCACTTGCAGTCAGTGGGGATAAAGGTCTTGGGGTTCACGCCGGAAGTCGCTATTGCACGACCTCCGGCCGACGCCGATCGTGCTGGGGGGCGCCAGCGATGCGCCAGACGAGATCCGGGAGGTCTCCGGTTGGAGGATCGTGCAGTGGTGTCTGCCCTCTTCAGCGATGCGTCGGCTTGCGGCAAGCGACTTCGAGACGAAGCGATTCTGTTCGTCGTCATCATGCTCAGGTGAACCATGACCGTCACAGCCAACGCCTCCGTCCGCGAGGTCCTCAGCCAGATCACCCATGATCCGCATTACGACGACGTGATGCGGATGCACAAATACGACGTCGTGCAGATCCTGCTGACCTCCGCGTCGCTCGCGACCTTCGGCCTGTCCTGTTACGGCTATCTGGTGGATGCCATCCCGGGATGGCTGGCGGTGGCATTCAACATCGTCGCGGTGTTCCTCGCCTTCACGCCGATGCACGACGGCTCGCACCGCTCGGTGTCCTCCGACAGCTTCGTCAATGACCTGCTCGGAACGTTGGCCGGCCAGATCCTGCTGCCGGGCATGAACATGCCCGCGTTCCGCGCGATCCACATGGACCACCACCGCTACGTCGGCCAGGAAGGGCGCGATCCCGACGCGGGTCTGGTCGATGTGCCGAAGTGGGCCGGCATCTCCTACCTGATGTTCACCGACATCCACTGGCTGTTCTGGTTCTTCAAGAACGGACGCGCGCACTGGTCGCCGAAGATCAAGATGTATGTGTACGTGATGATGGCCACGGTGATCGGCCTGCACGCGCTGTTCCTGGCGTCACCGTACTGGGCGGAATTCCTGCTGCTGTATGTGGTGCCGCAGCGCCTCGGCCTGGGCCTGGTCGCCTACACCTTCGCCCACATCCAGCACCCGCATGGCATGTCCTGGGAAAAGCAGCCGTTCCAGTCCACCGTGCACATCTTCGAAACCTCGCCGCTGCGCGGTCTGATGTTCGGCCAGGAGAACCACCACATCCACCACCTGCTGCCGCACCTGCCCTGGTACCGCTATCGCCGCGTCTGGGACCTGGCCAACGGCGTGCTGCGCAAGCAGGCGATTCCGCAGCGCGGCTGGCTGAAGGGGATCGAGGGCGACATCCGCGTGCCGGGCGACGAAGTCGCAGCACCCATCGAAGTGCGGATCACCGCAATCCGCGAAGTCGGCGAAGACATCCGCTCCTTCGATTTCGAACCGACCGACCCGAACGCGCTGCTGCCCGAAGGCGCGGCCGGCGCGCACATGACGGTATTCGTCAACGACAAGCTGATCCGCCAGTATTCGCTGGTGGAGCACGATGACGTTCGCAACCGCTACCGCATCGCGGTCAAGCGCGACGACAAGGGCCGCGGCGGCTCGCGTGCCATGCACGCGCTCGCCGTCGGCGACGTGCTGCGCATCAGCCCGCCGAAGAACAACTTCATGCTGTACGAGAACGCCCGGCGCTTCATCCTGATCTCCGGCGGTATCGGCATCACCCCGATGCTGGCGATGGCGCATCGCCTGATCCGTCTCGGCAAGGATTTCGAGTTGCACGTCTGCGCCCGCAACGAGGACGCGGTGCCGTTCAAGGACGAACTGAGCGTGAGCCGCCTCGCCCGCCACGTGACGATTCATCTCGACAAGCCGGAAGGCGGATCGACCCTTTCACCGGAAACGATCTTCGCCCGCCCCGACGCCGATGCGCAGATCTATATCTGCGGCCCGGGCGGCTTCATGAACTGGCTCAGCGGAGCGGCAGTCAAGCAGGGCTGGCTGCCGGAGAACGTCCGTATCGAATCGTTCTCGGCCCCGATCAGCACCGACGGCAGCAACCACGCGTTCACCCTGCATCTGGAGCGCTCGAACAAGGACGTTCCCGTGCAGGCCGGCCAGTCGATTCTGGATGCGCTGCAGCACGCCGGCATCGACCCGCGCTACGCCTGCATGCAGGGCACCTGCGGCACCTGCGTGGTCAAGGTGGTGAGTGGTGACGTCGATCACCGCGACGCCTACCTGTCGGAGACCGAGAAGGCCGCCAACACCCAGATGTGCCTGTGCGTGTCCCGCGCCAAGGCGGATCGGCTGTCCATCGACCTTTGAGCGCAGTCGCGTCGATCAGAATCCCGGATTCCTTGCGGGGCATCCGTTCAACGGATTGACATCGATGTGCGGCGGCGATGCTCGTTCAGCGCTCGTGCGAAGTTCCAGACTGTCAGCGGGATGATCAGCCGATACAGGCGGCGCAGGATGGCGCCGGGAATCCAGCGCCCGCGTTCCTCGAAGGCGACCCGGGCACGTGGATGGTCCATCAGCGCGGGATACGGGAACGGGAAGCGGTAGGCCCGCCGATCGCGCCAGAACTCGATGGCAACGAGGTGCTTGACGTTCTTGTAGCCGTAATGCGCCGGAGCCACGAGACGCAGCGGCGCGCCGTGCCCGAGCCCGAGTGGCTGCCCGTCGAGGCGGTCGGCAAGCATGACGTCGGGCTTGAGCAGGTCGTCGAGCATCAGGCAGCTGCAGTAGCCGTCCTCGCCACGAAACACGACCACCTCGGCTTCCGGCGGCGCAGCGGCGTCGCGCCGCGCAAGCTGTTCGTAGACATCCGAGAAGCGCCAGCCGCTCCAGCCCCGTGCCAGCGCGGACCAGGTGGTGACGCAATGGAAGTCGCTCGTCTGTTCGACGCGGGGCAGGCCTTGCAGTTGATGCTCGACCGTCACCTCGCGCCCGACGTCACCCACGATGCGGAAGCGGATGCGCTCGGGCGTCGCCGGAAAGCGGCGCGCGAACTTGCCGAGGCCGAAGCGCGGAAAGTCGGCGCGCGCCTGCTGTCCGGGCGGCAGTTTCATGACGCGGCTTCAGCGGCCCGTGAAAACAGGCTTGCGCTTCTCGCTGAAGGCGCACAGCCCGGCGCGCGCATCCTCGGTTGCGGCGACCCGCGCCAGCGCCTGCGCTTCCAGTTCGAGCTGGGTTTCCAGCGGCTGGTTCTGCACCGTCAGCAGCAGGCGGCGGATCTCGCCGTAGGCCTTGGTCGGGCCGGCGGCGTACTGGGCGGCGATGGCTTCGGCGTGAGCGAGCAGGTCGGCTGCAGGTACCACTTCGTCCACCAGACCGGCTGCGAGCGCGGCCTGCGCATCCAGCGTCTGGTTGCGCAGCAGGAAGTTGCGGGCGCGGGCCAGGCCCATGCGGCGCGAGAACATCACCGTGGCACTGGCATCGGTGCTGTAGCCGATGCCGGCATAGGCGGCGACCCAGCGGGCATTGTCGGCGCTGATCACGGTGTCGCAGCCGGCCGCGAAGGCGGCCGAGCCACCGGCGCAGACGCCCTGCACGGCGACCACCATCGGCGCGTCCATCCGCTGCAATCTGGCGATCGCGCTGTGGATGGTGGCGGTCATGCGCTTGATCTCCGACGGCAGCGCATCGCCCTGGGCGACGAAATGCGCGATGTCGCCGCCGAAGCCGAAGTTCTTGCCTTCGGCGGTGACCAGCACGGCGCGCACGTCGTCACGGCAGGACAGCTCGATGGCGCGGTCGCAGAGCGCGTCGCAGAAACGCCGGTGGATCGGATTGCCCTTGTCCAGATCGGTCAGGCGCAGGCGGGCGATGCCGTTGTCGATCGACAGGGCGGTGCATTCAGTGGACATGTGGGTTCTTCCGGAACAGTGGGAATCAGGCGGATCGCAGGCGGCCGGCGCTGAGCAGCAGCAGATGTCGCGCGCCGGCGATGAAGGCCAGCCCCACGAGCACGCTCGCCGCACAGGCCGGGCCGGTGACGTCAAAGCCGGCACCATCACGATACAAGGCGACCGCGCCGGGCAGGCTGACCGGGCCGTAGACGGCAATGGCGGCAAACGGGGCGGCCAGCACGGCGGTCCAGCGCGCCGCCCCCTTCAGGTGATCCAGGCAGTAGCCGGTGGCGACCGACCAGGCGTAGACCGCCGAGATGTTGGTCAGCGCCACCCAGACCGGCAGGCCGGCGAGCACGAACGGGTTGTAGTCGTAGAAGAACCACACGCCAAGCCAGATGCAGAGCGCCTCGGCGCCCCAGAGCAGCAGGAAAATGCCGAGGAAATCCAGCCAGTAGCCGCCTGCCGAAACAGCTTTCGAGGCCCGCCGGATCAGGTAGGCGCCGGTCGGTGCGAAGTACAGGATGTAGAAGAACAGCAACTGCCAGGGCACGGTCACGTCGAGCCCGCGGAGCAGCACATGAGCGCCGACCGCCGGGTGATGCGCCTTGACCATGAAACAGGCGAACGGCTCCATCAGGATCGTGATCGATGCCGCCACCAGCATGATCAGCCAGCGATCGTCGCGCTTCGCCGAAAACGCCTGCCACAGCGCAAAGAAGTACAGCAGCGCCACCAGCACGCCGGTGATGCCGGTGACGATGTCCTGCGGCAGGGCGGGCATCACCGCGTCCAGCGGTCTTGCTTCGACGCCGATGTACTGGGTGCCAATGGCCATGCGTTCTCCCCTGGTTTGAATTCTTCAGCACGACCCGGGTTCTGTGCCCGGCCGTTTCTGATGCCCGAAGGTGCGCGCTGCGATGCCGGGCTTGAGCTTCCAGTCCTTGCCGAAATCGTCCACCGGGTGCAGGGCCTTGAGCGGCACGTCATCGATCCGGCGCAGGCGTTCGGCCAGGCCCTGGAGGTAGAGCGCCCGTGCCTGGTCGTCTTCGTAGCGGACCGACCAGGTCACGAACGGCTCCAGCACCTCGAAGCCGACATAGGCGAGCGTGCCGTACTGCAGGTGCCAGAGGACGGCGTCGAGATGGCCCATGACCCCGCCTTCCTCGACCATGCCGGGAAAGCAGCCGGTGGTGGTCGACACCATCGCCCGCTTGCCCTTCATGCCGCCCTTGTCGAAGCGGCCGAACTGGCCGTACATCAGGCCGTTGGCGAACACCCGGTCGAACCAGCCCTTCATGATTGCCGGCACCGAGTACCACCACAGCGGGAACTGCAGGATCAGCAGCTCGCACCACAGGACCTTGTCGATCTCGGCCTGGATGTCGTCGCTGAAGCTGCGATGTTCCACCGCGTGCTTCTGCTCGCGGTCGTACTGCAGATGCCCTTCAAAGCGACGGTCCTGAAAGTCCGCGGCCGAGGCGACGGGATTGAAGCCCATCGCGTAGAGGTCGGAGACCTTCACCTCGTGGCCTCCGGCGGTCAGCGATTCGACGGCGGTGCGCAGCAGTGCGCCGTTGAAGGAGGAGGGCTGCGAGTGGGCGTAGACGATCAGTACTTTCATGATGGAGGGCGTTCCGGGGTTCAGGTACCGATGCGGCCCGCTGGCGCGTCCCAGCGGCGGCCGCGCAGGCGGGCCAGCTGATCGAGCGGGTAGTTTTCCATGTTGAGCCCATGGCCGATGCGGCCTGTCGAGGTGATCCAGCGGGTCATCGCGACCTGCAGCATCACGCCGGTGTAGCAGGACCACGGCGCGCCGACGACCGCAGTGCCATGCAGCGTGTGCTGCTTGCCGCGGATGTCGGTGGCGACGATGTCGATGCCGACATTCACGGCACCGAGGCGGTTGCTGATCATCCGCAAGTCCTTCAGGCCATGGAGTTGGCCGTTCTCGAGGACGTAGCCGTGCGCCAGCGCTTCCTGCCTGCCGGCGGGCTGGCTCAGGTCGAGGCTGTTGATCCAGTGCAGCGCATAGTCCGGTCCGAAATGGGCATTCATCCAGCCCATCGCCTTGAGGCCGACCTCGCAGCGCGGCCCCCAGCTATGGTCCATCGTGGAAACACAATCCACGCGATAGCGCTTGCCACGCACTTTGAGCGTCCCGGTCACCCGGCAGCTCATGTCGAAGTGATTGCCGTAGGCCGCACCCAGCCCCGAGCCTTCGGCGCGGGCCGCAGCATCCTGCGGCGTGGCCCTGGGACTGTGCGCCGGATCGTGGATGTCGAACGGCTCGGTCAGGCCTTCGAACGACAGGTGCGCTTCGGTGTCATCGAAGCCGACGTAGTCGAGCTGGTAGTGACGCAGGTCCGCCGCCGTCACCTTGAGGCCGTTCGGCGTCTCGAAGCGGCTCAGGCGTTCCGGTGCGGGCAGCTGCTGCTGCGTATCCAGGTACAGCATTTCCGAGCGGTTGTCGGCGAGGCAGCCGAAGATCGCGACATCCACCAGGCAGACACCGATGGCCTTGCGGGTCAGCGTGTAGAACGTGGCGAGGATCCGTTCTTCGGGAACATAGGCCACGAAGTAATTGGTCTCCGCGTAGCGGTAATCGATCCCGGCGGGGACGTGGTAGTCGATGTCTTCAGGTTTGATCACGGCGGATTCCGGTAGGCGGACGAGGCGCCCGAAAGCTAGTCGGAAACGGTCCGACGACTCTGTCGTCCGCGCGACAATCGCTTAATCCGGATAGATCGCGACGGGCTGGTCGACGTCGATGAGATGGCCGTAACGGCGCTCGACGGCAGCCAGGCTCAGCAGTCGAACCGCGCCGTAGACAGCTTCGATCAGGCCTTCCCGCTGCAATTCCTGCAGGACCCGGTTCAGCGCCTGCCGGCCGGCATCGAGCATCTTGGCCAGTTCTTCCTGCGGCAGGGAGATGGTCACTTCGCCAGTCGGCGTGCCGTGGGACAGGGCCTGGATGTACAGCACCTTGATCACGCGTTCCTTCAGGCCGAGAACGGAGCGGTCGACGCTGGCGTGATACAGGATGCTGAAACGCTGGCTCAGCACCCGCAGCAGTTCTTCGGCGATCGTCGGGTGGTCGCGCATCAGCGCCAGCAACGCTGGCCTGGCGACCGAGCGGATCCGCACCGGCGTGAGTGCTGTCACATCGGCATTGCCGGGCAGGCCGGAAAAGATTTCGGACAGCGACACCCAGCCGCCGGTGCGAATCAGCGCAACGACGGTTTCACGACCGTCACGGCTGACCGAGGACACCTTCACCATGCCGCTGAGCACCTGATGCAGATGCTGGCTCGGCTCGCCCTGCCGCGTCACCTGGCTTCCTTTCGGCAGGTCGCGAAAGGTGCTGGCCGCGTCGATGGCCGCGCGCACGTCCGGAGGCTGTACGTCGTAGAAATCGTGAGCGTGTGGCAGGGGAATCATCACGGCATCTTACCGCCGCCCACCGACATCGCCGCGGGCCGGGACGATTGTCGTCAGCCGATGCAGAACCTCGTCGAACTCGGGGCTGCACTGGAACAATCAAGCCGACACGGCGCCAGTCTCCAGGCTCCGCTCAACCGACAAAACCCGGCAGGTCGGAAGGCTTTCGACGCCGGCTTCGCGTCGACGCCATGGCCGGCGAGGAACGGCAGCACCGGCGGCACGCCCGGCCGTGGCGGGGTCATTCCGTGACGCGCGCTTCGCTCCCGGCTGGGAACGGCCCGAACAAAAAGCGCCGGGCTCGCCGGCGCTTCTGAGTGACCGGATTATTTTTGACCGATATTGGACAGCGACCTTTTTATCGGTCGTAAGTCCTTGATAAATGGTGCCGACTGTCAGGATCGAACTGACGACCTACTGATTACAAATCAGTTGCTCTACCAACTGAGCTAAGTCGGCGCAGGGTTGCGGGCTTGTGGCGGGTCGAGGCGCTATTGCGGCGGATTGCGGCGAATCCGGAAGCTGTCGACGGCGCACATCGTAGCCGATGCCGGCCTGCGGCGACCATCGCACCCTGCGACGCCGGGACAATCAGATGGTCCCGCTCTTTCGGGGAGGGACTGCCGTCGCGGGCTGGGATATCGTCTCCGGCCGGGTGCCTGGCGCATCCGACCGCCTTCATCCGGAAGCCCTAGCCCATGACCCGTTCGATTGCCCTCTCCTCCCTGATCTTTGCCAGCCTGGTGACGCTGGCAGGCTGCAAGCGCGAGGCACCGGCCGTGCCGGCTGCCAGCGATGTCGCTGCGCCCGCGAAAATCGTCGACAGCGCGCGCATCTCGGCCAGCGACAGCGAACCCGGCAACTGGCTGAGTACCGGCCGCGGCTACAACGAGCAGCGCTACAGCCCGCTCGACAGGATCACCACCGGCAACGTCGCCAGCCTCGGGCTGGCGTGGACCTACAAGGTCGACGTCGACCGCGGCGCCGAAGCCACGCCGGTGGTCGCCGATGGCGTGATGTACACAACCGGCGCCTACAGCATCGT
This sequence comes from Lysobacteraceae bacterium, assembly GCA_013823855.1. Taxonomy (GTDB): domain Bacteria; phylum Pseudomonadota; class Gammaproteobacteria; order Nevskiales; family Nevskiaceae; genus Nevskia. The sequence continues at coordinate 24,412 of PNMW01000032.1, read as the reverse complement.
CTATGCGATCAATGCGAAATCCGGCGAGCTGCTCTGGAAGTACGACCCGCAGATCAACCGCGCCAAATCCGGCAATGCCTGCTGCGACGTGGTCAACCGCGGCGTCGCACTCGGCCACGGCAAGGTGTTCGTCGCCGCCTTCGACGGCCGTGTCGTGGCGATCAACGCCAAGGACGGCAGCAAGGCCTGGGAGACCGACGCCAGCGACGGCACCGGCCGTACCTTCGCGCTGACCGGCTCGCCGCTGCTGATCGGCAAGCGGGTGCTGGTCGGCAGCGGCGGCGCCGAGTTCAATGCCCGCGGCTATGTCTCGGCCTTCGACATCGATACCGGCAAGCTGGCCTGGCGCTTCTACACCGTTCCGGGCGACCCAAAGAAGCCGGACGAGAATCCCGCGCTGACCCTGGCGCGCAAGACCTGGACCGGCGACCAGTACTGGCAGCAGGGCGGCGGCGGCACGGTCTGGAACGGCATGGCCTATGACCCCGAAACCGACCTGCTGTACTTCGGCACCGGCAACGGCGTCAGCTGGAACAAGCTGGAACGCGGCGAGCCGGATGGCGACAACCTGTTCATCTCGTCGATCGTCGCGGTCAAGGCGACGACCGGCGAGTACGTCTGGCACTACCAGGAAACGCCGAACGACAACTGGGATTACGACGCCTGCGCCAACATCGTGCTGGCCGATGTCGAGTTCCAGGGCCAGCCGCGCAAGGTGCTGCTGCACGCGCCGAAGAACGGCTTCTTCTACGTCATCGACCGGACCAGCGGCCGGCTGCTGTCGGCGGAAAAATTCGCCCCGACCACCTGGGCCACGCATGTCGACCTGAAGACCGGCCGGCCGGTGGTCGACCAGAAGGTCGCCGACTGGAGCAAGGAGGCCAAGATCGTCGCGCCCGGCCCGTTCGGCGCCCACAACTGGCAGCCGATGTCGTTCAGCCCGAAGACCGGCCTGGTCTACATCCCGGTGCAGGACGTCGCCTCGCTGATGGCGCCGCACAAAGCGCCCGGCTTCGATAACCGCGAAGGCGTCTGGAACATCGGCGGCGATCTGCCGCTGCCGGACGACGACAAGGTGATCGCCCAGATCGCCGGCTCGCTGAAAGGCCGGCTGGTGGCCTGGGATCCGATCGCCCAGAAGCAGGTCTGGAGCCAGACCCACGCCAATATCTGGAACGGCGGCACCCTGGCCACCGCCGGCAATCTGGTGTTCCAGGGCACGGCCGACGGCCGCGTCGTCGCCTACTCCGCCGACCGTGGCGAGAAGCTCTGGGAATCGCCGGCCAATTCCGGCGTGATGGCCGGGCCGGTCAGCTACGAGATCGACGGCGAGCAGTACATCAGCGTGATGGCCGGCTGGGGCGGCGTGTTTCCGCTGATCGGCGGCGCGATCGCCAACTACGCCAAGGTGCGGCCGGAAGCGCGGGTGCTGAGCTTCAAGCTCGGCGGCAAGGCCAGCCTGCCGGCCCCGAAGAACGAGGTGGTGCCGCTGCCCGAACTGCAGGCCCTGAAGGCCGACGATAAGACGCTGGCCCATGGCGCCGAACTGTTCCTCGGCGCCTGCGCACCCTGCCACGGCCTGAATGCGGTCGGCGGCGGCGTGATTCCGGATCTGCGCTACCTGACGCCGGACAAGCACGCGATCTTCGCCGGCATCGTCGCCGGCGCCCGCTCCGATCGCGGCATGCCGTCATTCGCCGGCCGCTTCTCGCTCGACGAGGTCGAAGCGATCCGCCAGTACCTGATCAAGCGCTCCCACGACCTGAAGGCGGCGCTCGACGCCCAGGCCGCGCCGGTCGCCGCGAAGTAATCCGCGCCGCCGGCCTCGGCGCGCGGCTCAGAGCAGCGCCGAGGCCAGCGGCAGGGTCGCCAGCGACAGCAACGTGCCGACGCCGATCACCAGGTTGGCCAGCAGCGGATCGAGCTTGTACTGCTCGGCGAGAATGCCGGCGGTGACCATCGGCGGCATCGCGCACTGCAGGATGCCGGCGACCGGAACCGGCCCCTGCAGGCCGAGCGTCCAGGCCGCCGCGAAGACCACGGCCGGTGCGATCACCATCTTCCAGCCGAGGCCGCCGATCAGGGTCTTCCACTGGGCGCCGATGCCGCCGAGCTTCAGCTGCAGGCCGACCGAGAACAGCGCCAGCGGCGTCAGCGTCTGGCCGATGCGGGTCAGCACCGTCTGCAGCACCTCCGGCAGGCCGCCGAGCGGCCAGATCAGCAAGGCCACCACCAGCGCCAGGAACGGCGTGAAGCCGAGCATGCGGCGGGCGATGTCGCCGACCGACGGCGGCGCACCGGAGTAGATCGCCGCGACGATCACGCCGCCGATCGACAGCGCCGCGAACGAACCGAACTGATCGGCGATCACCGCCGGGCCGACGTAGTCCGCGCCCCTGAGCGCTTCGACCATCGCCAGCCCCATGTAGGCGGTGTTGCCGAGGCCGCAGGTCAGGATCATCGCGCCGATGGTGCCGCGGCTCCAGCCGCGCCGGCGGCCGACGGCCGGGAACACCGCGACTGCGCCGAGGAACACGAACCACGGCGCGGCCGCCGGGAACAACAGCTCGCTGGAAAAGTGCAGCTTCGGAATCTCGACCAGGATCAGCGCCGGCAGCGCGATGTTGACGATCCAGAAGTTCAGCGCCTGCGGCGCGCCGGGGGGCAGACGTTCGTGGCGCGCCATGGCCAGGCCGATGCCCAGACACAGCGCGAGGAGGAGGATGGCGCTCATGGTTTCTTGAAGCCGAAAACGGAAAGTGGGCAGGCTTCGCCTGCCCACGTGGTGCTGCGATGCTAAGGAACGCGCGTCAGCGGACAGCGTCAGCCTGCCTGCCCACGCCTGCCGATCAGGCCCGCAAAAGTCGATCCAGCGCGAAGTTGCGCGGGCTGAGCACCGTGTGCGGATCGTGGCGGCGCTTGGCGGCAACCAGCGCGTCCTGGACATCCTTCGGCGCTCGGGCGATGAACTCGCTGCCCCACTTCGAGCCGACGCCGTGCTCGGCGCTGAAGGTGCCGCCGAAATCCTGGGTGACATCGAACAGGATCCGGGTCAGCGCCTTGGCGTGGACCGCGGCCGGCGACTCCTTCGAGCCGAGGATGTGCAGGTGCGCGCCACCCACCCCGGCATGACCGAAGGCGATCAGCGCGACTTCCGGGAATTCGGCGCTCAGCTCCTGCTCCAGCACCTTCAGGTAATCGCCGAATACCGCGACCGGCGTGGCGGTATCGAAGCTCAGCCGGCCGCCGCCGAGCTTGCGCATCCGCGCATTGCTCGCCTCGGTGATCGAATGGCGGATTTCCTTCAGGACTTTAAGCGGCGCGTAGCCGATGTCGTCCTCGGCAAGGCCGATGTCGTCGGCCAGGAACTCGTAGAGCATGCCGGCCAGATCGACATGCGCCTTGTGCGACTTCACCTGCAGCAGCAGGTAATAGGGCGCGTCGTGGCGCGCCAGCGGCGAACGGAACGCCTCGCCGCGCAAGTCGCGCACCAGTTCCAGCGCCGGACGGCCGATGAACTCGAATTCCTCGACGTCGTCGCCGAACGTGCTGCGCGCCGCCGCCAGGATGCGCATCGCCGCCGGCATGCCGGCGACCGGAAGCAAAGCCGCTTCGCGCTGCACCGGGATCGCGTAGGCGCGAAGCCGCGCGCGGGTGATCACGCCGAGCACGCCCTGGGTGCCGATCAGGCCCCACTCCGGACGCGGCTGCGCCGAATTGATCGCCAGGATGTCGCCGGGCACCGGCTTCCAGACCGGCGCGTCGCTGACCACTTCGCGACCGTCGCCGCTGTAACCGACCGCCTGGATTGCCAGATGCGCCGCCGTGCCGTAGCAGACGGCGTTGGCGCCGGCCGAGGCATTGGCGATGCAGCCACCGACGCTGGCCGCGCTGGAGGAGCCCATCTCCATCGGCCACATCAGGCCGAGCGCGCCGAGGATCAGATTGACGGCGTCGACCGCCATGCCGGCCTGCACTTCGAGCACACCGTCGTGGCACGGCGGCTGGCCGAGACCGCGCCACCAGGCACCGAGGGCATCGGCGGCCGCTTCCGGCGAGGCCGCGGCGGCGTCATCGAAGCGGAACACCTCGCCATCGGGCGTGGTGAACGACAGCGGCCGGTTGAGCTTTTCAAGGCTGAGCACGCATTCGCCATCAGGCCGCTGCGCTTCGACCAGCCCGGTGCGGCCGGCGCTGACCACCAGGGCGATGCCATGGGCACTGCAGGTCGCCAGCAGCTGGCCGACTTCCGCTTCGCTCTGCGGCACCACCAGCCCGCTGGCCTTGCCGGGTTCGCCACGCTCGGGAATCTCGTAGCGCTTCAGGCGATCGGGATCGATCGTGCAATGGGCACCGAGCAGACGGGGCAGCGAGGCGGAATCGACGGCGACAGTCATGGCAGCTTCAACGATGATGCAGGGGCGCGCATTGTAGAAGACCCGCTCCGCGCGAAATCGGGGTCAGATACAGATTATGAACGGTGCATAGGCCGGCCTTCGTACGACCGCGGGTCTTCGGAAGGTTCCAGGTGGGTGCTGACGATCAGCCGCTCGAACTCCCCCGCGAGCACCGCCTCGATCTGCTCGATCAGGTCGTGGCCGCGCTGCACGGTCCAGTCGCCGGGCACCAGCACGTGGAAATCGGCGAAGCGCAGCGCCGCAGCGCGGCGGGTGCGGATGGCGTGGAAGTCGACCTCGCCAGCGACGCGGAAACGGTCGAGCACGGCGTTCAGCCGGGCCTGCTCATCGGCCGGCCAGGCGCTGTCCATCAGCCCGTGCGCGGCTTCGCTGATCAGCTTGAAGCCTTCGAACAGCACGTGGGCCGCAACCAGCAGTGCGATCGCGGCATCGAGCCACAGCCAGCCGGACAGCACGACCAGGACCAGGCCCGCAAGCACGCCGACGGTGGTCCAGACGTCGGTCATCAGGTGGCGGCCGTCGGCGGTCAGGCTCACCGAGTGCAGGCGCCGGCCCGCGCGCAGCAGCAGCCGGGCGACGCCGAGATTGATCGCGCTGGCCAGCACCGCGATGCCGAGCCCCAGGCCCGGCGACTCGATCGGCTGCGGGTCGGTCAACCGCGGCACCGCCTCGACGGCGATCATCGCCGCCGCCGCGAAGATCAGCATGCCCTCGAAGCCGGACGAGAAATACTCGGCCTTGCCGTGCCCGTAGGCGTGCGCCTCGTCCGGCGGCTGCAGGGCGATCCGCAGCATGGTGAACGCCATCAGCGCCCCGCCGACATTGGTCAGCGTTTCCAGCGCATCGGACAGCAGGCCGACCGAGCCGCTGACCTTCCAGGCCGTCAGCTTCAGCCCGAGGACGACCAACGAGGTGGCGATCGAGAGGGCGGCATAGCGCAGCGGCGAACCACTCATGAATCGACGCCGATGACACCGGCCTCGCGCAGGAATGCGGCCTGTGATTCCAGCAGCCCGCGCGGGCGAAGCAGCCGCAGGCCGGCGACCTGAGCCGCCAGCCGCTTGCCATTGCCGAAGTCGCGGAAGAAGCGGGTTGCCGACAGCGCCACGTCGACCATCACCGCGTCGCGCAGATCGGCGCCGGCGAAGCTCGCGCCTTCGAGATCGGCAGCGGTGAAATCCGCACCGCGCAGGTCCGCGCCCTCGCAGTTGCTCAGGCTCAGATTGGCGCCGCGCAGGCTGACGCCGGCCAGCCGCGCGTTGCGCAGCGAGCAGTACTTGGCCTGGATGCCCGACAGGTCGGTGGTCAGCGGCTGCCAGCCGCCGAGCCGGGCCTTGAGCAGCACCCGGCGGCGCCACGGCGACAGATCGGTGGCCGCGCGGAACGCCGCGACCTCGTCGGCGCCGGTCACCCTGGCGGCGTCGAAGCGCTGCTCGCGCGTGAAGTCGGCCTCGTTGTGATAGCCGCTTTCGCGCTCCCAGTAGCCCGGCTGGTCAGCGCGCAGCAGCTCGATCCGGGCCAGCCATTTCAGGCTCTTGTAGAAGTAGCGGCCCGGAGTGACGGTGCGCAGCGGGCCGCCGTGCTCGACACTCAGCGGGGCGCCGTCGATCGCCGTGACCAGCCAGGTATCGGCCAGCGCATGGGCGAGCGGCAGCGAGGTGTCGTGCCCGCGCGGGCTGTCGGCGACGAAGCGCACGAACGCCGCTTCGGCGGTCACGCCGGCCGGCGCCAGCACTTCGGCCAGCGGCCAGCCCTGCAGCTGCAGCGCCTGCCGCGACCAGCCGGTCACGCAGTGGATGTCCACCGTCCGCAAGACCTGCGGCCGGGCCAGCAGATCGGCGAGCGCCAGGTTCAGCGGGCGCGCCACGCAGCCGCCGATCGAGACCTGCCAGTGCGCCGCGTCCCGCCCTGGCGCGGGCGCGCTTTCGCCGACCACCGGGAAGTGGCGGGTCAGCGCCTGGCCAGGCGGCAGCGGCGGCGATGCGGGGGGAACGGGCATCGGCAAAGTATCGCTGTTCGCGGCAGCGGCCGTCCGGGGCGCATCCGGTACCATGCCGCCGCCACCCATTCCGCGCGCCCCGATGAAAACCCTCGGCATCGTCATGGACCCGATCGGGTCGATCAAACCATACAAGGACACGACGCTCGCCCTGATGCTGGCGGCGCAGAAGCGCGGCTGGGCCCTGCGCTATCTCGAACAGGGCGACCTGTGGCTGCGCGACGGCATCGCCTGGGGCCGTAGCCGCGCCGTCACCGTGTTCGACGACAAGCAGCGCTGGTTCGAGTTCACGGCTGCCCCGGAGGTCGCGAAACTCGGTGACCTGAGCGCGATCCTGATGCGCAAGGACCCGCCGTTCGACATGGAATTCGTCGCCTCGACCTACATGCTCGAGCGCGCCGAGGCGCAGGGCGCGCTGGTGATCAACCGGCCGTCGAGCTTGCGCGACTGCAACGAGAAGGCATTCACCGCCTGGTTCCCGGAACTGTGCCCGCCGACCCTGTTCTCGCGCGATGACGCGACCTTGCGGGCCTTCCATGGCGAACACCGCGACGTCATCTACAAGCCGCTCGACGGCATGGGCGGCAGCGGCATCTTCCGGATCGGCGCCGATGCGATGAACCTCGGCAGCGTCATCGAACAGCTGTCCGACAACGGCCGCCGCACGATCGTCGCGCAGCGCTACCTGCCGGCGATCGTCGACGGCGACACCCGGGTGCTGGTCGTCGATGGCGTGCCGGTGCCGTACGGCCTGGCGCGCATTCCGCAGGGCACGGAAACCCGCGGCAACCTCGCTGCCGGCGGCAAGGGCGTGCCACGGCCGCTGACCGCAGCGCAGCGGCGGATCGCCGAGGCGGTCGGCCCGGAGCTGGTACGCCGCGGCCTGCTGTTCGTCGGCCTCGACGTGATCGGCGACCGCCTGACCGAGATCAACGTCACCAGCCCGACCTGCGCCCGCGAGATCGACGCCGCTTTCGGCACCGACATCGGCGGCCTGCTGGTCGAGGCCATGGAGCGGCGGCTGGCGGGCCGCTGAGCTGAGACTCCGCGCCGGGAAAGGCTTTACGCTGCTGCTGCCTTGTTACTGTTCCTGACCACCCCGATACTGCCGCCATGGCCGACGACAGCTATTTCAGCAACCAGTTTCTCGTGGCCATGCCGGGTCTCGAAGACGAGAATTTCCGTCATTCGGTGACCCTGCTCTGCGAGCACTCGGAAAAGGGCGCGCTGGGCCTGGTGGTCAACCGGCCGACCGATCTGCGGCTGTCCGACATGCTCGACCAGATCGGCGTCGATCACGAAGCGATGCCGAGCGATCCGATCGTCTTCTGGGGCGGGCCGGTGCAGCCGGAACGCGGCTTCGTCGTGCACACCGCGCCCGGCGGCTGGGATTCGACGCTGCGGGTCGATGACAACCTCTACATCACCACCTCGCGCGACGTGCTCGGTGCGATCGGCCGCGGCGAAGGACCGCGCGCCTACATGGTGCTGCTCGGCTACGCCGGCTGGGGTGAAGGCCAGCTGGAAAGCGAAATCCTCAACAATTCCTGGCTGAACGCGCCGGTCGAACAGCATGTGCTGTTCGACACGCCAGCCGCCGACCGCTGGATCGCCGCCACCCGGCTGATCGGCGTCGACATCTCCCACCTTGCGAGCCGTGCAGGACATGCCTGAAGCCGTCACCGAAACCCCTGCGGATGCCGGCAAGCCCGCCAGCCGCCGCACCGCCGTCTACCTCGCCTTCGATTTCGGCCTGAAGCGCATCGGCATGGCGGTTGGCGACGACCTGACCAAGCTGGCCCGGCCGCTGCCGGCGATTGCCAATGGCCGCGAGCCGGACTGGACCGCGCTCGGCCGCGGCATCACCGACTGGCGGCCGGCGGCGCTGATCGTCGGCCTGCCGATCAACCTCGATGGCGAGGAGCAGCGCATCACCGCGCCGGCCCGCGCCTTCGCCGCCGAACTGAGCCGCCGCTACCGCACGCCGGTCTATCTGGTCGACGAGCGCCTGAGCTCGCGTGCCGCCGACGACGAGATCCGCCAGGCGCGCGCCGACGGCCGCAAGGCCAAGAAGACCCAGAAGGGCGAACGCGACGGTGTTGCCGCGCGCCTGATCCTCGAACAATTCCTCGGCGGTGACCGCAGCCGCTTCTTTGCCCTGCCCGACCCCTCATGAGCGACACGCTGCAACTGACGTCGGACGGACGTCTGCGCCACCTGCTGAGCATCGAGGGGCTGTCGAAGCCGCTGCTGACCGAAATCCTCGATACCGCCGAACAGTTCGCCGACAGCCGCAACAGCCGCGGCAAGAAATTTCCGCTGCTGCACGGCAAGACCGTGGTCAACCTGTTCTTCGAGGCCTCGACGCGCACCCGGATGACCTTCGAGCTGGCCGCCAAGCGCCTGTCGGCCGACGTGCTGAACCTGCAGATCGCGGCGAGTTCGACGTCGAAGGGCGAAACCCTGCTCGACACGCTGAAGACCATGGAAGCGATGCAGGTCGACATGTTCGTGATCCGCCACGAGGCCAGCGGTGCGGCGCATTTCTTCGCCCAGCACGCCGCCCCCGAGGTCGCCATCCTGAACGCCGGCGACGGTCGCCATGCGCACCCGACGCAAGCGCTGCTCGACATGTTCACGATCCGCCGCCACCGGCCGGATTTCTCGCAGCTGACGGTCGCCATCGTCGGCGACATCCTGCATTCGCGGGTGGCGCGCTCGGACATCCATGCACTGCGCATCCTCGGCGCCAAGGAAATCCGCGTCGTCGGTCCGCGCACCCTGATTCCGGCCGGCATCGAGGACATGGGCGTCACCGTGTTCAACGATCTCGATTCGGGGCTGAAGGGTGCCGACGTGATCATGCTGCTGCGGCTGCAGAAGGAGCGCATGGTCGGCGCCTTCCTGCCGTCGACCGGCGAGTTCCACCGCGACTTCGGCCTGACCCGCGCCCGCCTCGCCAGGCTGTCGCCGGAGGTGCTGGTGATGCACCCGGGACCGATCAATCGCGGTGTGGAAATCGAAGGCGATGTCGCCTACGGCGAGCGTTCGCTGATTCTCGAACAGGTGGAACACGGCATTGCCGTGCGGATGGCGGTGATGGCGATGATCCTGAGCAGCACCGGAGCCGCAGCATGAGCGCGGTGCTGATTCGCAATGCCCGCCTGCTCGACCCGTTCACCGGCCGCGACGAAATCGGCGATCTCGCATTCCGCGACGGCGTGATCGTCGCCAGTACCGGCGCCTTCGACGACAGCATCGACGCCGGCGGCCAGTGGCTGCTGCCCGGCATCGTCGATCTCTGCGCGCGCACGCGCGATCCGGGCGCGACCCAGAAGGGCACGATGCGCTCGGAATCGAACGCCGCGTTCGCCTCCGGCATCACCGCGCTGTGCCTGCCGCCGGATACCAAGCCGGTGATCGACAACACGGCGGTGGTGATCCGCGTCAACCGGATCGCCAAGGCCGCCGGTGGCGCCTATGTCTACATGCTCGGCGCGCTGACCAAGGGCCTCGAAGGCGACGCGCTGGCCGAGATCAGCGCGCTGAAGTCGGCCGGCTGCGTCGGCGTCACCAACGGCCTGGCGCCGGTCGCCAATGCCCTGGTCGCGCGCCGGGCGCTGGAATACGCCGCCAGCCTCGGCATGACCGTGCACGTGGTGCCGCTCGACGCCGCACTGGCCAACCACGGCTGCGCCCACGAGGGTGCGGTCGCGACCCGGCTCGGGCTGGCGTCGATCCCGGTCGCCGCCGAAGCGGTGGCGATGCGCCAGTGGATCTCGCTGGTCGAGGACACCGGCGCCCGCGTGCACTTCGGCCGGCTGTCGAGCGCCCGCGGCGTCGAGCTGCTGGCGGCGGCGCGGGCGCGCGGCCTGCCGATCACCGCCGATGTCGCGGCCCATCAGCTGTTCCTGACCGACGCCGCGCTCGAAGGCTTCAACGCGCTGGCCCATGTGATCCCGCCGCTGCGTTCGGCGGCCGATCGCGCTGCGCTGCGCGAAGCGGTCGGCAGCGGCCTGATCGGCGCGATCTGCTCCGACCACCAGCCGCACGAGCTGGACGCCAAGACCCATCCGCTGCCGCTGACCGAACCGGGCATCTCCGCCGTCGAAACGCTGCTGCCGCTGGGACTGCGACTGGTGCACGACGGCGTGCTGACGCCGCTGGCATTGGCCGAACGCCTGGTGCGCGGCCCGGCGCAGGTGCTCGGCCTGCCGGGCCGCGGACTGGCGATCGGCGCAGCGGCCGATCTCTGCCTCGTCGATCCGTCACAGGAATGGCGTCTCGACGCCGCCGGCATGAACAGCGTCGGACGCAATACGCCTTTCATCGGCGAGGCCTTCCGGGGCCGTGCAACGCGGGTGTGGCGCGGGTAAAACCGTCGGCGAAGCTTCCGCATCGCGGGGCATCCAAGACGAGCGGACGGCAATGGCACGCGTGCTGGTGGTCGACGACTCCCCGACCGATCAGGCCTGGATGAAGCAGGCCCTGGCCGGCGCCGGCCACGCGGTGCTGGAGGCGGCATCCGGCAGCGAGGCGCTGCAGCTGGTGCGCAGCCATCGCCCGGACTGCGTGGTGATGGATCTGGTGATGCCCGGCATCAACGGCTTCGAAGCGACCCGCACGCTGAGTCGTGATCCGCTGACGGCGATGATTCCGGTGATCATCGTGTCGAGCAAGAATCAGGACTCCGATCGCCACTGGGCACTGCGCCAGGGCGCCCGCGCCTATCTGAGCAAGCCGCTGCGCGCAGTCGAACTGCTGGTTCAGGTCCACCTGCTGCTCGGCTTGCCGGGCGAACCCTGCTACCGATGACCGGCGCCCAGCCCGACGCGGCACGCAGGCTGCGCAGCCGGGATCTGCGGCTGCTCGGCGCGGTGGCGCTCGGGCTGCTGGTCGCCGCTGCGGCGCTGCTCGGCGTGCTGAAACCGGTCGATTTCCTGGTCTCGATGGTCGGCGTCGCCGGTGTGCTGGTGGCGATCGCCGCGCTCGGCCTGTTTCTCGGCGCACGTCTCGCCGACGAGCGCGCGCGCACCGACGCCGCCGCCCGCCGCGAGGCCAGCCAGCAGCAGGCGATCCTGCTGCTGCTCGACGAAATCACCAATCTCGCCAATGGCGACCTGACCGTCGACGTCACGGTCACCGAAAATTTCACCGGCGCGATTGCCGATTCGATCAACTACACGGTGCAGACCCTGCGCCGGCTGGTCGGCACCATCGAGCGCACGGCGGTCGACATCGCCGCCTCGGCGGTCGGCACCCAGGCGATCGCCAGCCGCGTGCAGGCGGCGTCCGGCCAGCAGTCGGAAGAGATCGCCGCCGCCTCGACGGCGATCACCACGACCAGCGAATCGCTGCGCGCGGTCGCCGCCCGCGCCGAACACATCGCGCTCGACGCCGATTCCAGCGTGCAGACCGCGCGCATCGGCGCCGGCACGGTCGGCCGCACGATCCACAACATGGCGACCCTGCGCGAGCAGATCCAGGACACCGCCAAGCGGATCAAGCGGCTCGGCGAGTCGTCGCAGGAGATCGGCGACATCATCGCGGTGATCGACGAGATCGCCGAGCAGACCAACACGCTGGCGCTGAACGCCTCGATCGAGGCCGCCAAGGCCGGCGACGCCGGGCGCGGCTTCCAGCTGGTGGCGGTCGAAGTCCAGCAGCTGGCCGAGCGCGCCGCACTGGCGACGCGCCAGATCGAAACGCTGGTCAAGACCATCCAGACCGATACCAACGAAGCGGTGACCTCGATGGAACGCTCGACGGCGAATGTCGTCGCCGGCGCCCAGTCCGCCGAGGAGGCTGGTCAGGCGCTGACCCGGATCGAGGCCTCGTCACTGGAACTGGCGCGCAGGATCGAGGGCATTGCGGTTGCCGCGCGCAGCGAATCGGCGGCCGCCACGCGGATCGCCGACACCATGCTGTCGATTCGCGAGCTGGCCTTGCAGACCTCGGATTCGGCGACCGGGGCCTCCGAAGCGGTCGGCGCACTGAACACGCTGTCCGGAAAATTGCGCGAATCGGTCGCCGGATTCACCCTGCCGGGGCGCTGAGCGGCGACTCAGCGACGAAATTTGTGCATACGCACAAAAAAATTGCCCCCGCGACCCGCTTGACCCCGACTTTCCGTAAAATGCGGCGATCTGCCGGTGTCCTCCGTGTCGCCGATGCCCTTTACCCCCTCGCGAACAGTGGTGACGAAACCAATGGATGATCACAAAGGCGCGGCGCTGAGCTTTCAGGCTGATCTCGAAAAGCTTTTCGGCCTGAAGTCCGTCACCTACAAGTACGGACTCAGCAAGGAACAGCTGTTTCACGAAGCGATCGCCAACGATCGCGGCCGCGTCTCCCGCGATGGCCCGTCGGACGCCCAGAAGGCTTATCCGACCCAGCTCGGCGTCGACGGCCCGCTGGTCTACTACACCGATCCGGACTGCACCGGCCGCCGCACCAAGGACACCTTCGCCGTGAAGTGGCCGGAAGTGGCAGACGAGATCTGGTTCAAGGCCGATCTGACGCCCTACGACCCGACGAAGTACGAGGGCCTGCTGAAGCGCGTCGTCGCCCATCTGAACGACAAGAACGCGACGCTCTACGTCAAGGACCTGTTCATGGGTTCGGACGCCGATTTCGCCGTGCCCTACCGCTTCGTCGGCGAGTACGCGACCCATGCGTTCTTCTGCGACAACATGTTCCCGAAGGACCTGCCGGGTGTTGCGGATGTCGACGCGCGCCGCTGGACCATGCTCAACGTGCCGAGCTTCGTCTGCGAGCCGGAGCGTGACGGCAGCCGTGCCGAAGCTGCGGTGATCATCGACACCCGCAACCAGATCTGCATCGTCGCCGGCCGCGCCGATTACTGCGGCGTCAACAAGAAGACCATCTTCACGGTCGGCAACTACCTGCTGCCGAAGCAGGGCCGCCTGTCGATGCACTGCTCGGCCAACGTCGGTGCCAAGGGCGACGGCGCGATCCTGTTCGGCCTGTCCGGCACCGGCAAGACCACCCTTTCGGCCGATGCCTCGCGCCGCCTGATCGGCGACGACGAGACCATCTGGTCCGACAACGGCCTGTGCAACCTCGAAGGCGGCTGCTACGCCAAGCTCATCAACCTCGACAAGAATGCCGAGCCGGTGATCGCCGAAGCGCTGTCGAAGCCGGGCACGATCATCGAGAACGTGCCGCCGCTGCCGGGCAAGACGATGGCCGAATGCCATCCGGATGAGCTGGACCTCAACGACGGTTCGATCGCCGAGAACACCCGCTTCAGCTACCCGCTTTCCGTGGTGCCGAACACCATGCCGAACGGCCAGGGTCCGCATCCGGAAACCATCGTGCTGTTGACCGCCGATGCCTTCGGCGTGCTGCCGCCGATCTCGATCCTCGAGCCGGAAGATGTGATGTATCACTTCGTTTCCGGCTTCACCGCCCGCGTCGCCGGCACCGAAGTCGGCGTCACCGAGCCGCAGCCGACCTTCTCGGCCTGCTTCGGCGGCCCGTTCATGGCCCACAAGCCGAACGTCTACGCCAAGCTGCTGGCCGAGAAGATGAAGAAGCACAAGTCGCGCTGCATCCTGCTGAACACCGGCTGGAGCGGCGGCCCGTACGGCACCGGCAAGCGCATGTCGCTGAAGGTCACCCGCGCGCTGCTCAACGCGGCACTCAACGGCGAGCTGGACGGTGTAGAAACCGAGGTACAGCCGATCCTCAACCTGAAGATGCCGAAGTCCTGCCCGGGTGTGGATGCCGCGATCCTCAACCCGCGCAACACCTGGCCGAATCCGGCGGATTACGACGCCACGGCGACCAAGCTGCGCGACATGTTCCGCAAGAACTTCGAGACCAAGGGCTTCGCCGCCTTCGGCATCGAGGCACGCATCTGAGGTCGCGCCAGCGGCCGGCGGCCTGACCGCCGCCGCAAGCTTCCGCAGCAGCGACGAAACCCGGCCCCGTGCCGGGTTTCGTCGTTCTGGCGCTTGCCGTTCGGCGGCTCGACGAAGCCATGGCCGGAAACGATGACCGGTTTTGCCACGGAATCTCGTCTTTAAGGAGATGAGCCGGCGTTGTCCCCGGCGCTTTCCACGATGACCCTGATTCCCCATGTCGAAACCCGGCAGCACTGATCCGCAGTCCCCCCAATCGGCAGCGCGCGCGACGCGACTGAACGGCGCCGACGACCGGGCGACCGACCCCACCCGCGGCCTGAGCCTGCGGGAATTCAGCAATTTCCCCGACCTCGCGGCCTGGTGCCGGCCGCGAGTGCCGGAAGCCGACCGGCAGCGCTTCGCGATGGGTCACGGCGACGCCTTCGTCGCACTGCTCGGCTTCATGCGTGCCTATCCGGGCGCCGACCTGACCCTGCTCGCGTTCAGCGAGCCGACCGCCGACGGTCGTTCCGATCAGCTGCGGATGGTCTTCGCCTGCGTGCGCAGCGCGGGCGCGCCCTTGCTGCAGGTGCCGGCCAGCGCGCTGCTGCTGTACGAGCGCGGCCGCTGAGTCGCGGTCGGCCGAACGCGAACGCCGCGAATTCGCATAAGGTGTCGGCACCGCCACCTGCGCTGCCGATGACCACGCCGCCGATTCCGACGCCACCCGCGCCGCCGCGCCTGAAGCTGCTCAGCTTCAACATCCAGGTCGGCCTACACACGGCGCAATACCGTCACTACCTGACACGGGCCTGGCGCCACGCTGTGCCGGGCCGCAATCCGCACGCCGCGCTGGACCACATCGCCGCCCTGATCCGCGACCACGATTTCGTCGCCATCCAGGAGGCCGATGCAGGGTCCCTGCGCACCGGCTTCGTCGACCAGATGGCCTATCTCGCCGCCGCCGCCGGCTTTCCGCAGCACGGCCTGGCGATCACCCGCAACCTCAGGCCGTTCGCCCGCCATGCTCTCGGCTACCTGAGCCGCTGGCCGGTCCGGGTGATCGAGGAGCACGCCCTGCCCGGCCCGATCCGCGGCCGCTGCGCGCTGCAGCTGGAGCTGCAGGTACCGGGCGGGGCGCGAGCGCTGGAGATCTTCGTCACCCATCTGTCGCTGGGCCGGGCCACCCAGCAGCGGCAGCTCGATTACCTGGTGGCGCGCGCCGGGCGCGACCAGCCGTCGGTAATCGTCGGCGATCTCAATGCCGAACCGGCGCTGCTGCGCGCCCATCCGGCGCTCAAGGCCGCCGGCTTCTGGCTGCCGGACAGCCCGCCGCCGACCTTCCCGAGCTGGGCGCCGACCCGCAGCATCGACCACATCCTGCTGTCGCCGCAGGTCGAGCTGCATCGCCTCGGCACGCTGGCCCAGGCCCGCTCGGATCACCTGCCGCTGGCGGCCGAGATCTCGATCCGCGCGGCATGAACCTGCCGGCCGACAGCCTCGCCTGGGCGCTGGCGCTGCTGCATGCCGCGCTCGGCATCGCCACCACCGGCCACGCCCTGCTCAAGGTGCGCGATCCGCGCGCCGCCTGGGGCTGGATTGCCGCCTGCCTGCTGGCGCCGATCGCCGGCCCGCTGCTGTACCTGCTGCTCGGCACCAACCGGGTCAATCCGCAAGCCCGGCGCGTGCATGCCGCCGGCAACGACACGGTGCCGCCCGGGCTGCGGGCGCTGCTGCCCGGCGTGCTCGCCGAAGAGCTGCGCGAGCTGGTCCGCATCGGCGGCGCGATGACCGGGCGGCCGCTGGTCGCCGGCAACCGCGTCGACATCCTGCACAGCGGCGAGCAGGTCTATCCGGCGATGCTGGCGGCGATCGCCGCAGCCCGGTCGCGCGTCTGGCTGGCCAGCTACATCTTTTCCGGCCGAGGGGTCGGCGCCGAGTTCGTCGCCGCGCTGGCGGCGGCGCACCGGCGTGGCGTCGAGGTGCGGGTGCTGATCGACGCGGTCGGCGACTTCTACTACTTCCCGCGCGCGTCCGCGCTGCTGATGCAGGCCGACGTGCCCACCCGGCGCTTCCAGCTGTCGCGCCGCTTCCTGCCGCTGCCGCACCTGAACCTGCGCAACCACCGCAAGCTGCTGATCGTCGACGACGACCTCGCCTTCACCGGCGGCATGAACATCAGCGATCACACGATGCTCGGGAAGCCGGGTGGCGGCCTCGTCGACCTGCATTTCCGGCTGCGGGGCCCGATCGCCAGCCAGCTGGCCGGCGCCTTCGACGACGACTGGCGCGACAGCGGCGGCACGGCGGCTGCGGCACCCGCGGCACCCGCGGCACCCGCGGCAACGGTCATCGCGAGCGCCGGCGCCAGTCATTGCCGGACCATCACCGCCGGGCCGAACGAAAGCGTCGAACGGCTGGAGCTGGTACTGCAGGCGGCGCTCGCCAACGCCCATCACCGGGTCTGCATCATGACCCCGTACTTCATCCCGATGCCGGAACTGGCGCGCGGGCTGGAAGCCGCCGCGCTGCGCGGTGTCGCCGTGGAGCTGATCCTGCCGGCGCGCAGCAACCTGCGCTGGGTCGACTGGGCCAGCCGCCGCTGGCAACGCGAGCTGCTGGCACACGGCGTGAAAATCCACCTGCGACCGGGGCCGTTCGCCCACGCCAAGCTGTTCGTGGTCGACGACTACTACGCCCACATCGGCTCGGCCAACCTCGATCCGCGCAGCCTGCGGCTGAACTTCGAGCTGGTGGTCGAAACCTATTGCCAGCAGCTGGCCCGGTCGCTGCTGCAGCACTTCGACGCGGTGCGCCACCAATGCCGGCCGAGAACCGTGGCCGAACTGGATCGCGCCTCCGGCCTCAGCCGCGCCCGCGATGCCATCTGCTGGCTGTTCTCGCCGTATCTCTAGCGACGACGGTGCCGGTCAGCGGCGACGTCCATGCCGCGTGCCTTCAGCGGCGTCAGGCGGGCCGGCCGCTATGGCGGTGACGGCGGCGGCAGCACGAAGCTGGGATCGGACAAGGTCGCTAGACCGGCACGCACCGAGGCCAGCCAGTGCGCCAGCTGCCGGCGTTCGCCGTCGAGCGACTCGCTGACCGTCGCCGCCAGCGCCTGCCGCTGGGCGTCGAGCAGTTCGGCCAGCGCCGGGTCTTCGCCGTACTCGGCCAGCAGCCAGCGCGCCTCGAGGTGCTCGGCCAGCAGTCGCCGGCGCGCCGCCGATGCCGGCGCGGCATCGACACCGAGTGCGGCTTCGAAGCGGATCAGCGTCGCCAGCGGCAAGCTGTCGCCCGGCGCCAGCACCGCGCTCGCCTCGGCCTCGGCCGGCAACGCCGCCCAGCCGGCCGCAAGCCCTTCGGCAGCGACGCGGCGGCGGGCGTCCTCATTGGCGGCCAGTGCCGTTTCCAGATGGCCGGCCGCCGCCTCGTAGCCGGCGATCGCTTCGCCGCGCAGCCCGGCCCGCGCCGCCGCGTGGCCCAGCGCCCCCCAGGCTTCGCGGACGGTCGGATCACGGGGCTCGCGGGCGCTCAGCTCCTGCCAGACGGCGATCGCTTCCTCGGCCAGCGATTCGACGCGATCCGGCACCCTTGCCTGCTCGAAGCGCGGCTGGCGGCTGCACAGCTCGGTGGGCGCCAGCGCCCGGCGGTTGTAGTTCTCGCAGTCGATCAGCCGGCGGCGCTGCATCACCCGCAGCACGAACTTCGGCGTCGACCGGGTGCCGGCACTGTCGAGGTTCAGGCCGCCAGCCTGCGGATCGCCCTGGGGGCCGAGTGCGGCCCAGCCCATGCCGAGCAAGGCGCGGTTCGAATACGGACCTTCGAGCGCCACACGCTCGAACAGGGCGCGCGCCGTCGCGCCCTGACCGGCGGCGAGAAATTCGGCCGCAAGGCCGAGGTTGGCGCGATCGCGCAGCGCCTGCGCCTCGGCTTCGTCGCCGATGCTGGCGCTGCGGCCGAGCCGTTCGAGCAATGCATGACCGCGTGCCGTGGCGCCGCTGCGGATCAGGGCGATGCCGAGGTCGTACTGCAGCACCGCGGCATCGAGCCGCTCGGCCGCCGAGGCGCCGACCAGCCGCAGCGGATCGAATTCCGCCGATTGCAGCGCCTGCGCCGCATCGCGGGGCCGACCGAGCGCGAACTGGGCGCGCGCCTTGATCATCGCCAGCCGATGGCGGTCGCGGCGTTCGAGCCGCACCGGCAGCGCCGGCAACGCGGCGAGTGCGGCGTCCGGCGCGCCATCGACCAGCAGGCGTTCGGCAACCGCGAGTGCCGCATCGGTCAGCGGCAGGCGCTCCGCACCGGCCGCGCGGCTGAGCGCGCTACGCGCGGTTTCGGTCAGGCCGCTGCGCGCCGCAGCGGCGGCAAGCAGGGCAGCGGCCTCGGGAGACTCGCCGAGATCGGCTTCCAGCCGCGCCGCCTGCAGCGCCAGCGGCCAGGGCTGCCGCACAGCCTGCCGTTCGCGGAGCTCCTTCAGCAGTACATCGGCAGGCAGCTCGGGCAGCGCCGCCGACGGCCAGCGCTGGTGGAACCGGCTTTCCCGCAGCGCCGCCAGACGCGCCGACAGCGACTGCGGCGGCGCCTGCTCGTCGGCCATCGCGGCCGGCGCGAACAGCACTGCCACCATCAGGCCGATGGCGGCGCCGAAGCGCCGGAGACTCACGGGACGACTGGCGTTTGCGATCCGTCGCGGACCGGCGCGACGACCGTCAGAACTTCGCTGCGTCCAGGCGCTGGACGCCGGCATCGCCGACCAGCAGCAGGGTGCCGTCGCGGGTTGGCAGCAGCCACGACAGGGTGTCGGTCTGCTTGTTGCCGATGCGGTCGGTGATCGGCACCTGCTTGGTCTTGCCGGCGGTGTCGAAGATCAGCAGCGTGGCGTTGAGCCCGACCATCGCCACCCGATCGCCGGGCAGCGAAGCCATGCCGAACAGCGACTGGTCCGTGCCGGTATCCATCTTCTTCCAGCTGGCGGCAGCGACATCGGCGCTGAAGAACGAGTTGCCGCGCAGGCCGCCGATCAGGGCACCCTTGTCGCCGGCGGCGATGACGCAGAACAGCGAGCTTTCGTAGGGGCTGGCGACCTTGGTCCAGGTCTGGCCGCGATCGGCGCTGAGGCCGATCAGGCCGGCTTCGCCGACCACCATCAGGCTGCCGTCGCCAAGCCGGGTCAGGGCGTTGAAGTGGCGCTCCTCCTCGGTGACCGGGTTGGTCGCGACCTGCGCCCAGCTGGCGCCGCCGTCCTGGGTGGCCAGCATCAGGCCGTAGGCGCCGACAGCAAGGCCGTTCTGCGGATCGAGGAACAGCACGTCGAACAGCGGCTTGCCGAGATCGGGCTGGAAGTGCTGCAGGGTCCAGGTGTTGCCGCCGTCGGTGGTGGCCAGGATGCTGGCGTCGTGACCGACCGCCCAGCCGTGCTCGGCGTCGGCGAAGGTGACGCTGGTCAGCAGCGCGTCGACCGGCGCTGCGACTTGCTTCCAGTCCTTGGCGTCAGCCGACACCAGGATGTGGCCGCGGGCGCCGACGGCGACGTAGCGCTTGCCGGTACTGACCACCTTCAGCAGCGGATTGCTGGTCGCCTTGACCGCCATTTCCGAGGCACGCGGCGTCACCGGCGCGGCGGCCGGTGCTGCCGCTTCCGCCGGCGCTTCGGCAGCAGGCGCTTCCGCCGCGGCAGGATCGGCTGCCGGTTCGTCCTGCGCACGCACCAGCAGCGACAGCGAGGCAAGCGCAACGGCAAGGATCAGGGCAGACAGCGAGGCGGACGGAAAGCGCATGGCGGGACTCGGGTTCAGAACTGGTACTTCAGGAAAAAGCCGATGTTGTCGCGGTCGCGGTACAGATTGTTGCCGCCACCGCGGGTATACATGTTGTAGGCGATCGAGAACGACGCCGACTTCTCGTAGCGGATCTCGACGACCGAATTCAGCTGGATACGCCCTTCGACGTAGTTCGCGCCCGGCCCCGGCGAGTTGTTGTAGACGTCGTGCTGGAAGATGAACAGCGGCTGCACGCTGATGCCCGGCAGCACCGACTCGTAGCTGATGCGGCCGACCACGCGATAGCCGCCGGCGAACGAATGGGCGAACTGGTTGCGCTTGGCCTGGAACGGATTGAAGCGCAGGCCGTCCGGGCCGACGGTGCAGCTCGGATTGGTCGAGCAGGCCAGACGCGAGCCGTCGGCGCCCGAACCATCGGCACCGGCCGAGGCATGGGTATACGCGGCACCCGGACCTTCGATCTGCAGCTGGTCGAACTTCGGCAGGTTCAGCACCTGGGTGGCGCCGACTTCGTAGAGCAGGATGACCTGGTCGGCGCCGATCCAGTTCTCGGTGCCGGACAGCACGCGGGTCGCACCGAACACATAGTTCAGCACCTTGCCGGGAATCCAGCCCTGGATGTACGAGTTCGGCGCGTTCTCGCCGATGGTGCCGCCACGATACGGGGTGATGAAGTTCGGGAAGCTGCGCGCCGAGCCGGGCGCGGCACCGACCACGAGGTTGATGTTGTCGCCATACGGCTGGTTGCCGTTGGCGTCGACGAAGTTCGAGCTGTCGTACTGGGTGTAGGTGTTGCCGCCGTCCTCGGTGAAGCCGAGCGTGGCCGTGGTGCCGGCGCAGCCGATCGCCTGGTCGTGGCAGCGGGTCAAGGTCGGGCCGAACGAGGCGAACACCACGTCGACGATCGCCACCTGCAGCGGCACGTTCGGACGGTAGGAGACTTCGCCCTGGTAGCTGTAGTCGCCGTAGGTGGTGTTGAAGCTGAAGCCGATCAGGTGGCGGTTTTCCGGGTACTCGAACTGGAAGCGCGCGGTCTCGAACGGCACGGCGTCGGACTGCTGCAGGCCCGGACGCGGCAGCAGCAGGTTGGCGAAGCCGGCCAGCGAGTTGAGGTCGGCGACGCCGAGATCGGCGAGCACGCCGGGGCTCTGCAGCGCCAGGTTCAGGGTGTCGATGCCGAGCTGGCTCGATGCGGTCAGCGCGGTCAGCGGCAGGTTCGGGCAGGACTGCAGGAACTCTGCCGTGTTGCGGGCATCGATGCCGACCGCCGAGCCTTCGCGGCGCGCGCAGCTGGCATTGGTCGCATAGCCGTTGAAATACGGCAGCTGCGAGTGGTAGTTCATGAAGTAGGCGCTGAACTCGGTGCCGTTGTTCAGCTCTTCGGCGAAGTAGGTCAGCTTGAAGCCGAACTGGCCCTGGTCGCTGGCGCGACGATCGGCGGCACGTCCGATGCGCAGGCAGGTCGGCGTGATCAGGGTCAGCGGATTGTCGAGGCGGCCGCCGGCCAGGCATTCAGGATCATCGGCGGCGCCACCGAAGGCAGCGTTGACCGAGTCGCGCTGGTTCGGCGTGCCGAGATCGACGAACGAGTTCAACGTGCCCGGCACCGGCACTTCGACCGAACGCCACTCGAACTGGTAATAGCCTTCGACCGACAGGCCGTCGGTGATGTTGGTCGACAGGCGCAGCATGTTGACCGGGATGTACAGGTCTTCGAGCAGGCCGTTGCCGTAGCGGTAGAAGTTGTTGGCGCTGATCGGCTGCGCCTGGTTGATCGAGTTCAGGATGGCGACGGTCGACTCGCCCCACTGCACGGTCTGGCGGCCGATGCGGAACTGCAGGTCGCGCTCGCCCGGCAGCGGCACCGAGCCGAAGAAGTTGGTGTCGAGGAACTGGTAGCGCAGACCGATCTGCTGTGCTTCGGCCTCGGCCAGCGAGCCGCCGGCCTGGGCGCCGGGCCCGAAGGTCTGCACGAAATAGCGGTTCGACGCGCTGCCCGGCGTGCGATTGCCGACGCTCGCGACATTGTCCGAGGTGATGACGTTCGGACGATTGGTGTTCAGGTGATACAGGGCCGGGTCATAGACCGCGCGGCCGCGATAGAAGAATCCGAAATCGCCGGACTCGATCTTCAGATCGTGGGTCCAGACGATCGGCGACTGGGTGACGTCGCCGCGATCGAAATTGAGGTTGCCGTCGTCGAAGTTGATCGACGCCGCACCGGGTGCGCGGCGCAGCTGCTGCGCCGGATAGATCTGCTGGCGGTGCAGGCCCTGGCAGGTCTGGTAGACGCCCGCACAGACGTTCGGGTTGATGTTGGACTTGCCGACCAGGCGCGAGTCGCGCTCCTCGATCCGGAAGCCGACACCGGCGGTGAGGGTCTGGTTGAGAACGGCATTGAAGTCCTGATCGAGGAAGTTCGCGTCGAACTCCAGCGCCTGGACGCCGTTGGACATCACGGCAAGCACCGCTGCCAGTCCCCATGCTGCTGATGTGCCGCTCACACGCATCCCGATTCTCCCGACTGCTCGTCGTTATTTGATGGTTGGCGTTTCTTCAACGCCGTCGCCGTCGCACCCCCATGCGCCGACCGGTCTCTGCTTCGCACCGGCAACCGCTCCCATCCTCCCCGTCAGCCCTGCCGAGGCAGGGTGACGGTGGGGCGAAAGTCCGTGGTGATACCGCGTGCCGCAACCGCCGTGACTTACTTCGAGGTGCGCTTCTGGACCGTGTCGGCTTCGAAGTCCGAATCCTTCAGCGTCACGGAGTTGTCGTACGGCTTGTCTTCGTTGCCCATCGCGGTCACGAAGTAGCGGCCGGAATCGAAGTGATAGATCACTTCCGGCTGCGTGGTCACCGCCAGCACGTCGCGGTACTGGATCGGGTGACCTTCCTGGAACTGCAGCAGCTTGCCCTGCTGGTCGTAGTCGTCGACGGCGACGATGTTCCAGCTGTCCTCGTCGAAGTAGACGACCCGCTTCTTGAAGGTGTGGCGCTGATCCGCCTTGTTGTCGGCCTCGACCACCCAGACTCTGTGCAGCTCGTAGCGCGGCAGATCGACATTGATGTGGTTCGGCTTGGCGATGTCGGCGTACTTCGTCTTCGGGCCAGCGATCTTGTAGGAGTTGTACGGGATGTACATTTCCTTCTTGCCGACCAGCTTCCAGGTGAAGCGCTCGAGCACGCCGTTGTACATGTCGACCTGGTCGTAGAACTGGTGACCGTCGGTGCCTTCGTACGGGTTGTCGCAGCAGACCGCCGGGGCGCGGCGGATGCGCTTCAGCGCCGGCGCGTAAAGCCAGGCCGAACGGCCTTCCGGTCCGAAACCGGCCTTTTCATGCACCAGGATGAAGGTGCCGGCGACTCTCGGCGGCGACACGGTTTCCGACAGGTAGCGCAGGAAGTCCGCACCCGGCTTCAGCTCGATCGGCTTGTCGTTGTTGAGGTTCGCGTAATAGAACTTAACGTCCTCGACGATCTTGGTCAGCGTGAACTTGCCGTTCTGCTGGACGATCATCTGGTTGTTGTAGCGACGCACCGTCGAGCCGCGGAACTTCACGCGGTGGTTCCAGATCGGCTCGGCACCGCTCTTCGGGATCGGGAACGGGAAGCCGATGAACGCGCCCTTCGGATTGTCCACGCCTTCCAGCTCGGCGCGGGTCGCGTTCTTCATCGTCTCTTCCATGTACTTCTCGGGGAAGTTGAAGTTGCGATGCGACGGGTAGACGGTCAGCTTGTAGGTGTTCGGGTAGCGCTTGAACAGTTCCTTGTGACCCTCGGTCAGCTGCGCGGCGTACTTGCCGACATCGGCCGCGGTGATCGTGAACAGCGGCTTCTCCGCTTCGAGCGCCGGATCGTTCGGGTATTCGCCCTTCTTGTAGGCGATCTGGCTCTGCGGGGTCCAGGCCGGGATCGTGCCGGCCTTGTTGCCGGCCTTCTCGGCGCCGATCGGGGTCAGTTCCTTGCCGAGCTTGGCGGCTTCCTCGGCGCTGACCTTGGCATGAGCCGGCACCGCGAACGCGACGGCCGCCGCGATCAGCGGCGACATCCACAATTGCTTCTTCATTTTTCGCACCTCTCTTGCTCGTTGAATATTTCTTGATGTTGCGATCGGACCCCTGCCGCCGACCCGATCGCCTCCTCGGCACTCATCACTGGCGCGACCGCATCTGACGATACGGGCGGCACCGGTCCGGGGACGCGCTCCCCGTACGCCTTACTTGCTCGCTGCGGCTTGCGCCTCTTCCTTGGCTTTGTCCTTGGCCGCCTGCGCCACCATCTTCGCGGGGTTCATCAGGAAGTAGGCGAACGCCGGCAGCAGCAGCACTGCGGCGATCGCGTTGGCAA
>PNMW01000065.1 GCA_013823855.1 Lysobacteraceae bacterium | reverse complement strand
AGCGCCGGCTTTGGCCCGAACGAGCCGATTGCCGACAACGCGACCGACGAAGGCCGGGAGCTGAACCGGCGTGTCGAGCTGAAGATCGTCTCCGGCACTGCCGTGGAAGCGGGCGCTGCGGAAGCCGCGCCTGCGGAAGCGGCGACAGCGCCGGCCGAGGACGCGCCGGCGGCGCCGTAAGCCCTGTTGAAAGCCCGGCGGGTCCCGAAGCGGGACGCACCGGGTGCAGCACCCGAATACCGGTCGCCCGCGGGTCTGCGGCTGCAGCGCAGCGCGTGGCCCGGCACAAGCGACATCCGTCGACAAGAATCTGGAGGAGCGGCGTTATGGCATCACGGCCAGCAGTATGGGTAGCAGCAGCAGTCATCACCTTTGCCGGTGCCACCGAGGCCGCCAAGCTCGGCGACGTGGTAGCGGCGAGCGACCAGTGGCTGGTCGCGCAGGCGGACTCGCAGAAGAAGGTGGACAGTTTCGCCGAGCAGCGTCTGAGCCTGGCGGACGAATACCGCAACAGTCTTCGCGAAGCGGACAGCCTGAAGCTGTACATCCAGCAGCTGAAGTCGCAGCTGCGCTCGCAGGAAGAAGAGAAGGACGTCGTCCGGACCGAGATCCGCGAGATTGCCCGCACCAACATCGCGATTCTGCCGCTGATGCAGGACATGCTGGGCACGTTCGGGCAGTTCGTGGATCTGGACACGCCGTTTCTGATCGACGAGCGTCGCGAGCGGGTGAAGCTGCTGAACGAGATGATGCCGCGCGCGGATGTGACGGTATCGGAGAAGTTCCGGCGGATTCTCGAGGGGTACCAGATCGAGATCGACTACGGCAAGACCATCGAAGGCTATCGCGGCAAGCTCGAAGGCCGGGAAGTGGACTTCCTGCGCGTCGGCCGCGTGGCGCTGATGTACCAGACGCCGGACGCCCGGGAGACCGGCTACTGGGATCGCGACAAGAAGGGCTGGGTGGTCGACAACAGTGCGGCGGAAGGCGTGAAGGAAGGCCTGAAGATCGCCCGCAAGCAGTCCTCGCCCGACCTGATGATCCTGCCGATCCAGGCCGCCACCGCATCGCAGGCTGCTGAAGCAGCGGCTGCCCAGTGAGAGTCGCCACCATGACCCCTACGAATTTCAAGCGTGACACGTTTGCCTCAGTCCCCTCCTTCGTCGCCCGGCTGTCGGTGACGTTCCTTATTTCGTCGATGGCGGTGTGCGCACCGGTGATGGCGCAGGACGCCGCCGGTGCCAGGACGCTCGACGAGCTGCTCAACCAGGTCAAGAAGGCCGACCAGAAAGATGCGGCGCTGAACGCCGAGCGCGAAGCGCGCTTTGCCGCAGCGCGCGACCAGCAGGCCAGCCTGCTGGCCGACGCCAAGCGCCAGAAGGAAGCGCTGGAAGCCGAAGCGGCTGGGCTGCAGCGCCAGTTTGAAGCCAACGACAAGGAAATCGCCGACCTGATGGCTTCGCGCGACGCCTCGGCCGGCAACCTCGGCGAGCTGTTCGGCGTGATGCGCCAGAGCGCGGGCGACTTTGCCTCGGCGGCGCGCAACTCGATGCTGACCGTGCAGTTCCCGGAGCGCATCGCCCAGCTCGATCGCCTGGCGCAGACCAAGACCATGCCGCCGATCGAAGACCTGCAGGGCTTCTGGTTCGAGATGCAGCGGGAAATGACCGAAGGTGGCAAGATCGCCCGCTTCGACGCCAGCGTCACCGAGCCGAGCGGCGAGATCGGCAAGAAGCCGGTGACCCGGATCGGCCCGTTCGTGGCGATTTCCGACGGCAAGTTCCTGTCGTACGAAACCGGCGCCACCAGCTTCGCGGTCCCGCCGAAGCAGCCGGGCGGCCACTTCCAGAGCACGGTTCGCAGTTTTGAATCGACCGCCTCGGGCTATGCGCCGATGGTCGTCGACCCGTCGCGCGGCGTGCTGATCGGCCTGTACTCGCAGCGTCCGGAAATCATGGAGCGCGTCCATGTCGGCGGCTGGGTGGCGTACCTGATCCTGCTGGTCGGTGCGATCGGCGCGATCCTCGCGGTCTACCAGTTCGTCTACCTGACCGTGGTGTCGTCGAAGGTCGGCAAGCAGCTCGCCAACCTCGACAAGCTCAGCAACGACAATCCGGTCGGCCGCGTGCTGCTGGCGTTCAAGGGCGCGTCGATGCCGAAGGACGAAGACGCCGAAGTCGTCGAACTGCGCATCTCCGAAGCGGTGCTGAAGGAGCTGCCGGCGATCCAGCGCGTCCAGCCGTTCGTCAAGCTGGTGGTGGCCGCCGGCCCGCTGCTCGGTCTGGTCGGCACCGTCATCGGCATGATCGAAACCTTCCAGTCGATCACCGAATCCGGCTCGGGCGACCCGAAGCTGATGGCCGCCGGTATCGGCAAGGCGATGATCGCCACCGTGCTCGGCCTGGGCATCGCGATTCCGCTGCTGTTCATCAACTCGGCGCTGGCCTCGCGCTCCAAGCGCCTGGTGCAGATCCTCGATCAGCAGTCGACCGGCCTGCTGGCCGAAACGCTCGAAGCCCGTCAGGGCCATGGAACGGGTGCGGCTCATGCTTGAGCTCCTGCTGGCCCCCTATGAAGCCGTCGCCGGCCTGATGGTGGCCGGCGGCCAGCTGGTCGGCTGGATCTTCATCTCCGGCATCGTCATGTGGGCGCTGATCGTCGAGCGGATCTGGTTCTTCCGCTTCACGCTGCCGAAGATGACCCGGGAAGCGCTGGCGATCTGGGAAGCCCGGCCCGAGCGCAAGTCCTGGGCCGCGCACCAGATCCGCAAGACCCTGGTGTCGCGGCTGTCCAGCGGCATGAGCGCCAACCTGCCGATGGTCAAGGTACTGGTGCCGCTGTGCCCGCTGCTGGGCCTGGTCGGCACCGTCATCGGCATGCTCGAAGTCTTCGATTCGATGGCCATCCTCGGCTCGGCCGACGCCCGGACCATGGCCGCCGGCGTGTCGAAGGCCATGAACTGCACGATGACCGGCCTCGCGGTGAGCGTGTCGGGCATGTACCCGGTGTTCAAGTTCCAGGCGGCGATCCGTTACGAAACCGAACTGCTCGCCGACCGTTTCAAGTTCTAGGAGCACATGCCATGCGTCGGATGTCCAACCATGCAGTCGATGAAGGCGACGACGAGGACCACGGCATCGACCTCGCGCCGATGCTCGACTTCGTGCTGAACCTGCTGATCTTTTTCATCATCACGGCGATCTTCGTCAAGGAAGTCGGCCTCACCCTGTCGACGCCGCCGCCGAGCAACAACGCCAAGAAGACCGACAACGACGATTCGACGATGTACATCGCGGTGCGCGCCAACGGCGACATCGTGGTCGACCAGCGTCTGATCGACAAAGGCTCGGTACGCCCGAATGTCGAACGCTTCAAGGGCGAAAAGCCCGAAGGCTCGGTGATCATCGTCGCCAACACCAAGTCGCCGACCGGCATCGTCGTCGGCGTGATGGACGAAGTCCGGAAGGGCGGCATCACCAACGTGTCGATCGCCCCGACCCATACCAGCCGTACCCAGTAAGGACGAGCCCGAAGCCATGATGCCCCAGCGACACAGTCATGACGAAGAGCACCACGGCATCGACCTGGCGCCGATGCTGGACTTCGTTTTCAACCTGCTGATCTTCTTCATCATCATCACCTCGTTCGTGAAGCAGTCCGGGGTCAAGGTGATTCCCTCGGATGCCGACACCGCCGAGCACCGCGACAGCGGCAACATCCTGATCGCCGTGCGTGCCAATGGCGAGATCTGGATGGACCGCAAGAAGGTCTCGCTGCCGGAAGTCCGGGCGATGGTCGAGCGCATGCACGCCGAGCGGCCGGACGATACCGTCGTCATCCAGGCCGACAAGCACTCCGAAAGCGGCGTGATGAGCAAGGTCATGGAACAGGTGCAGGCCGGCGGCATCGCCACGGTTTCGGTCGGTACTAAAGGTGAGGGGGGGTGAGGGAGGTGATCGTGACGCGCGGTCACGATCAGAGCCCGAACGCCCGGGCATGGATGCCCGGGCCGGCGGTCGTAAACCTGCGCGCAGTCGCGCCAGGGACGGCATTACCGAGGAGCACAGAATAAAGATGGCCAGCACCACCCCACAGATTCGTCCCATGCCGCGGAGCAGCACCCGCCTGAGCCCGCTGCGCTTCATCCCGGCCTTCGCCGTCGGCATCACCGTGATCACCGGCATGTTCTGGCTGCTGCACACGCTGATCACGCACAGCAATGTCGGCGTCGACAAGGTCGAAGTGCTGCCGACCATCGACTTCGTGCGGCTGAAGAAGAGCTTCGAAGTCGAGACCCGCGAGCGCAAGCCGCCGCCGGAACTGCCGCAGAAGGACGTCGCCCCGGAAGTGCCGACCCAGCGCATGACCGTCGAAGGCCCGTCGGCCGCCGGCGTCAACATCGGCCAGATCAAGGTCGACAAGGACGTGGCCAAGAACACCGGCTTCGCGCTGTCGGCCTCCGACGGCGAATACCTGCCGATCGTGAAAGTGGCACCGCTCTATCCGCAGAGCGCGGCGTCACGGGGCATCGAAGGCTACGTGCTGCTCGAATTCACCGTCACCGAAACCGGTGCCACCGCCGACCCGATCATCATCGAATCGCAGCCCAAGGGCGTGTTCGACTCCGCCGCCACCAAGGCGGTGCTGAAGTTCAAGTACAAGCCGCGCGTCGAAAACGGCCTGCCGATCCGCGTGCCCGGCGTCCGTCACGTCATCACCTTCAAGCTGGACAAGAAATCATGATGAGCATCGGGACTTCCCAGCGCATGACCGGCCTGTACCGCGCTGCGGCCTTCGCCGTGATGCTCGGCCTGTCGGCAGGCATCGCGCACGCCGCCGACGACAAGAAGCCGAAGACCGCGACCAAGGTCACCCAGACCTTGAGTCAGGCCACCTACAAGCAGATGGAAGTCGCCCAGAAAGCCTTCGACGCCAAGGACTACAAGGGCGCGGAAGCCGCCCTCGACGTCCTCAAGGCGAAATTCGAGAAGCTCAACGACTACGAGCGCGCCACGCTGTGGGTGCAGTACGCCGCGATCTTCCGCACCCAGGAAGACAACAAGCGCGCCATCAACGCCTACACCACCGTCCTCAAGCAGAACAACCTGCCGGACGGCCTGCGCGACAACGCCCTGTTCGCACTCGCCCAGACCTACTTCCTGATCGAGGACTACCCGACCTCGATCCGGGTCATGGACAAGTGGTTCAGTGTCGTCTCCGACGTCCAGCCCGATGCCTACATCCTCTACGCCCAGGCCTACTACCAGCAGCAGAAGTACGCCCAGGCCAAGGCCCCGATCCTGAAAGCCCTGGCGATTGCCAAGGAACGCAAGCAGGAACCGAAGGAAAACTGGCTCGGCCTGCTGCGCGCCGTCTTCTTCGAACTGAAGGACTACAAGTCGGCGATCCGGGTCATGGAAATCCTGGTCACCACCTACCCGAAGGAAACCTACTTCGTGCAGCTCGCCGGCCTGTACGGCCTGGAAGGCAACCAGCGCAAGCAGGCGGTGGTCATGCACGCCGCCTACAAGGGCGGCTACCTGAGCAACCCGCCGGACGTCCTCAATCTCGCCCGCCTGTACCTCGCCGAGGAAGCCCCGCAGCGCGCGGTGGACCTGATCACCGCGAAGATGAAGGACAAGAGCGTCCCGCTGAACGCCGACAACCTGCAACTGCTCGCCCAGGCCCTGGCGATCGCCAAGGAAGTCGACCGCTCGATCCCGGTGCTGACCAAGCTGGCCAGCCTCACCGGCGAATCCAAGCACTACAACTACCTCGGCCAGGCCTACACCCAGAACGGCGACTGGAACAAGGCCGCCGAAGCCTACCGCGCCGCCCTCAACGGCAAGAACGTCAGCAACCCGGCCAACCTGAGCATGCAGCTCGGCACCGCGCTGTACAACAACGGCAAGCTCGTCGAAGCCAGGCAGGCCTTCGCCAACGCCTCGCAATCCGACTCCCAGGCCGATGCCGCCGCCAACTGGGTCAAGTTCATCAACACCGAACTCGAACGCAATGCCGCCCTGAAGTCCAGAGCCGGATAGCCCATCGAACCGGCGTCATCCGGGGCCACCCGGAGGCGCATGCAGCACCGTGCTGAGGAGACAGCCTTGTGCGAGCCACAACCGGAGTGATCCGCAGGCGGATGGCCGCCGCCGCGGTCGGCGCGCTGAAGCTCGCCGTGCTGGGCGGGCTGGCGATATCCGTTGCCCAGGCCTCGATGACCGGACAGCCGTCCCGGCCGCCGAAGCCCGCTTCGGCCGCTGCAGCCGAGACCCTCGTGACCGCGAAGCGTCCATCGCTGCCACGACGGGTGCCGACGACGTTTGCGCTGCCGTCGATACCCAAGCCGGCGCAATCGCTGGTCGCCGATACGCGGCCGGGGAAAGCGATGACAGCACTCGAATTTGCCGCCACGCTGCGTTCGCCGCTCAGTCAGCTCAGCATCAGTTCGGGCTACGGCGCGCGCCTGCATCCGGTCAAGAAGGTGCAGGGCTTCCACTACGGTATCGATTACGTCGCGGCAACCGGCACGCCGATTCGGGCGGCCCATGACGGCGTCATCCGCTCCCTGGGCAAGCGTCCTTTCTACGGCAATCAGCTGCGCATGGACCACGGTCACCGCGTGGAAACCGTTTACGGCCACCTGCTGAAGTTCATGCCCGGTCTCAGGGCCGGATCGGTGGTCCGCCGCGGCGACATCATCGGTTTTGTCGGCGCCACCGGTCGCGCCACCGGTGCGCATCTGCATTTCGAGGTGCTGGCCGACGGCAAGCCGGTGGATCCCCTCCGACTCACCATGGCTTTCGCCCCGGATCACCTGCTGTCGATCAGAGAACTAGACGAGCGCGATCCGCGTGATCGCCGACAACCTGCAGCTACTCGCTCAGGCCTTGGCGATCGCCAGGGAAGTCGACCGCTCGATCCCGATGCCGACCAAGCTGGCCAGCTTCACCGCGAAGAACGTCAGCAACCCGGTCAACCTGAGCATGCGGCTCGGCACCGAGCTGTACAACAACGGCAGGCCGAGCAGGCGGCCGCCGCTGCATCGCAATCCGAAACCCAGGCCGATGCCGCTGCCAACTGGGTCAAGTTCATCAAAACCGAGCTCGAACGCAATGCCGCATTGAAGGCAAGTGCGGGTTGATCGCATAACCGTGACCGACGACGGCAACATGCCCGCCATGAATGTTTCAATCGAGGAGCAGACGCGTACACCTCGCAGTCTCGACAGCTTCCTGCGGACCGGTTATCTGATTCACGATGTCTCGCGGCTGCGCCGCGTGTTCTACGACCAGCGCTCGCGCCATCTCGGCATCACCCGTGCGCAATGGTGGGTACTCTTCAATCTTGGACGCACCAGTGGCCCGGCGCTCAACCAGCACGAGCTGGCCCAGCGGCTGGACATCGGCAGCGCGTCACTGGGCGAACTGCTGCAGCGCCTCGAGCGAGGAGGCTTCATCCGTCGCGTCCAGGTGCCGGGTGATCGGCGCTCCAAGCGTATTCAGATCGCCGAGCATGGACGCGAGGTCCTGAAGCACATGCGGATGGTTGCTGAGACCAGCCATGGAATGATCATGAACGGCATTTCGCCGGATGAGCAGCAGACGCTTGATGAACTACTGTCGCGTATGCGGCACAACCTTAGCCGTTCGATCGCGGACGAGCAGGCGCGCACCGATGTCGGGTCACGCATGCCGACCGCTGGAGATTTACCGTGATGACGGGCTGTCATCGCATCAGTCTGTCCGGTCTGGCAACGGGCCTGATGCTGGCGGCCATCGTGCTCTCGATGCCGGCATCAGCGGGCGAATCGGCATGGCTCGCGGAGTTCGTCTGGAGTCCGCAGTACTGCAGCCATCACCGGGACTATCGGCACAGCCGGGAAGTGCAGTGCGCGCAGCCGACCGGATTCGTGCTGCGGGGCTTGGTGAGCGTGGTCGACGGTCGTCCGGTCGACAACTGCAACGAGGGTCCTGAAATGTCGCCAGCGCTGCTTGATCAGATGGCGCGCTTCAATGGCAACCGATTCCTCAGTGAACTTGCGTGGCGACGTCATGGCCGCTGCTCAGGGCTGGAACCTGAACAATGGGCGGTGTATGCCGAACATGTCGACCGGCGTATGAGCTGGCCGGATGGCTACCGTCTGGAGAACCCGGCCCGCGACGTTACGCCGGAGCAGATCGTCGCCAGTATCGCTGCCGACAATCCCGGCCTGAGTCCCGAGGCGATCGGTCTCGAATGCCGACGTGGCGCGCTTGAGTCGGTGACGATCTGCCTCGACGAGCGCTACGCATTCAGTGCTGCGGGCTGTCCGCTGGTCCGCAGTTGTGGCGACCGGGTTCGCCTGCGGCCGTACCATCCTTGAAACCCTCGGGCATGTTGCCGCGCGTTGAACGTTGCCCTCTTGATTGCCGCATTGACACCCTGACATCGGAGTTCAAAGTTGCTGCGCTGAACGATCAGCGCAGCCGGATCAGCTTCTTGCCGGTGTTGCGGCCCTCGTAGACGTCGACCAGCGCCTGCGGGGCGCCAGCGAGGTCGTCGCCGATGTCTTCCGCGTAGCGCAGCGCGCCGTCGCGCAGCATCGCGGCCAGCGTCGCTGCGGTTTCATCGAAGCGCTGCAGATGATCGAAGATCACGAAGCCTTCGAGGCGCAGGCGGCGGGTGAGGATTTCGCGTTCGATGCGCGGCCCGCTCGGGTTCGGCACCCAGGAGGCGATCGACATCGTGCCGCACTGGATCACCCGGCCGAACCAGGCCATGTGGCGGATCACGGTGTCGGCGATCGGCCCGGCGGTGTTGTCGAAGAACACGTTGATGCCGTTCGGGCAGGTCGTCCTCAGTTGCGGCTCCAGCGGCTGCCTGTAATTGATGAAGGCCTCGTAGCCGTAGTCGGCGATCGCCTGCCGGCCTTTTTCGTCCGAACCGACCACGGCCACCGCACGCGCACCGGCCTGCTTCACCAACTGGCCGACGATGCTGCCGACCGCGCCCGCCGCAGCCGTGACCAGCACGGTTTCGCCGGGCTTCGGCTTGCCGATGTCGTGCAGCGCCAGATACGCGGTCAGACCGTTGATGCCGAGCAGGCCGGCGCCGGTCGACAGCGGAGCCTGGCCGGGATCGACCCGGCGCAGCACGGCGGCCGGTGTCGCGACACAGTAGTCCTGCCAGCCGAACCAGCCATAGAGGTGCTGGCCGACGGCGATCTCGGCGTGCTTCGAGGCGATCACCCGGCCGACGGCCATCGCCCGCATCACCGCGCCGATGGCGACCGGCGGGGCGTAATTGTTTTCGTCGTTGACATAGCCGCGCTGGGCCGGGTCCACCGACAGGTAATGGTTCTCGACCAGGAACTCGCCGTCGCGCAAATCCGGCACGGCGACCGTCGTCAGCTCGAAATGCGCGGGCTGGGGAATGCCGACCGGGCGGGACTTGAGGGTGATCTGGCGGTTGTTCATGGAGAGGCCGATGGAAATTCGCGTCATGGGGTGAAAAAGCAAAAGCGATCTCACGCAGAGAACGCCGGGAACGCGGAGAAAAGCGTAGAGGCCTGAAACGTGAAACGCGGAGAGCACATCGAAAAGTCAGGCTGGAAAACTCCCTTCCGGGATTTTCTCGCTGTCGCTTTTCTCTGTGCTCTCCGCGTTCTCCGCGTGAGACAGGCGGTTGAAGCTTTTAGCCGTGCATCGTCAGGCCGCCCGAGACCGAAATCGTCTGGCCGGTCATGAAGCTGGCATCGTCGCTGGCGAGGAACGCAACCAGACCCGGGTAGTCGCTCGGCTCGCCGATGCGGCCCAGCGGCACGCCGCGGACCATGGCATCGCGGATCTTCTGGCCTTCCTCGCCGGTGCCGACGAAGGCGTCCATCGCCGGAGTATTGGTCGGGCCGGGGGCGACGCAGTTCAGGGTCACGTTCTTGCGCGACACTTCGCGAGCCAGCGCCTTGGCGAACGCGATCGTCGCGCCCTTGGTGCCCGAGTAGACGACTTCGCCGGACGAGCCGACGCGGCCGGCATCGGAGGCGATGAAGATCACCCGGCCGCCGCCGCGGGCGACCATGCCCTGCACCACGGCATGGGTCATGTGCAGCGGGCCCATGTAGTTGATGTCGACGACCTTCTTCCAGAAGTCCGGGGTGGTCTTCAGGAACGGGATCGGCTTGTCCCAGCCGGCGTTGTTGACCAGCGCCCAGGTCGGGCCGATCTTGGCTTCGACGTCGGCCACGGTCTTCTTGACCGCCTCGTAGTCGGTGATGTCGCAGATGCCGGCCGCGGCGCGGCCGCCCGCCGCCTCGATCTCGGCCACGGCCTTGGCCGCCGCTTCCGCGTTCATGTCGAGCACGCCGACGACCATGCCTTCCTCGGCGAGCCGCTTGGCGATCGCCAGGCCGATGCCGCTTGCCGCGCCGGTGACCAGGGCCACCTTGTCTTTCAGTCCACGCAAGATTCTTCTCCGGATGTGGGGTGTCGCTCGTTGATCGGGGGCGGCGCGTGACCTTTTCGGGTTCACATCTGTACACCGGCAAAGCTTGTCCAGCCGGCCCGCACAACATAGTATGGCACCATACTACTAAGTCGAACAATTCAGGTCGCAACAAGCTGCTGCCCGGTCGGTATCGCATCTGATACAAGACCGAAGTACGGGCAATCCGTATTTCGCTGCAAGCAGAATCGAGCATCCTGAATCCGGGCCGTGCAGGTCATGACACGCGCCAGGCAACGACATCGACGGTGCGGGGGGGACAGGTGGACGGCAGCCATGCAGTGGGAGAGGCATACGAAGGCGGCAGCGGCTCGACATTGGTGCTGCTGCACGGGCTCGGCGGGACCTGGCACATCTGGAAGCCGGTGTTGCCACTGCTCGAGAAGCGGCATCGGGTGATCGCCCCGACCCTGCCCGGACATCCGGGCGGCCCGCCGATTCCGGACGGCGTGTCGCCGACGGTCGATGTCCTCGCTGACCTGCTGATCGCCGATCTGAAAGCGCGCGGTATCGAGCGCGCCCATGTCGCCGGTAATTCGCTGGGCGGCTGGCTGTCGCTGGAACTGGCGCGACGCGGCTTCGCGCAATCGGTCACCGCGCTGTCGCCGGCCGGCGGCTGGCAGACGCAGGAGGATTACCAGGCGATCGCCAAGTCGTTCCGGATCGTCTTCGCGCTGCTGCCGCTGCTGATCTTCCTGTTCTCGCTGCTGCTGTACTTCGGCTTCATGCGCCGGGCGCTGAACAAGCAGGGCATGGAGCGCGGCGACCGCGTGCCGCCCGATGAAAGCCGCCGGGCGATGCGGTCGATGCGCGACACCACGATGCTGCCGTCGCTGCTCGACAACATGGGCAAGGTCGGTGGCATCAAGCCGTTCAAGGCCAATCCGCCGCTGGTGCGGATTGCCTGGTGCGAACACGACAAGGTGATTCCGTATCGCCGCTACGGCGCGGCGCTGACCTCGGTTGTCCAGGGTGCCGAAGCGCTGACCGTCACCGGCTGCGGCCACGTGCCGATGTACGACGATCCCGAACAGGTGAGCGCCGTGATCGTCGCCACCACGACGCGTGCCGACGGCGTGGTGAGCGCGGTCAGCGGAGTCGTCTCATGAACCCCATGAACCTGAACCCGGTCGTCGCCGCGACCCTGATCCAGCGCCGCCATGTGGCCCGGCAGGTGTCGAAGTCGCCGCGCTTCGTCGGGCAGATCGAAAAGCTGGCGAAGCAGCTGAAGCTGCCGGTGGACAAGGTTGCGGCCGAAGCGCTGAAGGGGCTGGAAGAGATCGTCACCGTGCAGAGCCCGGCGTTCGCGGCGATGTTCGATTACGGCCTCGGGCCGCTGCACACCCGGGCCTGGACCGTCGATGCCGATCTCGACGCCCTCGCGAACCTGAAAAAGCTCAACGAAACCAATGCGCTGGTCTATCTGCCGACGCATCGTTCCTACGCCGATGCCTTCATCCTGTCACGCCTGCTGCGCGACAACGGCCTGGCACGCAACCATATCCTCGGCGGCAACAACCTCGGCTTCTGGCCGCTCGGCACGATCATCCGCCGCGCCGGCGGCATCCTGATCCGGCGCAGCTTCCAGGACGACGAGATCTACAAGCTGGTGGTCCGCGAGTATCTGGCCTGGCTGGCCTCGCAGCGCAAGAACCTCGAGTGGTACATGGAAGGCGGCCGCAGCCGTACCGGCAAGCTCCGCCCGCCGAAGTACGGCCTGCTGAGCTATCTGGTGTCGGCGATCGAAAGCGGTGGCGCCGACGACATGCTGCTGGTGCCGGTGTCGACCACCTACGACCAGATGCACGAGATCGGCGTGATGGCGGCCGAGGAAGCGGGTGCTGCCAAGGCCAAGGAAAACCTGCTGTGGCTGGCCGGCTATGCGCGCACCCAGCAGAAGCTGATCGGCAATGCCTATGTCCGCTTCGGCGAGCCGCTGAGCCTGAAGGAGGCGCTGGCCCGCGCCGATGCCGACGGCCCGGGCAAATGGACGGTCGCCAAGATCGCGTTCGAGGTGTTCCAGCGGATCAACCGCGTGACACCGGTCACCGCCAACGCGCTGGTCACCCTGGCGCTGCTCGGCGTCCGTGATCGTGCGCTGACCCTGGATGAAGTGCTCGAACTGGTGCTGCCGCTGCTCGACTACGCCGAAGCCCGCGGCCTGCCCAGCACCCATCTGGAAGACCTGCAGACCCGCGAAGGCGTGGAAGCGACGCTCGGCAGCCTGGTCGATGGCGGCGTCATCAGCCGCTACGACGCCGGCATCGAAGTGGTCTACGCCATCGAACCTGGCCAGCACTCGGTGGCGGCGTTCTATCGCAATAGTGCCGTGCACTGGTTCATCAACCGCGCGATCTTCGAGGTGGCACTGCTCGATACCTCGATGGAAGACCTGACCGGTCCGCTGGAGCGCGCCTGGCAGTCGGCATTCGCGCTGCGCGACCTGCTGAAGTTCGATTTCTTCTTCAGCGACAAGGCCGCCTATCGCGAGGAACAGAAGGCCGAATCGCGACTGTTCGACGCCAAGTTCCGGCAGCGGGCAGTCACCGTCGAAGGCCGCAAGGCTCTGCTGCTCGGCGCGCCGTTCCTGATCGCCCACCGGGTGCTGACGCCGTTCATCGAGGCGTACTACATCGTCGCCGACCGCCTGGCCGCACAAGCGGCCGATGCCAAGATCGACAAGAAGAAGCTGACCGAGGAATGCGTCAAGGTCGGTCGCCAGTACGTGCTGCAGAAGCGTCTGAGCAGCCCGGAATGCGTGTCGCGTGAAGTGTTCGGCAATGCGCTGTCGCTGGCCGCCAATCGTGATCTGCTGAACGCCACCCCGCGAAGTGAAAAACGACTTCGCGGGGACCCCGACCAACCCGGCGTGCCCGATCTCGCCGGGCGCCGCCGTGCCTTCGCCGATGAACTGGCCTCGGTCGTCGAACGACTGGCCGCGATCGAAAAGCTGGATCAGGCGCGTCACGCCGCCGCTCACGCCGTTACCCCGGAAACCGGAAGCTGATGACCGCCAATCCCATTCTGGAGCGGCAGCTCCAGCGCATCGCCGACGGCCCCTCCGGGCCGAAGATCGGCGCTTTCTTCGACTACGACGGCACCCTGATCGACGGCTATTCCGCCGCCGCCTACTTCTTCGACCGCATCAAGCGCGGCGAGCTGGGCACCAAGGAGATCCTCGACACGCTGAAGCTCAGCCGCAAGGCCGATCTGGCCGACGAGGAATTCTTCGAGGTGATCGCCAAGGGCATCCTCGACTGGGCCGGCGAGACCGAGGCCGACATGCGGGCGCTATGGCGACGCCTGTGGCTGGAAAAGACCGCGACCACGCTGTTTCCGGAATCCTGGAAGCTGATCGACGCGCATCAGAAGAAAGGTCACACGGTCGCCATCGCCTCGTCGGCCACGCTCTACCAGATCGAGCCGCTGGCGCAGGAATACGGCATCGAGCACATCGTCTGCACCCGGGCGATGGTCCGCAACGGCAAGCTCACCGGCGGCCTCGACGGCCTGCCGGCCTGGGGCGACGGCAAGGCCGCCGGCGTCAAGGCGTTCGCCAAGGCGCACGGCGTCAACCTGAAAGCGAGCTACGGCTACGCCAACGGCAACGAGGACATCGCGTTCCTGAAGACCGTCGGCAAGCCAACGCCGATCCAGCCCAAGCCTGCGCTGGAAAAGGTGGCGCAGGAACTCGGCTGGCCGATCCTGCGCTTTCCGCGCCGTTCACGCGGGCCGAGCGGCGCGATGGCGCGCACCGTCGGCGCCTACGCGGCGATGGGCGCCAGCTTCGTCGCCGGCCTCGGCCTGGAGCGGCTGACCGGCGACAGCCGGCGCGCCGCCGATTTCATCACCACTGCCGCCAGCGATGCCGCGATGGCGGTGCTTGGCGTGAAGATCGAGGTGACCGGCGAGGAACACCTGCACGCCCACCGGCCCTGCGTGTTCATCATCAATCACCAGTCGAAGTTCGACATGTTCGTGATGATGAACATCGTCCGTTCCAGCTTCAGCGGCGTGGCCAAGGCCGAGGCCGCGCGGGTGCCGGGCTTCGGCCGCTACATGAAGATGGCCGGCGTGGCGTTTCTCGACCGCGCCGATTCGCAGAAATCGATCGACGCGCTGAAGCCGGCGGTCGAGCGCATCAAGTCCGGCCTGAGCATGTGCATCGCCCCGGAAGGCACGCGTTCGTGGACGCCGAAGGTCGGCAAGTTCAAGAAGGGCGCGTTCCACATGGCGATGCAGGCCGGCGTGCCGATCGTGCCGGTGGTGATCCGCAATGCCGGCGAGATCATGGGCCGCAACGATCAGACGATGCGCGCCGGCACCGTGCAGGTCGCGGTGCTTCCCGGCATCGATGTGACGAAATGGAAGCTCGACAGGCTCGATGCCCACATTGCTGAAGTCCGGCAGATGTATGTCGATACGCTCAACCACTGGCCGGAGGCTTGAGAACATGAGTCGCAAGATCCGTGTTGCCGTGCTCGGTGCCGGTTCCTGGGGCACCACCGTCGCCTCGCTGGCGTCGCGCAACACCCAGACCACGATCTGGGCGCGCGATTCGGCCACGGCCGACGAGATCAATCGCGAACATCGCAACTCGCGCTACCTGAAGGGCCTGCCGCTGTGTTCGCGGCTGCTGGCCACGTCCTCGCTCGACGAAGCGGTACGCGACTGCGACGTGCTGGTGGTCGGCGTGCCATCGCACAGCTTCCGCGACACCTTGCGCATCGTCGCGCCGCTGCTGCGGCCGTGGGTGCCGGTCATCAGCTTGGCCAAGGGGCTCGAACAGGGCACGCATTCGCGGATGACCGAGATCATCCATCAGGAATTGCCCGGGCATCCGGCCGGCCTTCTGGCCGGGCCGAACATCGCCCGCGAAGTGCTGCAGGGCATGGCCGCCGCCGCCGTGCTGGCGATGACCGACGACCACGTCGCCAAGGCCTTGCAGCCGCTGTTCACCAGCGCCGTGTTCCGGGTCTACACCAACCGCGACGTGATCGGCTGCGAGCTGGGCGGACCGCTGAAGAACGTGATCGCCATTTCCGCCGGCATGGCCGAAGGGCTGTCGGTCGGCGAGAACACACGGGCGATGGTCATCACCCGCGGCCTGTCGGAAATCACCCGGCTCGGGGTGGCGCTCGGCGGCTGCGCCGAAACCTTCTCCGGCCTGACCGGCCTCGGCGATCTGCTGACCACCTGCATGAGCCCGCTGTCGCGCAACCGGCAGGTCGGCGTGCAGTTCGCGGCCGGCAAGACCACGGCGGAAATCGTCGCCTCGATGAACATGGTCGCCGAGGGCATCAAGACCTCCAGCGTGGTGATGGAACTGGCGGCGATGCACGGCGTGGTGATGCCGATCGCCGCTGAAGTCGCCGCCGTGGTCAAGGGCGAGCACGGCGCGGTGCAGGCGTTCCGCGGCCTGCGCAAGCTGGCGGCGGGCGCCGAAGACAGCGCCGGCTGAATCTGCAATCCACGATGGCAAACACGAGCGGAACACGATGAGCAAGGCAACGAGGCAAACCGACCCGCTGCTGGACGAGCTGCGCGACTGGGGCGGCCCGGACGCGATGAGCGCCTTCGAATCGGTGATGTGGCTTGCCGAGGTCGACCCCCGGCTGCGCTCGACGATCGTCTCGATCATGGTCTTCGACACCGCGCCGGAATGGGAACGCCTGCAGGCGGAATTCCGCTGGCTGGTCGCGGCGGTGCGCCGTTTCCGGCAGAAGGTGGTGGTGCCGACCACGGTCGGCCCGCCGACCTGGGTCGAGGATCCGGACTTCGATTTCGACTACCACGTGCGCCGCCAGCAGCTGCCGGCGCCGGGCAGCGAGCGGCAGATGTTCGACGCCGCCGGCATCATCGCGATGCAGCCGTTCGACCGGGCGCGTCCGCCCTGGGAAGCGACGCTGCTCGAAGGCCTCGAAGGCGGCCGTGCCGCACTGGTGCTGAAGATGCACCACGCGGCGACCGATGGCCTCGGCATCGTCCAGCTGCTGCAGCGGATCTTCCACCGCGATCGCGATGCGCAGCCGCGTCCGGTGCCGGCGATCCCGCGCAGCCGCCGGGCCGCGACCGCCCGCAGCCTCGGCCTGAAGGCGCTGCGCGGCCGGCTGGCGTCGCTGCCGGCCACGGCGCGCGGCACCGCCGGTGCGCTCGGCCGCAAGGCCTCGGCGCTGCTCAAGTACCCGGAAGACGTCCAGCAGCTGCTGGATTACCTCGCGTCCGCGAAGCGCATGCTCGGCATCAAGCCGGTGCCCGGCTCCGGCCTGTTCAAGCGCCGCAGCCTGTCGTGGCGGCTCGACGGCATCGAACTGCCGCTGGCCGATTTCAAGGCGGCGTCGAAGGCGGCCAACGGCTCGATCAACGACCTGTTCCTGGCCGGACTGATCGGCGGCTTCCGGCTCTATCACGAGCGGCTGGGTGTGGCGATCAAGCAGATGCCGATCGGCTTCCCGATCAGCCTGCGGACCGAGGCCGATGCGATGGGCGGCAACAAGTTCGCCGGCTCGCAGTACGCGGCCCCGGTCGCCGAGCGCGATCCGATCACCCGCATCCGCCACATCCAGCATTTCGTTCGCGATACTCGCGCCGAACCGGCGCTGGACGTGATGATCCGGATGATGCCGGTGGTCACCCGGCTACCGATCGGCGTGGTCACCAAGCTCACCGCCGATTTCACCACCGCCCAGGACGCGCAGATCAGCAACGTGCCGGGCATTCCGTATCCGGTCTATTTCGCTGGCGCCGAAGTGCGCCAGTACTGGCCGTATGCGCCGGTGCCCGGCTGCGGAATGATGATCGCGATGCTGTCGCACAACGGCCGCTGCTGCATCGGCATCAACAGCGATCGTGCCGCTGTCACCGAGCCAGAATTGCTGCTGGAATGCTTCCGCGAGGGACTCGATGAAGTGCTGGCGCTGGGCCGGACGCCGGCGGCAACCCAGGCATCATCATCGGCCCGCAGCACCCCCGCCCGCGTCAAAGACCCGCACTGAGCAGACAAGAGCCGAGTTCCGATGAAACACAGCGAAGGCAGTTTCGAAGGCGTCAACAAGACCCGCATCCACTTCCAGACCTGGGCGCCGGCTGGCGCGCCGAAGGCGTCCGTGGTGATCGCCCACGGCCTGGGCGAGCATGGTGGCCGCTATCGTGAAGTGGCGGAGCAGCTGGCCGGCATCGGCTGCGTGGTCCACGCGATCGATCACCGTGGCCACGGCAAGTCCGACGGCGTGCGCGCCCTGGTCGACAAGTTCGCCAACGCCGTCGCCGATCTCGACACCCTGGTCGATCGCGCCAAGCGTCTGCAGCCGGCACGGCCGCTGTTCCTGCTCGGCCACAGCATGGGTGGCGCTCTTTCGCTGAGCTATGCGATCAAGCATGGCAAGAAGCTCAGCGGCCTGATCCTGTCCGGCCCGGCGGTGGTGCTCGATGGCGCGCCGCCGTACCTGGGACCGGTGGCCAAGCTGCTGGCCTCGATCGTGCCGAAGCTCGGCATGTTCCAGGTCGATCCGAGCCTGGTCAGTCGCGATCCCGACGAGGTCGCCAAGTACGCCAACGATCCGCTCAACGCCCACGGCAAGATCCCGGTGCGCACCCTCGCCGAGATCGTCCGCTTCGTCGAGATCGTGCCGGCGCTGCTGTCGGCGATCAGCGTGCCGACGCTGCTGCTGCATGGCAGCGACGACAAGCTGGCCGGCGTCTCCGGCAGCCGCATGGTCCACGAGCGGATCTCCTCGACCGACAAGACATTGAAGGTCTACGACGGCCTGTATCACGAGATCTTCAACGAGCTGCCGGCCGATCGCGCCCGGGTGTTCAAGGATCTGACCGACTGGCTGCAGCCGCGTCTGGCGGCCTGAGCCGGCCCGGGCGCCGTCAGCAGGACGACAGCTGGCGGCGCGCGTGGATCAGCACAAGGCGCGGTAGCGCGCCGGCGTGCAGCCCACGGCCTTGCGGAAGCTGGCCGTGAAGTGCGACTGGCTGGACCAGCCGGTTTCCTGGGCGACGTAGGCGAGGTCGAGGCCAGTCTGGGCGAGCAGGCGTTTGGCCACTTCGATGCGCCTCTGATTCAGCGCCTGATGCGCCGAGATGCCGGTGACCTGGCGGAAGCAGCGGGTGAACGCGGCGCGGCTCAGGCCGGTGCAGCGAGCCAGCTCGTCGAGCCCGATATTGCGGCCGAGCTGGGCGTCGATCAGCGCGAACAGGTCGCGCAGCGTGATCCGGCCCACTCGCTGGCCACCGAG
Source organism: Lysobacteraceae bacterium (assembly GCA_013823855.1). Classification (GTDB taxonomy): domain Bacteria; phylum Pseudomonadota; class Gammaproteobacteria; order Nevskiales; family Nevskiaceae; genus Nevskia. Next base: position 55,252 of record PNMW01000065.1, on the reverse strand, counting down.
CTCGGGCGGCAGCTCCACGACGTCGACCGCGTCCTGCGACTGCCGCGCCTGCGCCAGATGGCTGAGCATCGCGTCGACCATCTTGACCACGTAATCCGGCCGCACGGCCTGACCCGAGCGGGCGGTGCTCAGCAGTGCTTCGAGACTGGCGCTGACGTAAGGATCGCGGAACGCGAAACGCGGCAGCCAGGAGCCATCGCGGTTGTTGCCCGGCGGCTGCGGGAACTCGGAGACAAGCGTGCCGGGCACGTGCAGCGACATCAGGCTGATGCTGCCCTCGGTGCGGAACGCGGCACTGCGACCCGGCGGCAGGATGGTCAGCAGGCCGGGTGCCGAACGGCAGCGGCTGAGGCCGCCATTGGTGATGGCGCGCACGCGGCGCGAGCCGCCCAGATGCAGCGCAACGATGAGATCGTCCGACGCCGGCAACTCGAAGCCTTCCATCTGCGGTGTCTTCCAGCCGTAGATCCCGACGTTGCCGCCGTCGCAGCTGCTGGCCGATGGCGGTGCGGCCTCTTCGACCACTTCGGGACGCACCTGAAATGCCGACGAGAGCGCCGCCGCAGACCGCGATTGATATTTCTCCATCCCGCCGATCTCCCTTCCCTAGCAGTTTCTTCGGCCAGCGCGAGCCGATTCTGATACTGAATGAAAGCCGAAATTGGTAGACCGGAACGCAGCAAGTGGAACAATCCCGAGTACAAACCACAGGCTCACTGCCAAAGACTTTGGAGGATTTACACAATGTCCACAAGTACCCCGAAAACGGATTACAGCACCTGGAAACTGCTGGCCTGGACAGGCCCGGTGTTCTTCATTGGATTCTTTGTCATGTGGGGCCTCTTGGCCGACAACTTCCCGCCGATGGCCGCGTCGACCACTGCGCAGGACATGTGGCAGCACTACAAGGATCTGCAGACCGAGATCATGGTCGGCATGTCGGTGTGCATGGTGCTCGGTTCCTGCTACATGACCTTTGGTGCGGCGGTATCGCGGGTGATGCGCCGTATCGAAGGTCCGGAAGGCATGCTCGCCAACGTCGAGATGATGGGCGCGACGATCACCTATTGCCCGATCGTCGTCGCCTGCGGCATCTGGCTGACCTGCGCGTTGCAGATCGACCGGCTGTCACCGGACATGGTGCAGACGATGTACTACCTCGCCTGGATGATCATCGACCTCGCCTACATGGTGACCAGCTGGCAGATCATCGCGGCGGCGGTCGTGTTCCTGCGCGACAAGCGCGAAAAGAAGCTGGTGCCGGCCTGGGTCAGCTGGTGGGGTTTCGTCACCGTGGCGTCGTTCTTTCCGGTCAGCCTGATCCCGTTCTTCAAGACCGGCCCGTTCGCGTTCCACGGGATGTTCAACTTCTGGATCGCGTTCCCGACCTGGTACGTCTGGATTGTTTCGATGTCGATCTTCATCATCAAGGCGGTCAGCCGGATCGAGATCGAAGATGGTGCAGCCCAGCCGAAGGAAGTCCCCGTTCGTGGCGGCGCGCCGCTGGCGACGCGCTGAGTCGCGGCGCGTCTGACGGTGGTCGCCGTCCGCAGCGGCAGCGGCGAGACCCGGCGCCTTCCCGGTGTGGAAGGCGTCTGGGTGTTCGTCGCCGCCGACATGGTCTTCTTCGCGCTGCTGTTCGTGTCGTTCATGCTCGGACGGCAGGAGGCGACCGCGGTGTTCGAGGCATCCCGCCAGACGCTGGACGTCAACTTCGGTGGCATCAACACGCTGATCCTGCTGACCAGTTCGTGGTGCGTGGTGCTGGCGGTGGAAGCGGTCAAGCGCAATGCGCTGGACCAGGTGCCGCGCCTCATCGCCGGCGCCTTCCTGCTGGGCGTCGCCTTCATGGTGTCGAAGGCGCTGGAGTACGGCGGCAAGATCAAGGCCGGCATCTCGATGCTGAGCAACGACTTCTACATGTATTACTTCACGCTGACCGGCATCCACCTGCTGCACGTGTTCGCCGGCAACATCCTGCTGATCGTGCTGTGGAACAAGGCGCGGGCGCGACAGTTCAGTGCCGACCGCTGCGTGGTGCTGGAATGCGGCGCGACCTACTGGCACATGGTCGATCTGCTGTGGATCGTGCTGTTCCCGCTGCTCTACCTGCTGCGCTGAGCGCTGCCATGATCCGTCATGTCACCACCCTGGTCTGGCTGTTCCTGATGCTCGCCACGATCGCCACCACCTGGTGGCTGTCGAAGGACGGCTTCTCGCCGCGCGTCGGCACCGTGGCGATCTTCGCGATCGCCGCCTTCAAGGTGCGGCTGGTGCTGCTGTACTTCATGGAGCTCAGGACCGCACCGCTGCCGTGGCGGCTGATCTTCGAGGCCTGGGTGCTGCTGGCGACGGCGGCGATCGTCGGCATCTACCTGTCGACGCCGCCAGTCGCCAGCGCCTGAGCGCCAGCCTCAGCTGGCCGCCGCCAGCGCGACGCTGCGCCGGCTCACCCGTACCCGCAGGCCGTTGAGCACGGCATTGCCGGACGGGATGTCGATCTCGGTCGCGGCATTGGCGGTCAGATCGTTGTAGCGGCCGCCGCCGATCGACACCGCCCGGCGCCAGCCACCGCCGTGCCCCCAGTTGTGCGGCAGCGCCACCGTGCCGGGCATCACTTCGTCGCTGACCAGCACCGGCACCGTGATCTCGCCCCAGGGCGAGGTGATCGCGGCATCGTCGCCGTCGCGCAGCGCCAGCGGCCGGGCGTCGTCGGGATGGATGCGCAGATGCGGCCGGCGGTCGCCGGTGGTCAGCTTCGGCACGTTGTGCAGCCAGCTGTTCTGCGAGCGCAACTCGCGCATCGAGATCAGCCGCAGCGGCCAGAGTATCGAGTGGGCCGGATCGTCGGCTGACGGCCTCGTGATCAGCCGGGCCATCTCGCGTTCCATCAGCGGCTGCGCCAGCGGGATCAGGCCGTCCTTCAGATGCACGCGCTGGCGGCTGACGCCGACCGCCGGCTCGGCCGCCAGCGCCACGCCGCTGCCCTGCGCGAACAGCTTGCGCCGGCTGATTCCGGGCCGCAGGCCGAACCAGTCGCCGGCCGGGCCGATGCGCATGAACAGGTCGACGGCGGTGGCCGGGGTCAGGCGGATGCCGAAGCGGCCGAGGAACTGCGCCGCCTTCGAGGCGGACGGCACGATGCCGATCCGCTTGCAGATCTCGTCGATGATCCACCAGTCGTCGTGCGCCTCGCCGCGCGCGGCAACGCTGGCTGGCGTCCACTGCGCGTACGGCACGCCGGCGTGCATCTGGCTGAAGATCGGCATGCCGTCGCGCTCCAGCCACAGCGTCGGCGGCAGGATGTAGTGGGCGTGGCGGCTGGTCTCGGTGATGTATGGATCGAGCGAGATCAGCAGTTCCAGCTCGTCCAGCGCGGCGCCGACATCGGCGGACGCGCAGGACGTGGTGGCGATGTTGCCGGAGGCGATCAGCAGCGCCCGCAGCTGGCCCTTGCCCGGTGTGCGGATCTCGCGCGGCAGGGTCGCCAGCGGCGAGGTGCCCATCACTTCGGGAATGCCGTCGACCCGGGTGCGCCAGCGATCGTAGCCGTTGACCTTGAACAGCCGCGTGAAGCCTTCGGTGTCGAGCATCGGCTGGCCGAACACCATGCCGCCGCGCTTGTCGAGGTTGCCGGTGACGATGTTGAGGACGTTGATCAGGTAGTTGGTCAAGGTCGAGAACGGCCCCAGCGACGCGCCGCAGCGGCCATAGAGCGCTGCCGCCGGTGACTGCGCGAAGGCGCGTGCCAGGGCCTGCACGTCGTGCCAGGCAATGCCGGTTTCCACCGCCACCCGCTCGCCGCTCACCGCCGTCAGCAGGGCTGGCAAGGCCTCCGAACCACGCGTCTGCCGGCGCAGCGCATCGCGGTCGGCCAGCTGCTCGTCGAGGATGGTCTTGAGCATCCCGGCCAGCAGCCAGGGATCGCCGTCGGGGCGCATCGGCTGCCACTCGAACTGGGCGGCGGTCTCCGAGCGGCGCGGGTCGATCACCACGACGCGCCCGCCGCGCTCGACGATCGCCGCCATCTGCTCCTTGACCCGGCCGGCGGTCATCATGCTGCCGTGGGTGACCACCGGATTGGCACCGAGCACGATCAGGAACTGCGTGTGGGCGATATCCGGGAACGGCGTCACCAGGTTGTGGCCGTACAGCAGCTCGCCAACCACCCAGTAGTTGTTGATGTCGACCGACGAGGCCGTGTACAGGTGCTTGGTTTTCAGTGCCGCAGCCATGCCCAGCAGCCACATGAAGGCGCCATAGTTCCAGCCGTTCGGGTTGCCGAGGTGGACGCCGATCGACTCCCGGCCGTGCCGCCGGATCAGACTGCGCAGGCGTGTGCCGATGTCATCGAGCGCGATGTCCCAGCCGACTGGCTCGAAGTGGCCATCGGGCTGTCGTTGCAGCGGCCGCAGCACCCGGTCGGGATCGTCGCGCACCGCGCCGAAGGCCGCACCCTTCGGGCACAGGAAGCCTCGGGAATTCGGGTGATCGACGTCGCCGCGGATCTTCACGACCTCGTCGCCCCGGACGCTGACCACCACACCGCAGGCGGCCTCGCAGATGCCGCAGAAGGTCTTCCGTTCGATCGTCGCGGCTGCCGCGTGGTCGTGCTGCAGGTTCATGCGCTCGCTCCTCGGTGATGGCGCCCGCCCCTCATGGCCTGCGCTGCCTCGGGTCGTGGCGATTCGCGTCCGTTATCGCAATCAGGACTCTACAAGTGAAAAAGCCGCCTGGCACCTGAGGGCAAGGCGGCTTCGGCTCCTGCGGGCCTCGGGGGGCTCAGACCGAACGCTGCGCCTTGCTGGCCTGGGTCGCAGCCTGCGCCGCTTCCTTGATCTTGGTCCAGGCCGCGTCGTCGAGCTTGTTGAGACCGGCGAAGGTCGATGGCGCCGCCAGATGATGGCCGCCATCGATGCAGATCGTTTCGCCGGTGATGTAGTCGGCGCCGTCGCTCATCAGCAGGGTCATCAGATTGCCAAGTTCTTCGATTTTGCCGTAGCGGCCGGCCGGCACTTCATCGGCCTGGGTGGCGCCGACGGCCGCTTCGCCGGTCGGGCTGAGCATCTGCCAGGCGTACTCGGTCGGGAACGGGCCGGGTGCGACGGCGTTCAGGCGGATGCCGTACTTCGCCCATTCGACGGCCAGAGACATGGTCATCGCGTTGATCGCGGCCTTGGCCATCGCCGAAGGCACGACGTAAGCCGAGCCGGTCCAGATCCAGGTCACCAGGGTCGACACCACCGAGCCCGGCAGGCCGAGGGCGATCCAGCGCTTGGCGACCGCGTGGGTGGTGAAGAAGCCGCCGTTCATCACCGTCGAAGTGATCGCCTCGAAGCCGCGCGGGGAGAGATCCTTGGTCGGCGCGATGAAGTTGGCGGCGGCGTTGTTGACCAGACCGGTCAGCGGGCCGAACTTGTCGAAGATCTCGCCGACGGCGGCATCGACCAGATCGGCCTTGCGGATGTCCACCGTCTGCACGAAGGCGCGCGGGCTGGCGTGATCGGCATTGATCTCGGCGGCGGCGGCCTCGAGCACGTCGATGCGACGGCCCCAGAGGTGGACGTGGGCGCCGAGTGCCGCGAAATGCTTCGCCATGCCCTTGCCGAGACCGGTGCCGCCGCCGGTGACGAGGATGCGTTTGCCAGCCAGTGCGTCCGACGAATAAAGCGCCATGTTCAGGTTCCTGCGGGGTGGGAAAGTAATATGGGACCATACGATATTTGCGGCGATGCTTCAATCGCGCACCGTCCGCGCAGGCCGCACCCCGTGCGGCGCAGCGATGACGCATGATCACGGCCGCCATGTCTGACGCGTCTCCGCCCATCGCCGCCAACGCCGTCGCCAAGTCGCCGCGTCGCGCCCGCGGCCGGCCGACCCGCGAGGAAGGCGAGGCACTGCGCGAAGGCATCCTCGATGCCGCGCTGGCGGTGTTCATCGCTCGCGGCTTCGAGGCGGCCAGCATGGAAGGCATCGCCCGGGCGGCGAAGGTCGCCAAGATCACCCTGTATCGACACTACGAGACCAAGGACCAGCTGTTCGTCGAGGTCGCGCGGCGCGCGCAGCTCGGCGTGCGCGAGAGGCTGGGCACGGTCGCCGACGCCGGCATCCCGCTGGACGCGGCGCTGCGCCGGATCATCACCAAGCTCTACGACGGCTACACGCATCCGGACTACCTCGCGGTGATGCGCATGGTGATCGCCGAGGCCGGGCGCTTTCCGAAGCTGGGGCGGGCGATGCTCGACGACTCCGCCCACATTTCCGCACCGCTGGTCGATTACCTGCAGGCGCTGAAGGATGCCGGTCAGATCGACATCGATTCGCCTTACGACGCGGCGCTGCAGATCTCCGGGCTGGCCAGCGGCGCCGGCCGCTACGTGCTGCTGACGCCGGGTCGCCATCCGGCCAGCCGCCGGCGCTGGGTCGAATCGCTGGTCACGCTGTTCACGCGGGCCTGGCGCAAACAGGCCTGAAGCGGCCTGCGAACGGTAAACTCGGGTCACACACGTTTGCCTCATCGACGGAACCCGAATGCTGCCGATTGCGCCTCGCCCGACCCGCCGCACCCGTGTCAAGCACGGCGGCAAGAAGCTGACCATCGAGGAACGCCTGCTGGCGGCGATGGAGCGGATGCTGGAGCAGGGCCAGCGCTACGTGCAGCTGTCGGTCGAGGAACTGGCGGCGGAAGCCGGCATGTCGCGCGGCACTTTCTACTCGCATTTCCGTGACAAGAACGAGCTGATCGCGCGGCTGATGGCCCTGATCACCGACGAGATCGTCGACAGCGCCGGCAGCTGGCTGGGCCCGGATCCCGGCGGCCAGCGGCCGCGTCGCGAAGAGATGCAGACCACGATGGTCGGCGTCAGCCGCACGTTCCGGAAGCATCGGGCGATCCTGTCGGCGTTCGCTGACAGCGCGCGCCAGGACGACGCCCTCGGCCTGCAGTTCCAGAAGATGATGGACACCATCTGCGGCCGCTGCCGGGCCGCGATCGCGGCCGTCAACCGCAGCGGCGGCTGCCGACCGGGCACCGGCGACGACATCGCCGATGCGCTGTCCTGGTTCGTGGTGACCTACCTCGGCCGCTTCAGCCCGCTCCGCGATGGCGAGGAACTGGACCGGCTGATCAAGGCGGTGGCCGAGATCTGCGCCAGCGCGATCTTTGCCGACGAGAAATCCTGAGGCGGCGGGCAGGGCGTCGGGTCAGACGACCCGCGCCCAGTCGTCCAGGTCGTTGAGGATGTAGTCGCTGGTGGCCTGCTCGGCCAGCGCGCCGTCGCGGCTGGCGATGGCCCGCGCCAGCGCCAGCCGCAGCTGGTTCATCGACGCGGGTGTGCCGCCGGGATCGCTGTCCGCCGGGCGTTGCTGGCTCAGATAGAAGCGGAAGATCCGTCGCAGGTTGCTGATCCGGTCGACCAGCAGCTGCGAGCGAGCCATGGCGCTGATCTGGTCGTGGAAGTGGGAGATGCCATCGGCCATCGCGCGCCGGTCGTAGCGGCTCTGGAACGGATTGGCGGCCATCTCCTGGGCCAGTGCCAGCAGTTCGGCCGCTTCCTGCGCCGTGTGACGTTCGGACGCGAAGCGGGCGATCACCGCTTCGGTGCGCGAGAACATCACGAAGAAGTCGTGCACCTCCTGCGCCGACGGTGACACCACGCGGCAGCCGACCTGCGGGATCACGTCGAGATAGCCGACGCTTTTCAGGTACAGCACGGCGGCGGCCACCGGCTGGCGACTGGCGTTGAACTGGGTGGCCAGCGCGTAGATCGACAGGGTTTCGCCGAAGCGGTAGCCGCCGCGAATCAGCCGATCCTCGAGCTCGGCCGCAATCTCGCCCGCCTTGCCGGCCAGGTCGTGGGGGCGGATGCCGCGAACCATGCTGCGGGCCCAGCCGGAGCGCGCGTCCCGGGGGCTTTCGGTGCCGGCAAGCGGCGTCTTCACGGAAGTGTTCATGGCCGGAGTGTCGCGCACTGCAGCGCGGCGAGGAACCCGTCGCGCTGCGGCATGCGGCTCCCCTCAGGCGATGGCGGATTCCTGGCGGCGGGCGAGCACGTCGGCGGTCATCGGCTGAAGCCTGGCAAAGAGTTCCAGCGCGCTGGTCGCCGCGAGTTCAGTACCGATGCCATGACCACCCGCTTCGCTGGACGCGAAGTACAGGCCCTTCAGCGGGCTGACCACCGACGGACGCTTCTCGTGCACCTGGTGGATGGTCTGGCCGATACCGATGATCGCGCCGGTTTCACCCGCCATGCCCCTGATCAGCGAAGGCGGATCGACCCAGACCTTCTCGACCTTGCCGTGCGCTTCCGGATAGACCTCGTAGAACGAGCGCATCAGCGATTCGCGCCATTCGTCGATGTGCTCGCGGATGTCTTCCGGACAGGCATGCAGCGAAGTGATCATCTGCTTGCCTTCCGGCGCCAGCCTGGGATCGAACTCGGTCGGCGAGCCGAAGCAGCCGCCGATCAGTGCCGGCACCTTGCCGGCCTTCATCTCCTCGGTGACCTTGCACGGCGGCGACTGGTCGTCCGGGATGTAAATCACCACCTGCTTGCTGGTGACCTTCTCCGACAGCAGCACGCGCAGCATCACGCCGTGGCAGGAGTAGGTCAGGCCCTTGACCTTCTCGATGTAATCCTTCGGGAAGTGTTCCTCGCCGGCCAGCTTCAGCACACTGAGCTTGAGATCGGCATTGCTGATGACCACCGGCGCGCGGAATTCCTCGCCCGCCTCGGTGCGGACGCCGACGGCGACACCGTTCTCGACCAGGATCTTCTCGACGGCGGTATCGGTCTTGACCACGCCGCCGAACTGCCTGATCGCCTCGATGTAGGCCGTCGGCACCGAGTAATTGCCGCCGGACGGATACGAGGTGGCGCGGTTGGCCATCACGTCGCGGAAGGCGCGGATGAATTCGGTGGCGCTGGCTTCGTCGGACGGCACACAGAAGTATTGCGAGACGAAGCTTTCGATCAGCGTGTTGGCCATCTTGTCGGTGGTGAAGGTCTGCACCCAGTCGCGCACCGGCACGTACCAGAGCTTGTCCAGTTCTTCGTCGGTGATCGTGAACACGGCGCGGAACAGGGCCTTGAAGTTGTCCTGCTCGTCTTCGGCCGCTGCTTCGTACATCGACTGCTTCGAGTACTTCTTGGCGACCTTGCCGATCTGGATGTACGAGGTGCCGTTCAGGTCATTCCACGGAATGCTGTCCGGCAGGCCGACGCGGTTGAGGATTTCCTGCAGCGGGCCGACCTTGCCCAGGCAGTAGAAATGCCAGCCGAGGTCCATCACGCAGCCGGAGCGGTCGTAGGAAATGCAGCGGCCGCCGATCAGCTTGTTCTTCTCCAGCACCAGCACCTTCCAGCCGGCATGCGCCAGCAGGGTGCCGACCCCGCCGCCGCCGATGCCGCTGCCGATGATGATCGCGTCGTAATGATGGGACATGGCGAGTCTCCGGCCGCACGGCGGCCTTGGGTTTCAGGAAGCATCATACTAGCATGCTAGAGTGCCAATAAGAGAAGCCCGTAGCTGGTACGACGGCCAAAAAAAAGCGGCGCCCCGTGGGACGCCGCTCTTCATGCCGCCAGCGGTCAGACGCCGACGGTGGCTGCCTTGCCGACGATCGCGCCCTGCTCGTTCTGCCAGTCCGGCCAGCCGGCCTTGCGATTCTGTTCGGCGGCCAGTGCGCGTTCCTCGCGGGTGGCGAATTCCAGATCCCAGCGCTTCAGCGCCGGCTTGATGATCACGTTGTGCCACAGCGGCGGGATCAGCGCCGACAGGAAGCAGACGAACACACTCGGCATGGTGATCGCTTCCTTGTGCGGCACCAGCTTGTAATACACCTGATACGAGTTCAGGTGGTGGTCGGCATGGTTGGTGATCTCGAATGCCATGGTCCGCGAGAACCAGCCCAGATGGTTCCAGAGGTGGCGGCGGCCGATCGGCGCGCCCGGCAGGCGGACCACGCCGTAGTGCTGGAAGTAGTTGAACGATTCGACCCAGAAGCGGGCGATCACCTGGCCGCCAAGGGCGACGAGGTTGGCCAGCGGGCCGCCGATCGCGAAGATCAGCGCGTGGAAGACGGCCAGCGCCAGCAGCGCCCGGTAGACACGGTGGCTGATGTGGAACGGTGACTTGCCTTTCTTCTTCAGCGCGTTGCCTTCCATCTTCATGGCGTACGCGGTGCTCTCGAGGAAGGCATTCCAGGTGAACGAGTAGAGATTGGTGCCGCGGGCGGCGGTGTCGCCGTCATCCGGGGTGGCGACGTCGATGTGATGACCGACGACGTGGCCGATGTCGCGGGTGCAGTCGAGGATGCACAGGTGCGAGTAGCGGCCAACAGTGCGCGGCAGCGCGCCCCGCATGTGGTAGAGCTCGTGGGCGGCCGGCACCAGCGGAATCACGCCCATCCAGGCCAGGCTCAGCACCGAACCGACCAGCTGCACGGTGGTGAGATCACCCTGGGCGACGCGCCAGGCCATCGCGAAGTACAGGCTGACCGGACCGATCGCGCACAGCCAGATCGGAATATTGGCGAGCGTGGCATTGCTCATCTTGCGGACGCTGTAGTCGCGGCCGGCCAGCGTGTCGAGCACCGCCAGCACCGGGAACGACAGGATGCCGATCCACACCGCATCGCCGCCGACGACAAAGCCGTAGAACGCGGCGGCGACGACGCCCACCGGGATCCAGTATTTCAAGTAGTCCATCGTGATCGCCTCCTCAGGCTGTTGCTGTTTGTTTGCCGTAGATCGTGCCCGCAAAGCCTGGCTCGCGGCCAGCGTCGTGAAGCAGGCTTGGAACTAGATGATCAATAAAATTGAACACCGTGTTCAGAACGGATGATGCCGAGCCGCAAAGCCCGATGTCAATGTAGATGGTATGGAACCTGACGAACGGCAGCCCGTCTTTAGTGACGGGGCCGCACTTTTAAGCGGCGTCCCATACTTCTACCGTGGTCATCCGCCATTACGCGGCCCGCGTCTGGAAGCGCTCTTTGAAGATCGCGCGCCTGCGGCCTGCCCGTGTCCATCATTCACACGCTTTTCCGGAGATTCCTGTGCTAGCCAATCGCGCCGTCTATTCATCCGAGCACGGCATGTTCCGCGATGCCGTTCGCGGCTTCATCAAGACCGAACTGCTGCCGCATTTCGCACGCTGGGAGGAGCAGGGCATCGTCGATCGCACGATGTGGGACAAGGCCGGCGAAGCCGGGCTGCTGTGCCCGCAAGCCGGCGAAGCCTATGGCGGTGTAGGCGGCAGCTTCCGGCACAACGCCATCGTCGTCGAGGAACTGGCCTATGCCGGCATGGCCGGGCCGCAGACCGACATCTCGGTGCACAACGACGTCTGCGCCGGCTACCTGATCAGCCTCGCCAGCGAAGCCCAGAAGCAGAAGTGGCTGACCGGCATGGTCAGCGGCAAGACCGTCTGCGCGATCGCAATGACCGAGCCGGGCACCGGCAGCGACCTGCAGGGCATCAAGACCCGCGCGGTGCGCGAGGGCGAGCAGTTCCGGATCAGCGGATCGAAAACCTTCATCTCCAACGGCCAGCATTCGGACATCGTCATCGTCGTGGCCCGCACCTCCGATGCGCCGGGCGCGAAGGGCATGAGCCTGATCGTCGTCGAGGCGGACCGCCCCGGCTTCCGCCGCGGCCGCAATCTCGACAAGCTCGGCCATCTGTCGTCCGATACTTCCGAGCTGTTCTTCGACGATGTGACCGTGCCGGTGACGAACCTGCTCGGCGCCGAAGGCACCGGTTTCGCTAGCCTGATGAGCGAGCTGCCGCAGGAGCGTCTGACCATCGCCGTGTCTTCGATGGCAGCCGCCCAGAAGGCTTTCGACATCACCCGCGACTACGTCAACAACCGCAAGGCCTTCGGCAAGACGATCATGGATTTCCAGAATACCCGCTACAAGCTGGCCGACCTGAAGGCCGAGCTGGCGGTGGGCTGGGCGTTCGTCGACCAGTGCCTGGAAAAGCACGACCGCCATGCGCTCAACCAGGCCGACGCATCGATCGCCAAGCTGTGGTGCACCGAGATGCACGGACGTCTGGTCGATACCTGCCTGCAGTTCTTCGGCGGCTACGGGTTCATGCGCGAGTACGAGATCTGCAAGCTGTACGCTGACGCTCGCGTGCAACGCATCTATGGCGGCACCTCGGAAATCATGCGCGAGCTGATTTCGCGGTCGCTGTGAGCCAGGCCGCCTGCCCTGTTGTCCTGCAGTTCAAGCATGATAGTATGGCACCATACTAAAACGCCGGCCCCGCGCCGGCTATCCGGGAGTCGGCAATGGCGGGTCTTTACTTCGAGCAGTTCACGGTGGGGCGGGTCATCGAGCACGAGATCCGCCGCACGGTCACCGAATCGGACAACGTCTGGTTCTGCGGCGCGACCTACAACCCGGCGCAGATCCATATCGACGCCGAGTACTGCAAGACCACCGAATTCGGCCAGCCGCTGGTCAACTCGATCTTCACGCTGGGACTGGTGATCGGCCTGTCGATCCAGGACACCACGCTCGGCACCACGGTCGCCAATCTCGGCATGACCGACACCCGGTTCCCGAAGCCGGTGTTCGCCGGCGACACGATCCGCTCGCGCACCACCGTCCTCGAGGTTCGCGAATCGAAGTCGCGCCCGAACGCCGGCATCGTCACCTTCCTGCACGAAGGCCTGAACCAGCGCGGCGAGCTGATCTGCACCACCCAGCGCCAGGCGCTGATGCTGCGCAAGCCGACGGCCTGAGCGCGTCCGCGCCGCCGTCCGACGCCGAATTTCCTCAAAAAATCTGGAGCTTCCCGATGGATTTCTCGATCAATCCTGATCATCAGGCGATCCGCGACGGCGTTGGCGCCGTAGTCCGTTCGTTCGGTGACGAATACTGGCTGGCCCGCGACGAGGATGGTGCGTTTCCGCGCGAGTTCCACAAGGCGATGGCCGACGGTGGCTGGCTGGGCCTGACCATGCCGGAGGAGTACGGCGGCTCGGGGCTTGGCGTCACCGAAGCGATGATCATGATGCATGAGATCGCCAGCCACGGCGGTGGCATGGCGGCGACCTCGTCGGTGCACATCAACCTGTTCGGGCCGCATCCGATCGTGGTCTACGGCACGCACGAGCAGAAGTCCCGCTGGGTGCCGCGCCTGATCTCGGGCCAGGACCAGTGCTGCTTCGGCTTCACCGAGCCGGACGCCGGCCTCAACACCACGGCGATCAAGACCTTCGCGACCAAGGTCGACGGCGGCTACATCGTGCGCGGCCAGAAGGTCTGGACCTCGACCGCCCAGGTTGCCAACAAGATCATGCTGCTGACCCGCACCACCAAGCTCGAAGACGCCAAGCGTCCGACCGACGGCATCACCATCTTCTACACCGACCTCGACCGCTCGAAGATCGCGGTCACCAAGATCCCGAAGATGGGCCGCAAGGCGGTCGATTCGAACTCGATCTTCATCGACGACCTGTTCATTCCCGATTCCGATCGCATCGGCGAGGAAGGCAAGGGCTTCGGCTACATCCTGCACAGCCTCAATCCGGAGCGCGTGCTGATCGGCATCGAAGCGATCGGCATCGGCCAGGACGCGCTGCGCCGCGCCGCCAAGTACGGCCGCGAGCGCGTGGTGTTCGGTCGTCCGATCGGCCAGAACCAGGGCATCCAGCATCCGCTGGCGGAAAAGTGGATGTATCTGGAAGCCGCCCAGCGGATGGTCGAAAAGGCCGCTTGGCTCTACGACAACCATCTGCCCTGCGGTGCCGAAGCGAACGCCGGCAAGTTCCTCGGTGCCCGCGCCGGCTTCGACGCCTGCCTGCAGGCGGTGCTGACCTTCGGCGGCATGGGCTACGCGAAGGAGTACCACGTCGAACGGCTGCTGCGCGAAGTCACCGTCACCCGCATCGCCCCGATCACCGAACAGCTGATCCTGTCGTTCATCGCCGAAAAGGTGCTGGACCAGCCGAAGTCCTACTGACGCGGCGTCCCCTGCCGGCGGCGATCAGCGCTCGCGGCGGGGGAAATCGGCTTTACATCGGTCGTACGGTACCCTACGATCAAGCTAAAATCTTTTCGAGAAGTGTCCATGTTCAAGCGCACGCTGTTCACTCACGAGCACGAACTGTTCCGCGATACGGTCCGCAAGTTCATCGAGCGCGAGATCGCGCCGTATCACGCCCAGTGGGAGCACGACGGCATCGTGCCGCGTGATCTGTGGATCAAGGCCGGCGAGGCGGGCATGCTCTGCTGCACCGTGCCGGAAGAATACGGCGGTCTCGGCCTCGACTATCTGTTCGATGTCGTGGTGTTCGAGGAAATGGCCCGCAGCGGCTTCACCGGCCCGGGCTTCCTGATTCATTGCGATCTGGTCTCGACCTACGTCAAGTCCTTCGGCACCGAAGAGCAGAAAAAGCACTGGTTGCCGAAGATGGTGTCGGGTGAAGCCATCGGCAGCCTCGGCATGACCGAACCACACGCCGGTTCGGACCTGAAGGCGATCCGCACCCGTGCCGTGCGTGACGGTGATGACTACATCATCAATGGCCAGAAGGTGTTCATCTCCAATGGCCAGCTCTGCGATGTGCTGGTGCTGGCGACCAAGACCGACAGCGACGCCGGCTCCAAGGGCGTCACCCTGTTCCTGGTCGACACCAACAACCCGGGCTTCAAGCGCGGCAAGAACCTCGAAAAGCTGGGCATGAAGGCCCAGGACACGTCGGAGCTTTTCTTCGAAGACATGCGCGTGCCGGCGTCGGCGATGCTCGGCAAGGAAGGCGAAGGTTTCAAGCTGATGATGACCAAGCTGGCCCAGGAACGCCTGGCCCAGGCGATCCGTTCGGCCACGGTCGCCGAGACGCTGATCGAGATGACGGTCGACTACACCGCCAGCCGCAAGGCTTTCGGCACCACCATCGGCGCGTTCCAGAACACCCAGTTCAAGCTCGCCGAGCTGCACACCGAAGCGACCATCGGCCGCATCTTCACCGATCACTGCATCGCCAAGTTCATGGCTGGCGAACTCGATGAAGTCGATGCCGCGATGGCGAAGATGTGGCTGTCGAACCTGCACTGCAAATGCGCCGACGAATGCCTGCAGCTGTTCGGCGGCTGGGGCTACATGTGGGAATACCCGATCTCGCGCGCCTTCGCCGACTGCCGAATTGTCAAGATCGCCGGTGGCTCGATCGAGGTGATGAAGCTGATCATCGGCCGCTCGCTGTTCGGTCGCGTGCAGGGTCAGGAAAAGGTCAAGTCGATCGATTCGGGATCCGAGCAGAAACGCCTCGCAAGCTGATCCGTCTGCTTGCGGCTCACGAGCCCGCCGACCATCACTGGGGGCGGGCTTTTGTTTGAATGCGACCAGCGCGCCATCCGAGCGGGCGAGATTGTCTACACCAGTTCAGGGGAGTCGGGAATGACGTACGAAACGCTGGAACTCAATGTCGATGAAAGCGGGCTGGCGCGCCTGGTGCTGAACCAGCCGGCGCTCGGCAATCCGTTCAACGCGCAGATGTGCGCCGACATGAATCACGCCTGCAGCACGCTGCTGGCGCGTGGCGATGTCCGCGCCGTGCTGCTGACTGCCAACGGCAAGTTCTTCACCGTCGGCGGCGACATCAACATGTTCGCCAAGCAGCTCGAGACCCTGCCGACGGAGATCCTGCAATGGACGTCGACGCTGCACATGGGTCTCGCGCGTCTGAAGCGCATGAACGCGCCGCTGATCGCCAGCGTGCACGGCATCTGCATGGGCGGCGGCGTGGCGCTGGTCGGTGCCTGCGACGTGGTCTATGCCGGCAAGAGTGCGCGCTTCGGCGCGGCCTATCCGCAGATCGGCTACTCCTGCGATGCCGGCGCCTCGTTCGCACTGGCTTCGCGCATGGGCATCGCCCGCGCCCGCCGCTTCCTGCTGTTCAACGAAATGCTCACCGCTGACCAGGCATTGACGGCCGGTCTTGCAGACTACGTCGTCGACGACGCGTTGCTCGCCAATACCGCCGAGCAGGTGGCCAGGCAGCTGGCGATGGGGCCGACCCGGGCTTTCGGCGAAATCCGCCGTCTGGTCGACAAGGCCCTGCGCACGCCGATGGAAACCCAGCTCGAGGACGAGGCGCAGGCCCTGTCCGGCTGTGCCGGCAGCTTTGATGCCCGCGAGGGCATCACCGCGTTCGTCGAGAAGCGCGCTCCAAACTTCAAGGGACGCTGAGCCGGATCGCTGCTGATCCGAGAAACCAGCGCCCACCGCGATAGCCAAGAGAGGACGAGACCATGTGGTTGTATGCCGACATCAAGACACTCGCCGACATCCCCCGCCTGTATGCGCAAACCCGGCCGGACAAGGTCGCGCTGGTCGATGGCAGCGGCGAAATCAGCTTCGCCGAACTGGATGACCGCTCGAACCGCATCGCCAATCTGATTGCCGACCACGGCATTGCGCTCAAGTCGAACATCGGCTTCCTCGGCAAGAACTCGGCGCTGTATTTCCAGCTGCTGTTCGGCATCAACAAGGCCGGCAGCACGATGTCGCCGATGAACTGGCGGCTGGCCGCGCCGGAACTGGCAGCGGTGATCGCCGACGCCGAAGCGCCGTTGATGTTTGTCGATCGTGAATTCCTGCCGCTGATCCATGCCGTGCAGGCCTTGGGTCTGAGCGCGTTCAAGGTGATCACCATCGACCCGTTCCAGCGCGACAGCGAACTCGACCAGGCGCTGGCCGCGGCATCGAACGTCGATCCGCATGCGCCGCTCGATCCCGAGCAGGCCGCGCTGCTGATCTACACCTCGGGCACCACCGGCAAGCCCAAGGGTGTCGAGCTGACCCATCGCGGCTTCAACTTCATGCGGCTTTGCGAGCATCTGGAACCGGCGCTGCAGTGGCAGGACAGCGACGTGATGATGATGGTGATGCCGAACTTCCATCTGGTCGGCAGCGGCCTGACCATCCAGTCGCTGTACAACGGCGGCACGCTGTCGGTGCTGCCGCAGCTCGACGCCGGCCAGCTGATCAAGGTCATCCAGCGCGACCGCCCGTCGATCGTCGCGCTGGTGCCGACGGCGATCCAGATGGTGCTCGACCACCCGGATGCCAAGACCGCCGATTTCTCCAGTCTGCGTCTGGTGATGTATGCCGGCTCGCCGATCAGCTCGCACTTGCTGGCGCGCGCGCTGCGCGAGATGAAGTGCAAGTTCATGCAGTTCTACGGCGCCACGGAAAGCTCGGGCGCGATCTCGCTGCTGCGTCCGGAACAGCACGTCATCGAGGATGAGAACAAGCTCAAGTCCTGCGGCACACCGCTGCCGCTGATCGACGTCAAGTTCGTCGACGCCAATGGCGACGAAGTGGCCGAAGGCGAAATCGGCGAATTGATGGTGCGTTCGCCTTCACTCTTCGGCGGCTACTGGAAGCAGCCGGATACCACCGCCGCCGTGCTCAACAACGGCTGGTACAAGACCGGCGATGCTGGCCGCCGCGACGCCGAAGGCCTGCTGTATCTGGTCGATCGGGTCAAGGACATGATCGTCACCGGCGGCGAGAACGTGTACTCGGCGGAAGTCGAGCAGGTGCTCGCCAAGCATCCGGGTGTGCGCATGTGCGCCGTCATCGGCCTGCCGGATGAAAAGTGGGGCGAGAAAGTCGTCGCGCTGATCATGCCGAGCGATGGTCACAAGCCGACGCAGGAAGAGATTGTTGCCCACTGCCGGCTGCACATCGCCGGTTACAAGGTGCCGAAGGAAGTGCGTCTGGTCGATGCCTTCCCGATGACCGCCACCGGCAAGGTCCTGAAGCGCGTGGTTCGCGATGAACTGGCCAAGGCGGCCGCCGGAAAATCCTGATTTCTGCCCGATCGGGTGGCGCGCGGGCATTTCGCGCCCAGTAGATTCACTGGTCGGCCCGAGTTCCGGGCCTGTTGCATGATGTTCCACCGCTGGCCTTGAAAACTGGGGCTGGCGGTTCGTCCGTTACCGTTTCGCTCACCGAAGACCGTCGCCATGGCTGATTCCCCGTCGCTGAACCCGCAGGACTCCGAAGTTTCCCAGACCCGCAATCCGCTGCGTTTTGTGACCGCGGCGAGCCTGTTCGATGGGCACGACGCCGCAATCAACGTGATGCGGCGGCTGATCCAGGCGCAGGGTGCGGAAGTGGTGCACCTCGGCCACAACCGTTCGGTCGAGGACGTGGTGCGCGCCGCGTTGCAGGAAGACGCCGACGGCATCGCGCTGTCGAGCTACCAGGGCGGCCACAACGAGTTCTTCAAGTACATGGTCGACATGCTTAGCCAAAGGGGGGCCAGCCATATCCGCGTGTTCGGCGGCGGCGGCGGCACCATCACGCCGGAAGAGATCGCGGCGCTGCACGAGCAGGGCGTCGAGCGCATCTACCATCCGAACGACGGCAGCAAGCTCGGCCTGGTCGGCATGATCGAGGATCTGATCAAGCGGGCCGAGACGCATCGCAAGGGCAGCTCCAAGCCGGGCCCGGCGTCGATCGATGACGAGATCACCGTCGGCCGCTGGCTGTCGGCGCTGGAAGATGACCTGTTCAGCGAGGCCGAACTGGCGCAGTTGCGCGCCCAGTGGAAGTCCGCAGGAGCCAAAACGCCGGTGATCGGTTTTACCGGCACCGGCGGCGCCGGCAAGTCATCGGCGGTCGATGAACTGCTGCTGCGCTTCCTGCAGGCATTCCCGACCATGCGCATCGCCGTGCTGGCGGTCGATCCGACCCGCCGCCGCTCCGGTGGCGCCCTGCTCGGCGACCGCATCCGCATGAACAGCTTGCGCAATCCGCGCGCCTTCATGCGTTCGATGGCGACCCGTCGCCAGCACGCGTCGACCAACACGGTGCTCAAGGACTGCATCGCCTTCCTGAAGAGCCTGACCTACGACCTGGTGATCGTCGAAACCGCCGGCATCGGCCAGAGCGATTCGGAAATCGTCGATCTTGTCGACTTCCCGATCTATGTCATGACCTCCGACTACGGCGCCGCCAGCCAGTTGGAAAAGATCGACATGATCGATTACGCCGAGCTGGTGGTGCTCAACAAGTTCGACCGCCGTGGTGCCGAAGACGCGCTGCGCGATGTCCGCAAGCAGTGGAAGCGCAACCGCGTGCGCTTCGACCTGAAGGACGAAGACGTCCCGGTCTACCCGACGATCGCCAGCCAGTTCAACGATCCGGGTGTCACCTGGATGTTCACCAACCTGTGCCGCCTGCTGCGGACCAAGCTCGGGTTGCCGGCGGACAAGTGGACGCCGAGTCTCGACACCACGCTGAAGGAACCGCGCGCGACGGTGCTGATCCCGGGCAACCGCACCCGCTACCTCGCCGAGATCGCCGAGAACGGTCGCGGCATCAACCGTGATGTCGAACAGCAGCACGACATCGCCGACCGCGCCCAGTCGTTGTGGGAAGCGCTCAAGGAACTCGACGATCCCAAGCTGCCGAAGCCGCTCGACGTCTACGCCGGAGAAGACCTCACCGACGGCGGCGACCGCAGCCTCCTGACCCTGCGCAGCCGCTACAACGAAGCGATCAAGGGCCTGAAGTCGGAGTCGATCAACCTGCTGCGCGAGTGGCCGGCGCGCCTGAAGGGCGTGACCGACGACCAGTACACCTACTACGTGCGCGGCAAGCCGGTGTCGGGCGACAACTACAGCGAATCGCTCTCGCACTCGAAGATTCCGAAGGTCGCTGCGCCGAAGTACGAGTCCTGGGGCGAGCTGCTGCGCTTCCTGCTGAAAGAGAATCTGCCGGGCGGCTATCCGTATACCGCCGGGCTGTATCCGTACCGTCGCGTCGGTGAAGATCCGATCCGCATGTTCGCCGGCGAAGGCACGCCGGAACGCACCAACCGCCGCTTCCATTACCTGAGCCAGCCGGGCGCGCCGACGCGCCTGTCGACCGCCTTCGATTCGGTGACCCTGTACGGCGAAGATCCGGAAGTGCGTCCGGACATCTACGGCAAGATCGGCAATTCCGGCGTCAACATCGCCACGCTCGACGACATGAAGAAGCTCTATTCGGGCTTCGACCTCTGCCTGCCGAGCACCTCGGTGTCGATGACCATCAACGGTCCGGCGCCGATGATCCTGGCGATGTTCATGAACTGCGCGATCGACCAGCAGGTCGAGAAGTATCTGAAGGCGGACCCGGCCCGCTGGGCCGCTGCCGAAAAGACCATCGCCGAGCTGTTCAAGGGCAAGACCCGTCCCAGCTACTCCGGCGAACTGCCGTCGAACAACAACGGTCTGGGCCTGGCGCTGCTCGGCGTCACCGGCGATCAGCTGGTCGATGCCGAGACCTACGACAAGATCAAGCGCGAGACGATGGCGATCGTCCGCGGCACGGTGCAGGCGGACATCCTCAAGGAAGACCAGGCGCAGAACACCTGCATCTTCTCGACCGAATTCGCGCTGCGGATGATGGGCGACATCCAGCAGTCGTTCGTCGAACGTGGCGTGCGCAATTTCTACTCGGTGTCGATCTCGGGCTATCACATCGCCGAAGCCGGCGCGAACCCGATCAGCCAGCTGGCCTTCACCTTGGCCAATGGCTTCACCTTCGTCGAGTACTACCTCGCGCGTGGCATGAAGATCGATGACTTCGCGCCGAACCTGTCGTTCTTCTTCAGTAATGGCATGGACCCGGAGTACTCGGTGATCGGCCGTGTGGCCCGCCGCATCTGGGCGCGCGCGATGCGCGAGCGTTACAGCGCCAACGAACGCAGCCAGATGCTGAAGTACCACATCCAGACCTCGGGCCGTTCGCTGCACGCGCAGGAAATCCAGTTCAACGACATCCGCACCACCCTGCAGGCGCTGTATGCCCTGTTCGACAACTGCAACTCGCTGCACACCAACGCCTACGACGAAGCGATCACCACGCCAACCGAGGAATCGGTGCGCCGCGCGGTGGCGATCCAGCTGATCATCAATCGCGAACTGGGCCTGAACTACTGCGAGAACCCCTGGCAGGGCAGCTTCGTCATCGACCAGCTGACCGACCTCGTCGAGGACGCCGTGTACAAGGAATTCGAGTCGATCTCCGAGCGTGGCGGCGTGCTCGGGGCGATGGACACCATGTACCAGCGCGGCAAGATCCAGGAAGAGAGCCTGTACTACGAGCACAAGAAGTACGACGGCTCGCTGCCGCTGATCGGCGTCAACACCTTCCTGCCCAAGGACCACGGTGGCGAGATCGCGACCACCATCGAGCTGATCCGCTCGACCGAAGAGGAGAAGGGTCAGCAGATCGACAACGTCGCGTCGTTCCGCGTCAACCGCAACGATCTGAAGGCGGACAGCCTGAAGGTCTTGCAGCAGACTGCGCGCGATCGCCGCAACATCTTCGAAGCCCTGCTGGAAGCCGTGAAGTACAACTCGCTCGGCCAGATCAGCCACGCGTTGTATGACGTCGGCGGCGAGTACCGCCGCAACATGTAGGCAATCGTGTGTCCCGAGCGGCGGGCTGGTCGCGCGGGACTTGCGGATTGCGCGCGAAGCGCGCTGCCGGAAAAGGAAAACCCCGGTATCGGTCGCCGATCCGGGGTTTTTTCAATGTCGGGCCTGGCTGCGGTTTCGCGATCTGCCGCGTATCCACGCCGCGTCGCGCCTTTGGCACCCTTACACCACGCCGTTCGTCATAGTGTTTTTGACGCTGACGTCAAATATTTTGTGCGTCTGCGACAAACCATTGATTTACTTGAAAATCATAAATCACTGAATTCTTGACGGACGATAATGACGCACTTATACTGCACCGCAACAACAGTCATCCACCACAACGCGAACAAAAATTCGAACGCGTTGTGGATGTCTCCTCCAGAAAGGCTTCGGCCTTTCTCGCACCTTGCCCCCTGCAACAGGGGGTTTTTTTTGGGCGTCGACTTTTTGTTTGTTGTTTCGACGTGGACGGAGTCTGCAGGAATCAACTTGTTGTTACAAGCCTCTCGGCCGGTATCGACCTTGGCTTTTGGTCTTATCCGAATGGATTGTCAGAAAGTGTTGTCGGCAGTCGTCGGGAAAAGCCGCCGGCGGCGCTCGTTGACGCCCGAATCGAGGCGAATCGCGCAACCGCGCGTGGCGATGTCACGGCACGATCAGCATCTTGTCCGGACTTCAGGAGCGCGATCGTCGTGCGTCGCAGCACGCAGATGGCAACGCTGATCGCAATCAACAGCGTCAGCCGACAACGCGGCGACCTGATTGGCGGCGCTGGCGCGATCGGTCAATGGCACAGTACCATTGAATGATGGCAATGTTGGCCATGGAGAGCGCCATGAACACGACACGACACGCTGCCCCCAGCCCGCAGGATCTCGATGGCTTCCGGGCCATCCAGCAACTGGCCTATCGCTGTGCCGAAACCGTTTCGGCGCAGCTGAAGCCAGGCATGACCGAACGGCAGGCAGCAGCGCTGATGAAGACCTGGCTGCTCGATCAGGGCGTCGACGACTGGTTCCATCAGCCGTTCGCCTGGTTCGGCGATCGCACGGCGTTCCGTGGCGCGGTCGGCTTCAAGCAGCTCGGCGGCTTCAATCCGGCGTTCTATCCAGGCCTGCGTCGACTGGAGGAAGGCATGCCCTACATCCTCGACTGCGCGCCGTCGATGAACGGCTACACCGCCGACATCGGCTACTGCGGCGTGATCGGCGAGAACCGCATCCTCGATCGCCTGATGGACGACCTGCTCGAATACCGGGAGCTGATCGTCAGCCTGGTCAAGCAGCGCAAGCATCTGTCGGAAGTCAGCCAGGCCGTCGATCGCCTGTGCCAGCGCCACGGCTACGATCCGCGCCACAAGGCTTATCCGTTCGAAGTACTCGCCCATCGGGTCGAAAAGCTCGACAACGACGGCGAGAAGTCACATCTGAGCCTGTTCAATTTCGGCGTCCGCAATATCGGCGAACTGCTCAAGGGCGTTGCTGCCGGGCGCAAGGAAGGCCACTCGCCGCTGTGGTCGAGCCATGCCAAATCCGATCATCCGCCGACGCCGGGCCTTTGGGCGGTCGAGCCGCATCTGGGCTTCCGTGATGTCGGCGCCAAGTGGGAAGAACTGCTGGTGGTCACCGAGGACGACGCCTTCTGGCTCGATGACGACGTGCCGCATGTCCGCCGCTGGCGCGCGCGGGGCCTGCTCAATCCCGTGAAACGGGCAGCCTGAGCCATGGCACTGGAACCGGTGCAGGTGGTCAAGTCCGGCGACGTCGAACTCGCGGTCTATGAGTGGGGTACCACAGGCGCCAAGCCGACCGTGGTGCTGGTCCACGGCTATCCGGACGCCGCCAGCGTCTGGGCTACGGTCGCCGAGGGCCTGGCCGAGCGCTATCACGTCATTGCCTACGACGTGCGCGGTGCCGGCCTGTCCTCGGTGCCCGATCACACCCAGGCCTACGATCTCGAACACCTGGTTGCCGATCTCGCGACCGTGGTCGATGCCATGAGTCCGGATCAGCCGGTGCACCTGATCTGCCATGACTGGGGCTCGATCCAGAGCTGGGAGGCGGTGACCACCGAGCGCATGGCCGGGCGAATTGCTTCCTACACGACGATTTCCGGGCCGAGCCTCGATCATGCGGCGTACTGGATCATCCAGCGGCTGAAAAGCGGCTCGCCGGACCAGGTCGCGCAGGTGGCGCGGCAGATCGCCCATTCCTGGTATGTCGGCATGTTCCACCTGCCGGCGGTGGCCCCGACCCTGTGGAAGGCCGGTCTCGACAAGCTGTGGCCGGGTCTGCTCGAAAAGCTCGACGGTGTGCGGGTCGATGCCAGCGACAGCCAGCGCAAGGACGGCGCGAACGGCGTCAACCTGTATCGCGCCAATTTCGCCAAGCGCCTGCTGAAGCCCGGCGAGCGGCGCACCGAGATTCCGGTGCAGCTGATCGTGCCGCGCCAGGACAAGTTCATGGTCGCCGAGATCTGGGACGACCTGCCGCAGTGGGTGCCGAACCTGTGGCGGCGCGAAGCCGATGCCGGCCACTGGATCCAGGCCAGCCATCCGCAACTGGTGATCGACTGGACATCCGAGTTCATCGATCACATCGAGGGGGCTGAAGAAACGCCGGCGCTGGTCCGCGCCCGCGTTCACGCCCGCGAATCGCGCAGCGGCCGGGTGTCGGATCGTCAGCGCGGCCGGCTGGTGGTGGTCACCGGTGCCGGTTCCGGCTTCGGCCGCGAGACCGCCCTGCTGTTCGCCGAGCACGGCGCCGACATCGTTTGCGTCGACATCAACCTCGAAGCTGCCGAGCGCACCGTGGAACTGGTGCGCCTGCTCGGCGCGCAGGCCTGGGCGCGCAAGGTCGATGTCGGCAATGTCGAGCAGATGACCGCGCTCGCCGACTGGGTCGAAGCCGATTTCGGCGCCCCCGACATCGTCGTCAACAACGCCGGGATCGGCGTTGCCGGCTCGTTCTTCGACACCTCCGACGCCGACTGGGACAAGGTGCTGCGGGTCAACCTGTGGGGCGTGATCCACGGCGCCAAGCTGTTCGGCCGGCAGATGATCAAGGCCGGTCGCAAGGGGCACATCGTCAATGTGTCATCGATGGGCGGCTTCACGCCGTCGAAGTTCATGTCGGCCTACAACACCAGCAAGGCGGCGGTGCTGATGCTCAGCGACTGCCTGCGCGCGGAACTGGCCGACAAGGGCATCCACGTCGCGACCATCTGCCCGGGCCTGTCGATCACCAACATCACCCAGAGCACGCGTTTCGTCGGCCTGAGTCCTGAGCAGCAGGCCGAGAAGCAGGCGCGTGCGACCAAGCTCTACCAGCGCCGCAATCTGACGCCTGACAAGATCGCCAAGGCCATCCTCGATGCCGTCGAGCACCGGCGCGACGAGGTGCCGGTCGGTGCCGAGGCGCAGGGCTCGCGGCTGATTTCGCGCTTGTTCCCGACGCTGTCGCGCGGCCTGGCGCGGCTCGATCTGCTGCCCTGATTCCCTCTCTTTCCGCCCACGGAGCCGTCCCATGGCCGTCACCCCCATCACCGCACTGTTCGGCAAGGTCGCTTCTGGCAAGCCGACCCGGGCGTCCAACACCAAAGGCCGCCTGATTCCTCGCAAGGTCAAGTTCGACTGGTCGGACACGCCGGTCGACTGGATTCCCGGCCACCCGTTCGCCAGCCACTTCATCAACGAAATCAACCTGCTGCTGCCGGCCGGCGAGTTCTGGTTCTGTCGTCTGTACAACCAGGCGCTGCCGATGGTCACCGACGACAAACTGCGCGACGACGTGCAGATGTTCGTCCGCCAGGAAGCGATGCACGCCCGCGCCCACGGCGGGGCAGTTGCCGAGTATCTGAACCAGCGCGGCATCGAGACCGACACCAACACCCGCCAAGAAGACTGGCTGTTCGAGAACCTGCTCGGCGACAAGTTCGCCGGCCGCGAACTGAAGAACGAATGGGCGAAG
Organism: Lysobacteraceae bacterium; assembly: GCA_013823855.1. Lineage (GTDB taxonomy): Bacteria > Pseudomonadota > Gammaproteobacteria > Nevskiales > Nevskiaceae > Nevskia. The sequence goes on along the minus strand of PNMW01000065.1, from coordinate 29,842 downwards.
AAGCAGTGGCTGGTGTTCCGCCTCGGCATCATCGCCGCCGTCGAGCACATGACCTGCGTGCTCGGCCAGTACGCGCTGAAAAACCGCAAGTGGGACGACGTGGGGGCCGATCCGGTGCTGCTCGACCTGCTGCGCTGGCACGGCGCGGAAGAAGTCGAGCATCGATGCGTCGCCTTCGACCTGTACCGCCACCTCGGCGGCACCTATCCATCACGCTACTACCTGAGCCTGATCGCGATGCCGGTGATCTTCGGCCTGTGGGCGCACGGCGCGGCGCACCTGATGAAGCAGGATCCGAGATTCGCCGACCACCGTCCGAGCGTGTTCCGGCCGTGGGTCTGGCTGGAATGGCAGCGCCAGTCGAAGACCGGGATGCTGCCGTCGCTGCCGGCGCTGCTGCTGCGGCAGTTGCCGTTCTTCAGTCCCTGGTACGACCCGGCGAAGGAGGGCTCGACCGAGGAAGCACTGGCGTATCTCGAAGGCTCGCCGGCGGCAGCGGCGGCGTTGATGGCTGCGCGCAGCGCCGCCTGAACTCGCTTCCGGTGACGACAACGGCCGCTTCTGCGGTCGTTGTCGTTTCCGCGCTGCACCGGCTTCGGCTACTTCTGCGGTCCCGGATTGGCCTTCAGCCACTTTTCCATCTCTTCCGGAGAGATGAAGCCATCCTTGTTGGTGTCGATCTTCGACCAGTCCCGGCCGACGTCCTTCTCCTCTGCCATCACCGCGCTCGGCCAGCCCACAATCAGTAACAGCGCCAGCGTTCCAGCAACGAAGGTTTTCATGTCGCGTGCCTCCTGCAAGGGGTGGACGACGGCGTCGTGATGACCGGCATTCGCCGGGATCGCCGTCAGGCCGACGCTAAACAAAGGTGGCTGCCCGGCCATGGCCGCCCGGCGGCACGGGAACTGTTCCCGCAGCGCGCACCGGAATTCGGCGATGATTCGGCCGTGATGGCAGCCGCCTGGAGGCCATCGGGCGCGCCGATTCCAGTTTGGGGCGATTGAAATTGCTGACCGGCGCCGCCATGCAGCCTTTGGTGGGGTCGCACGCTGCCGCAGGCGCCACCATAGGTTTCATCAATGGCCCGGATTTCGATAAATGATTTCAATCTCTGGGGCTGTATAAGTAGTATCTCGCTATCAATTCATCCCACCCAACACACAGGACGCATCCATGTCGTTGATCAACACCGCCATCAAGCCGTTCAAGGCGCAGGCTTTCCACAACGGCCAGTTCATTGAAGTCTCCGACGCCAGCCTCAAGGGCAAGTGGTCGGTACTGATCTTCATGCCGGCCGCGTTCACGTTTAACTGCCCGACCGAAGTCGAAGACGCCGCCAACAGCTACGCCGAATTCCAGAAGGCGAATGCCGAGGTCTACATCGTCACCACCGACACCCAGTTCTCGCACAAGGTCTGGCACGAGACCTCGCCGGCGGTCGGCAAGGCCAAGTTCCCGCTGGTCGGCGACCCGACCCACCAGCTGACCCGCGCCTTCGGCGTGCACATCGAGGAAGAAGGTCTGGCGCTGCGCGGCACCTTCATCATCAACCCGGAAGGCGTGATCAAGACGCTGGAAATCCACTCGAACGAGATCGCTCGCGACGTGTCGGAAACCCTGCGCAAGCTGAAGGCCGCGCAGTTCACCGCCGCCAACCCGGGCCAGGTCTGCCCGGCCAAGTGGAAGGAAGGCGAGAAGACGCTGAAGCCGTCGCTCGACCTGGTCGGCAAGATCTAAACGATCCTGGTTCGGGTCGGCTTCACCGCCGACGCGACCGTGCAGCACCCGCGCCCTGCCGCTGCCACTCGTGGCGGCAGGGCGTTTTGCATCCAGAATTCCAGTCCCGATTTCGAACGGAGATTCCCATGCTTGACCAGGACCTGAAGGAAACATTGAAGGGCTACCTCGAGCGCCTGACCCGCCCGCTCGAAATCGTCGCCAACACCGATGGCTCGGACGCCTCGAAGGAGATGCTGGCATTGCTCGCCGATATCACCGACGTGTGCAGCCAGATCACCGTGCGTGAAACCTCGGACGCTGCCCTGCGCGCGCCGTCGTTCGCGATCGGCAGCCCCGGTCACGAGATCAAGCTCCGTTTCGCCGGCATCCCGCTCGGCCACGAGTTCACGTCGCTGGTGCTGGCCCTGCTGCAGGCCGGCGGCTATCCGCCGAAGGTCGGCGACGACGTGATCGCCGCGATCAAGGCTTTGCCCGGCCCGCTGAAGTTCGAAAGCTACTTCTCGCTGTCCTGCCAGAACTGCCCGGACGTGGTGCAGGCGCTGAACCTGATGGCGGTGCTGAATCCGAACGTCGAGCACACGGCGATCGAAGGCAGCGCCTTCCAGGCCGAGGTCGAAGCACGCCATGTGATGTCGGTGCCGAGCATCTACCTCAATGGCGAGCCGTTCGCCGCCGGCCGCATGGGCGTCGACGAAATCCTCGCCAAGCTCGATACCGGTGCGGCGGCCCGCGAAGCCGAGAAACTCAAGGGCAAGGCCGCGTACGACGTGCTGATCGTCGGCGGTGGCCCGGCGGGTGCTGCCGCAGCGATCTACGCGGCCCGCAAAGGCATTCGCACCGGTGTCGTCGCCGAGCGCTTCGGCGGCCAGGTGATGGACACCATGGGCATCGAAAACCTGATCTCGATCCCGGAAACCGAAGGCCCGAAGCTGGTCGCGGCGATGGAGAACCACGTCGGCCACTACGACGTCGACGTGATGAAGCTGCAGCGTGCCGACGCGATTTCCACCGATGGCGAACTGGTCAGCGTCGCGCTGGCCAGCGGTGCGACCTTGAAGTCGAAGACCGTGATCGTCGCCACCGGCGCGCGCTGGCGGCAGATGAATGTCCCGGGCGAAGACACCTACCGCAACAAGGGCGTGGCCTACTGCCCGCACTGCGACGGCCCGCTGTTCAAGGGCAAGCGGGTAGCGGTGATCGGCGGCGGCAACTCCGGTGTCGAGGCGGCGATCGACCTCGCGGGCATCGTGTCGCAGGTGACCCTGATCGAGTTCGACAGCCAACTGCGCGCCGATGCGGTGCTGCAGCGCAAGCTCAACAGCCTGCCGAACGTCCGGGTGATCACCTCGGCGCAGACCACCGAAGTGACCGGCGACGGCGCCAAGGTCAACGGCCTGATCTACAAGGAGCGCGGTTCAGGCGAGCTGCACACGATCGAACTGGAAGGCATCTTCGTCCAGATCGGCCTGCTGCCGAACAGCGACTTCCTGAAGGGGGCGGTCGACTTGAGTCCGCGGGGTGAAGTGATTGTCGATGCCCGGGGGGCGACCTCGATGCCCGGCGTGTTCGCCGCGGGCGACGTCACCACCACGCCGTACAAGCAGATCATCATCGCGATGGGCGAAGGCTCGAAGGCGGCCCTCAGCGCCTTCGATCACCTGATCCGGATGGCGGTGCCGCAAGCGGTGCGCAAGGCGGCCTGACCGGTGCAGCAACCCAGACCAGGTGCAGCGGCTGCGTCCGGATTGCGAGCGGTTTCGTAATTCCGGATGCCCTGCTGAACTTCACAACGGCCTTCGGGCCGTTTTTTTTTGCGCCGCGCATGCGTGCCGAACGCTCCTGGCGCCGCAGGAAAACTTGGTTGAATGGGACCGGGATGGACGATTTCCATTCTGACGGGCGATTCATGAAAAATTCCCGGAAAATAGTCGGGCCGGCGGCATGACGCGCCATGATCATCGGCATCAAAAGCCGACAATCCATTCAGTAAACAATGGTTTCGAGTCGGCATCGTGGCACAGACGCGGCCGGGACTGGCCGGAACGAGCACAGGGACACAACCAAGCGAAAGGCCGCCTTTCCGGCCCTGCCAGAGTGCTATCAGGGCAGATGAAACGCCCCCCATGATCAGGAGCTTCACAACGATGCGAATTTTCAAGATCACGACCTCCGCAATCAGCGCCGGCGCCGTCGCCCTGGCCTTGAGCGGCTGCGATAACCTCAATGGCGATGTGGTCGGCGGCGAGCCGGAGTCGGCCACCGGGCTGGTCAACGATGGCAGCGCTGCCACGGCGATCACCGACAGCGGCAATCCGGTTCCGGGCAACTTCATCTGCTCGCACAGCGTCTCGGCCACCAATCCGGATCTGGTCATCGGCACCAACGGCCTGGTCGGCGGCCTGCTGACCGACCTGCTGGGTTCGCTTGGCCTCGATGTCGTGACCAACCTGTTGAACAGCGTGGCCACGCCGGAAGCTGCTGCCGACGGCAACCTCGACACCGCAGCCGGCGTCACGCTGACCGCCGGTCTGCTTGGCGGCACGCTGAGCTCGGTCGATCTCACCGCCGTCGTTCGCGAAGGCGGTACGGTCCCTTCGGGCTACTACGCCGTGGCCGGACTCAGCTTCCCGGGCGGCATCGCCAATCTGTCGCTGTTCAACTCGATCACCGTGCGCACCTCGCTGCTCGATCTGCCGCAGGAAGTGGCGACGCTCGACCAGTCGGCGATCTCGCTGCTCGGCATCAACGGCAGCACCGTGCCCTCGGCCTGGGTCGGCTTCAAGGCCACGCGGCCGTACGACAAGCTGACCATTTCGCTGGTGCCGGGCCTGCTGGCGGTCAACGTCGGCAACGCCGTGCGCATCCACGAGTTCTGCTACGACGGCCGGTTCAAGATTCCCAGCGCCAGCTGAAGCGGGTTACGGAACAGCCCAGGCGGCGCAGCGCACTGCAGCGCCGCGCCGCCTTTCTCGTGGCCGCTAGCCGGTGATCGACGCGGTGCGATCGCGCAGCCACATGCCGGCCACCATCGCGACGACGAACAGCAGGATTTCCGGCGAGCCCGCGGTCAGGTTGGCGATCGCCGGGCCGGGACAAAGGCCGGCGATGCCCCATCCGATGCCGAACAGCACCGCACCGGCCAGCAACTGTGGGTCGAGATCGCGTTTGCTCGGCAACTGGAAGCGATCGGCGAACAGTGGCCGGTCGCTGCGCCGGACCCAGGCAAACACCGGAAAGGTCACCAGCAGCGCCGAACCCATCACGAAGGCCAGCGACGGATCCCACTGACCGCCAACATCGAGAAATGCGACCACCTTGCCGGGGTCGGTCATGCCGCCCAAGGCCAGGCCGGCACCGAACAGCAGCCCGGCCAGCAGCGATATCAGCGCCGTGTTCATGACGACACCCCGAGCAGGTGGCGGATCACGAAAACCGTGATGGCGCCGAACGTCATGAACGTGATCGTCGCGACGATCGAGCGCGTCGACAGCCGGGCAATGCCGCAGACGCCGTGGCCGGAGGTGCAGCCCGAGCCCATTCGGGTGCCGTAGCCGACGATCAGCCCCGCGGCCGCCATGCCGATCCAGCCGGTCTGCAGCCGGACCGGTGGCAGCGTGGTGACCAGCGCGGTCAGCAATGCTGCGCCCAGCACCATGCCGCCGAGGAACATCGAGCGCCAGCGCCGATCGCCGCTGCTTCGATCGACGATCAACCCGCCCAGGACGCCGCTGACGCCGGCGATGCGGCCGTTGAAGATGATCATCAATGCGGCGGCAAGGCCGATCAGCAAGCCGCCCCCGGCGGCGCGCAGCCAGCTATCGGGATCAATCAGCACGTTCATGGCAACAAGTCTCCTGCGGTGATTGGCGGGCTGACAGCGGTGCTGTCGCCCGGTACAGTGACGGTACAACAGACATGGAGTATACGGTATGGGGTATATGACAGGCGGGCGCAAGACGGCGTCGAAGCAGGTGGCGCCCGCTGTCGATGCCGACCCAGCCGCTGCCGGGCACGACCATCGACATGCCGTGGTGATGCGGCTCAAGCGCGTCGAGGGGCAGATCCGCGGCGTGCTGGCGATGATCGATTCCGAAGCCTCCTGCGACGCCGTGGCCCAACAGCTCGCCGCTGCGCGCAAGGCACTGGACCGTGCGTTCTACGAGATGATGGCCTGTGATTTCGAGCAGGAGATTGTCCGCAGCAGCGATACCACGCAGCTTGCCAAGCGGCTGGCCGAGAAAACGCGGTTGCTCGCGAAGTACGGCTGACGATCGGCGAAACGCGATTCCTCGGGCGCCGGGCGCAAGCCACGCATCAAACGGGACGACGCGTGCGATTCCCTGCGCGCGATCGCGGCGATTGGCCGGGTTCAAGCACCGGCTGACGACGGGGGGCACCCTCGAAGGAAAACGCCGCGCCCCCGGTTCCAATCCGGCGGCGCGGCGCGCGCAGGCACCGACGGGCCGGGGAGCCGCTGGTCCCGTTGATCCCTCAGTGCAATCCTCACATGCGATAACCTTCGCGCCGCGTGGCGATGCTCAACGAAGCGACGGCAGTACGCCTATCGACGTCATAAAGGCTTCTTCATCGCGATCCGCTTGCTCGGTAGCGCTAGAGGAGAGCCGATGACGCCCGCCTGACACGCTCTTGATCTGGCAGCGTGTGCCGAACCGACGAATCTGATTGCAGGCCGCGATGGCGCTGGACTGAGGGACCTGCTCATCCGCATTCCCGTGGATCATGATGACCGGTGGCATGCCGGGTCTCAGGTTGCGTGATGGCGAGATCTCGTTGGATACGGGAAAGAAGTAGTTCGTACTTGGCGACGCATAGGTTCCATCACCCTCGGCCACGTCGATCGCGCCGCTGCGAATGGAAATGGCGGCAACGGGAAACGGCGGCGAGCTGTCCGGAGCGGTCGTCGCCGGCGGATCGGGCAGCCCGGCGAAGAAGGCGCTTCCACCTGCGGACGATCCGCCGGCCACGACAACGCGCGCGGGATCGACGCCCAGCATCGCCGCGTTGTCCATGATCCACTTGACGACGAGCCGATTATCGTCGGCGATCGATACGGGCGAGCTGCCAAAACGATCATTGACCCGATAGTCAGGCGCAAAACCGACATAACCAGCCCTTTTTGCCCATGACATCGCCGCGCCCACGGCAGACTCGGGGTCGCCGTGGTTGTAGCCGCCGCCAAAGAACTGCACCCGGGCAGCCCGGCGATCCTGAGCCTGCCAGTCCTTTGGATAAGCCACGAACACGCGGAGGGGGACAGGCGACTGTTCCCGGTAGATGTAGGCCGTGACGCCGTCGAACATCGCCTTCGTTGCCGATGCCGGATCCGTGGAAGTGGTTACCGAAAGCGTCGACGATTGCGATCCGAGACTGAGCTTCAACGACGACGATTCGGCGAAGCCCGCCGGTGCCTTCATCTGCGCGGTGACCGAGTCGCCATTCACGGCCGTGCCGGGCGTCGATACATATCGCCCGCCGTTGATGCTGTAGAAGCCGCCGGTCACCTTTACCGAAACCGGCTTGACGGCATCGCGGACGATGACCGGGCTGGTGGTCACGATGCTGCCGGGCGGCACTTTCGCGCCCGGATACAGACTGGCGTTGGCGAGTTTGAACGACGCCGGGGCCGTCGGCGTCTTGGCGGTGACTTGCCACGTCGCCTGTCGCGATCTGGTAAAGCCGCTGCCGATGGTCAGCGTGGCTGACTTGGCCTGGCCGGAACCTGGAGTCGACAGCATCTTCATCGTGACGATGTCGCCCGCTTTCACCTGACCATCGCTCGACGTATACGCGCCGCCATTCACGTTGTACTCGGCGCCGTTGACCTTGATATCAGTCAAGGTGTTGATGTTCCTCACCATTACCGGCGAGCTGACGGCCTCTGTGCCTGGCGGGACGGTCGATGCCCTGAAGGCAAAGGCATCGGGCACTTGATCGATGGCCGCGTCGCTCTGCACATCGACGGAAGCGCTGACGCCTCCGATCGTGATCGATCCGCTTCGGAAATCGTTCAACATCGGACCTGCCACGACATACAGCGACACCTTGTCTCCCGGATTGACAACGCCGGGCAACGCGGAAAAGACCCCTCCATTGATCTGGAATGGCGTGCCGTCCGGGCTGACGATGGAGGTCGGCGCGGCAATTCCCTTCACGGTAATCGCCGAACTGATCTGTCCGAGTGCCGGCAGGCCACGGATCGGGCCCGCAAACCGGAATGGATCAGGAACGGTGTCGGCGCCCTCGTTGACAACGGTGAACTGCGCGCTCCGACCGCCGACCGCGAGCGTTGCGCTCGCTGTTCCGCCTCGGACTGACGCTGCGACGACCGCAACCCTGATCGTGTCACCGCTGACAACCTGCCCGTCTGACGAACTCCAGTCGCCATTGTTGACGCTGTAGCGGCCACCCGCGATGGATACCGGAACCGCTGCATTCACGCCGGACACCGTGACTGCTTCGCTGACGTACTCGGTGTCGGGAAAGCCAGCGATGACGGGGCAGAACCGGACGATGTCTGGTGTCGCTTGGCGAGCAGCACTGCTCACCACGAACGGACTGCTGACGCTGCCTACCGCAACGACCGATAGCGTGTTGCTGCCGTACTCGGCAGGTGCCGTCAGCTTCAAGCGCACGCTGTCGCCATTCCGGACGGTGCCGATGCCGGACGTGAACGCTGCGCCGTTGATGCTGAATGCCCCGACCGAAACGCTGATCGGCGATTCAAGGTCGAGGCCGTAGATCGTGAAAGGATCGCTGACCTGATCGGTGCCGGGCGGAGCGCCCCGCTTAGGAGCGATGCTGAACGGATCCGGGTCCGAGCCGGCGCCAATGGCCGGCAAAGCGATCATCGCACTGATGCAGACCAGAAGTGCGCGTGGGTACATGGACGACGCGATCGATGTCATGGCCGTACTCGATGATCAAGCAGGTAAAGAAATCGGTGCTGATTCAGAAATCAGGTGAAGCCGGCAAGACGAGAGCGGAGAACGTCGGATAAGTCATGCGCTGTGAAATGGTCTGCGCGATGCGGGTCCGGATTGTTCAACTGCTCCGTTGCCGATCGTCTCTGCTCGATGCAAGAAGACAACAAAGCGGCCTGTTGCGACTGCGGCTGCTCCAGACCGCGTCCCAAAGCGGAAGATCACGAGGCCGGTGACTTCGTACCCGACGGTGGCAAGCAAGCGAAGCGAGTCGCGCCTTATCTGGCAACGAGGCGACCCGGATATGCACATGTGACGCCTGTCTCGCACCCTCGGCGCATCGTAGATGATCGTGACGGCGCGCTACTGTGACGAAGCGCACGCTTGCTCGCATCAGCTGACATGCGAGGCACATGCGGTCTCGGAATCGGCGGTGACTGATCCGCCACACCGGAGTGCCTGGGGACGCCAAGGCCGCAAGCCGGCATTACGCGGTGGACCTGCGGCAGAAGTGCAGTCAAGACCTTCGACATGGCACGGAGGTCGGACAAAAGCGCAGGTGCCGCCCATGGCGCTGACCTCCGTCCGTTCTCGGTACCGGCGATTCAATGATCGGGCGAACGCGCAGTCGTCGGCTCGCGAGGGGCCATCAATGGTTGCCCAACCGGATCAAGCCGCTGATCGCGGCCGGCCGCGCCGCTCGCTGAGTCCGACGGCTGATCCGCCAGACGATCGGCAGCGGCGCTGCATGAACAACTGGCCGAGCGAGGCAGGCTTCGCTGGTCGGAATGGCGGGCGGCCCTCGGGTGATCGGGGGCTCAAGACAGTGCTCGGCTTTCGATGCCGCACTCAGTTGTCCGGCGCGCCAGCGTTGATCCAGCGCAGGATCAGATCGAGCTGGCCGTCGTCGAGCGGCCGCGGCGGATCGTTCATCGGCATCCGGTTGCCGCTGCCGCCGGCCGCCAGCTGAGTGCCGCGCAGCTTGTGGATCAGGTAGCTCTGCTCGGGCGCGCCCGGCGTGACTCTCGGCATCGGCGTTTCGGTGCTGACCGCCAGCAGCGACGCCCGAGCGACTCGGCGCCCCAGATTCAGGCCGCCGTTCTCCGCACCCGTGACATGGCAGAACACGCACTGCGCGTCGAGGATCGGCTGGATCTGGGTCTTGAAGCTGACCGCAGCCTCATCAGCCATCGTTGCCGCCGATGCAGCCATCAGGGCAGCCGCAAGTCGCCGCCTCATGTCCGAACGGCCTCGCCCGCCGCAGCGGCACCGGCCAGATAGCCGAAGGTCATCGCCGGCCCGATGGTGCCGCCGCCGGCCCAGTAGGCGGCGCCGGCCGGACTGGCGATGCAGTTGCCGGCTGCATACAGCCGCGGAATCGGCTGCGACCTAGTGTCGAGCACCTGCCCGTTCGGATTGATCACCGGGCCGCCCTTGGTGTCGAGCGTGCCGGCGCCGAGGATCACCGCGTAGTACGGCCCGGCATCGGCGATCGGGTGCATCGTGATGTTCGGGTACGGATTCGGCGCCTTGGCGGCATTCATGAACTGGAAGGCAACCTCGATCGTCGCCTGACCCCGCGAGTAATCCTCGTCGACCCCTTTCTTCGCCGCCGCGTTGTAGCGCTTGATCGTGCCGCGCAGGGTCTTGACGAAATCCTTGTCGAGCTTGAGTCCGCCGGTGTGCGTGGCAATCTTCGCCAGTCGTGCGTCGATGTTCGCGGCCAGCTGTTCGAGCGTTGCACCCTCGATGATCTGTTCGAGCTTGGCGCTGGCGGCCGGGATCGGGTCGTAGCCGGCGTAGTGCTTGGCGGTGCGCGCGTCCCACAACATGAAGCCGAGCAGGTTCGGATACTCGCCCTTCACCGGGTCCCAGGTGAAATGGGCCTGGGTGCGCTCGTTGTACTGGATCTTTTCGTTGACGAAGCGGCGGCCGTGGCGGTTGACCTGGATCATGCTGTCGCCCGGGGTCGACCAGACATCGACTGGCACGCTGCGCGTCTTCAACGCCACTTCGACCGGCACCTGCCCCCACCAGGCGTTGCTCATGTTGCCGAGCACGGCGCCGGCGCGCTGGGCGATGGCAACGAAATCCCCCGTGCTGCCGGGTGCCGCGCAACCGCCCCAGATATGGCCTTTCAGATGGCTGCGTGCCAGTTCCGGGTGGTGGGTGAAGCCGCCGCTGGCGAAGACCACGGCGCGCTTCGCCTTGAAGGCGACCGGTGCGGCATCGCCGCGATCGACCATCAGGCCGTTGATCACGCCGCTGGCATCGCGGGTGACATCGAGCACTGCATGATCGAGCAGCAGCTGGATCGGCAGCTTGTCGAAGCCCTGCTGCAAGGCCCAGAGCAGCGATTCTCCGGCGCCGCCGTTGTTCGGCCAGATTACCCGCTCGGGGTGGCCGCTGACATCCGGCACCAGCGAACGGCCGCGACGCACGGTGTTCTCGGGGAGGTCCGAGTAGTAGTCGGGATAGGCCTTGCCTTCCCAGGTCGTCCACGGCACCAGTTTCAGACCGGTGGTCGCGACCAGCGTGTCGAGCACCTTGCTGCCGTTGTCGTAGAACGCGGCGATCAGATCGAACTCCGCCTGCGAGATGCCGAGCAGCGGATCGTTCGCCGCGTAGCGCTGCGGATGCGCCAGCCGCACCATGTAGCGCAGCGCGTCGATGCGGGTGTCGGCGACACCCTGGCGCTTCAGCCAGGCGTTGTCCGGAATCCAGAACACGCCGCCGGACTTGGCCGTGGTGCCGCCCTTGAACGGCAGCTTCTCCAGCATGATCACGCTGGCGCCGCGGCTGGTCGCCGCCAGTGCCGCAGCGGTACCGGCGACGCCGCTGCCGACGATCAGCACGTCTGCTTCGGCGACCCAGTTCGCCGCGCCGGCGGCCTCGGCCCGAGCCGGCAGCAGCGAAGTCGAGGCTGCAAACGAGCCTGCGGCAATGCCTTTCAGAACGGCGCGGCGCGAACGCACGGCATCATCGGCCGTCACGGGACCTGCGGCCGCATCGCGGCTTTCATACGGGCTCATCCGGCTCTCCTCGTTGCCGCAGCCGAGGTCCGGCCGCAGTCGTTGTCGTGATCGGCTTCAGCGCAACGCGTCGGCGACGCGATCGGCCTTGACCCACTTGTCCAGCACATGCAGCGAGTGGCGGATCAGCATTTCCGCGTCCTGCAGGATCATCGTGTCCTTGGCGCCGCTCTCCAGCCCGCGCTGGATGCGCTCGCAATTGGTGACGTCTTCCAGCACCACTTCGGCCCAGCGGCAGGCGTAGTGCTCCAGCTGCAGGCGATGGCGGATCGACATCGTCTTCGGGATGTAGATCTTCAGCGTCCAGTGCGTGCGGTCGTGGGCGACCGGCCAGAACTCATGGGTCCAGAAGCCGCCGGTGGAGTAGTCGATGTTGAAGTTCGGGAAGATCCAGGTGACGTCGGCCGACCAGCACGGATCCTTGGTCGGGTTGATCGCCGGATGGGCGGTGAGGGCTGCGGCATTGCTGCTGTCGTCGCCACCGAGCACGCCGCCGGTGTCCTGCACGTAGACCAGCGCCTCGACCTTCGAGGTCGGCGCCGGCACGTAGTGCGGGTTGCCGTAGGCGGAGAAGTGCCGATGGATGCCATGCGCCATGGCGCTCAAGGGCCGTGCGTAGCGGTTCTCCTCGGGATGGGCGAAGCCCGGTGCCAGGGTCGCCGGATGCAGGCTCGGCACATGGTAGGGCTCGGCGAAGGCGTCGGCGATCAGCTTCCAGTTGGCCTTGAAATCGGCCTGGATGACGATGGTCTCGTCGAGATTGAAATACGGGATGCCGGCGTAGCGGCTGCCGAACGGGCCGAGGAACTCGGCCAGCGACACTTCCGGCTGGCGCTGGTGATTGAGAAAGATGAAGCCTTCCCAGACTTCGCAGCTGATCGGCGTCAGCCCGCAGGTCTTCTTGTCGAGATCGAAGAAGTGCTTCTGGTCGGGCACGCCGATCAGCTCGCCGTCATTGCGGTACTGCCAGTTGTGGTAGCGGCAGACCAGCCGTTCGGCCACACCGCAGCTCTGGTTGACCACCAGATTGCCGCGATGGCTGCAGACGTTGTGGAAGGCGCGGACCCTGTCATGCTTGTCGCGCGTCACCAGCACCGAGGCCTTCCAGATCTCGATGTCCTTGGTGAAGTAGCCGTTGACCTGCGGCAACTGCTCGACCCGGCCGACGCACAGCCAGGCGCGCTTGAACACGCGCTCGCGTTCCAGTTCGAAGAATTCCGGCGAGCGATACGGCTCCACCGATACCGGGCCGGTCGCGAGACCGGCGGCATGGGTGAAGCTGCGCTCGTCGATGACGTGTTTCGTCGATGCCGGCTGTTCGATCACTGCACTCATGGGTTCGCTCCGGTTCAGATGCGGCCGCCGTGCGGCCACGGACCCTGGGTGATCCGGACGGCGCTGGGCCAGGTCGATTCGTGGGCGCGCGGCTCGCCGTGCATCTCGACGGCGATTGCGGCGTGGTTCATCGCCAGCAGCAGCTTGAACAGGCGCTCGCTGGCCGGCGGCATCTGGCCGAGCGTGAACTGCTCGCAATGGACGATCGCCTGTTCGGCGCGGGCGACGATGGCATCGTAGAAGCGCTGGATGTCCGCCATCGTGGCGGTGGAACGGGCGGCCCGGCGCTGGTCGTTGCTGTCCAGCGCCCAATACGGCACGAAGGCTTCAAGTTCCTCGTAACCGGGCGGCAGGCTCAGGCTTGCTGCGGTCATGCGGTCTTCTCCTCGTCGCACGGTTGTTGCCCATGGGCCCGTCCGCTTCTGGTGGCGGATCGGGCGACGCCGCGCTGCTACTTCGAAACAGCCGTCCTCTCCGGGTTCGCGATGCGCACGGCTTCGCGGCGGCGCTGCGACAGCGGCAGTTCGCCTGCCGTGATGCCGGCCAGCGCGAAGTGCTCCGGGCCGAGTTCGTGGATCAGCACGCGCACCGAATCTCCGGGCACGCCAAGTGCGGTGACGGCGGCTTCGCTGAGCGCGGCATGCAGCGCGCGCTTCTGGGCGACGGTGCGGCCTTCGAGCATGTTGACCTGGATGATCGGCATCGGTGTCGCGCTCCGCGGGACAGGCTGCGAAATGCTGCGCTGTGCATGGCGACGACGAAACTAGTGGCGGGCCGGGTTTCCGTCTAATACCTTTGCCCGGCCCGGGTGATACAAGATCGGCATCGCCCACCGCTGGATTCGAGCGAAACCGACATGGCGTCTAGCTTCATGGATTTCCGCCGGCTGAGCTGCTTCGTCGCCGTGGTCGAGCAGAAGAGCTTCCGCGCCGCCGCGCTGAAGCTGCACATCTCACAGCCGCCGCTGACCCGCCACGTACAGATGCTCGAGGAAGCGCTCGGCGTGCAGCTGCTGGTGCGCAGCGCCGCAGGGGTCGAGCCGACGGCCGCCGGCCAGCTGTTCTTCGAGGAAGCCCGCAACCTGCTGGCGCTGGCGCAGCAGGCTGGCGAGCGCGTCAAGCTGGCCGGTCAGGGCAGGATCGGCCGGCTCGACGTCGGCGTATTCGGCTCGGCGGTGCTCGGCGCGATTCCGAAGATCGTCCGCGAATTCCGTGAACGGCTGCCCAATGTCGAAGTGGTGCTGCACAGTCTCGACCGTGCCGCGCAGCTGAAGGCGCTGCGTGAGCGGCGCATCGATGTCGGCTTCAATCGCTTCTTCACCGAAGAACCGGACCTGGTCTGGGAAGTGATCCAGACCGAGCGGATGTCGGTGGTGGTGCCGGAAAGCCATCCGCTGGCGCCACGCGCCAGCCTGTCGCTCGCCGAGCTGTCGAGCGAGCCGCTGATTCTCTATCCGCGCGCGCCGCGGCCGGGCTTCATCGATCACCTGATGCGCCTGTTCCACCAGCGCGGCCTGACGCCGCAGCGCGTGCAGGAGGTCGACGATGTGCTGACCGCCACGGCGCTGGTGGCCTCGAACATGGGCCTCAGCCTGGTCACCGAATCGGGACGCAACCTGAGCATTCCCGGCATCGTCCACGTGCCGCTGGCGAGTGCCGACCGGGCGACGGTGGCGCTGTGCATCATCCACCGCCGCCATGAGGAGGCTGCGATTCCGCGCGCCTTCGTCGAGGTCGCGCGGGCACTGGGCCAGGCCAGCGTCGACCCCGCAAGCACCGGCAAGCGACGCCGCCGGCGCTGACCGACTCAGGGATGCGCCGGGGCGTGCGCGCGGTGGGCGTAGACCCTGCGGGCGTTCAGCGGCTGGACCGGTCGCGCGTTGTGCGCGTAGAGCTTCTTGAAGCTGGCGATCTGCTGCTTCGAGGCTTCGATCGGATGTTCCAGCACGTACCAGGCGACGTGCTCGGCGCATGGCGGCGTGGTCAGCGAGCCCTCGTAATAGAAATAGCTCAGGTCCTTCGGCAGCAGTGAGGCCGGATCGACGTCGTCGACCGCTTCGTGCTCGCCGTCGTGATCTTCCGGGAGATGGCTCAGCACGTGGTCGAGTGCGGCGTTCCTGCGGCCGTGCCTGATCAGCACGCCGAGCACCGCCAGGTGGCCTTCATCGTCGCGGTGGACCATGTGCAGTTCCATCGCATAGGTCTTGCCGTCGAGGTGTTCCTCCGACGGCGTGTGGAAGTGGAACTGGGCGAGGTGGTAACGGTGAGCGCCGATGCTCAGCGTGTCGTCATCCGGCGCATTGACCTGCACGGTGTGGCCGTTGTTGAGGATCCGCAGCGGCGCCGTGTGATAGTGGACGTCGAGGTCCGGCAGGTCGGCTCGCGGCGTCGCATGGCTGATGTCGATCGGCGACTGCGCCTTGCCGCGCGCGCATTCGCCGAAGTCCGGCGTCAGTTCCGCCCAGTGCTTCGGGCCGTGATCGCCGTCGTAGTTCCAGTCGATGTGGCCTGCCGCCGGGTCGGCGAGCGCCGAGCCGCCAAGCAGAACGCCAAGGAAGGCAGAGGCCAGTCGCAGTTTCATCACAACGCTCCGGAACAGGAGTGGAAGTTGTGAAAATTATGTCATTAAATCAGCGCGTGAGGCTTTGGATCGCCGAGATGGCGCCGTGCGCCGACAGGTGCACGCGGCTGGCGCCGAGGGCCGCGAGCAGGTCGGTGCCGGCCAGACGGTCCATCACCGGTCCCTTGACCTCGGCCAGATGCAGGCGGCTGCCGTTGCCGGCCAGCGCGGTGGCCAGTGCTTCGAGCACGTCGAGCCCGCTGGTATCGATGTAGGCCACACCCGACATCACCAGCACCACGTCCTTCGGCTGCTTCGCTTCGACGATGTAGGCCTGCAACTCGGATTCGACCCTCGGCGCATTGGCGAAGTACAGCGTCTCGTCGATGCGCAGCAACAGCAGGTCTGGCCAGGTGCGCACCTCGTGGCGCAGCACATTGCGGAAATGCTCGCTGTCGCCAACCTGGCCGACCACGGCGATATGCGGCCGGCTGGTGCGATACAGGAACAGCAGCAGCGACAGACCGGCGCCGATCATCAGGCCGGCCTCCACGCCCTGGGCCAGCACGCCGGCGATGGTCGCCGCCTGGGCGGCGCCGTCGCCGCGGTCATAGCGCCAGCTGTGGCGCAGGCTGGCGAAATCGACCAGCTGCCAGACCGCGACGACGATGATCGCCGCCAGCACCGCCTTCGGCAGCGGCGCCAGCAGGCCGGTGAACAGCAGCGCCGCGAGCGCCACCCACAGCGCGGTGATCACCGCCGCCAGCTGGCTGCGGGCGCCGGCCTCGTAATTGACCATCGAGCGGGCGAAGCCGCCGGCGACCGGCATTGCTCCGGCCACGGCCGCGATGACATTGGTGCAGCCGAGCGCCAGCAGTTCGCGATCGGGATCGATCCTCTCCTGGCGCCGGAAGGCCAGCGCCTTGGCCACTGAAATGCTTTCGACATAGCCGATGATCGCGATCATCGCCGCCGGCGCCAGCAATTGCAGCCAGCCGTCTTCGGCGAGAAAGCGCAGCGACAGGCGCGGCAGCCCCTGCGGGATCGCGCCGACCACCGCCACGCCCCAACGGGCCTGGGCGTCGAGGCTGGCCGATAGCACCGTGGCGACGATCACCAGCAGCAGTGGCGCGGTACGGCCGAGGCTGCCGGCGGTCTCGCGCTTCAGGCCGAGCCGCATCAGCAGGGCGACCAGCGGCGTGCGCGCGGCGAACAGCAGCAGCATGGCGCCCAGGCCGAAGGCCAGGGTTTCGGGATCGAGCCGACCGCGACCGGCGAACAGGGCCGCGACGATGCCGGCAGCCCCGGCCTCGCGCGGCACCGGAATGCCGGTCAGCCCCGACAGCTGGGTGCCGACGATGTACAACGCCGCACCCGTCGTGAAGCCGGACAGCACCGGATGGCTGATGAAGTGGGTCAGCCAGCCGAGCTTCAGCGCCGCCATCGCCAGCAGGATCGCGCCGCTTAAGCCCGACAGGATCAGGGCGCCGCTCAGGTAGCGCGCCGGATCGTCGCCGGCATAGGGAACCAGTGCCGCCGAGACCATCACCGCCGCCACCGCCACCGGGCCGACCGCCAGCACCCGGCTCGATCCGAGCAGCGCGTAGACGATCACCGGCAGCACGCTGGCGTACAGGCCGATTTCCGGTGGCAGGCCGGCCAGCAGGGCATAGGCCAGCGCCTGCGGAATCAGCAGGATCGCGGTGATGGTGCCGGCGATGCCGTCCTGTGCCAGCGCCCTGCCGGAACTGCGATGCAGGTCGGCGAGCAGCGGGAAGTGCTTCAGCCAGCCGGGTCCGGCCGTCGGGTCGATCACGGCCTCAGACGTTCCCGCAGGCCAGGTTGGCGGGGACCGCGATGTCCATCAGCTTGGGGTTCGGCAGATTCAGGCCGTTCATGATCGCCACGTACTCGGCTTCGGTCCTGCCGGCCAGCCGCGGGTTGTGGCGCCGTTCCTCGCCGATCGACGAAGCGCTCCAGCCCTTGTAGTCGTGGCCGGGATAGACGGTCACCTCGTCGGGCAGCCGGAACAGCTTGTTGACGATCGAATCCCAGCTCTTGCGCGCGTCGCCACCCTGGAAATCGGTGCGACCGCTGCCGCGGATCAGCAGCACGTCGCCGGTGAACACTGCCAGCGGCTGCGCCGGGCCGAGCACGAAGCTGAATGATTCATCGGTGTGGCCGGGCGTGTAGATCGCCTGCAGCACGATGCCATCGACGGTTACCGTCTCGCCTTCGCGGATCGCTTCGGACACGCAGCTGGCCTTGGTGAACTCGCCCATGATGGTCACGCAGCCGGTCGCCGTGCGCAGGTCGCCGAGCGCGGTGATGTGGTCGGCGTGGGTATGGGTGTCGATGGCGCGGACCAGTTTCAGGTCGAGATCGTTGATCGCGGCCAGGTAGTGATGTGCCTGCTCCTTCACCGGGTCGATGATCACCGCTTCGCGGCCTCGGCCGGATGCCATCAGATAGGTGTAAGTGCTTGAAACCGGATCAAAGAACTGGCGGAAGATCATGGGTGTCGCCGGGCGTGGAGAGATTTATAACTAAAATTCATAACGTTATTCATAAAAGATTTTACGGCCTGCGCTTCGGGGATTCAACGCTGCATGGCGCATGCCGTCAGCGCTGCCGCTTGCGCCATTGCCCCGGCGCGCTCCCGGTCCAGCGCTGGAAGGCGCGCGTGAACGCCGCCTGGTCGGTATAGCCGAGCAGCTGGGCCACCTCGGCCAGCTTCAGGCGCGGATCGCCGAGCCAGGACTCGGCCAGCCGGCGGCGGGTGTCGTCGAGGGCCTGCTGGAAGCTTGATCCGGCCGCATCGAGCCGCCGCTGCAAGGTACGCGACGAGCAGTTCAGCCGGGCCGCGCAGCTGGCCAGCGTCGCGTCACCGCCGCGCAGGCCAGCCGCGATGGTTTCCCTCAATCGCCGTTCGAAGTCGTCGGCCGGCGACAGCCGCGCCAGCTGGGCGCGCGCCTGGGCGTCGAGCAGGGCGTGCAGCGCCGGATCGGGCTGGCGCAGCGGTGCGGCGATCAGCGCCAGCGGCAGCCGCACGACAGTCGTCGGCGCATCGAAGCCGACCGGACAGCGGAAGAAGGCGCGATAGACCGCGACATCGTCGGGCGCGGCGTTGATGAAGCGCACTTCGGCGGGTGCGGCGTCCGGCTGCGCGGTGATGTTGCGGGCGTAGGCGATCAGTGCCGCGATCGCGCAGGCATCGACGCGCTGTCCGGGCCGTCCCCGCTCGTCGCCCCATTCGAGCTGCACGCCGTCGGTGCCCATCGTCACCTGCACCCGATTGACGTCGTAGACCAGCCGCTCGTAGTCGGCGAGCCGCGCCAGCGCTTCGGCGAGCGTGGTGCAGCACAGGGTCAGGTAGCCGAGCAGCCCGAAGTGCGAGGGCTGGATGCGGGCGCCGACGCTCAGGCCCAGTGCCGGTTCCTGCAGCACGGCATCGGCGCGCGCCAGCAGCGTCGCCCAGTGCGCCACCGGCACCCGGGCCAGCCCGCTGCCGTCGTCGCCGGGCGCGGCTTCGCCGAGCACGGCCGCGGCGTCGAGGCCGCGCAAGGCCAGGTACTCGTGAAGCAGCCGGACATAGGTGGCGGAAACCTGTCCCTGCATGACCGCGTGGGCATCCGAGATTGGCGTGAAAGATCAAAAGAATGGCGGCGAGCGATCAAGTCGCGCAAGCGGAATCAGTCGAGAATCCTCGCCATGACGACGAGGAGAAGCGCCGTGGTGATGGAACTGATCGACACGATGTTCGGCCCGCACATCGACTGGAAGCAGGTGGTGCTGACCGCGATGACGCCGCTGTTCCTGATCGGCTTCGCGATCGAGTGGCAGGTGATGCGCGGCCGCGGCCGGCGCGAACCGTTCCAGATCAGGGAGATCGTCGCCAACCTGATGCTCGGCGGCGCGTACCAGATCTTCGAGGTGATCGCCCATGCGCTGATCACCGCGGCCGCCGTCGCCTGGTTCTGGCAGCACCGGCTGGTCGAAGAACTGCCGGTCAACGGACTCACCATCCTGCCGATCTTTTTCGCCGTCGAGTTCTGCTACTACTGGTTTCACCGCTGCAGCCACCGGATCCGCTGGTTCTGGAGCGCCCACGTCGTCCATCACACCGGCACCGTGATGAACATGACCACGGCGATGCGCCAGAGCCTGCTGTATTCGATCACCGGCTGGTGGCTGTTCTGGATGCCGATGGTGCTGCTCGGCGTGCACCCGTCGGTGGTGTTCTTCCTGTACGGCGTCAACCTCGCCTATCAGTACTTCGTGCACACCGAAGTGGTCGACAAGCTGCACCCGTGGATCGAGTACCTGTTCAACACGCCGTCCCACCACCGCGTGCATCACGGCCGCAATGCGCAGTACATCGACAAGAACTACGGCGGCGTGCTGATCCTGTTCGATCGCTGGTTCGGCACGTTCGAGCCGGAGGTCGAGCGGGTGCAGTACGGCGTCGCCGTGCGCCAGCCGACCAGCTACAACGCGATCACCCTGAACTTCCACGAGTTCGCCGACATGTGGCGCGACGTGCTGCGGCCCGGGCGCCTGATCGACAGGATCAAGGTGCTGCTGATGCCGCCGGAGTGGCTGCGGCCGGCCGCGCGCCCGGACTGAAGCCTCAGTGCGCGGCCGGGCCGTCGTCCGGCACGGTCAGCCAGCGCGCCGCGATCAGCACCGCCGCCGCCGCCATATAGGCGCTGACGAAGGTCCAGGCCGGCTGCAGGCTCAGTGCGGTGTCGGCACCGGTGTAGCGGAACGAGTGCATCAGCCCGGTCGCCGACAGCGCGGCGGCGACCAGCATCCAGAGCGCCGCATTGACGAACTTGCGCTCGATGATCGCCACCGTCGCCGCCGACAGGATCATCGCGCTGAACACCACACCCTGTTCCAGCGCGAAAGCCCCTTCGGCCCAGACGTCGGCGGCATGGAAGGCCGGCAGCAGCGCGTCGCTGATGCCCGGTCCACCGTCGCTGCCGGCACCGGCCGCCCGCAGCCCCGCCTTCAGCATCAGCGAGCCCCACATCGCCAGCCCCGGCAGCAGGCCGATGACCACCGCCGGGAAGTGCGCCTTCGGCGTCGCATCGAAGGCCTGCACGCTCATCACGATGCCGATCCACAGCAGGATCGCGATGCCGGCATCGATCGGCACCGCCCAGGCGACATGGGCGATGGTGCCGCTGAAGCACAAGCCCGCGATGAACACGCCGGACAGGGTCGAATAGCCGGCGCGTGCGCCCATCGCCTTCCAGCCCGGGTGGCCGATGTAGAGCGTCGTCGGGAAGCAGGAGCCAAAGGCGCTGGCGACCAAGGTGGCGATGCCGTTGACCGCCAGTGACGAGCGGGTGTCGTATCGGTCGCCCGCCGCCTCCGCCGATTCCAGGTTCTGCATCGAGCCGACCACCGAGATCAGGCCCATCGGCACGATCACCGCCGCGTAGCTCAGGAACGGGTCGAGGCGCAGGCTTTCCCACAGCGCGCCGAGCACCGGCACCGGCAGCGACAGCCGCGGCGGTGGCGGCGGTGCTCCGGTCGGCGCCAGGCCCAGGGTCCAGCCGAGGGCGATGCCGAGCAGCACCACGACCACGCCTACCGGCAGGCCGCCCCGGAGCTTGACGCGGCCGAAGTAGCCGATCAGCACCACCACCAGGGTGACGATGCCGATCAGCGGGTGGGCGTAGGCGCGCATCAGGAAACCCAGCGCGATGAAGGCCAGCGCCAGCCCGGCCAGGGTCGACAGCAGCGCCGCACGAGGCGTGTGCCGGCGTACCCAGCCGGCGACGAAGGCACCCGCGAACTCGATGACGCCGGTGCCGAAACAGGCCAGCAGCCCGGCCTGCCAGGCGGCGCGCGCCGGATCGGCGCTGCCGGCCGCGACCGCCGCCAGCTTGGCCGGCAGCATCACCAGGAACACGAACGAGAACACGGTGATCGTGTTCAGCCCGAACGGCAGCGCGCAGACATCGTCCCGGCCTTCGCGCGCCGCCAGCTTGCGCGCCTGCCAGGCATAGAACAGGTTGCCGACCAGCAGCGACACCGCCGCCCCCGGCAGCACGGTGCCGAGCAGCAGCGCATCGTCGAAGCCGAGGATGAAGTGCCCGAGTGCGGAAATCAGCAGCAGCAGCACCAGATTGTCGAGCGCCAGCCCGACGAAGCCATCGAGATCCCCGCGCACGAAGCCCTTCATCAGAACGACACCTCGGCGGGGCTGATCGTCAGCAGCACCGACTGATCGCCGGTGCGCTGCTTCCAGGCCGCGCGCAGCGCATCGAGATCGGCGCGGTGCTGCGCGCCCTGGAACAGGATCACCAGCAGCTTGGAGTTCAGCCGCTCGACGGCCTTCGTTTCCCGGCGCTGCCATTGGCCGTAGACGTCAAGCACCGAAAAGCCGTCCGGAAAGCGCGGCGTGACCTCGTCGTCGAGGAACTGCTGCCAGCGCTGCGCATAGGCCGGTGCGTCGGCGCCGCCGGCGCGACCCAGGCCGAAGTACAGCTCCGCGCGCTGCCAGTTCGCCGCCGCCGCCGGCCGGGCGGCATCGCCCTGCATCGTGGCCGCAGCTTTCGGCGACTCCTTGGCAAAAGCCGGCGCGGCGGCAACGGCGGCGCAGGCCAGCAGCAGGATGGCGCCGTGACGGCGGGCGCGAGAGAGGGTCGACATGGCGTGCAGGGAAGGAAAGAGGATCAGGAGCGGGGTGAAGCATGGGCCGTGCCGACTGGATACGGCCCCGGCCCGGCCGGCGCGCGATCGTGGTAGGGCTTGCGGCCGATCGCCCGCGCCATGGCGCTGCGAGGGTCTTCGTCGCGGGCAAGACGGGCGATCAGCGCGGCGAAATCCCAGCGCGGCTGCCAGCCGAGTTCGTGCCGGGCGCGGCGATTGTCGTAGACGCGATCGAGGCTGTCGGTCATCCGCCAGCCGCGGCGCGCGTACTCGGCTTCGTACTGCGGCACCCGTTCGCGCAGCACAGCGCCGGGATCGCGGCGCAGCGCGGCGGCATCGCTTGGCAGAAACGGCGTGGTGGCGCTGATGATGTAGCGGCCGAAGCCGATCGCCGGCGCCCGCTCGATTGCCAGCAGATGGGCGCCGACCACGTCTTCGATCTCGACCCGGCGATGCAGGAACTCGTTGAGCTTGAGATTGGCATCGACATAGGCCGCGCGGGCATCGGCGGCGTCATCGTCTTCCGGAAAGAAGCGCGAGGTGCGCAGCACCAGGCAGGGCAGGCGCTGCAGCCGGTGGAACAGCTGGCACAGGTCCTCGGCGGCCAGCTTGGTGGCGCCGTAGATGTTTTTCGACACCGGCACCACGTCCTCGGTGATCCAGGCCGCTGGTGCATCGGCCGGTGGGCTCAGCGCGGCGCCGAAGGCGCTGGTGGTGCTGGTGTAGATGAACGCGCCGACGCCGGCCCGCGCCGCCGCTTCGAGCAGGGTCAGCGTGCCGCTGACATTGGTATCGACGAACTGCTGGCGGCTGTGGGTCTCGACATGCGGCTTGTGCAGGGTCGCCGTGTGCAGCACGGCATCGACGCCGGCCAGGCAGGCGCCGACGAAGGCCGCGTCGCAGATCGAGCCGACACGATCGGTGTACGGCGACGGCTTGATGTCGATGCCGATGGCCGGACGGCCCTGTGCGCGCAGCGTGCGCATCAGCGCTTCGCCGAGGTGGCCTGCGCTACCGGTGACAAGAACGTTCGTGGCCATCGATGAAGGTCGGGTTTGACAAGGCATTCATTCGCCAGCGGGTACAAGAGCAGGGCGCGGCCCGGGCTGGCCGGATTGTTGCGTGCCGGGCCTCCCGGGTGGACGGCAACGTTGCCGCAGCCACCCCACGCGTGCAGATGCCGCCGCCTCGACCCGGCGAGACATCCTGCCATGTCCGGATCGGGACCCAGCATCCCGGGCCGGATTCACACGGAATACAACGGAGTGTTGGTGATCATGTCCTGCAGATTGAAAGCGGCGGCGCTCGGCCTGTCGCTGTTCGCGGTGCTTCCTGGCGCGTCGGCGGCCGTCAACCCGGGCTGGTATCTCGGGCTTGAAGGCGGCGGCAACATCGCCCGCGACCAGCGCTTCCGCCTCTACGGCGCCGACAACGGCCTGTTCCCGGTGGCCGACGGCACCCGACTCAGCACGGTCAGCTTCGATCCCGGCTACGTCGCCGGCCTCGTCGCCGGCTACGCCTTCGACTTCGGCCTGCGCAGCGAGCTCGAGCTGGCGCACCGGGACAACGACTTCGACGGCATCGTGCTGGCCAACGGCAGGCCGTCGACTCGCGTCGGCGGTCGCGAGTTCGCCGACATCGCCTTCGGCAACCTGTGGTTCGACCTGTTCCCGGCGGCCCGGCTGCACCCCTATCTGGGCGGTGGCGCCGGCGTCGCCCGGATCGCGGTGCGCGATCCTGCGGTCGACAATTCCGGCCTGTTCCTCAGCGGCGCCGGGCTGCGCAGCGATTTCGACGCCGTGTTCGCCTGGCAGGCCGGCGGTGGCCTGCGCTTCGATCTCGGCCGGAGCTGGACGGCGTCGCTCGACTATCGCTACCTGCGCGCCAACCGCGGCCGCTTCGATCTGCTCGCCAACAATCCCGATACCACGGTCGGTGCGCGCTACAGCGCGCACTCGGCACTGGCCTCGATCCACTATCACTTCGGTGCGCCGGCGCCGACGCCGGTGCCGGTGGAGGCGCCGGTCGAGCCGGTGCGGGTGGTCCCGCTGGTGGAGACGCCGGCCGAGGAAGCGGTCGTCGAACCCGCGCCACCCGAGCCGGGTTGCGAGCCGCCGTATGACGACAACGCCGCCGAGTTCGGCGGCTGCAAGCCGGGCGATGTCGTCGTGCTGCGCGGCGTCAACTTCGCGTTCGACAAGGCGGCGCTGACCTTGAGCGCCAAGGCCCTGCTCGACGGCGTTGCCCATGCGCTGAAACGTCATGACGACATTCGCCTGACCGTTCAAGGCCACACCGACAGCCGCGGTGCCGATGCCTACAACCTGCGCCTGTCGGAAGCGCGCGCCCAGGCGGTGCGCGACTACCTGATCGCCGCCGGCATCGATGCCGGCCGGATGACCGCGGCCGGCTTCGGCGAAACGCAGCCGGTCGCCGACAACGCCAGCGAAGACGGCCGGGAGCTGAACCGGCGCGTCGAACTGAAGATCGTCGAGCGCGCCGCAGCGCCCTGAGCGCGGCCACCGGCGGGCGCGGGGGCTGCCGTATCATGGCGGCCGCTCCCGCTGTCCCGCCGCCCGTGACTGCCGCCACGCCCTCGCTGCAAGCCCGTTTCGACCTGATCCGCGATCGCCTGCTGCTGCGCGACGCCGCGCGGCTCGGCCGCTCCGTGGCCGGTGCGCGCAACAACCCGAAGTTCGACACGGCGCGCTTCGAGAAGGATGTCGAAGCCGCCCTGCTGGCGGCCGATAACCGGCGGCGGCTCCTGCCCGAAACCATCCGCTACCCGGCCGAGCTGCCGGTGGTGCAGGCCAGGGACGAGTTGCTGAAGGCGATCGCCGAGCACCAGGTCGTCGTGCTGTGCGGCGAGACCGGGTCCGGCAAGACCACCCAGCTGCCGAAGCTGTGCCTGGAACTCGGCCGCGGCGGGCGCGGGCTGATCGGCCACACCCAGCCGAGACGGCTGGCGGCGCGCAGTGTGGCCAACCGGATCGCCTCGGAACTCGATGGCAAGGTCGGCGACCTGGTCGGCTTCGAGACCCGCTTCGATCGCCGCATGTCGGAGCGCAGCCTGATCAAGCTGATGACCGACGGCATCCTGCTGGCCGAACTGAGCCGCGACCGCGAGCTGCTGGCCTACGACACGATCATCATCGACGAGGCCCACGAGCGCAGCCTGAACATCGACTTCCTGCTCGGCTGGCTGAAGCGGCTGCTGCCGCGCCGGCCGGAGCTGAAGCTGATCATCACCTCGGCCACGCTCGATCCGGAAAAGCTGGCCCAGCACTTCGCCAGCAGCCGCGGCGAGCCGGCGCCGATCCTGCTCGTCGAAGGCCGCACCTATCCTGTCGAGATGCGTTACCGCGCGCCGGATCAGGACGACGATCTCGAAGGCCAGGTCGCCAATGGCATCGAATCGCTGTGGCAGTCCGGACGAGTCGGCGACACGCTGGTCTTTTTGCCGGGCGAGCGCGAGATCAACGATCTCGCCCGTTCACTTCCCGGCCGCTTCCCGCGCGCCGAAGTGCTGCCGCTGTATTCGCGGCTGCCGGCGGAGAAGCAGGACAAGGTTTTTTCGTCCGGCGGCGCGCCGCGCATCGTGCTGGCGACCAATGTCGCCGAAACCTCGGTGACCGTGCCCGGCATCCGCTACGTGGTCGATACCGGCACCGCGCGCATCAACCGCTTCTCGCCGCGCCTCGGCGTGCAGCAGTTGCAGATCGAAGGCGTTTCGCAGGCCGCCGCCAACCAGCGTGCCGGCCGCTGCGGACGCGTCGGGCCCGGTGTCGCCCTGCGCCTGTACGACGAGCAGAACTTCGCGACCCGGCCGCCGTTCACCGATCCGGAAATCCTGCGCTCGAACCTGGCCGGCGTGATCCTGCAGATGGCGTCGCTCGGCTTGGGCGACGTCGAGGATTTCCCGTGGCTGGACGCCCCCGAAGGCCGGCACATCGCCGATGGCTACCGTCTGCTGGAGATGCTCGGTGCGCTCGAAGGCGGACGCGAACCACGCGACAGCGGCGAAGCCGCGGTTCGCCAAGGCGAGTCGGCCGCAGGCGCGCGAGGGAACGACCGGCACGCTGCGCGGCGCGACGACAAGCGCATCACCCCGCTCGGTCGCGAGCTGGGCCGGCTGCCACTCGACCCGCGCATCGCCCGCATCGCCCAGGCCGGGCGTGGCACCGCGTATCGCGAGCATGTCTGGGTGCTGGCGGCGGCTCTTTCGGTGCAGGACCCGCACGACGTGCCGCCGGACCAGCAGAACGCCGCGCGGCTCAAGCATGCCGAGTGGCGGCATCCGAAGTCCGACTTCTTCACCTTGCTGAACCTGTGGGCGCGCTACCAGCAGTGGAGTGCGGCCAGCTCCAATCGCCAGCTGCGCAAGTTGTGCAAGGAGCATTTCGTCAGCTATCTGCGGATGGAGGAGTGGGAGTCGGTCCACAGGCAGATCGTGGATATGTTGGGCAAGCAGGACGCCGACAAGCCGAAGACCGACCAGCCGCTCGACAAGCTCTACACCGACATCCACAAGTGCCTGCTGGCGGGTCTGATCGACCACATCGGCCAGAAGGACCGCGAGAAGCCGGACTTCAACGGTCCCCGTGGCCGCCGCTTCAAGGTGTTCCCGGGCTCGACCCTGTCGAAGAAGCCGCCGCCGTGGATGATGAGCGCGCAGCTGGTGCAGACCAGCCAGCTGTTCGGCCGCATCAATGCCGAGATCCAGCCGGAATGGCTGGCCGAGGTCGCGCCGCACCTGGTCAAGCGCGTGCTGCAGGATCCGGTCTGGCACGCCGAACGCGGCGAAGTCACGGCGATGGAAGTGGTGACGCTGTTCGGCATGCAGGTGCTCAAGCGCGCCCGCCACTACGGCCGCGACGAGCCGGCGAAGGCGCGCGAGATCTTCATCCGCGAAGCGCTGGTGCGCGGCGACATGCCGAACAAGCCGGCCTTCCTCGACAAGAATCTGGCCTTGCTCGATGAAGTGCGCGACAAGGAAGCGCGGCTGCGCCGGCCCGATCTGCTCGCCGACGAAAGCCAGTTCTTCGCGTTCTACGACACCTTGCTGCCGGCCGATATCTGTACGACGGTGGGGCTCAAGAACGCGCTGCGCCGCGAGCCGGCCCTGCAACGACAACTGCTGATGGCCGAGGCCGACGCGCTGAAGCCGGGCGCCAACGCCGATGTCGCCAGCCTGTTTCCGGATCATCTGGATCTCGCCGGCCAGCGCATCTGTTTGAGCTATTCGCACGACCCCGGCGCCGATGCCGATGGCGTCAGCTTCGAGATCCCGATCGCCCAGCTGTTCGCGCTGCCCGCGGAGCGCTTCGACTGGCTGGTGCCGGGCCTGCTGCCGGCCAAGATCGAGGCGCTGATCCGCAGCCTGCCGATGCAGCTGCGCCGCCTGTGCACGCCGGCTGCGGAGTACGCCAACGCGATCGCCCATGCGGCGAATCCGAATTCCGGCGAACTCCTCGATGCGATCTGCGCCAGGTTCCGCGACATGAACGGCGTGCAGCTGAAGCCGGACGACTTCGCGCCGGCCAGGCTCGAAGCCCATCTGAGGCCCCGGCTGGTGCTGGTCGGTGCCGACGGCAAGGCGCTCGGCGAAGCCGAATCGCTGCTCGCGCTGCAGCAGCGCTTCGGCGGCGCCGCCCGCAGCGAAATCAGCAAGCGCGCCGAAGCAAGCCCGGAGGCGAAGCGCTGGACCCGCGACGTGGTGCTCGACTGGGATTTCGGCACGATGCCGGCGTTCATCGAAGTGGCTGGCGCCCGCGCCTATCCGGCGCTGGTGGCGGCCTCCGAGCGGATCGGCCTGAAGCTGTTCGAATCCGCCGAAGCCGCGGCGAAGGCGCACGCGGTCGGCACCCAGGCGCTGCTGCTGGCGCGGGTCGCCGATCGCCTGAAGGATCTGGCGAAGACGGCGCGGGCCAAGCTCGGCATTTCACTGGCGCAGACCGGGCTGTCCGCCGAGCAGCTCGCCTTGCAGGTCGCCGAGCGCGCCGCCCGCAGCTACTGGAATCCGGCGGCGATCCGCGACGAAGCGGCGTTCCACGCCGCGCTCGCGAGGCGCGGCGAGTTCGGCCGCGAAGCGGTCAAGCGGCTCGAAGACGTCTGCGCCTGGCTCATCGCCGGCATGGAACTGCGCAAGAAGCTCGATGCGACCGCCAGGGCCTGGCCGGACGCCAACACCGACCTGCGCAACCAGCTGCAGACGCTGTTCGCGCCCGGCTTCATCGGCGAGATTCCGGACGACATCTGGCCGCGCATCGCGGTGTACCTGAAGGCCGCGACGATCCGCGCCGATCGCCTGCCGCACAAGCCGCAGCGCGATCTGGAGATGCTCAAGCAGATCCGCGCCGTCGCTCAAACTCTGAAAGGTCCGTTCCACCCCGCGCGCTGGCTGATCGAGGAATGGCGGATCGCGCTGTTCGCGCAGGAGCTGAAGGCCCATGGTTCGCCAAGCGCAGCGAAGATTCAGGCTGCGCTGGCGGCCTGAACCCTGGGGTGAGTGCGCTTACTTGCCGACTCTCCGGCCGACACTGACCCCATAGGCGCCGGGCCGCGCCAGCAGGATAGGATCGGCCGATGGCGCGATGCCGTCGACCAGCAGCAGCGGATTGAAGAACAGCGTCTTCTCGGCCTTGGCGCCATCCGGCAGCAGCGCATCCAGCGTCACGGTGCCGAGCGCGACCTCGCGGTGCTGGTTGTCCCAGACCTTGGTCGGATCGTTGACGTCGTCGCCGCTGTTCGCGATCTGCACCCAGATCGCGTACGACACCGGGCCCTTGGCAAGACGGGCCGCGAGTTCGTCGGCCAGATAGTTCGGCGCCGCCTTTGCGGAATCGGCATCGCTGAGGCGCTGGTCACCGGCGACCGGCACGATGCGATAGCGGGTGTAGACCGAGGCTCCGGCCGCGTTGGTGAACTTGAACGCGTTGACGCCGAAGAACGGCAAGGTCGCGTAGCTGACCGGGGCCGGCTTCGGTGCGGTCGCGAAGGCCTTGGCGGCCGGATGGCTGCCGAGGAAGCTTTCGACCGGTGTCGGCTTCTTCGCGTCCGGACCGCTGGCCGCGATCGCGTTGAGCAGGCCGAGGAAGTCTTCCGGGGTGGCGGCCGGGAAGCCGTCGTAGGAAATGCTGACGATGTCGGTGCTGGTCCCGCCCGGCAACTGGAAGCGGATCGCGATGCCGTGCGGGCTGGCATTCGGATGGGCGTCGGGCAAGTTCGGCACGCCGGTCGTGTTCGAGAAGCGCACGATCACCGGTACCGCAGTGCCCTGAAAGTGCGCTGCCTTGCTCAGCGTCCTGGCGTCGGCAGACGCGACAAAGCTGCCCTTGGCCAGCACGCCCTTGGCGTGGTTGGCGCGAAACCCGGCATGCGGGCCGCCGGCCAGCTTTTCCAGCGTGTCGACGGTCTGCTCGGCAACGCTCGGCGTTGCCGCCGCCTCGGCGGCATGACCCGTCGACGTCGCCAGCCAGCCGACAGTGGCAGCAAGCGCAAGGGCATGACGGCACAGCACGGGGGAACGGGACATGGACAACCTCGTGATTATTGATTCGGCCACGAAAT
>PNMW01000046.1 GCA_013823855.1 Lysobacteraceae bacterium | reverse complement strand
GCGGTCAAGCTCCAGGTGGGCGGCAAGGCGGTCGACGGCAACGAGGTCACGATCAGCCCGTACCTCGACGATCCGCTGAAGGATCGCCTCAAGCAGTTCGTCTCGAAGACATATGTGTTCACGCTGTCCGACGCCGTCCCGGGTGGCGTCTACGCACTGCGAACCCATGTCGATGCGACCGCAGTGGAGCCAGCGCTCGATTCGGCCCTGACCTTCGACAGCACCGTGCACTGACCGGCGGGCCTCAAGGCGTGCGCCCTGGGATCAGGGCACTGGGTCGAATAGGAAACAGTCTCCTGGCGCAGCCGGCGCGCCAGCAGGGATGACGGCCACAAGCCATTGATTTCGCCGGTTTTGGCCGGGCAACAGCACTGGCATGCGATCTGCAATCGGAGATGGCAAGAGGCGCGGCCTGCTTGCCGCCACGCACCACCCCGAACGGATCGCCGCATGTCCTTCGATACGCACGCGCTTTCAGCATCACGTACACGCAGGCACTTGCAGGCCTTGGCCGCTCGTGGATGCAGCGGGAGCCCGGGGTGAAGCGCGACCGACGCCAGCCCCGCGACGGAACCGGTGATGGCACGTCGGACGAAAGGCCGGTGAAGGGTGTCGGCGACGACGCCTCAAATGGCGCCGGACAGCGCGGACGGAATGGACTCGGCGGCCTCGCAGGCGACTACTGGATGGCAATTCCCGGAACCCCGATCGACCCCGTCCAGACCCCTTTCGGCCCTGATTCCTCGAACATTTCGGCACCGGGAAACCTATTGTTGTACCGCGCACCTGACGGGGGTAGTCTTCCGGCGGCCGGTGCATCACCGCTCTCTCGTCTTCGCAGTTCCAGTGCCGACGATCCGCGCGTGGTGGCCGAACGCCATCACGATAATGACCACGAACTCACGGGTTCGACGGCGCGGACGGAGGAGAACATGTTGACCACGCAGAAAGCGGCGCGTCACGCGAACCTTGTGGAGTCCGCCGTGCAGGGACTGGTCCCTGCAGCCGACATCGATCATCGGGTACGGCATTCCTGGGCGCGCTGCATCGAAACCTATGCGCTCGACCCTCAGGCACCGAAGAAGGCCACGGTTGTCGACCGTCCCGAACTGCAGGCCCGTCGCGAGCAGCACGGCCTGCTGTTGTCGATCGCCCGCGTCGAGCTGCTGAGCCTGCGCAAGCGTCTGCACCAGAACGACTTCGGAATCATGCTCACCGATCAGGACGGCGTCATCCTGCACTATGTCGGCGACCCCGGCTTCGCCTCCACCGCCAAGCGTAGCGGCCTGCGCGAAGGTGCGGTGTGGAGTGAGCGAGAGCTGGGCACCAACGGCATGGGGACCTGCATCGTCGAGCAGCGCTCGGTGGTGATTCACCAGAACGAACATTTCCTGGCCCAGAACACCGAACTGACCTGCTCGGCAACGCCGATCTTCGATTCGCAAGGTCGGGTCGTCGCAGCACTGGATATCTCCGGCAGCTTCAATCGCGCGCAGACCCATACGCTGGCGCTGGTCGAGATCGCGGCGCAGAACATCGAGAACCGCGCGCTGCTGGAAAGCTGCAAGCGCCACTACATGCTGCGCTTCCATCGCCAGCAGGAATTCATCTCGACGCCGGGTGAAGGTATTGTTGCCTTCGACGACAACGGCATGATCGTCGGCGCCAATCGCAGCGCTCTGGAACTGCTCGGGGCTCCGGATCATCGCGCCCTCTGCGGGCAGGCGCTGGAGTCGGTATTCGACACCACGCTGTCGACGCAGATGCAGCTGGCGTCGCGACGGGCGTTCCGCGCCGCGCCGCTGCTGGCACGTGCCAGCCAGAGCAAGCTGTGGAGCGCAATCCAGCCGCCGGAACGCGAGGCACGCAGCGAGCAGGGGCGCCGCGAGCATGTCGAGCTGCCGGCTCCTCCGTCCTGCGGCCCGCTGGCGACGATGGAGTACGGCGACCCGCAGATGGCGAACAACGTGCGCATCGTCCGCCGCGTGATCGACCGCGACATCCCGGTGCTGCTGCTCGGCGAAACCGGCACTGGCAAGGGCTGCTTCGCGAAGGCGATCCACGCAGCCAGCCGTCGCGCCGACAAGCCATTCGTGACCGTCAATTGCGCAGCCATTCCGGAAACGCTGATCGAATCGGAGCTGTTCGGCTACAAGGCCGGCGCCTTCACGGGCGCCACCCGCGAAGGCCATCCGGGCCGCGTCGTGCAGGCCAATGGCGGCACGCTGTTCCTCGACGAGATCGGCGACATGCCGCTGCCGCTGCAGGTTCGCCTGCTGTCGGTGATCGAGGATCGCGAGGTGATTCCGCTCGGAGGATCGAAAGCGATCCCGGTCGATATCCGCATCATCAGCGCCACCCATTGCGACCTGCTGCAGCAGGTCCGCGAGCGGCGCTTCCGCGAGGACCTTTACTACCGGCTCAACGGCTTGTCGCTGCGCATGCCGGCGCTGCGCGATCGCCGCGACAGCCGCGATCTGATCCTGAACCTGATCCGCGAGGAATCACGTGATCGCGGCGGCGCCATCGACATCGACGACGCGGCGATGCGCCGTCTGCTGCAGTCGCCGTGGCCCGGCAACATCCGCCAGTTGCGCAATGTCCTGCGCACCTTGATCGCGATGTCCGAAGGCGATTGCCTGACACTCGCCGATTTCGATGACGAGTGGCTGTCGGGCGGCACCGCCGGCGCCGCATCGCCAGCGCAGAGCGAAGCCATCGCGCTCGATCTGGACGGTGACGACGTGCTCGGCGAAGCCGAGCGCGAAGCGTTGCGCAGAGTGCTCGAATGCTGCCGCTGGAATGTCAGCGCGGCGGCCGTGCAGCTGCATGTCAGTCGCAAGACGCTGTACCGGAAGATGTTCAGACACGGCATCACGCGCCGCGAAGGCACGATTACCGACGGCGCTCGCAGCGGATCGGCGGGCGAGACGCCGGCCGTCGATGCCGGCGTCGACGGCGATCCGCCAGCCGCGCGTGCGCGCAGCCGGCACACCTCGGTGGTGGATTGATGACGCTGTCAACCATTGCGCCGTCGTCGTTGCCGTCGGGGCTTCGAATCGTGTGGCGACGCCGCCGCCGCTTATCGGGGACCTGACCGCAGCAAGGAGCCAGTCACCGCAGCGCGGCCGGAACACGCTCATTTTCGCCAGGCGCGCCGAGGCTTCTCCCCGGCCGGCTCCGTGGTGAAACCTGTCCGCGCAGTCGTAGCAGTCCCCGCATCACCGACAACCGGGGCTTGAACCCCAACCCCATCAGACAAGAACAGGAGCAAGACCATGGATGTACGCGCCGCCGTTGCCTTCGAAGCCGGCAAGCCACTGTCGATCGAAACCGTGCAGCTCGATGGCCCGCGCCCGGGTGAAGTGCTGGTCGAGGTCAAGGCCACCGGCCTCTGCCACACCGACAAGTTCACGCTGTCCGGCGACGATCCGGAAGGCATGTTCCCGGTGATCCTCGGCCACGAGGGCGCCGGCATCGTCGTCGACGTCGGCGCCGGCGTCACCAGCGTGAAGAAGGGCGACCACGTGATTCCGCTGTACACGCCGGAATGCCGCGAGTGCGACTACTGCCTGTCCGGCAAGACCAACCTCTGCCAGCGCATCCGCGCCACCCAAGGCAAGGGCCTGATGCCGGACGGCAGCAGCCGCTTCAGCTTCCAGGGCAAGCCGGTGCTGCACTACATGGGCTGCTCGACATTCGCCAACTACACGGTGCTGCCGGAAATCGCCGTCGCCAAGGTTCGCGAGGACGCCCCGTTCGACAAGATCTGCTACATCGGCTGCGGCGTGACCACCGGCATCGGCGCGGTGCTGTTCACCGCCAAGGTCGAGTACGGCACCAACTGCGTGGTGTTCGGCCTCGGCGGCATCGGCCTGAACGTGATCCAGGGCCTGAAGATGGTCGGCGCCAACATGATCGTCGGCATCGACATCAACCCGGCCCGCGAGAAGATGGCCCGCCAGTTCGGCATGACCCACTTCGTCAACCCGAAGGACGTTCAGGGCGATCTCGTCGCCCACCTCGTCGAGCTGACCAAGGGCGGCGCCGACCACACCTTCGAATGCACCGGCAACGTCAAGCTGATGCGTCAGGCGCTGGAGTGCTGCCACAAGGGCTGGGGCATGTCGACGATCATCGGCGTGGCGCCTGCCGGCGCCGAGATTTCCACCCGTCCGTTCCAGCTGGTCACCGGCCGGCGCTGGATCGGCTCGGCGTTCGGTGGTGCGAAGGGCCGTACCGACGTGCCGCGCATCGTCGACTGGTACATGGACAAGAAGATCAATATCGACGATCTGATCACCCACACGATGCCGCTGGAGAAGATCAACGAAGGCTTCGACCTGATGGCACGCGGCGAGTCGATCCGCGGCGTGGTGCTCTACTGATGTCGGGAGCGATCGAAAAACGCAGTGAGCAAGCCTGTTTCGGCGGTCGCATGGGCTTCTACACCCATGCGTCCAAGGAGACCGGCACGGCGATGAAGTTCGGCGTCTACCTGCCGCCGCAGGCCGCCCACCGCAGGGTGCCGGCGCTGTACTACCTTGCCGGCCTGACCTGCACCGAGGAAACCTTCCTGATCAAGGCCGGCGCGCAGCGCGTGGCCGCGGAACTCGGCATCGCGCTGGTGGCCTGCGACACCAGCCCGCGCGGCCTGAACCTGCCGGGGGAAGCCGACAGCTGGGACTTCGGTCTTGCCGCCGGCTTCTATCTCGACGCCACCCAGGAGCCGTGGAAGTCCAGCTACCGGATGGGTTCCTACGTCAACGAGGAACTGCCCAGCCTGATCGAAGCGAACTTCCCGGTGATCGCGGGGAAACGCGGGATCTTCGGCCACTCGATGGGCGGCCACGGCGCGCTGGTGACCGCGCTGCGCAATCCATCGCGCTGGCACTCGGTGTCGGCGTTCGCGCCGATCTCCAATCCGATCGCCGTGCCCTGGGGACAGAAGGCGTTCGGGAACTATCTCGGTCCGGACCAGTCGACCTGGGAGCAGTATGACGCCAGCCTGCTGATTCGCAGCAAACCCTATCCCGGTCTGCTGCTGGTCGATCAGGGCCTGGCCGACAACTTCCTGAATCGCGAGCTGAAGCCGGAGAATCTCGACGCCGCAGCACGCGCCTCAGGCCAGCGCCTGAGCCTGCGCCTGCACGCCGACTACGACCATTCGTACTGGTTCATCCAGACCTTCGTTGCCGATCACCTGGTGCATCACGCAACGCAGCTGGGCGTTTGACCTACAAGCCACCGGCAGGCTGCCGACGACCGTCCAGCGGCGTCGGTAGCCACCCAAGGGCGGATTAAGGATCGGTTCAGCGCGGTCAGCGCACACCGGTCGCGCGACATCAACCTGTGGAGGATTGAGAAATGCAGCATCGTGTCCTGTTGTCCCTGATCGCCGTGGTCGGCTTCGCCGGCGGCGCATCGGTCACCGCATCGGCTGCCGATGCCCCGCTGTACACCGTCGTCGATGGCACCAAGGTCGACGCCGACACCCTGACCGGCTTCAAGACCTGGCGCGCCGCCGCCTGTGACCGCTGCCATGGCCCGAATCAGGAAGGCATGGTCGGGCCGTCGCTGGTCGAAAGCCTGAAGGTGCTGACCAAGGACGAGTTCAAGGCCACGGTCACCAATGGCCGCCTCGAGAAGGGCATGCCGAGTTTCAGCACCAACCAGAAGGTGGTCGACAACCTCGACAAGCTCTACGCCTATCTGAAGGGCCGCTCCGACGGCAAGATCACCGCCGCCAAAGTCACGGGCATCGAGTGATGAGCGCCGCGCCGCGCGTCGGAAGTGTCGCGATGCCTCCGTTCACGGACATCCAGGAACCATTCCGGCGCATGGCGGTCCGCTTGTTGGGCAGCCTGCGCCGCAGGTCAACGACGACGCTGCTGGCGCTGGCGGCAACGATGCCGCTGCTGCCCGCCTCCGCGCAGCAGGCCGACGACGGCCGCAAGGCGCTGCGGGTCTGCCGCGATCCGAACAATCTGCCGTTCCAGAACGCCAGGGGCGAAGGCTTCGAGGACAGGATCGCGGAGGTGTTTGCTGCCGATCTGGGCGTCAAGGTCGAAACCTTCGACTACCCCGCCCGCTTCAACTTCATTCGCAACACGCTGCGCTTCAAGCTGCCGGGTGACGATTTTCCCTGCGATCTGGTGATGGACGTGCCGGCCGGCTTCAGCCAGGGCACGGCATCGACCCGACCGTATTACCGCTCCACCTACGCGCTGGCCTTCCCGCGCAACAAGGCGCTGGCCGGGGTCACCACGGTCGAGCAGTTCCTGGCGCTGCCGCAGGAAAAGCTGGCCAAGCTCAAGATCGGCGTGATCGACAAGTCACCGGCCTCGGACTGGCTGGCCAAGCGCGGTCTGCTCGATCTCGGCGTGCCCTACCGCGTGCTGGTCGCCGATCCGGACCAGAGTTCCGGCGGCATCATCGAAGGCGATCTGATCGCCGGCAAGCTCGATGCCGTCATCGTCTGGGGGCCGATCGCCGGCTTCTACGCCAAGCGCTATCCGGAAGCTGATCTGCAAGTCGTGCCGATGCAGTCGGAGCGCAACATCCGCTTCGACTACGAGATCGCGATGGCGGTGCGCATTGCCGACAAGGCCTGGCTGAAGACGGTCGACGGCCTGATCGAACGCAACCAGCCGAAGATCGACGCGATCCTGGCCGACTACGGTGTGCCGCTGCTCGAGCCGTTGCCGCCCAAGCAGGCCGGCGACGATTGAGCCGCGCACGCGGCGCGCATCCCGCTGTCCCGAATTCCTTCAGGGCGCTCACTCCATGACCATCCGCACCGCTGCAACCTCGCTGGCCTCCGCGCTGATCGGCGTGCTGGCCACCGCCGCTGCCCCGCCGGCCCTGGCCTACGACTACCCGACGGTCGACCGCGTCGAGTTCGTCCACATGTGCCAGCGCGAGCACCCGGACAAGCCGCCGCACGAAATGCTCTACAAGTGCGCCTGCGTAATCGACAAGTTCGGCGAAGCAATGCCCTACGACGACTTCGTCGAAAGCTCGACAGCGTTCTACGCCTCGTCGATCGCCGGCGAACGCGGCCAGGTGATCCGCAACGAACGGGTCGCCAAGGCGCTGGCCGACAGCTTCCGCGAGCAGCTCGGCAAGGCGCGCAAGTCCTGCTTCATCAACTGAGCCGATGCCGGCGCCGCGGATCGGCTGCGGGTCGTCCGCCGCGCTGCTCGGCGCGCTGTGCCTGTCCGCCGGTTCTGCGATCGCCGGCCCACCACAGCTGCCGCTGGAGCAAGCCGCCGACGGCATCTTCGTCCATCGCGGCGCGATCGCCACCACAGGCCCCGACAATGGCGGCGACATCGCCAACATCGGCTTCATCGTCGGCAGCCGCTGCGTCGCGGTGATCGACAGCGGCGGCACCAGGACCATTGGCGCCGCCCTGCTCGCCGCGCTGCGCCAGCGCACCGACAAGCCGGTCTGCTATGTCATTCACACCCACGTGCATCCCGATCACGGCTTCGGGGATGCGGCCTTCACCGATCCCGGCACGGTGTTCGTGGCCCACGCCGAATTCCCGGTGGCGCTGGCGGCGCGGCGCGACGGCTATCGCCGGGCACTCGACCGCCTGCTCGGCGAACAGGCGGCCGGCAGCGGGATCGCCGTGCCAACGGTCCTGGTCGATGGCGAACAGCAGCTGGACCTCGGCGACCGGCCGCTCCGACTGCGCGCCTGGCCCACGGCCCACACCCATCAGGACCTGACGGTCTTTGATCAGCGAACCAGAACCCTGTGGACCGGCGACCTGCTGTTCGTCGATCACGTTCCGGTCGTCGACGGCAAGGCGATCGGCTGGCTGACCGCGATCGACGCGCTGCTGGCGATCAAGGCCGACCATCTGATTCCCGGCCACGGCCCCGTGCCGCGCGACCCTGCATCGGCGTTCGCGGCGCAGCGCCGCTACCTGCAGGTGCTGGTCTCGGAATGCCGGCGCGCCGTGCAGCAGGGCCAGACACTGACCGGCGCCATCGACACCGTCGGGCTCGGTGAACACGACCATTGGCAGCTGTTCGACGACTACCATCGCCGCAACGTGACCGCTGTCTACACCGAAGTGGAGTGGGAGAACTGAACATGCGCCACCCCGTCACTGGTCTCGCTGCTCCCGCGTGGCGCCTGAGCGTGATGATTGCGGCAGCGCTGCTGCCGACTGCCACGGCAATCGCCGAACCGGCACCGCTGGCCTCCGAGGTGAGCATCTGGTCCAAGGTCCGCAGCGGCCTGTTCGGCGGCCGGACGATCGACGAGAACGCCGGTGGCATCGTCCAGCTCGATGCGCCGA
The DNA here is from genome assembly GCA_013823855.1 of Lysobacteraceae bacterium. GTDB lineage: Bacteria > Pseudomonadota > Gammaproteobacteria > Nevskiales > Nevskiaceae > Nevskia. The sequence continues at coordinate 76,046 of PNMW01000046.1, read as the reverse complement.
GCCGTGCCGAGGACGCCGCGACGGTGCCGATCGCGATCCGCACCCAGCTGGCGCAGACGCCGGCACGCTACATCCGGAAGCTCTACCTGCTGGTCGACAACAATCCGTCGCCGATCGCCGCCGTGTTCGAGCTGTATCCGGAAAGCGGCCGCGCCGACATCGAGACCCGCATCCGCGTGGAGCAGTACACCGAAGTGCGTGCCGTTGCCGAACTCAACGACGGCACGCTGCACATGGCGCATCGCTACATCAAGGCCTCCGGCGGCTGCTCGGCACCCGCCGGCAAGGATCCGAACGAGGCGCTGCGCAGCGCCGGCCGCATGCGCTTTCGCGTCGACGGCCCGATCCAGGCCGGCCAGCCGGCGGCGGCCCAGCTGGCGATCAGCCACCCGAATGCCTCCGGCCTGGTGCTCGACCAGCTGACCCGGCTGTACCAGCCGGCGTATTACGTACGCAGGGTCGAGGTCCGCTACGCCGGCCGGCCGGTCCTGGACGCCGATGTCGATTTCTCGATCAGCGAGAACCCGAATTTCCGCTTCCATTTCGTCCCGGAAGGCGATGGCGAACTGCAGGCCGAGGTGATCGACACCCGGGACCAGCGCTTTGCCAGCAAGCTCGCCGTGCGGCTCCAGGATGCGGCCGACGACGCTGCCCGCTAGGACGGCGGGCGACGTGCCCAGCGCCCCGCGACGCGCCGGCCAGCGCCATCGGCCCTGATACGATCGTCGTATCCCGCTCTGGAAGTCGCCCGTGTCGCCACCCCCCGAAAAGCGCCGCCGCTGGTACAGCGTCGCGGCCGTTGCCTGTGTCGCATCCCTGATCGTTCTCGCCTGCTCGGGCATCGTCATTCCGCGTGAAGCGCCGGCACCGGCGCCGGTCGCCGTGGTGCAGACCTATCAGTACACGCGCGATATCCAGCCGATCTTCGACACCAAGTGCGCCGCCTGCCACGGCTGCTACGACGCCCCCTGCCAGCTCAAGCTGACCAGCGCCGAAGGCGTCGAACGCGGCGCCAGCAAGCTGCCGGTCTACGACGGCACCCGGCTGGACACGGCACCGACCACCCGACTCGGCATCGATGCGCTGAGCACCGAGGCCTGGCGCGAGAAGGGCTTTTTCTCGGTGCAGCCGGTGCTGCCGAAGACAGGTGCTGCCGCCGGCAGCCAGATGCCGTCATCGCTGTTGCAGCGTGCGCTGGCGCTTGGCCGCAGCCATCGCTGGCCGGCCAACCAGCGGCTGCCGGATGACCTGCCGCTGGGCTTCACGCGCAGCAACCACTGCCCGACGCTCGACCAGTACGACGCCTTCGAGAAGAAGCATCCGCACGAGGGCATGCCGCTGGCGGTGACCGGCCTCAGCGACGCCGAGTACACCACGCTGTCGACCTGGATCGCCCAGGGCGCGGTGGTCGACACCGACACCGTCAAGCCCAGCGCTGCGGAAGCGGCGCAGATCGCCCAGTGGGAAAGCTGGCTGAACCGGCCGGGCGACCGCGAGCAGCTGGTGGCCCGCTACCTGTACGAGCACCTGTTCATCGGCCATCTGTACTTCAGCAGCGAGGCGAACCCGCACTTCTTCGAACTGCTGCGCTCCAGCACGCCGCCAGGAGAGCCGATCGTGCCGATCGCCACCCGGCTGCCGAACCAGTCGGCCGGTGGCCCGTTCCACTACCGGCTGCGGCTGCTGAACGAAAGCATCGTCCAGAAGAATCACATCACCTACCCGCTCGACGAGCGCCGCCGCACCCGCTTCCAGACGCTGTTCTTCAAGGAAGCCTGGACCGTGCCGCCGCTGGCGGAACACCAGACCCGCGACAAGGAAGCCCGCGCCAATCCGTTCCTGACCTTCGCGCCGATTCCGGCCAAGGCGCGCTACCAGTTCATGCTCGACGACGCCCAGTTCTTCGTCCGCACCTTCATTCGCGGCCCGGTCTGCGCCGGCCAGGCGGCCACCGACGTGATCCGCGACCAGTTCTGGGTCAGCTTCGAGGACCCGGCGCGCGAGCTGTACGTCAACGATGCTGCCTACCGCGCCAAGGTCTCGCCGCTGCTCGATGTCGCCGGTCAGGACTCGTCGCTGATCAAGGCCGGCACCGAATGGCTGAGCTACCGCACGCAGCGCAACGATTACGCGCGGCTGCGGCTGGAGGCCTACGGCAAGGCGATGCCGCGGGGGCCGGCGATCACCGACATCTGGGACGGCGACGGCCACAATCACGACGCCTTGCTGACCATCTTCCGGCATCACGACAACGCCTTCGTCAAGGACGGCCTGATCGGCGCGCTGCCGGAAACCCTGTGGGTGATGGACTACCCGCTGTTCGAGCGCACCTACTACGAGCTGGTGGTCAACTTCGACGTTTTCGGCAATGTCTCGCACCAGCTGCAGACCCGGCTGTACTTCGACCTGATCCGCAACGACGGCGAAACCAACTTCCTGCGCTTCCTGCCGCCGAAGCTGCGCAATCCGCTGCTGCACCAGTGGTACCAGGATGGCGGCCGCGTGAAGCTGTTCACCACCTACGCCGACATCGACGACCAGCGGCCGACGCAGCTGACGTTCAAGCCCGGCCTCGATGTCGAAGGCGCCAAGGCGGCCTATGTCGAGCAACTGCAGAAGGCGCTGCGCAAGGTCAAGGGCGCGGACGACGTCATCAACCGCTGTCCGACCGGCGACTGCCGGCTGCCCGGCGCTTCGGCGACCACGCTGGCCGCCAACCGCAGCCTGCGGCCGCTGGCCCAGGCCACCGGCAAGACACTGCCGGTGATTCCGCTGCTGCCCGAAGTGGTGCTGCTGCGGGTGCGCGGCGAGGCGCAGCGGCTGGTCTACTCGCTGATCCACAACCGCGCGCACAGCAATGTCGCCTTCATCCTCGGCGAAGACGGCCGTCTGGAGCCGGCGCGCGACACCTTGAGCGTGATCAAGGGCGTCTATGGCAACTACCCGAACTTCGCCTTCGACGTGCCGGTGGCGGAACTGGATCGCTTTGTCACGGCGCTTTCGGCGGTGACCGACAAGGCCGGCCTCGAAAATGTGGTCAGCCAGTGGGGGCTGCGCCGCAGCCACCCGGACTTCTGGTCGATCTTCAACGACTTCGCGGAGTACCAGCGCGAGACCGAACCGCTGGAAGCCGGCATTCTCGACCTGAACCGCTACGAGAACCTGTGACCGGATGAGTCTTCCCGCCGCCGACGGCCGTCCCTGCTTCATCGTCCTGAACGCCGGATCAGGCCACAACGACACCGGCGAGACGGCCGGGATCATCCGCGCGGTGCTGAGCGCCGCAGGCCGCCGGCACCAGCTGCTGCTCGCCGAACAGGGCCGCGACATCCCGCGCCTGGCCCGCGAAGCGGTGGCGCTGGCCCGGGCCCAGGACGGCATCGTCGTCGCCGCCGGTGGCGACGGCACCATCAACGCGGTGGCGCAGGCAGCGCTGGGCTGCGGCCAGCCGTTCGCGGTGCTGCCGCAGGGCACCTTCAACTACTTCGGTCGCGCCCACGGCATTCCCCAGGACACCCGCGCCGCCGCCGAAGCGCTGCTGGTCGCCAGCCCGCAGCCGGTGCAGGTCGGCCTGGTCAATGACCGTGTGTTCCTGGTCAATGCCAGCCTCGGCCTCTATCCGCAGTTGCTGGAAGACCGCGAGGCCTTCAAGGCCCGCTTCGGCCGCAGCCGGCTGGTGGCGATGCTGTCCGGCCTGCTGAGCTTCCTGCGCCACCGCCGCCAGCTGCAGCTGGAGATCGAGATCGAGGGCGAAACCCGCAAGGTCCGGACGCCGACGCTGTTCGTCGGCAACAACGCGCTGCAGCTGAGCCAGATCGGCATCGCCGACGCCGAAGCGCTCGGCCGCGGGCGGCTGGTGGCGATCGCGCTGAAGCCGGTCGGCGGCGTGGCGATGGCGGGGCTGCTGCTGCGCGGCGCGCTCGGCCGGCTCGGCGAGGCCGATCAGGTGATCAGCTTTCCGCTGCGCACGCTGACCATCCGGCCGCCCGGCCGCCGGCGCAGCCGCCGCTACAAGGTGGCGATGGATGGCGAAGTCACCCATCTCGCCTCGCCGCTCACCTTCCGGATCTCGCCCGAGCCGCTGCTGATGATGGTGCCGACGCCAGTGCCGGAAGCCGCACCCGCCGTCGCGCCATGAGTCTGGTCATGCATCTGTCCGACACCCATTTCGGGGTCGAGCGCGACGAGGTGGTGACCGCGCTGCTGCAGCTGTCCGAACAGCAGCGCCCGGATGTCGCGGTGCTGTCCGGCGACGTCACCCAGCGCGGTCGCAGCGACGAGTTCAGACTCGCCAAGCGCTTCGTCGACGCACTGACCGCCGGCCGCAAGCTGGTGCTGCCGGGCAATCACGACATTCCGCTTTACGATCTCGGGCGCCGTCTGTTCGCGCCGTACCTGAACCACCGCCGCGCCTTCGGCCCCGACCTGGAGCCCGAACACGAGGACGACCGCCTGCTGATCCTCGGCATCCGTACCACGCGCCGCTACCGGCATGTCGACGGCACGGTGTCGTCGGCGCAGGTCGCCCGCAGCAGCGAACGGCTGCGCCGCAGCAAGGCGATCCTCAAGCTGGTGGTCACCCACCAGCCGGTGCATGTGCAAAGCGAGGTCGACCAGCACAACCTGCTGCGTGGCCGGGACACCGCGCTGCGCGGCTGGTCGGCGGCCGGCGTCGATCTGATCCTCGGTGGCCACATCCACCTGCCGTTCGTGGCGCCACTGCGGGCGCTGCACGGCCTGCCGCGCGAAGTCTGGGCCGTGCAGGCCGGCACTGCGGTATCGCGCCGGACCCGGCCCGGCGCGCCGAACTCGGTGAACCTGATCCGGCTCGACGACGGCACCGGGCAATGCTGCGTCGAGCGCTGGGACTACGACGCGCCGACCGCCGCCTTCGTCCCCGGCGCCGCCACCGCCGTGGCGCTGGATCGCTGAGCCACGATGGCGCTGTCCGCCGACGCGCTGGCCGCGCATCTGCTGCCGCTGCTGGCCGGGCTGGTCACCGTCGCCGGGCTGATCGCCGCCGCGCTGTGGCGGCGCGGTGCTCCGTCCGCAACGACGAAAGCCGTGATCGTCGTGCTGGCCGCCAGCCTGTTCACGGTGCTCGCCGCGATGCCGGCGGCGATGGTCGACTGGGACCGGCGACTGGCCGACGCGATGCGCACCCATGTCACGCCGCCGCAGCTCGACGCCGCGTTCGCGATCACCCAGCTCGGCAACTTCCAGACCCTGGTCGCGGTCGGCGTGATCGTCGCACTCGGCCTGGCGGCGCGACGCTGCTGGTCGGACCTCGCGCTGTGGCTGGCGGTCACCGCCGGCAACGGGCTGCTGAACCGCACGCTGAAGCTCGGCTTCGAACGCCTGCGGCCGCTGCACGACCACGGCCTGGTGTTCGAGCCGGCCTTCAGCTTCCCGAGCGGCCACGCCTCTGGATCGCTGGCGGTCTACGGCCTGCTGACCGCGCTGCTGCTGCCGCGTCTGCCGCCGGCCGCGCGCCTGCCGCTGCTGCTGGCCACCGTCGCGCTGGTGCTGCTGATCGGCGCCAGCCGGGTGATCCTGCAGGTGCATTTCCTCAGCGACGTGATCGCCGGCTACGCCTCGGCCACGGTCCTGCTGGTCGGCGGGCATGCGCTGCGCGAGTCGCTGCGGCGGCGACCATGGTGATCCGCCGGCTGTCGACGCCGTTGGCGCCGGTGCTGCGGCCGTTGCGCCTCGCCGTTCTGGCGACCGCCCTCGCCTGCAGCAGCGGCGTCCGCGCCGACGTGGTGACGCTGGCCGATGGTGTCCACGCCGATATCGGCAGCCATGCGGTGATTGCTCCGGACAACCGCGGCGAGGTCGCCAACAGCGGGCTGATCGTCGGCCGCCGGCAGATGCTGGCGATCGACAGCGGCGTGTCGCGGGCCCACGGTGAACGGCTCTACGAGGCCTGGCAGGCGCGCGCCGACCGGCCGTTCGCCGGCCTGCTGCTGAGTCAGCCGATCCAGGAATTCCTGTTCGGCGCCGGGGCGTTCCGGGCCCATGGTGTCGCCGTCATCGCCCATCGCGATGCCGCGCTGCTGATGCGCCAGCGCTGCGACAACTGCCTGACCCATCTGCGCGAACTGCTGCCCGGCGGTCTGATGAAGGGCACCGCGCTGATCGTCCCCGACCGCCTGCTCGACCAGGCCACGCCGATCGATCTCGGCGACCGGGTGGTCGAACTGATCGACGCCGGCCAGGCGACCACGCCGGGCACGCTGGCGGTGTTCGATCCGGCCAGCGGCACGCTGTTCGCCGGCGGCCTGATCGCCAGCCAGCGGATTCCGAGCCTGCGCGACGCCCGCATCCCGCTGTGGCTGGCGGCGCTGGAAGCACTGCGCAAGCGGCCGATCACGCGCGTCGTGCCGGGCTTCGGGCCGGTCGGCGATTTGCGGCAGATCGATGACATGCAGCGCTACCTGCGCCAGATCGACACCGCCGTGCGGGCCGAATACCAGCGCGGCGCCAGCCTGCTGGAAACGGTGGCGGCGGTGAAGCTGCCGGCCTTCGCGACCTGGAAGGCCTACTCCGAACTGCATCCGCAGAACGTCCAGTACCTGTACCGGCAGTTCGAGGACGCCGACTTCCATTGAGCGGCTGCGCGCGATCGCGCGCCGCTCAGCGGCTCACGCCGAACAGCGTGCCGAGCAGGGTCTCGCCGCGTTCCAGCACGAAGTAGCGGAACGCCTCGGCGGCCGGCGACAGGCTCATCGAGCCGATGCTGACCACATGCCAGGCCCGCTTCAGCGGCAGGCCGGCGACATCGACGACCGCCAGCAGGCCGGCGTCGAGTTCCAGCCCGACCGTGTGCAGCGACAGCAAGGTCAGACCCATGCCGGCAATCACCGCCTGCTTGATGGTCTCGTTGTCGTTCATTTCCATGAGCTGCGGCGGCGCCACCCGCGCTTCCCGGAACCAGGCTTCCATCGCCGAGCGGGTCCCGGAGCCGCTTTCGCGGACGATGAACGGTTCGCGATCGAGCTGCGCCGGCGCCACGTCGCGGACGCCGACCAGCCGGTGGCTGGCGGCGGCGATCACGGTCAGCGGATTGGCCGCGAACGCCTCGGCCCGGACGTCGAAGTCGCGCGGCGGCCGACCCATGATCGCCAGGTCGATCTCGCGATCGTGCAGCTGCCGGTCGAGCTGATCGCGGTTGCCGACCGTGAGCCGCACCTCGACGCCGGGATAGTCGACGCGGAACTGCGCCAGCAGCCGCGGCACGAAGTACTGCGCGGTGCCGACCATGCCGACCGTGATCCGCCCGGCCTGCACGCCGCGCAGCCTCGCCAGCGTGTCCTCCGCTTCCTTGAGCGTGGCGATCACCCGCCGGGCATAGACCAGCAGGTACTCGCCGGTGGTGGTCAGGCTCATCACCCGGCCGCTGCGCTCGAAGACCGGCAGGCCGATCGCCGATTCCAGATCGCGGATCTGCATCGACACGGCCGGCGCGGTCAGGTGCAGTTCCTCGGCGGCGCGGGCAAAGCTCAGATAGCGCGCAGCCGCGGTGAACGTACGAAGCTGACGAAGACTTAGATTCAACATCAGAAAACCTTATTCGACGATATAGATATCGTGAATTTACCTTATTCATTGTCCCACTTAAGGTGCGCCATCAGAGCAAGGCCACCCGAGAGGACAACGCGATGAGCAACGATGCAATGAGCAGCGACGACAAGCAGATCACCGACGGCAAGAAGCGCTATGCCTCGGGTGTGCTCAAGTACAAGCAGATGGGTTACTGGCAGCCGGACTACGTGCCGAAAGAGACCGATCTGATCGCCCTGTTCCGCATCACGCCGCAGGAAGGCGTGCCGGCCGACGAATGCGCCGCCGCCGTTGCCGGTGAATCCTCGACGGCGACCTGGACCGTGGTCTGGACCGACCGCCTGACCGCGTGCGAGCTGTATCGCGCCAAGGCCTACCGCGTCGATCCGGTGCCGAACACCGGCCCGGGGACCCGGACCGAGCAGCAGTTCTTCGCCTACATCGCCTACGACCTCGACCTGTTCGAGCCGGGCTCGATCGCCAACATGACGGCGTCGATCATCGGCAACGTGTTCGGCTTCAAGGCGGTGAAGGCGCTGCGCCTGGAGGACATGCGCATCCCGGTCGCCTATCTGAAGACCTTCCAGGGTCCGGCCACCGGCATCGTCGTCGAGCGCGAGCGCCTCGACAAGTTCGGCCGCCCGCTGCTCGGTGCCACCACCAAGCCCAAGCTCGGCCTGTCCGGCCGCAACTACGGGCGTGTGGTCTACGAAGGCCTGAAGGGCGGTCTGGACTTCATGAAGGACGACGAGAACATCAACTCGCAGCCGTTCATGCACTGGCGCGATCGCTTCCTGTACTGCATGGAAGCGGTCAACAAGGCTTCGGCCGCGACCGGCGAAGTGAAGGGCCATTACCTGAACGTCACCGCCGGCACCATGGAAGAGATGTACGCGCGGGCCGAGTTCGCCAAGCAGCTCGGCTCGGTGATCATCATGATCGACCTGGTGATCGGCTACACCGCGATCCAGAGCATGGCCGCCTGGGCACGCAAGAACGACATGATCCTGCACCTGCATCGCGCCGGGAACAGCACCTACTCGCGGCAGAAGAACCACGGCATGAACTTCCGGGTGATCTGCAAGTGGATGCGCATGGCCGGGGTCGATCACATCCACGCCGGCACCGTGGTCGGCAAGCTCGAAGGCGATCCGCTGATGATCAAGGGCTTCTACGACACCTTGCGCGAAACGCACACGCCGCAGTGCCTGGAAACCGGCCTGTTCTTCGAGCAGAACTGGGCAAGCCTGAACAAGGTGATGCCGGTGGCCTCGGGCGGCATCCACGCCGGCCAGATGCACCAGCTGCTGACCTATCTCGGTGACGACGTGGTGCTGCAGTTCGGCGGTGGCACCATCGGCCATCCGCAGGGCATCCAGGCCGGTGCGACCGCCAACCGCGTCGCGCTCGAAGCGATGGTCATGGCCCGCAACGAAGGCCGCGACATCTGGAACGAAGGCCCGCAGATCCTGCGCGACGCCGGCAAGTGGTGCACGCCGTTGAAGCAGGCGCTCGATGTCTGGGGCGATGTGACCTTCAACTACGAGTCCACCGACACCGCCGACTACGCGCCGACCGCCACCGCCACTGCCTGAGCCCGGAAGCCACGACCATGATGACCAACACCCACCAGCGCCTGACCCAGGGCCAGTTCTCGTTCCTGCCCGACCTGACCGACGCCCAGATCACCGCCCAGCTCGAATACGCGCTGAAGAAGGGCTGGGCGATCGGCATCGAGTACACCGACGATCCACACCCGCGCAACACCTACTGGGAAATGTTCGGCAACCCGATGTTCGATCTCCGCGACCCGGCCGGCATCCTGATGGAGATCAACAACTGCCGGAAAACCTTCCCGCGCCAGTACATCCGGGTCACCGCCTTCGATGCCACCCGCGGGGTCGAATCGCCGACCATGTCGTACCTCGTCAACCGGCCGGCAAAGGAACCGGGCTTCGGGCTGGTGCGCCAGGAAGTCGATAGCCGTGCGATCCGCTACACGATCCATTCCTACGCGACCGACAAGCCGGAAGCCGAGCGCTACTGAACCTGCAGCTGCACTTTTCTCCGCACGGCGGTGGACGACGGCCCTGACCGCCGCCGCCCGCCGCCGACTTCTGTCGAGAAGCGCCCGAGGAGGCCACCGTGGACGACGTGAAGACCGTAGACCTCCAGGCCATCGTTCGCGACTCGAACGTCACCGAGGTGCTCGACCAGCTGGATCGCGAACTGGTCGGTCTGGCGCCGGTGAAGCGCCGGATTCGCGAGATCGCGGCCTACCTGGCGGTGACCCGCGCCCGCAAGTCGGTCGGGCTGGAAGCCGCGCCGCCGAGCCTGCACATGTGCTTTACCGGCAATCCCGGCACCGGCAAGACCACGGTGGCGCTGCGGATGGCGGAAATCCTTCACCGCCTCGGCTATGTGCGCAAGGGTCATGTGGTGTCGGTGACCCGTGACGATCTGGTCGGCCAGTACATCGGCCACACGGCGCCGAAGACCAAGGAAGTGCTGAAGCGGGCGATGGGCGGCGTGCTGTTCATCGACGAGGCCTACTACCTGTACCGGCCGGAGAACGAACGCGACTACGGCCAGGAGTCGATCGAGATCCTGCTGCAGGTGATGGAGAACAACCGCGACGACCTGGTGGTGATCCTGGCCGGCTACAAGGACCGGATGAACACCTTCTTCAGCTCGAACCCGGGCATGTCGTCGCGGATCGCCCATCACATCGATTTCCCGGACTATTCGCAGCCGGAACTGCTGTCGATTGCCGCCCGCATGGTCAAGCAGATGAACTACCGCTTCGATGCCGACGCCGAAGCGGCGATGGGCGACTATATCGGCCGCCGCCTGACCCAGCCGAACTTCGCCAATGCCCGCTCGGTGCGCAATGCCCTGGATCGCGCCCGGCTGCGCCAGGCCAACCGGCTGTTCGCCGACGTCGGCGACGGCCCGTTCAACGTCACGGCGGAAGCGCTGAGCACGCTTTCTGCGTCCGATATCCTCGCGTCCCGTGTTTTCGACGCCCCTGACACCGACGGAAAGAACTGAAAGGCCTGCCATGCAACTCGGACGAACCACGCTGTCGAAGTTCCTGATCGAGCAATTGCACGAGGTCGACGACAATGGCCAGCTCGCCGGCCTGCTGGTCGACGTTGCCGCCGCGATGAAATCGATTTCGGCGATGACCGCCAAAGGCGCGCTCGGCGGCTTCCACGGCACCATCGAAGCCACCAACATCCAGGGCGAGATCCAGAAGAAGCTCGACGTGCTGTCGAACGACGCGCTGATCGACGCCTGCGAATGGAGCGGCGCCCTCGCCGGCATGGTTTCCGAAGAGAACGAGGACCCGATCCGGATTCCGCCCGAGTTCAAGCGCGGCCGCTACCTGCTGAATTTCGACCCGCTCGACGGCTCCTCGAACATCGACGTCAATGTCGCGGTCGGCACCATCTTTTCGGTGCTCGCGCACGACCAGGACAGCGAGCCGAATCGCGAGGATTTCCTGCAGATCGGTCGCCGGCAGGTGGCCGCCGGCTACGCGATCTATGGTCCGGCGACGATGCTGGTGATCACCGTCGGCAAGGGCACCCACGCTTTCACGCTGGATCGGGAAATCGGCAACTTCATCCTGACCCACGAGAACCTGCGCATTCCCGCCGATTGCAGCGAGTTCGCGATCAACACCTCGAACGAGCGCTTCTGGGAGCCACCGGTGTCGCGCTATGTCGAGGAGTGCAAGGCCGGCAAGACCGGCGTGCGCGGCCGCGACTTCAACATGCGCTGGATCGCCTCGATGGTCGCCGAAGTGCATCGCATCCTGATGCGCGGCGGCGTGTTCATGTATCCGCGCGACACCAAGGACCCGCAGAAACCCGGTCGGCTGCGCCTGCTCTACGAAGCCAACCCGGTCAGCTTCATCATCGAACAGGCCGGCGGGGCGGCCAGCCACGGACGCGGGCCGATTCTCGACCACCCGTCCGAATCGCTGCACCAGCGCGTTGCGGTGATCTTCGGTTCGAAGAACGAGGTCGAGCGGATCGAGCGCTATCACGCCGAATTCGACGCCGGCATCGATCAGCCGTACATCTCGCCGCTGTTCAGCAATCGCTCGCTGTACCGTACCGAAGCCCTGTAGACACCGCCCCGGCGAGCCCGCTTCAGCCGGGCCGACCGACACGAGGAGAGCAGCCATGTCGATCAAGCATCCGGTCATCGCGGTGACCGGCTCGTCGGGCGCCGGCACCACCACGGTGATGAAGGCCTTCCAGCACATCTTCCGCCGCGAGAAGCTGAAGCCAGCCGTGGTCGAGGGCGATTCCTTCCACCGCTACGACCGCCTGTCGATGCGCGCCAAGCTCAAGGAACAGGAAGCCGCCGGCAACACCCATTTCAGCCATTTCGGGCCGGAAGCCAACCTGATTCCGGAGCTGGAAGCGCTGTTCCGCGGCTACGGCAAGACCGGCACCGGCAAGATCCGTCACTACCTGCACGATGCCGACGAAGCCGCACCGTACAAGCAGGATCCGGGCACGTTCACCGACTGGCACGACCTGCCCGAGAACACCGACCTGATGTTCTACGAGGGCCTCCACGGCGGCTATGCCGACGAGAAGCACAACGTCGCGGCAGCGGTCGACCTGCTGGTCGGCGTGGTGCCGATCATCAACCTCGAATGGATCCAGAAGCTGCACCGCGACCAGAACATGCGCGGCTACTCGCAGGAAGCGGTGGTCGACACCATCCTGCGGCGGATGCCCGACTACATCAACCACCTGTGCCCGCAGTTCTCGCGCACCCATGTGAACTTCCAGCGCGTGCCGACGGTGGACACCTCCAACCCGTTCATTGCACGGGATATTCCGACCGCCGACGAGTCGATGCTGGTGATCCGCTTCGCCGACCCGAAGGGCATCGACTTCCAGTACCTGCTGAGCATGCTGCACGGCTCGATGATGACCCGGCCGAACAACATCGTCTGCCCGGGTGGCAAAATGTCGCTCGCGATGCAGATGATCTTCACGCCGATGATCCTGCGTCTGATGGACAAGAAGCGCCGCGCCTGAAGCCGGCTCCGCCCCTTACCCGACCTACGCCATGACTCAGACGCTTACCGCGGCAGCCCGCCGCCGGCTCGCCAATGCCATCCGCTTTCTCGCCATCGACGGTGTGGAAGCCGCGAAGTCCGGCCACCCCGGCATGCCGATGGGCATGGCCGACCTCACCGAGGTGCTGTGGCGCGACTATCTGAAGCACTCGCCGAACAATCCGAAGTGGGCCGATCGCGACCGCTTCCTGATTTCCAACGGCCACGGCTCGATGCTGCATTACGCGGCTCTCAACCTCGCCGGCTACGACTTGCCCGTCGAGGAACTGAAGAAATTCCGCCAGCTGCATTCGAAGACGGCCGGCCACCCGGAATACGCGATCACGCCGGGGGTTGAAACCACCACCGGCCCGCTCGGCCAGGGCATCGCCAACGGCGTCGGCATGGCGCTGGCCGAAAAGCTGCTCGCCGCCCGCTACAACAAGCCGGGCCACACGATCGTCGACCACCGCACCTTCGTGTTCCTGGGCGACGGCTGCCTGATGGAAGGCATCAGCCACGAAGTGGCTTCGCTGGCCGGCGTGTTCGGCCTGAACAAGCTGGTCTGCTACTACGACGACAACGGCATCTCGATTGACGGCCATGTCGAAGGCTGGTTCCGCGACGACACCGCCGCCCGCTTCAAGGCCTACGGCTGGCATGTGGTCGGCCCGATCGACGGCCATGACGTGGCCGCCATCGACGCCGCCACCCAGGAAGCGCTGGCGCAGACCGCCAGGCCGACGCTGATCATCGCCCGCACCCGGATCGGCTGGGGCTCGCCGAACAAGGTCGGCACCGAAGAAGTCCACGGCGCGGCGCTGGGTGCCGCCGAAGTCGCCGCCACCCGTGCCGCGCTCGACTGGCGCGATGGTCCGTTCGAGATTCCGGACGACATCCGCGCCGCCTGGGACGCCCGCGCCGCCGGCGATGCGAAAGAAGCCGCCTGGAATACAGCGTTCGCCGCCTACAAGGCCGCGTTCCCGCATGAAGCCGAGGAGTTCCTGCGCACCCAGCACGGCCTGCTGCCGAAGAACTGGCTCGATACCGCCAAGGCGCTGCTGGCCTCGGCGCGCGGCGTCACCGCGGCGGTCGCCACCCGCAAGTCCTCGCAGGTCGCGCTCGAAACGCTGGTGCCGGCGGTGCCGGAGCTGCTCGGCGGCTCGGCCGACCTCACCGGCTCGAACCTGACCGCCGCCAAGGCCAGTGCCGCGTTCCACACCGTCGGTGCGGCCGGCAACTACGTCAGCTACGGCGTCCGCGAATTCGGCATGGCGGCGATCATGAACGGCGTCGCGCTGCACGGCGGCCTGATTCCGTACGGCGGCACCTTCGCGGTGTTCTCCGATTACATGCGCAACGGCATGCGCATGAGTGCGCTGATGAAGCAGCGGGTGATCTATGTGCTGACCCACGATTCGATCGGCCTCGGCGAGGACGGCCCGACCCACCAGCCGGTCGAGCACGCGGCGTCCTTGCGCGCGATTCCGAACCTCGACGTCTGGCGGCCCTGCGATGCGCTGGAAACGGCGGTCGCCTGGAAGGCCTCGGTCGAACGTCACGATGGCCCGGCGGCGCTGCTGCTGTCGCGCCAGAACCTCGCCCAGCAGAAGCACGGCGACGGCGCCGAAGCGCTGATCGAGCGCGGCGGCTATGTGCTGGCCGAATCGGAGCTGCCGATCAACGTGATCCTGATCGCCACCGGCTCGGAAGTCGCCCTCGCCGTGCAGGCCCAGGCCAGCCTTGCCGCACTCGGGATCGGTGCCCGCGTGGTGTCGATGCCGTCGACCGACGTCTTCGATCGCCAGGACGCGGCCTATCGCGCCAGCGTGCTGCCGCGCGGCCTGCCGCGGGTCGCGGTCGAGGCCGGCACCGCGGACAGCTGGTACCGGTACATCGGCCTCGACGGCGGTTTCGTCGGCATGTCCAGCTTCGGCGAATCGGCGCCGGCGCCAGCGCTGTACGAGTACTTCGGCATCACCGCCGCGGCCGTCGTCCAGGCCGCTCAGCAGGTGGTCGAAGCCGCGAGCGCACCGGCCATCTTCGAACGATCGAGCAACTGACGCCGATGAGCCGCCCCTTCGACGCCGTGCTGTTCGACCTTGACGGCACGCTGCTCGAAACCGCGCCGGAGATCGGCGCGGCGGTCAGCCTGGCGATCGCCGAACAGGGGCTGCCACCGGTCGACATCACTGCCGTGCGCTTCTTCATCGGCCACGGCGTGCGCCAGACGATCGCCAAGGCCTACGACACGGTGGCGCCACCCGGCACCACGGCCACCCGGCGCGATGCCGACCTCGACGCCGCGCTGGTCCGCTTCGAGCATCACTACGAACGACTGGCGCCGCAAAGCCGGCCGTTCGCCGACACGGTGTCGACCCTGACCACGCTGCGCGCCCTCGGCATCAAGTGCGCGATCGTGTCGAACAAGGAAACCCGCTTCGTCGAACAGCTGCTCGACGGCGGCCCGCTGCCGGCCCTGATCGACCTGCTGGTCTGCGGTGACACCTTGGCCCGGAAGAAGCCGGACGCCGCGCCGATCCTGTACGCGCTGGAAAAATTCGGCTCCGCGCCGGCGCGCACCCTGATGGTCGGCGACTCGTCGATCGACGTGGCCTGCGCGCGCAACGCCGGCGTACCGGTCTGGATGGTGCCGTACGGCTACAACGGCGGTCAGCCGGCCGAGCATGCCGGCGCCGACCGGGTAATCCTGACCCTGACCGAAGTCGCACTTGCCTGTTCCGGCACGGTGTCGGCGTCGGTTACCCTTGCAGGCGGACAAGCGTCCGCCCCTCATTAGACCCTCAGAGACCGAATTCATGGCACTGATTTCCCTGCGCCAATTGCTGGACCATGCGGCCGAGCACGGCTACGGCCTGCCCGCCTTCAACGTCAACAACATGGAGCAGGTCTCCGCGATCATGCAGGCCGCCGATGCCTGCGACAGCCCGGTGATCCTTCAGGCCTCGGCCGGCGCTCGCAAGTACGCCGGCGAGCCGTTCCTGCGCCACCTGATCGAAGCGGCGATCGAGTCCTACCCGCACATCCCGATCTGCATGCACCAGGACCACGGCGCCAGCCCGGCGTCCTGCCAGGCGTCGATCCGCTCCGGCTTCTCGTCCGTGATGATGGACGGCTCGCTGAAGGAAGATCAGAAGACCCCGGCCGACTACGACTACAACGTCCGCGTCACCGCCCGCGTCGTCGAGATGGCGCATGCCGTCGGCGTCTCGGTCGAAGGCGAACTCGGCTGCCTCGGCTCGCTGGAAACCGGCACCGCCGGTGAGGAAGACGGCGTCGGCGCCGAAGGCGTGCTCGACCATTCGCAGCTGCTGACCGACCCGAACGAAGCGGCCGAATTCGTCAAGGCCACCGGCGTCGACGCGCTGGCCATCGCCATCGGCACCAGCCACGGCGCCTACAAGTTCACCCGTCCGCCGACCGGCGACGTGCTGGCGATCAGCCGCATCAAGGAAATCCACGCCCGCATCCCGAACACCCACCTGGTGATGCACGGCTCGTCCAGCGTGCCGCAGGAATGGCTGGAGATCATTCGCAAGTACGGCGGCAACATCAAGGAAACCTACGGCGTGCCGGTCGAGGAAATCCGCGAAGGCATCAAGCACGGCGTGCGCAAGATCAACATCGATACCGACATCCGTCTGGCGATGACCGGTGCGATCCGCCGCTACATGGGCGACAAGCCGGAAGAATTCGATCCGCGCGGCTACCTGAAGGTCGCCACCGCTGCGGCGAAGGACATCTGCCAGCTGCGCTTCGAAGCGTTCGAGAGCGCCGGCAAGGCGTCGAAGGTCAAGGTCGTGCACCTCGACAAGATGGCGACGCGTTACAGCAAGGGTGAGCTGGATCCGGTCGTGAACTGATCGATTCGCTTGCCGCTCGTTTTGAAAAGCCGCCCGATCGGAAGATTGGGTGGCTTTTTTGTTGAAGGAGCGTCGATGGAGCGGGTTATCGGCGACTTGCAACCGCACGCTTGAACCTGGCTCCTTCAATCGCGCTTTCGGAATTATTCAAGCGAGCCCTTCTGACGCAGGGTTGCCAGGAAAGAGAAGTCCGCTGCCAGACTCTCATCCTACGCCTTGTTAAAATCGGACGATGAGACAACACCCCTTGATCGATGCCATGCAATACCTCATCGAAGTGCGTCCGCTACCTTCCGAAGACGGCGGCGGCTGGCTCGCCACTTTTGCCGACCTCCCCGGCTGCATGGGCGACGGCGAAACGCCAGAAGCAGCGGTCAGGGATGGTTGCGCAGCCGCGAGTGCCTGGCTGGTCGTGGCGGAAGAAGCCGGCGATCCGCTACCCACTCCTGCCGGCGGTGGTGAATCCGGGAAGTTCATAGCCCGAGTACCCAAAAGCTTGCATGCTCGACTTGCCTCTTGCGCCCGCACGGAGGGCGTGAGCATGAATACGCTGGTGGTCGCTTTGCTTGCAGAGGGTGCTGAGCTGCGTGTTGGGTGATGCTCGGAAGAATGGCCGGATCATTGCGGGGCTACTGCAGTTTCACAACCGAACAAAATTCAACTTGGCCCCTTTAATTTCCTCCACAGCACGCCGCCTCCGGCTGCTCGACTGCCGGGAGGCGTGACCGTCGGCTTGAACCGCTGGTTAGAGCGACGTCTTGCCGGCGACATTGAGCGCTGCTCTCATCACTGTCCGTGCGTCTGCCTCCAGCATCATGGGACCTGTCTTGGCGTTAAGCACTGCCCGAATCTCAGGCCGAGACTCGTCTAACGGATCTCGAAAGTGCGCGACAGGATTGCGGAACTCGCGAATCCTATCTAGCTCGTCGTGCTCTTCTTGGCTTAGCCAACCTTTCTTTAGCGCTGACGCCAGGATGGCCTGGCTCTTACCCTTGCTCGCCATCGCCGGCCCGACATGGCTCAACCGTCCGGCCAATGATCGCTCGATTAATGAGAACCCCAGAACGATTGAGGCGATGAAGTGACCGCCGACGTAGCACGCGAGTGCTTCTCCGAACAGGGCCTTCGAGAACTCGCCGTCCTGCATGAAATAGCCATCGGTGCCCCTTGTGAGAGTGGCGATCCAAGCAGCGCGCTCCAAGGACGGCACGGATTTTTGCAGGTCCGATATTGAAATCCACTTGTCTACTGAGAAGTCCACGACGGCCTCGGAGCGCTCTGATTGCGGGTCCATGAAACTTTAGCTCTAACGTCGGAGTTGAGCGGCGAGCGCCGGCTGGCCGCTACTGGGCCAGAATGAAATTAGGCCCAATAGCGGTTTGCTGGCGAGCGTCCGCTCCAACGACCGGTTAGCCGCCAAGCCGCACATTGCTAAACCCGCCCTCGACCTTCTTGGCCTTGAGGAACTTTCTGATCTTGTGCAAGGAGAGCATGTCACGGATGTGCACGCGTTCAATCTCTTCTCGGAACGTGGCGAACTTCTGATAGTGCTTCTTCGCGAAGACCACAGCGCCTCCTTCACGATCAGTCGCGCCGAACAGAAGGCGCCCCAAATCACGTGTCTGTAGAAACAGGTCATCGCTCAACCACAGAGCCTGAGAAGAAATTTCATAGAGCAGCTTGTGCGCCTCGGGTAGGCCGTCTTCACGCGAAAGTAGGAGATGGTACGGCTGCTTGTCTTCGTCGAGTACGGCTGTCTTTAGGCCGGTGACCAATTTCTGGATTGATTCGTATGCCGCGATCCGTTTCGCTAGGACGAGTTTGTAGTACTCATTCTCATACTCGCGGTCCTTCACGCTAAGGTTAAACCGGCCAGCGATGAACGCCCCTATTGCTCCGCCAAGCACGGAGCTAGAAAGAATCGCGAGTATGAGTTGCTCGGTGGTCATGTTAGCGGCTAACTACAGTTAGGCTGCAAAAGCGCGGGATAACTCGCCGTGTTATCCGGCAGAAATGCACGATAACACCTCGGAAACTGCACGATTAGGAATTAAACGGGCCAAATTAAACGGGCCCAAATTAAACGGGCCAGGCTCGATTAAATTCCTCAGCCCTCGCCAACCAACCTCATCGAACTATTTCGCGCTATCGCGCGCGGGAAGCCTGAATCGCTTCCCGCTTTCTTCAACCGCTGAAGAAAACAATCAAGGAAGGGCGGCCGGAGCATCGCGTCGACTCGCATGAAGCGAAAGCGCGAGGCGATGCCCTGCGAGCTGATCGCAGATCCTGAAGCCGGATCGCACGGACGATCGGCGGGCGGTTCGGTCTCGACAGCGCTCGCGCGGCAACACGGGTTCAGAGCTCCGTTCGCAGGCTGTCGAAGGCGTCCCGCAGGAACTTGGCCGCCGGCTTTCGCTGGCCGGTCTGCTCCCTCCATCCGGCAAGCGCGACCCTCATCGCGCCGATGGACACCATGGCCACCATGCGCAGCGCCGCACGACGCTCGGGTTGCCGCCAGACCTCGCACAGGGCATTGAAGAGCAGTTGTTCCTGTTCCGCGTAGCGCGTCTGCTTGCGCGCCAGCAGCGATTCGCTCGACATCATCAGATTGTCGACCGCGATCATCTGCTCGGTCGTGTAGCTCGCAATGCGCTTCACCATCACATCGCGAACCGCATCGAGCGGCGCCACATCGGGCGATGTCTTCAGCAGATCGGCAATCAGCATGGCCGAATCGGCATCCAGTCCGAACAGGATGATGTCGTCCTTCGATTTGAAGTACGAGAAGAAGGTGCGGCGGGAGATGCCGGCTGCCGCCGCGATCGCGTCCAGCGTCGTGCCGTCGTAACCGTCGGTGAGGAACAGGCGCAACGCGACTTCGGCGATGCGCTGACGTGTTTCGCGACGCTTGCGCTCCCGCAAGCCTTCTGCGGGAGCAATGCCTGCGCGGGAAGGGATTCCAGTCATTCCGGGTGGCCTGTTGTTTATTTGCACTAAGTGCAATATTATTAGCACTAGGTGTTGATATTAATGCACTAAGTTTATGTTTCTTCCCACTGCAAGGCAAAGCCCATGGCCAACTGGACCGCTTCCGACATCCCCCCGCAACGCGGCCGCACGGCGGTCGTCACGGGCACTGGCGGCCTCGGGTTTGAAGATGCGCTGGCGCTGTCGCGCGCAGGTGCGAACGTCATCATTGCCGGCCGAAGCGCGGCGAAAGGGGCAGCCGCAGTCCATCAGATTCGCCAGATCGTTCCCGACGCGGCGGTCCGCTTCGAGGCGCTGGATCTCGCCAGCCTGGATTCCATCGCGGCATTCGGCAAGCGGCTGCGTGCCTCGATTGGCGAGCTCGACCTGCTGATCAACAACGCGGGGGTGATGACGCCTCCGAAGCGCCGGATGACCGCCGACGGATTCGAGCTGCAGTTCGGCACGAATCACCTGGGCCACTTCGCGTTGACGGCGCAACTGCTGCCGCTGCTGCGCAAGGCCGGTCGGCCGCGCGTCGTCACGCTGTCAAGCGTGGCCGCTCGTGGCGCTGCGATCCATTTCGACGATCTGCAGTCCGAGCGCAGCTACCAGCCGATGGTCGCCTATGGCCAGTCGAAACTGGCCTGCCTGATGTTCGCCCTCGAATTGCAGCGCCGCAGCGATGCGGCGGGCTGGGGCATCCAGAGCATCGCAGCCCACCCGGGCATTTCGCGCACCGACCTGTTGCCGAATGGCGCCGGCACGTGGAGCGCCGTGGGCCTCGTCCGGCGCGTCTTGTGGTTTCTCTTCCAGCCGGCTCCGCAGGGCGCGCTGCCGACGTTGTTCGCCGCGACGTCGCCGCAGGCGCAAGGCGGTGCCTACTACGGTCCGGACAAGCTTGCCGAGACACGAGGCTATCCCGCAGTCGCCAAGGCGCCTCGACAGGCGCTCGATACCGGCAGCGCCGGAAGACTGTGGATGGAATCGGAACGGCTGACCCACGGGCATTTTTCCGTCGACGAGGCACAGGACGCCAACGTCGCCGCCGGCCGAACAACCCATCCCCGCTGATCCGCTGGCCGTCCCTCGACTGAGGCCGTGATCCAATGAACGAACAACTCAGCTTTCTATGCAACTGGGTCAGTGCGCCGAGGCGTGTCGCTGCAATCGCCCCATCGAGCCAAGCGCTCGCCGCGCTGATCACGCGCGGCGTCTCTGTCCATGACGCGCCGGTGATCGAGCTCGGCGCAGGTACCGGCGTGTTCACGCGACAACTCATTGCAAGAGGCATTCCGCAGGAACAACTTGCCCTGGTCGAGTTCGGATCGAACTTCGCGCATGGTCTGCGGGCAGCATTTCCGGCGACCCGGGTTCTCTGCATGGACGCGGCCCGGCTCGGGGACATCGAGCTGTTCGATGGAAAGGAGGCGGGCGCGGTCGTCAGCGGCCTGCCTCTGCTTTCGATGCCGCCCTTGCAGGTCGCACGCATCCTGAAGGCCGCGTTCACACATCTTCGTCCGGGCGGGGCGTTCTATCAGTTCACCTACGGCCCGCGCTGCCCCGTTCCCCGGGCGATTCTTGAACGCTTCGGCCTTCACGGGCGCTTTGTCGGCTGGACGCTGGCCAACCTTCCTCCAGCCGCCGTCTTTCAGATCTGTCGCGAACCCGCTCCGGCCAAGCTCGTCTGATCGGGGGCCGTGCAGTTCGACAGCGGGCGTCTTCCGCACGATCTCCCGCGACGCGGGCCCGCCAGCATTCCTCGCAATGCTGCAGCGAGCAGCGAGCCTTCCGAGACGCAGCCACCAGAAACCCGGAAACCTTGTCCGCGGATGACTGACGCCATCAGGCAATCGATGGCGGGTCGAGCGAGCGCTGCATCACGACCTCGAACTCGCTGGTTGCGAGCCTCAATCGCCGTCCTCATTCTCCTGCGCCAGCAGCGACTTCAGGTGATAGGTGCTGACATCGAAGTCCCGGCTGTCGGACGCGGCGGCCAGCACCTGCGGCGCAAGGCGGGTGCGTTCTTCTTCGATCTCCGCGCGGGTGAATCCGGCGTCTTCGGCCTCGGCGAACATCTTGTCCATCAGCCGCTTCGCGCGCGCGGCGTAGGTTTCGATGTCGGGATTGGCGCCGGGCAGGATGTTGTCCTCGATCCAGCTGCCCGCCCACCGGAGGAAACGGTTGCTCATAGTTGCCTGCCCTGTGCGCGTGTCGAGTGCGAAGCCGGAAATCCGTCCAGCCGTTCATGGATGCTTGCAGCGTTACCGTCAGAGACCGAACGAGCTTAGTCGATGCATCGAAAGGCAGGAATTCCTTCGCGCGTGACGTGAGGAATGGAGACAGCCGCTGTCCCGCTTTCGTGACAGCGGCCTGCCGAGGGTTGACCCGACATCCGTCGATTCGCCCGCACAAACAAGGGCTTGCTGGCTATGCTGCCGGCTCGTTCCCACGGCACGCTTACTGCTGTCCGCGCCGACCATGCGTTCACCTGTGTTCTACCTTGTCACGCTGCCGACCGCCTGCCTGCTGATGGCAGGCTCCGTGACGGCTGCGCCGACGAAAGCATGGTCGCCGCTGGCCTTGTCCTGCCAGGGCTGCCATCAGAAGGCGGTGAATGCGGCATCGATGCCGTCGCTGGCGGGCTACCCGGCGTCGAGGATCGCGGCCAGCCTGCGGGCGGCACGCGACGCGCCGGAGCCGGGCGCGATCATGGCGCGCTTTGCGGAAGCCCTGACGGATGCCGAAATCGACGCGCTGGCCGCCGAGCTCGGGACACCCACCGCGCGATGAACCGCTCGCGCCGCCGCTGGCTGCAGTCCGCTGCCCTCGCCTGCCTCGGCACGGCAGCGCCGGCGCTGGCCCGGCCGAAAGCCCGGGTGATCGTGATCGGCGCCGGCTTCGGCGGTGCGACGTTCGCGAAGACGCTGCGAGCCTTGTCGCCCCGCACCGACATCCTGCTGATCGATGCTCGCGCGCACTGGTGCACCGGGCCGTTCACCAATCTGGCGATCACCGGCCTGAGAAGTGTCGCCAGCATCACGCGCAGCACCGCCGATATCGGCCGCGCGCATGGCGTGCGGACGCTCGTTGATGAAGTCACGGCGATCGATCCGGTCACGAAGACGGTGCGCGTTGTCGGCGGCAAGCGGCTGCAGGCCGATCGCATCGTGCTGTCGCCGGGCATCGCGATGCGCTGGGGCGCGATCGAAGGACTGACGCCGGAACGCTCGGCGACGATGCCGCATGCCTGGACCGGCGATGCCCAGGTGCAGGCCCTGCGCGACCGCATCGACGCCGTGCCCGATGGCGGCACGGTGCTGATCAGCGCGCCGGCCAACCCCTACCGTTGCCCGCCCGGCCCGTACGAGCGCACCAGCCTGATCGCCGAGCATCTGATCAACACCGGCCGCAAGCGCTGCAAGATCCTGATCGCCGACGCCAAGGATGATTTCACCAAGCGGCCGCTGTTCCTCGCCGAATGGGACGAACGCTATGGCGGGATGATCGAGTGGATCAGCCGCGCGAAGGGTGGCGAGGTGGTGCGTGTCGACCCGGCGACCGGCGAAATCTGGCTGCGCGATCAGACAACGTCGATCGGCACCCATCTGGCGTCGATCGTGCCGGCGCAGAAAGCGGCCGGCATTGCCGACACCGCCGATCTGGTCGATGAATCCGGCTGGTGCCCGGTGAACCCGCAGACCTTCGAGTCGACCCGCCACGCGGCGATTCACGTGCTCGGCGATGCGGTGATCGCTGCCCCGATGCCGAAGTCCGCGTTCGCCGCGAACTCGCAGGCCAAGCTCTGCGCGGCGGCGATAGCGGCGGCCCTCGATGGCCGTCCGGCCCCCGATGCCCGCATGATCAACACCTGTTATTCCCTGGTCGCGCGCGATGCGGCGATCTCGGTATCCGGTTTCTATTCCGCTGCCAGCGGCCGCATCGCCATCGTCTCCGAAGGGGTCAGTCCGCTGAACCCGCCGGACGGGCAGCGGCAACGCGAGGCGGCCCAAGCCTTCGACTGGTATGAAAGCATTTCGACGGACAGCTTCGGCCCGCGCGCCTGATCGCGCGGAATCGCTTCGCAGCGATGACCCGACCGGTGCCGCCTGGCATCGCTGGCTGCTGGTATTCGGCGGCATCGCCTATGGCCTCTACGTCAGCCACGATCTCGGCTGGCTGTCGCTGCTCGCGTTTGGCGATCCGACCTGGCTGACCTTCGGCATCATCGTGCTGTTCGTGCTGTCGTCGCTGTACTGCGGCGCGCTGGCCTTCGAGATGGCGCGTCAGCACACGATCTGGAAACGCCTGCACCAGGGGCTGACGCACGACGGTGCCAGTTGGGCCACCGACTACCTCGACGAACGCCGCGCGCTGCGCGGGGCCGACGCCACCGCACTCGGCGACCTGCTGCACGAGCGAATCAAGGGCCGCACCGAACTCGGGTGGTTCTCGGCCGGCCTGCAGATCAAGCTCGGCCTGCTCGGTACCGTGATCGGCTTCGTGATCATGCTGGCGTCGATCGGCAGCGCCAACGATCTGCAATCGCAGGGCCTCGATACGCTGATCCGCGGCATGGGCATCGGCATGAAGGTGTCGCTGTACACAACCATCGTCGGCCTGGTCGGCTCGATGATGATCGGCATCCAGATGCTGGTCGTCGATCGGGCGGCGGACCGGCTGTTCGCGCTGATCATCACCTTGCCGGACGCAGATCACCGCTCTGCGGACTGATCCGATGGCCGCCCGCCGTTCCAGCAATCGCAAGCACTATGAGGAAGATCCGTTCACGGATCTGCTGTTCAACGCCCTGATGGGCTTCACGATGCTGCTGTTCCTGACCCTGCTGTTCCTCAACCCGCCGTCGAAGAAGACCGGGCTGATCGACACCAAGGCCGAGTTCATCGTCACCACCACCTGGCCGGATGGTTCGGAAGACGACATCGATACCTGGGTCGAAGGCGGCGACGGCGACGTCGTCTGGTTCCGTCACCCGGATTCGGGGCAGATGCATCTGGACCGCGACGACCGGGGTGTTGCCAATGACACCATCACCGTCAACGGCCAGAAGATCATCAACCCGCTGAATCAGGAAGTCGTCACCTTGCGCGGCAAGGCGCCAGGCGAGTACACGGTGAACATCAACAACTACAAGTCGACCTCGGCAGGCCCGGTGCCGGTGCAGGTCAACGTCGTCAAGGTCAATCCGGTGCTCACCGTCATCTACTACGACACGATCATGCTGACCCGGCAGGGCGAGGAAAAGACCGCCGTGCGGTTCACCGTGACCGAGGACGGCAACATCATCAACGTCAACACGCTGCAGAAGTCGCTGGTCAAGTCGCGCGACTGACGCCCCTTTCCCTACCGAACCTATCCGTCCATGTCACAAGGCCTCGTGCTGCTGTCCTTGCTGTACTTCCTGCTGGTGCTGCTGGCGCTTGCGCTGCTGATCCGCACCTCGCTGTCGGCGCGGCTGAAGACGCTGCTGATCGTCGGCTTCGTCGGCGCGGCGATCCTGAGCCAGCAGGGCTGGAAGCGGATGGCCGGATGGCCGACCCGCGCCGACCTGCCCGACCGCTTCCTGTACCACGCCGCCAGCGTTCGCGAGCCGAACGCCGCGACCGGCGATCCCGGCCTGATCCACATCTGGGCCACCGAACTGACACCTGACGGCCCGGCGCCGGAGCCGCGCGGCTACGAACTGCCGTACCAGCCGGAGGATCACAAGCAGATCCAGGACGCCCGCGAGCGACAGCGCCAGCAAGGCCTGCCGCAGATCGGCCGCAAGGCGGGGCCGCGCAACAAGTCGAACGTGATATCGGACGCCAAGCGCAGCGCTGGCGCGGCGAACTTCTCGCTGGCCGATCTGCCCGATCCGGCGCTTCCCGAAAAGTGAGGCGCGCCGCGATGATGACCCTGCGCCTGATGCTGACCGCCGCGACCAGCCTGTGGCTCGCCGCCTGCGGCAGCGCGCCCGACACGCCGTACTTCCCGCTGGAATCCGGGCGCCACTGGTCGTACACGCTGCACGAAACCAATCCGCTGGGTGAAAAGACCGAAACCTTCGAGATCACCAGCGCCGGACCACGAGAGCGGGACGGCGACACCTACTGGCTGCGTCGCAACAGCCTCGGCACCGAGTACTGGCTGAAGCTGGTCGACGGCAACATCGTCCGTTCGGCGCTGCGCACGACCGTGGAGATCGAGCCGCGCGACGACGGAGTCGCGCGCACCGTGCTGCCGGTTGCGCCGAAGCTCGGTGACAGCTGGGAGCAGCCGAGCCAGCCGTTCATCCTCGAACGCGCCGTGCCGTTCCGTGAGCGCTTCCTGCACCACGAATCGGTGCGCTTCACGCTGGCGATGAAGATCACCGCCGTCGACGAGGAAGTGACCGTGCCGGCCGGCACCTTCAAGCACTGCATCAAGGCCGAGGGCGACGCGCTGATCCATGTGCTGGCCGATCCGCGCCTCGGAGGCTCCGAAGTGGTGATCAAGCACACCGAGTGGTACGCGCCCGGCGTCGGCCTGATCAAGCTGCAGCGGGTCGAACCACTGGACACCACCCAGATCGTCGGCGGCGAGGTGACGATGGAACTGGAGTCCTTCGAGCGCTGACGCGAACCTGGCGACGGATCCGCAGCAGCGCTGCGTCTGCAGGCTTACTTCGTGCCGGTCAGCGGCACCGTCGCCGACAGGCCCAGCGCCTTCGACTCCTCCGACGTCTTCCATTTGCCGAGCCTCACCGACACCGGCACTTCGGCGTCGAGGATCTGCAGCTTCTGTTCGGACTGGAACAGCGGCTCGGTCCGGTAGGTCTCGGCGACGCGCTCGGCAGCGGTGATGCCGGAATCGGCGCCGCGACGGTCGACGATCGCGGGCGCCGCGCCGTCGATGGGCGCTACGAACGTCGGCGCGCCCGGCGTCGAACGCGGCATTTCCGGCAGGTCGCGCACCGTCAGGTCGAGCCTGGATGCACGCGATTTCGGTGCGGCGGCCTTGCGCCGGACCGGCTTGCGCGGCTTGGCCTTGGATGGCGCTTCGGTCGCCGGCCGGGTCGTCGGCGCTGTCTCGGCCAGCGCCTGCGGCGCGGCGCCGCAGGCCAGCGCGCTGATCGCCAACGCACCGAGCAAGGATCGCACTGCTGCAGTTCCTGTCATGGCCGCCTCCATTGCATCGGCACCCGGTGCCGATCATGCCCCGAGCGACACCGGCTTGTCGCCCGCTCGCCAATGATCAGGGGTCGGACGAGGGACGGCGGCGCGTGTCGACCACAGAGGCCGTCGGCACGATCAACGGTTCTCGGCCCGGCGGCATCGCAGCCCTCGGACCGCGACAGCCGCGCGCGATTCCCGGCTCAGGAGGCGGCGCCGATCACCGAGGCTTCCTGGGTCTTGACCGGCTTGCTGCCGACCTTGGCCTGCAGTTCCAGCTGCCGGCGAATGCGGGCGGCATCGGCGTAGCGGGTCATGGTGCCGTTGGAGTCGAGGAACACCATCATCAGGCGGCGGCTCAGCACCGTGGCGTGCATGATCAGGCAGCGACCGGCTTCATTGGTGAAGCCAGTCTTCTGCAGGTCGATCTGCCAGTCGCCGCCGGTGCTGCGAACCAGACGATTGCTGTTGACGAAGGTCAGCGTGCGTCCCTTGACCTTGACGTCCGCCTCCGGCTGCGTCGAATAGGCCCGCAGCAGCGGCTGCGCATGCGCGGCGCGAATCAGGTGCTGGAGATCGCGGGCGGTCGACTGGCTGCCGTTCGACAGCCCGGCGGTATCGGCAAAGCGCGTGTGGGTCATGCCCAGCGTCCGCGCCTTCTCGTTCATCGCGGCGATGAACGCGGTACGGCCGCCGGGGTAGTGCCGGCCCAGCGCCTTGGCGGCGCGGTTTTCCGATGACATCAGCGCCAGCAGCAACATCTCGTCGCGGCGCAGTTCGGTGCCCACCGACAGGCGCGAGTGGGTATGGCGTTCGGTATCGACGTCTTCGGGGCCGATTTCCAGCACTTCATCGAGCGGCAGGTGCGCGTCGACCACGACCAGCGCGGTCATCATCTTGGTCAGCGACGCGATCGGCATCACCGTGTCGGGGTTCTTCAGCGCCACCAGTTCGCCGCTGTCCTGATCGACGACCAGCACGCTGTTGGAGCGCAAGGTCATGTCGTCGATGGCGTCGACGCGGGCCGCGTTTCGGGTGCTCCGGCGCTTGCGCTTGACAGGCTTCTGCTTCGGTTTCGACTTCGATGCGACGGCTGAAGACTTCCGCGCCGCCGGCTTGGCGACCGTACCCGGCTTGTCGACCGATCGGCCCGACGACGATGTCGCCGACGCTGCCTGCACCGGATTGGCGGCCGCCATCACCAGCATGCCCAGCATTACGACGAAGCCCCGGATCAGGGAATGTGGCGCTGGCCGGCTGGGGATTGGGGCGATCACGATGGCTATGGCTTCAGGTCTGGCGACAGTTTGTCCCGAAACTGTAGCAATTTGAATAACCTGCTGTCGTCATTTCCAGTGCTTCCTGATGTTCCGACCGGCGCCGCTCGTCGGAATTGGCCGATCGGCCATGTCCTTGACGGCACCGTCGCCGCCGGGCGGCGATCGCGGACAGCAAAAAACCCGGCATCGCGAGGCGATGCCGGGTTTCCGACCGCGGTCGAAGGTGGGCGGCGATCAGCCGCGCATTTTCACGTCGGCCCAGTTCGGGCTGAGGCTGGACGCCGCGCTCGGACGGGCGTCCATGCGCTTGAACCAGGCGGCGACGTTGACGTTCGCCGGGTCGATCGGCTGGCCTACATCCTTCACGAAGTCCAGGCAGCAGTACAGGACGATGTCGGCGAGGCGGATCTCGTTGCAGACGATGAAGCTGCGGCCGGCGATCAGGCCGTCGACCTTCTTCACCCACTTCTGCGCCGACACCTTCATCTCCGGCGCGGCCACCGGGATGCAGTGCACGCGGTCCTTGAACAGGCCATAGCCTTCGGCGTAGCGGAAGGCGTTGTACATGTGCTCGGTGATGTTCAGCTCGACGCGACGCTGCCACTGGCGCGACTCGGCGCGCTCCTTGGCGTTCGCGCCGACCAGCACCGGCGTCGGGTACTTCTCTTCGAGGTACTCGCAGATCGCCACCGTCTCGCCGATGACGGTGCCGTCGTCCAATTCCAGCGCCGGTGTCTGGCCGCCTGGGTTCTTCGCGAGATAGGCCGGCTGGCGGTTGTCGACGGCGCCGAGGATGTCGATGTCCTGCTTGTCGAGGGTGATGCCCTTCTCGGCGAGGAACATGCGCACGACGCGCGGATTCGGACCGAAGGAATTGATCAGCTTCATGGGTTCTCCTCATGGTGATGCAGTCTTGGGGGCGCGTCGCTGCCTTCCGACGCTCTTTGCTGCCGATGCCGCCGTTCCGGCGTCAATCCGGAACGAAGTTACGAAAACTCGGCGTGCCTTGGCATTCTGCATTCACACGCGCAGGAATAACGATGGAACTGGCGGATCGAGGGTTCGCCCCTCGCGTGCCCCGCAAAGCACCGGACACGGCGTGCCGGTCAGTCCGGCAGACCGAAGGTCACCACGGCATCGCCCTGTCGATAGCCCCAGATCTGGCTGCCGCCAGCAGCGACCGTCACATACGGCTTGCCATCGATGACATAGGCGATCGGCGGCGCATTGGCACCGGCGCCGCAGTTGAATTGCCAGAGTCGCTTGCCGGTGGTGGAATCGAAGGCCGACAGATTGCCGTCGCCTTCGCCGGTGAACACCACCCCGCCCTTCAGCGCCAGCACGCCGCCAATCAGCGGCTGCGGCGTCCGGGTGGTCCAGGCCAGCGTGCCGTCGCGCTTCAGATCGACCGCCGCCAGCACGCCCCAGCGCTCGCCCTGCGAAGGCTCGGCGGCGAAATATGGCACTGCCGGCTTGCCATCGGCGGCCGGAATTTCCTTGACCGTATAGGTGGTCGGCATGTGCATCGCGGCGACGAAGGCCAGACCGCGCGTGGCATCGACCGCCACCGGCGACCAGTTGACGCCGCCGCCGATGCCCGGCGCGATGGTGATGCCTTCACGGGTCGGCTGGGCGAACAGGTTGGACTGCGGCACGAAGGCTTCGGACTTGTAGAGCAGCCGGCCATCGGCGCGGTCGTGGACGAACATCCAGCCGAGCTTCGACGCCTGCGCGACCGCCGGCACCCGCTTGCCGCCGACGTGGGCATCGATCAGCACCGGAGGCGAGGCAACGTCATAGCCCCACAGATCGTGCGGCACCTGCTGCCAGTGCCAGCGACGCTGGCCGCTGCGGCCATCGATCGCGACCAGGCTGGAGGTGTAGAGGTTGTCGCCCGGGCGACCGTCGCCGTTCATCTGCGGGCTCGGATTGCCGACGCCGAAATAGATCAGGCCGGTGGCGAGATCGACGGTCGGCGTCGAATAGATCGAACCGCCGCCGCTCTTCCAGGCATCGCGGCGGGTTTCGGCCAGCGCCCGCTCGGCAGCAAGGTCCCGGCTCAGCGGCACGCCATCGGCAGCGGTCGCCGAAAAGCGACCTTCCCAGCCGCCGTCCTCGGGCTTGGCGATGGTGTCGAAGCGCCAGACCGGCTTGCCGGTCGCGACATCGAAGGCGGCGAGGAAGCCGACGCCGCCAAAGGCGCCCGGCAGGCCGACCACGGCACCCAGTGGTGCGCCGGGCCGCGTGCTGTCGAGATGCAGGCCGTAGCCGAGGCCATTGGCGCCGATGATCACCCGGTCCTCGAACACCAGCGGCGCGGCGGCGAGACCGACCCCGGAAGCGCCGCTGACCTTCTGGCCCTTGAGCTGATCGCCGGCGGCCAGCCCGGCCACGGTTTCCTCGGTGCCGTCGTTGCGGGCGACCTCGACGTCCCACAGCAGCTTGCCGGTGGCGGCATCGAGCGCGATCAGCCGGGCGTCGACGGTGCCGACGAACACCCGCCCCTTCGACACCGCGACACCGCGATTGGCCGGGCCGCAGCAGATCTTCTCGACCCGCTTGACGTGCTCGTAGCGCCACAGCTCGCGGCCGGTCTTGGCATCGAGCGCCACCACATGGGCGCCCGGCAGCGACACGTACATGCGGCCATCGACGACGATCGGCGTTGCCTGGAAGCTGCCGTTGACACCGCTCTGGTAGATCCACTTCGGCACCAGCCTGCCGACCGTCTTCGGATTGATCGCGGTGATCGCGGCAAGACGGTGACTGGCCGCGTCGAGGCCATAGACAGGCCAATCGAGAGCCTGCGCCGAACCGGCTGCCGCCGCCGCCCCGGACAGCGTGACCAGCGCGAAGGCCGTGAAGCTGTGCCGGAGGATGCGGAGGTTCATTTCGGCTTCGATCTCGGGATCGTGGGCAGGGTATCCAGCTCGTAGGCGGGATACAGGTGCGTCACCGAACGTTCGTATTCGGTCTTCAGCACCGCAAGGGTCCGGAACCGCTCCGGCATCGGCAATTGCAGCACTTCGGGCATGTCCAGGCCACGGCGGGCGGCCCCTTGCAGGCTGTCCCTCAGCCAGCGCAGATAGTCGCGCGTCTGGGCGATGCCGGCATGGTCGTGGAGCACCGGCCCGTGGCCCGGCACCAGGACTGCGAACTCGAACCCGTCGAGCGCGTCGAGCGTTTCCAGCCACTGCGGAAGGTCGGCATTCGGCGTGGTCGGCGCGCGTTCGAAGAACACCAGATCGCCGGCGAACAAGGTGTGACTGGCCTCATCGAACACCATCAGATCGCCGTCGCTGTGGCCGCGGGCCGCGATCAGCCGCAGCTTGCGACCGGCGACACTCAGCGCGCCATCGGCGGCCACCGCATTCGGCAGGCGTACTTCGGTATCCCGCATCGCATCGCCGACCAGACGGTACAGATTGCCGAGCAGCGCATCGCCGCTTTGGGTCAGCGTCACCGCGGTCGCCGGCAGGCTGGCGACCGGAACGCCCGGATAGGCCTGGTTGCCGAGCACATGGTCCGGGTGGGAATGGGTCAGCAGCACCTGCACGATCGGCTTCGCGGTCAGCTGGGCAATCGCGGCGCGCTGCTGCTCGCCGTAGGCCTTCGACGGCCCGGTGTCGATCACGATGACGCCGTCGACGCCGATGATGAAGCCGGTATTGACGATGTTGCCGCCATTCTCGCGGCTGAAGTTCTCGATCTTGCCGATCAGCGCGTAGACGCCGTCAGCCACTTTCCGCGCTTGCAGCCGGTAATCGAAGCTCGCCGCGCTGGCCGGTGCCGACAGTCCGGCGGCGGCGGCCAGCGCCGCCAGCCACGGCCAGCACCTCACGGGCTGATCTCGGCCGAGAACGTGTTGCCCTGGATATCGCCGCCGGATACCTGCACCGCACCGCTGCCCCTGAGATCGAAGCTGAGCACCGGATTCTCCGACACCGGCTCGAAGGTGTTCAGCCGGGCCAGCGTCACGCCCTTGGCGTCGCTGAGCACGATGCGGTCGATGTAGAACGCGGGAATGCCGTTGGCGAGCCCGGTGTCCATCGGATGAATCACCCTCAGCCGCAGGCGCTGGCCGGTATGGTCGTCGGCAGGCCACAGCCGACCCCGGACCTCGTTGAGCCGGGTCTGCCAGACCGGATCGGCGCTGCCGTAGCTGGGTGTCGTGCAACCGCCGCCAGCGGCGCTGAGCCAGACGCCGCCGAGATGCCAGACCCCATCCCTGGTTCGCGCCGCGACGCGGATCGGCGTCGACTGCTCGACCTTGAAACGGAACGCCAGGCTGGGCGCCGCGCGCAATGGCTCGTAGCTCAGGATCTTCTGGATCGGATTGAGATCGGCGACGACCAGCATTTCCTGAACGTCCGGGAGGCCTTCGGCGCTGATCTGCACCGGCACATCGAGCGGGTCTTCGGCGCTGCTTGGCGCCGTCACCTTGACCCGGGCGTCGAACGCCACCGTCTGGCCCTTGAAGTAGCGGCCGGCGATCGTGCTCCAGGCCGGCGAATTCAGCGGGTCAGCCGGAAGCTCGGCCGCGGATGCGGACGCCGCAACGAGGCACAGCATCACGATCAGCGGCAGCGTCGACATGCAGACTCCCGGTGGCGCAGCCCGCACGTCAGCGCAGGCCTGGGGCGTTGTAATCCATCCCGTGGCGGGCGTAGATCGCTTTCAGCTCGCCGCTCTCGATCAGCCTGGCCATCGCCATGGCCAGCGCATCGCGCAGCTTCGGGCTGTCCTTCTTGACCGCGATGCCCAGTTCCCAGGCACCGTGGTAGATGCCCTGCAGCACCAGCGGCTGCGGCGCCGCGTAGCGATCCGGGCAGCCGTTGTCGTGCATCAGCCCCTGCAGCTCGCCCTTCGGCGCGATCGCGCTGTCGAGCTTGCCTTGGCAATAGGCCTTGGCCGCTTCGTCGAGCGTCGGGAACCGGTGGACCGACTTGGCAATCGCCCCGCCGTGGTAGTTGGTCAGGTACTGGTCGGCCAGCGAGCCGAGTTCCACCCCGACCTTGTGGCCCTCGAGGTCGTCGAGCGTGCTGTAGCTGCCGAAGCGCTTGGGGTCGAAGGACACCGCGATCGCCTCGCGGTAATACACGCCGAAGATCGACACCTTGTCCTGGCGCGCGACGTACTGCGGATCGGCGCCGACGTGCAGCATGACATCGCCGACCGAGCCGCCGACGATGGTGCCGCGCCACAGCTGATTGCGCAGGTCGTCGTCGAGATCGTCACCGGGAATGAAGGTCCGGAAGCTGGCCTTCAGGTCCAGCGCCGCCGCCAGCGCAGTGCCCATGTCGATGTCGACCCCGGTGAAGCTGCCGCTGCGGTCGTCGGAGTACGGCGGGAAATCGCGATAGACGACGAACTCGATCGTGCCCTTCTTGCGAACCCGATCGAGACCGTCGACATCGTCATCCGCGCGGGTGGCGGGAGCGATCGTCGAGGCCAGCAGCGCCAGCCCCGCGATCAATGCCTGGATGGCCTTCATCAGTCGTTATTCGACGTGGATGCTGACGAGGTAGCTGCGGATCGCCCAGATCGCCTCTTCCTTGAACACGTCCTTGAACGGCGGCATGTAGGTCACGCCGTTGCGCACCGCGCCGTTCTGCACCTTGCCCTTGAAGTACTCGTCGGTCGGCTGATCGGTCGGCAGGTAGCGAAGATCCGGCGCGATGCCGCCGGAAACGGCGCCGAGGCCGTGGCAGCGCGCGCAGTTCTGGTTGAACGCCGACGAGCCGAGCTTGATCGCTTCGGCGTTGCCGACGTAGGGGTTCTTGTCGGTCGGCGCCTTCAGCGCCGGCAGCTTGGAGGTGTCGACCGCCTGCGGCGTGACGTCGCCATGGGCGAACACGGTGGCGCTCATCAGGCCAGCGGCGGCGACGGCAGCGATGGCGGAAGACTTGATCAGGTTACGGGTCATCGTGGTTTCCAGTGTTGCGTGAAGGAGTATTCCGGACTGCGGAATGGCGGAAAGATGAAAAGGGGTTCGGGAACAACGGTGAGACCGCGTGAATCGAAAAAGGAGCCCATATCACCGGGCTCCTTCTCCGTTCCGCTTATCGTGTGGTCAAGCGGGCCAGCCGAAGCTTACTGCTGGGCAACCGTGGCCTTGCCCGACTTGTGCAGCTTGAAGACCCAGAACGAGCCACCCTGGCTGATGTCCTTGACCTTCTTGGCAACTTCGCCGCCCCAGAGCGGAACCGCACCGCCCCAGCCCGACGCGACGCCGACGTACTGTTCGCCATCCTGTTCCCAGGTGGTCGGCTGACCGACGACGCCCGAACCGGTCTGGAACTTCCACAGCTCCTTGCCGGTCTTGGCGTCGAACGCCTTCAGGAAGCCTTCCGGCGTGCCGGTGAACACCAGATTGCCGGCGGTGGTCATCACGCCACCCCACAGCGGAGCCGGGTTCTTGTACTCCCACACGATCTTGCCGGTGGCCGGGTCGACGGCACGCAGCGCGCCGATGTAGTCGTCGTACAACGGCTTGATGGTGAAGCCGGCGCCCAGGTAGGCCGCACCCTTCTTGTAGGTGATCGGCTCGTTCCAGATGTCCATGCCCCACTCGTTGGCCGGTACATAGAACAGACCGGTCTGGCCCGAGTAGGCCATCGGCATCCAGTTCTTGCCGCCGAGGAACGACGGCGCGGCGAACACCGACGAACCCTTTTCGGCCTTCTGCGGATCGCCGGGGCGGTTGTTCGACTCCACCGGACGGCCGGTCTTCAGGTCGACGCCCGAAGCCCAGGTCTGCTTGGTGACGAACGGGCTGGCAGCGAGCAGCTTGCCGTTCTCGCGGTTCAGCACATAGAAGAAGCCGTTGCGGTCGGCCTTGGCGCCGGCCTTGACGGTCTTGCCATCCTTCTTCAGGTCGAACGCGATGAACTCGTTGACGCCGTCGAAATCCCAGTGATCGTTCGGCGTGCCCTGGTAGCTCCACTCGATCTTGCCGTTGTCGGCGTTGATCGCGACGGTGGAGGTCGAGTACAGGTTGTCGCCCGGACGGGTGAAGGCGTTCCACGGCGCCGGGTTGCCGGTGCCGCAGTAGATCAGGTTGGTGTCGGCACCATAGGTGCAGCCCAGCCAGGTGGCGGCGCCGCCGGTCTTCCAGAGGTCGCCCGGCCAGGTGGCGTTGGTCTTGCCCGAAATGCCGTTTTCCTTGCCGTTCAGGTAGCCCATGTGGCCTTCGACGGTCGGACGCGACCAGACCATCTTGCCGGTCTTGGCGTCACGCGCCTCGATACGACCGACGACACCGAATTCGCCGCCGGACACGCCGGTAATGAGTTTTCCCTTCACGATCAGCGGCGCCGCCGTATACGAGTAGCCGCCCTTGAAATCGTCGATGGTTTCGGTCCAGACCACCTTGCCGGTGTCCGCGTTGAGCGCGACCAGCTTGGCGTCGAGCGTGCCGAAGATCACCAGGTTGTCGTACAGCGCAGCGCCGCGGTTGACGACGTCGCAGCACGGCACGATGCCTTCCGGCAGACGGTGCTCGTACGACCACAGCTTGCTGCCGGTCTTCTGGTCGAGCGCCCACAGGCGTGAGTACGAACCGGTGATGAAGATCTTGCCGTCGTGCACCAGCGCCTGGGTTTCCTGGCCGCGCTGCTTTTCACCGCCGAACGAGAACGACCAGGCCGGAACCAGGTCGACGACGGTATCGGAGTTGATCTGGGTCGAGCTGCTGAAGCGCTGGCCGGTGGTGCCCATGCCAACCGTCAGCACGTCGTTCGGCGTGTTCTGGTCGTTCAGAATCATCGCGTCGGTCACCGGGCCGGCGAAGGCCGACGAGATGCTGGCGGCGAGCGCCAGGCCGGCCAGGGCCTTGATGCTGCCCCCTGCGACATTGCTTGCTACTGCGTTACTGGACATTTTTTATTTCTCCTCAAGGCTTTGTTGTGTACGGGTGTGGCGGACAACTGCTGTCACCGGCGCGCCCTAAAGCACGATCGGTGCCAGCTCGGCAATACTTTTCTGCATGTTTCCCGGCCGCCGGTCCGGGCTTGCAGCGTCCCCTCCGGGGTCTGTCATCCGATTGATCCTATTCAGGAAATTCCATCCGATGACACCGTCTCGGCCGCTCGGGCCAGACGCTTGTCGACGCCA
Source organism: Lysobacteraceae bacterium (assembly GCA_013823855.1). Lineage (GTDB taxonomy): Bacteria > Pseudomonadota > Gammaproteobacteria > Nevskiales > Nevskiaceae > Nevskia. The sequence goes on along the minus strand of PNMW01000046.1, from coordinate 39,997 downwards.
CGAAGGCCTGCCTCCATCGGGCACTCGGGCCGCTGTCACCCGCCGGGGACAACCCCTTCATGCCTGTCTCGTTGCCGGGACGATACCCATGAGGGCCGAAAATGACACAGATACCCGCGCTTCCGCATCGCGGGCGAATCCCCTTGGGCATCAGGCAAAAAAAACCGGGCACGAGGCCCGGTAATTTGGCGCTAGGAGAGGTTTGTTGTCAGAACGACAGGAAGGTGCCGACGTTGAAGTTCAGCGCTTCATTCTTGCCGCCGCCGTGCGCCTTGGCGGTCACCGAGGTCACCTCGCTCAGCAGCATCAGGTTCTTGGTCAGCGAGTAATAGACGCCGCCAGTGATCTTGGTGTTGCTGCGCACCAGACCCGTCGCATTCTCGCCATCGGCGCCGCTCAGACGGCTGACACCGTAGTTCACGCCGAGCTTGACCGCATCGATCTTGTAGGTGGCCTGGGCCAGATAGCCGTTCGAGCCGCGACGGCCGCCGTCGCCATCGGAGCCGAGCAGGAACAGCGCGGTGGTGCCGAGACCCTTGCCGTAGTAGTACCAGCCACCGAGTTCGAGATCGGCGATGTTGACCTTGCCGCCGAGGTCGACGCCGTAGCTGCGGTAGTCGTCGTTGCCGCCGTCGTCGCGCTGCTGCTGGGTGATGAAGGCGCTCGACAGATACACCTTGGTGCCCGCGACATCGGCCTTGTAGGCCAGTTTGCCGTGGAAGCCGGGCTGGGTCTTGCGGCCCGCCGCGCCACCGAGCGCGTTGAGCGGGTCGTAGATGCCGACAGTCAGCGTGGCGCCGGCGAAGTTCGGCGTCGTGTAATTCATCTGCGCCAGCGTGTCGGTATAGACATAGCCGAGGCCGATCGAGCCCAGCGTGGTGTTGGCCGGCGCGCCCGAAGCAGCGGCGCCAGCGGCGCCGACGCCCGGAATGGTCATGTCGTTGATGATCGCGTCGAAGCCGAACAGGCCGAAGTTGCGGCCGGCGGTGAAGGTGCCGATGTCCTTGTTGCCAACGGTCAGATAGACCTGACGAACGTCGAGGCCGGTGGTGCCGAGGCCGACGTTGCCGGAGCCATCGGTCAGATTCGGGCTGCCGCCGTCGTTGGTGCTGATGCCCGGATAGAAGCCGAAGTGTCCCTCGATGTCGAGGCCGTTCTGCTGGGTGATGACGCCGAACGACAGCGCGGCCGGCAGCAGGCCGTTGGTCACCGCCGAGGCCGATTTCGCGGTGCCGCCGCCGCCGGTGCAGGCCAGGCCACCGCCGATCACGACCGGGCTGCTGCTGTCGCAGTCCGAATAGACGTAGTGGACGTTGATGTTGCCGTTGACGGTGAACTTGTAGTCACCGGCATTGAGTTCGAGCGCGCTGGCGCCCGTGGAGGACAGCAGTGCCACTGTGGCGGCAATCAGATTTCGCTGGTTCGACTTGGACATTTGTAATTCCCCAATATTGTTGAGAGGTACGGCACGGCAATCCGCCTCGGCGGACTCCCATCCCGCGCCGCCCCACTTCCTCTTCAGCTGCAACTGTCCTCGACCAGTCTGTTGACCGCTGGCCTGTAGACACATGCAACCCGCACAAGTGTGACGGCGAGCCCCCTAGAGCAATCGACATGCCAAATCAGGAATATTTCCTAATTAATTGAAAATTAAGATATTTATTCGGTTATACCGAACGCCGTCGACGCCCGTTCTGTTTCACTGAGGGGACGACAAACGAGTCACATGCGTTACAGCCCGCGGTGACAGATGCCACGCTCAGAGCAGCAATTGCTGCGGCAGTCGCACCGAGATGGTCGTGCCCTCGCCGGGCAGCGAATCGATGCGCAAGGTGGCACCCAGGGTCTCGGCACGTTCGATCATTCCGAGCAGCCCCAGCCCCACCCGATCACCGTCGGGTTTCGCGCGCCGACGTGCCTCGGTGTCACCGCTGAAGCGCAGGTCGGCCGGCAGGCCGCAGCCGTCGTCGGAGATGCGCAGGTGCAGTGCGCCGTCGACATCGCGGCAGAGCATCACGCTGACCCGCCGGGCGCGGGCGTGACGGGCGATGTTGACCAGCGCCTCCTGGGCGATGCGGTACAGGTAGACCTGTACCAGGGCCTCGCCTGCCACCCGCTCGACGTCGATGCGCACCTCGAAGCGGATCTGCGGACAGCGTCCGGACCAGTCGGCTACCAGGCTTTCCAGTGTCGGCCCCAGGCCGAATTCATCGAGCCCGGCTGGTCGCAGGCGCGCCAGCAGCAGATGCAGTCCGTCGTACAGCGTGGCGATTCCCGAGCGGATGCCCTGGGTACGCGCCGACAGTTCCGGAGCCGTCGCACCGACTCGCTGATGCAGCAGGGCCGCCTCGGCATCCATCGCGGCGAGGCTCTGGCCAATCTCGTCATGCAGCTCGCGGGCGATCGAACGCCGCTCGCGCTCCTGGACTTCAAGACTGTGACGCAGCAATCGCTGGTTGTCGGAACGCGCCTGCTCGAGACTCAGGCCGAGTTCGACGACACCGTCGATGATCGTCCGCAGCTCCGGCGTCGTCGCTTTCGGCAGGCCCGGGTGCAGATCGCCGCGGCCGATGCGGCCCAGCGCATCGCGGATCAGGTCGATCGGCTTCAAGGCACGCCAGACCGAAAACACCACGATGGCATTGGTCAGGAAGCCGATGGCCACGATCAGGAGCAGCAACGGACGCGCCTCGTCCCAGGCTTCGAGGATCTCGTCGGCCGGATCGGAGTGGATCACGACCGGCTGCCGATGACCGTCGACGGTCGGCAGTTCGACGCGCAGCGCGCGCGGCGCCGTGGTGACGTGGGCGATGAACCAGTCGGGAACCCGATCGTCGATCGCCGCCGGACACAACCGCGCGCTCGCAGCCGCGTTCGCGCCGCTCCGCTCCACGCACAGATGTCGCGTGTGGTCGAAGACGCTGATCAGCACCGGCAGGACCGTCTGGTCAGTGGTTTCGGCGGGGATCGCCTTGTCGTCGAGCAGATTGCCCGCCAGCCGCATCACGGCGTCGATCTCGCCCTGCACGGCACGCTTGGAATTGCCCAGCACCGCGTAGACGGCGAGCAGCAGCACCACCCCGAGCAGCAGGCCGATGAACAGGCTGAGCCGGGTCTTGAGGTCGACCCGGGTCATCAACGCCCGCAGCAGCCAGCGTGGGCCGCGCGCAGGCGCGCCCGACGCATCGACCGCGAGTTCAGACACGCACGATGCCGGCCACGATCGCCAGACGCGCCATCTCCGCCGCCGAGCGCAAGCCGAGCTTCACCCGGATCTGCGAATAGTGGTTGGAAACGGTCTTGCCGCTGATGCACAGGCCGCTGGCGATGTCGCGCACCGAGCGTCCCTCGGCGACTTGCCGGAAGATCTCGAACTCCCGTTGCGACAGGCTGTGCAGCGCGTCGTTCGGCTTGCGCTGATGCTCGCGGGCGTGGGCAAGATCCGGCGACAGGAATTCCCGGCCGCGGGCCACGGCGTCGACCGCGGCGACCAGAGTGTCGGGCGCCGAGCGCTTCGACACGTAGCCGAGCGCGCCGGCGGCGAGTGCCCGCTCGACGAACATCGGCTCCTCGTGGACGCTGAACGCCAGCGCCCGCAGTTCCGGCTGCCGGGCGCGCAGGCGGCGCAGCAATTCGATGCCCCCGACGCCCGGCAACGACAGATCGGTGATCACCACATCGGGGACGCATTCGAGGAACCGCCGGTAGCCAGCCGCGGCGGAAGCCGCTTCCGCCACCACCTGGTACTCGGGGGCGCACTCCAGCAGCTGACGATAGCCGGCACGAACCACGGCGTGATCGTCGACAAGCAGGATACGGATCATTCGGCTTTCTCCTCCGGCAGCGGGCGCTCGATACGGCGCCTGTTCACAAGACCCCATGGCGCTCAACGAATGAGGCCCGGGCGAGCATCACCCGGGCCTCATGTCAGCGACAACTATCGGCTTTTCGCAGCCGATCGGCACTGCCCGTTCAGTAGGCGATGCAGACCGACTTGGTTTCGAGATAGTTGTTCAGCACCTGATGGCCCATCTCGCGGCCCCAGCCCGACTGCTTGTAGCCGCCGAACGGCATCGAGGCGTCGAAGATGTTGTAGCAGTTGACCCAGACCGTGCCGGCGCGCAGACGCGGCACCAGCTTGTGGATCTTCGACACGTCCTGCGACCAGATGCCCGCGGCCAGGCCGTAGACCGAGTCGTTGGCGCGGCGGACCAGTTCGTCGTCCACCTCGGTGAAACGGCTGGCGACCAGCACCGGCCCGAAGATTTCTTCCTGCACGACCTTGGCGCTGTCGGCGACGTTGACCATCAGCGTCGGTTCGACGAAGTAGCCTTCATTGCCCCAGCGGCTGCCGCCGGCGGCCAGCGAGGCGCCTTCGGCCGGACCGGCCTTCAGGTAGCCGCTGACGCGGTCAAGCTGGTTCTGCGAGACCAGCGGGCCGAGCTGGGTCGACGGATCGAGGCCCGGGCCCACCTTCAGACCCTTGGCGTAGGCGGCGATGCCGGCGATGACTTCGTCGTAGACCTTGTCCTGGATGAACAGGCGCGAACCGGCGCAGCAGGTCTGGCCCTGGTTGAAGAAGATCGCGCTGGCCGCACCCGGGATCGCCTTCGAGAGGTCGGCGTCGTTCATGATGATGTTCGGCGACTTGCCGCCGAGTTCCAGCGTCAGCTTCTTGAGGTCGTTGGCGGCGGCCTTGACGATCAGCTTGCCGACTTCGGTCGAGCCGGTGAAGGCGACCTTGTCGACGCCCGGGTGGCCGGCCAGCGGCGCGCCGGTGGTTTCACCGAAGCCGGTGACCACGTTCAGCACGCCCTTCGGCAGACCGGCTTCCTGGATCAGTTCGGCAAGACGCAGCGCGGTCAGCGGGGTTTCCTCGGCCGGCTTCAGGATCACGGTACAGCCGCAGGCCAGCGCCGGAGCAAGCTTCCACGCCGCCATCAGGATCGGGAAGTTCCACGGAATGATCTGGCCGACGACGCCGATCGGTTCGCGCTTGGTGTAGGCGTGGTACTCGGTGCCCGGGGTGAACGGCACCGACAGGTCCAGCGTGTTGCCTTCCGACTTGGTGGCCCAGCCGGCCATGTAGTGGAAGATGTCGGCGGCGAGCGCGACGTCCGCGATCTTGGCGACGACAACCGGCTTGCCGTTGTCCAGCGATTCCAGTTCGCCCAGCTCGTCCTGATGCTTGAGGATCAGGTCGCCGATGCGGTGCAGCAGCTTGCCTCGGTTGGCCGGCGACATCTTGCGCCATTCGCTGTTGTCGGCGAACGCACGACGGGCAGCGGCGACGGCGGCGTTGATGTCTTCCTTCGAACCGGCCTGCGCGTGGGCGACGACCTGACCGGTGGCCGGGTTGTAGACCTCGAAGGTCTCGCCCGAGGTCGAATTGACCCAGGCGCCGTCGATCAGGATCTGCTTCGGGCTGCTGATGAACTTGCGGGCGGCTGCGCCCAGTGCTTCAAGACCTTTCGATCCATCCATTGCTGATCTCCTCGTATTCGTTATTGCAAATGACATTGAGTGCCTGCGACAGCCTTGGCCGATCACTCGTTCCCGCTGATCGTCACCACCGGCTGCGTCGCGACGGCCTCGCGATGGCAAGAAGCAAGCCAGCCGGCCGAGACCCTGCAAACCGCTGATGACCAACGATTTCCGACGCCGCGCTGCAGGTTTCCTATCCTGCGCTGTCACAGGTCCGGCGCGCCAGCCAAAACCGCTGTCGCAGGCCTGACACAGTATTTGCCCCCTATGCACCGTTCGACGACGCAGCGTCGCCGTCAGCGCCCTTTTTCGTTGACGCAGTCCTCGCACGGGACTACCGTCCGCTGGCACTACTGTTGCTTCCGGCGTGGCATCAGGCCGCCGGAACTCCAAAGCAGTGTCATGAAAATCAATAAGCCTCAGCGTCGAAGCAGCGCGGGGCAGTCGAGATGAGGTGCGAGGAAATGGGCGATAACGCGGCGGTGCAGCACGCCAATGGCGTGTTGCGCACGATCAACGGCGGGCTGTCCACCAAGGCCGGCTTCGACGAGGCGATCCGGGTCTCGTGGCAACGTTGCCTCAACGATTTCCGTCTCGATCCGGCCCGATTGCACGCGCCCAGCGTCATCGACTCCAACAATCTCAAGGATCTTCAGGAACGTCACGACGAGCTGGTCGAGATCGCGCGCGCCGAAATCGACACGCTCTACGACCAGATCAGCGGCTCCGGCTACGCGCTGCTGCTGACCGATGCCAAGGGCATCATCCTGACCGACAAGGTCGATCCCACGCTCAACAAGATGTTCCGCAGCGCCGGCCTGCTGGTTGGCGCCGAGTGGAGCGAGCAGAGCGAAGGCACCAACGGTATCGGCACCTGCATCGCCGAAGGCCGGGCGATCACCGTGCATCGCAATGATCACTTCCGCGCCCGCCACATCGGCCTGTCGTGCTCGGGTGCGCCGATCCGCGACATGAACGGCGAACTGATCGCAGTGCTCGACGCGTCCTCGGTCGGCAGCCACGACACCCGCGCCAGCCAGATGCACACGATGGCGCTGGTCAACACCTCGGCGCGGATGATCGAGAAGTGCCTGTTCCTGCGCCGCTGCCAGCCGTATCGCGTGCTGCGCTTCCACAGCCGGCCTGAGTTCGTGAACCTGCTGCACGACGCCGCGCTCGCGCTGTCCGAGGATGGTCACATCGTGGCGGCCGACGACATGGCGGTGTCGCTGCTGTCGGCGCCGAGCCGTGCCAGCCTGATCGGCCGGCCGGTCGGCGAGCTGTTCGACATCGGCGAGATGGAGCTCACCCAGCTGATCAACACGCGGATGGCGCTGATGCCGGTCCGCGACCAGCGCTATGGCCGCCGTTTCTTCGTCACCCTGGCGCCCCCACAGCTGATCGGCCGCATCGACGCCCAGAGCGACCGCGCCCGCCGTCCGCCCAGCGAACGCGTGCAGATCGTCCCGGCGCCGTCGGTCAATGCCCTGTCGCTGGCCGATCTCGCTGGCCAGGATCCGCAGATGCTGCAGAACATCCGCGCTGCGCGCCGGCTGGCCGACACCCGGGTGCCGATCCTGATCCAGGGGCCGACCGGCTCCGGCAAGGAGGTGTTTGCCAAGGCGATCCACCTCGCCAGCGCGCGTGCCGCCCAGCCGTTCGTCGCGGTGAACTGTGCCGCCATCCCGGAAACGCTGATCGAGTCGGAGCTGTTCGGCTACAAGTCCGGCGCCTTCACCGGCGCGCGCAAGGAAGGCATGCGCGGCCGCATCCAGCAATCGAGCGGCGGCACGCTGTTCCTCGATGAAATCGGCGACATGCCGCTGAACCTGCAGACTCGCCTGCTCAGGGTGCTGGAGGAGCAGGAGGTGGTGCCGCTGGGCTGCGAGCAGGCAGTCAAGGTCGAACTCTGCGTGCTCAGCGCCTCGCACCGCGACCTGCGCGAGATGATTGCCAGCGGCAGTTTCCGCGAAGATCTCTACTACCGGCTCAACGGCATGACGCTGGAGTTGCCGGCGCTCAAGGACAGGGTCGATGCCGAAGCGCTGATCCGCCGCTTCATTGCGCTCGAAGCGCGTGCCGGCGAAGCCGTATCGATCGAAGCCGATGCCTTCGAATGCCTGCTCGCCTACGACTGGCCCGGCAACATCCGCGAACTGCGCAATGTCATCCGCACCGCGCTCGCGATCTGCGAGGACGGCGTGGTGCGGATCGCCGATCTGCCACGCAGTTTCCAACTGGCGAAAGCCAGGGCGCTGCCGACGGCAGCGACACCCGCGGCCCTGCCGGCGCCAGAAGCGCCGACACTGCAGGCGATTGCAGGTGTCAATCCGCTGGAAGCCGCCGAGAAGGCGGCGATCCTGCGCGCCGTCGAGACCCACCAGTGGAACATGACGATGACCGCCCGTGATCTCGGCATGAGCCGCAACACGCTGTACCGCAAGCTGAAGCGACACGCGATCCCGGTGGGTGAGGCACGGCGTGACGATCTGTCCCGGATCTGACACAAGGCATCGGCGCGAACGGCCAACGCCGGCCACGATGCTGGCAGGGCAAGGGTTCCGGAAGGCTTGAGTCCGCACCTCTGGATGTCGTTAAATTCCAGTGGTGACAGCGACTTGTGAATTCCCAATCCCGACCATTGATACAGACGATTGGGAACCGGATTCGACGTGGCATAGTCTCTGCACTGCCACTCTGTCCGTATAAGGGCAAGCTGGCACACCACTGCGAACCAATTGGAGGATTGATCATGCGTTGGACGACCCCGAGCTTCACCGAAATGCGTTTCGGCATGGAAGTGACGATGTACATCCTGAACCGCTGAGTCTCTTTCGGCCTCAGCCGAACCGGGTCAACCGGAACGGATCTGGCCAGACAGCGGTCGTTGCAGAATGGGGCCCCCGGAAACGGGGGCTTTGTTTTGCAGGATGATTTCTTGGATGCAGCGCAGCAATTGCCACGCATCCCAGTCGAACCCCGAACATGAAAATCAGAATTCTGGGTTCCGCCGCGGGAGGAGGATTCCCGCAGTGGAACTGCAACTGCGAAACCTGCGATGGCTGTCGAAGCACACGGCTGAACGCGATCGCCCGCACCCAGTCGTCGATCGCCGTGTCGTCGAACGGCAGCGACTGGGCACTGATCAACGCTTCGCCCGACATCCGCCAGCAGATCCTGTCGACCCCCGACCTGCAGCCGAACCGCAGCCTGCGCGACACCGGCATCAAGGCGGTGTTCCTGATGGACGCGCAGATCGACCACGTCACCGGCCTGCTGATGCTGCGCGAATCGCGGGTGCGCCTGCCGATCTACTGCTCGGCCCGGGTCAAGGCCGATCTCACCAGCGGCTTTCCGATCTTCAACATCCTCGAGCACTACTGCGGCGTCGACTGGTTCGAGGTGAAGCCGGACGGCACGCCGTTCACCGTGCCGGGCATCGACGCCGTCCAGTTCGAGCCGTTCGCGCTGACCTCGAAGGCGCCACCTTATTCGCCGCACCGTGCGGCTCCGGCGCCGGGCGACAATTTGGGCCTGGTGATCCGCAATACCGTCACCCAGGCCTGCGCGCTGTACGCGCCGGGGCTCGGCGTGATCGAGCCGCCGGTCGAGCGGGCCATGCGCCAGGCCAGCCTGATCCTCGTCGACGGCACCACCTGGACCGATGACGAGATGAGCCGCCGCGGCGTCGGCAAGAAGCTGGCGCGCGAAATGGGTCACCTGTACCAGTCCGGTCCCGGCGGCATGCTCGAAGTGCTGGCGGCCTACCCGCAGGCGCGCCGGGTCTTGATCCATATCAACAACACCAATCCGATCCTCGTCGAGGATGGCCCCGAGCGCGCCGCCGTCCACGCCGCCGGCGTCGAGGTGGCGCAGGACGGGATGGTGTTCGAGCTGTAGCCGCTACAACCTGCAGGAGGAGCCGTCACATGAACGCAGCCGTCGCAACGCACGACCTGCCCTGGACCCGCGAAGAATTCGCCGCACGCCTGAAGGCGTTCGAGCCGTACTACCACATCCACCACCCCTTCCAGCGGGCGATGAACGAGGGCCGTCTGACCAAGGAGGCGGTTCAGGGCTGGGTGCTGAACCGCTTCTACTACCAGACCGCGATCCCCAACAAGGATGCCGCACTCCTCGCCAATTGCCCGGACCGCGAAGTCCGCCGCCGCTGGATCCAGCGGATCATCGATCACGACGGCAATGACGAGACCGAAGGCGGCATCGAACGCTGGGTACGCCTCGGCATCGCCGTGGGCCTTGCCCGCGAGGACATCGTCAGCCACCGCTACGTGCTGCCCGGCGTGCGTTTCGCGGTCGATGCCTACGTGAACTTCGTGCGGCGCGCATCCTGGCAGGAAGGCGTGGCCTCGTCGCTGACCGAGCTGTTCGCACCGAGCATCCACAAGGAGCGCATCGCCGAGTGGCCGAAGCACTATCCATGGATCGAGAACAGCGGGCTCGACTACTTCAAGGGCCGCGTCCAGGAAGCGCATCGCGACGTGCAGCACGGCCTCGGCCTGACGCTGGACCTGTTCCGCAGCCGCGCCGAACAGGAACGGGCGCTGGAGCTGCTGAAGTTCAAGCTCGACATCCTGTGGACCATGCTCGACGCGATGACCATGGCCTACGTCAAGGACGAGCCGCCGTATCACTGCGTCGAAGGCTTCCGGCCCGGCATGACCGCCGCCGAGATCAGCGGAGCGATCCATGTCTGAAGCGCCCGGGAAAAAGGTCGAGTACGCGACCGACTACAAGCCGCTGCACGAGGGCCCGCTGAAGCTGGCCCGCGGCCACCGCATCCAGTACGAGACCGTGCAGGGCTGCGACGTGCTGCTCTACCCGGAAGGGGTGGTGCAGTTGAGCGAATCCGCCGCGATGATCCTCAAGACCGTCGATGGCCAGCGAAGCGCCGCCGCCATCGCCGCCGCGCTGATGGCGCAGTTCCCCGAGGCCGGCGACATTTCCGGCGATGTCCGCAGCTTCCTGGAGGTAGCCCATGCACGAGGGTGGATCGCCTAGTCCGATCGTGAGGCCTGCGATCAAGCCGCCGCTGTGGCTGCTCGCCGAGCTGACCTACGCCTGCCCGCTGCAGTGCGCGTACTGCTCGAACCCGGTCGACTTCAACGGCCACGGCAAGACCATGGACACCGAGACCTGGTTGCGCGTGCTGCGCGATGCCCGCTCGATGGGTGCCTTGCAACTCGGCCTGTCCGGCGGCGAGCCGCTGGTGCGGCAGGACCTGGAAACGCTGGTCGCCGAATCGACCAGGCTCGGCTACTACTCGAACCTGATCACCTCCGGCATCGGCATGGACGCCGCCCGCGCCCGCTCGCTGAAGGCCGCCGGCCTCGATCACATCCAGGTCAGCTTCCAGAGCAGCGAAGCCAACCAGAACGACGAGATCGCCGGCATGCGCGCCTACGCGCACAAGCTGGACATGGCGCGCGCGGTCAAGGCCGCCGGCTTCCCGATGGTGCTGTGCTTTGTCCTCCATCGGGACAACCTGCACCGGCTGCGCGAAATGCTCGATCTGGCGATCGAACTCGAAGCCGACTACGTCGAGCTGGCAACCACCCAGTACTACGGCTGGGCACTGCTGAACCGCGACCGCCTGCTGCCGACCCTCGAACAGGTCCGCGAGGCCGAAGGCGTCGCCAACGAGTACCAGGCGCGGCTGAAGGGCAAGATGGACATCTATTTCGTCGTTCCCGACTACTACGAAAAGCGCCCGAAGCCGTGCATGAACGGCTGGGGCTCGGTGTTCCTGCTGGTGACGCCGGACGGCACTGCCCTGCCCTGTCATGCCGCGCGCCAGCTGCCCGGCTTCGAGTTTCCGAACGTGCAGATCTCGTCGGTCCGGGAGATCTGGCAGGCATCGGATGCCTTCAATCGCTTTCGCGGTTTCGGCTGGATGAAGGAGCCGTGCCTGTCGTGTCCCGAGAAGGAAAAGGACTTCGGCGGCTGCCGCTGCCAGGCCTTCCAGTTCACCGGCGACGCCGCCGCCACCGACCCGGTCTGCGACAAGTCGCCGCTGCGCCACCTCGTCGATGACGCAGTGGCGAGCGCGCGCAGCACCACGGTCGAGAAGCCGATCATTTTCCGCAATCCGAAGAACTCGGATCGCCATGCCAAGAAGCCGGCCGTTGTGGCCAGCCCCCAGTGAGGAGCAACACCCCGATGATCAAGGTCAGCGTGATGTACCCCAACAATGCCGATGCCAAGTTCGACATCGACTACTACGTCAAGAGCCACATGCCGATGGTCAAGGGCAAGCTCGGTCCGGCGCTGAAGTCGATGGCGGTCGAGCACGGCCTCGCCGGTGGCGCACCGGGCGCCCCGCCCGCGTTCATCGCCATGGGCCATCTGTACTTCGATTCGGTCGACGCCTTCCAGACCGCCTTCGGCCCGCCGTCGGCCGAGATCCTCGCCGACATCCCGAACTACACCAACACCCAGCCGGTGCTGCAGATCAGCGACGTCAAGCTGTAAGCGACCGCCCCTAATCGACCCGGGCCGCGTCCGGGTCGATCAGGCGGTAGCCTGTGTTACCTTCAGGGCCCGATTCCTTCGCGGCTTCGTGCCAGTGCCCCGTCCGCCCGTGCTGACGGCCTTCCCTGAGCGCCGCCGACTCCGCGTCCCACCACGGAGCCCAAGCCCTTGACCCTGTTTGTCGAATGGAGCACCGCGCTGCAGGACGTGCTGTCCGCGTTCCTCGGCAAGGCCTCGCAGTTCTTCCCGAAGCTGGTCGGCGCGCTGCTGCTGCTGCTGATCGGCTGGCTGATCGCGCGCCTGCTGCGCTCGATCGGCACCAATGTCGTGATGACGCTCGAACGGGTCCTGTCGCAGTCCTCGATCGCCCGCACCGGCGCCAGCGTCAAGCTGCCGCTGGTCTCCGCCCGGGTGCTCGGCGGCATCCTGTTCTGGCTGGTGCTGCTGTTCTTCGTGACCGCCGCCACCGAGGTGATGGGGCTGGAGATCTTCACGGCCTGGCTGGCGCAGCTGGTCGGCTACCTGCCGACGGTCGCCGCCGGCGGTCTGATCATCGCGGTCGGCGTGCTGGCCAGCCGGATGGCGCGACAGCTGGTCGAAGCGGCGCCGGTCGGCGATGTCCGCGCCCAGCGCGAACTGCTCGGCCGCATGGTCCAGGCGGTGATCCTGATCACCGCGATCCTGGTCGGCGCCGATCAGGTCGGCATTCGCGTCACCTTCCTGGTGATCATGGCGGCGGTGATCGTCGCGGCCCTGGTCGGCGCCGCGGCGCTGGCGATCAGCCTGGCCTCGCGCAGCTATGTCGCCAACCTGATCGGCAGCCATTACCTGCGCCAGACCTATGCGATCGGCCAGCAGATCCGGGTCGACGGCCATGAAGGCAAGATCCTGGAAATGTCGGCGACCAGCCTGGTGCTGGAAACCCGCGACGGCCGGGTCAGCCTGCCGGCAAAACTCTTTAACGATGCCGCCATCGTGCTGCTGATCGACCGCCCGATCGCGGCTGCGGACGGGGGCGACCGCCGTGGCTGAACCGGTCAGCCTGTCGCTGGCCTTCCTCGAATCGCATCCGGCCGATGCCGCGCGCGTGCTGGAACGGCTGGCCCCCAATGTCGCCGCCGACCTGCTGGAGTCGATCCCGCAGCGTCTCGCCGCCCCGGTCGCCCGGCAGATGCTGCCGCTGTTCTCGGCGCGGGCGATGGACCGGCTCGCCGACGACAGCGCCGCCGGCCTGCTCAGGGCGATCGGCCCGCAGGCCGGGGTGGCAGTGCTGCGGCAGATGCCGACCGCGCGCGCCGACGCGCTGCTGGCCCTGCTGCCGGCCGGCCACGCGATGACCTTCCGCCTGCTGCTCGGCTACCCGGAGAACACCGTCGGCGCCTGGGCTGACCCGCACGCGCTGGCACTGACGCCGAACGTCAGTGCCGGCGATGCGCTGGAACGGCTGCGGGAAACCGAGCACGAGCACGACGTGCTCTATGTCGTCGACCACGACCAGCGGCTGCTCGGCGTCATCGCCCTGGTCGAACTGCTGCGGGTGGCGGCGGACATGCCGCTGCGCCGGATCATGCGTGCCCCGAGCGTCACCGTGCCGGCACAGTCATTGATCGGCGCGATGCGCGACCACGTCGGCTGGGCCAGTGATCGCGCGCTGCCGGTGGTCGAGCGCGGCGAACGCTTCGCCGGCGTGCTCTGGCAATCGGCGCTGGCGCTGGCCCTGGCGCCGACGACCAGTCGCCAGCCGCGCCACACGCCGGCCGATGCGCTGTCGCTGCTGGCCGGCGGCTACTGGTCCGGCGTCGCCGGGCTGATCGACGTCGTGGTGTCCTGGCTGCCCAGCGGCGCCGCGCGCAGCCGCGACAGCCGCCACGAGGCCGGCCGATGAGCGCCGATACCGCCGCCGCCGCACTGACCCTGCGCTATCTGCTCGACTATCCACGCGAGGCGGCCCGGCGGCTGGAGCGGCTGCCAGCGGAAGAAATCGCCGCCGTCTTCGCCAGCCAGCCGCTGCATGCGCTGATGCCGGTCTGGCGCGGCCTGACCAGCGACATCGAGCAATCGGTGCTGACGCTGCTGCCGGCCAAGATCGCTCGCCACATCCTCACCGAGCTGGAGCCGACCGAAGCCGTTGCCCTGCTCAATCGCCTCAGCGAAAGCCAGTGCAGCCAGTACCTGGAGCTGCTGAACCCGGAAATCGCGGCCGAGCTGCGCGCCAGCATGGAACGGCTGCCGGATTCCGCCGGGGCGCTGATGGACCCGCGCTTTCTCGCCTTCGATGCCACGCTGCCGGTCGCCGAAGCCCTGGCCCGACTGCGCCGGGCCGGCCGGCGCGGCGTTCGCGAGATCTATATCGTCGGCGATGGCGGCCGGCTCGAAGGCCGGGTCGAGATCCAGGATCTGGCGCTCGCCGAACTCGATCAGACGCTTGCTGACCTGCGCCAGCCGATCATCGCCGTGGTCGACGACAGCGTGCCGCGCGAGGACGTGGTCGAGGTGCTGGAACAGTACGAAGCCCTGACCGAGCTGCCGGTGATCGACTACAGCGGCCGGCTGATCGGCGTCATCCATCAGGCCGAGCTGGTCAATGCAATGCAGGAGGAAACCAGCCTCGACATCCAGACCATGGTCGGCGCCTCGAAGGACGAACGCGCCCTGTCGTCGCCGCTGTTCGCGGTGGCCAAGCGCCTGCCATGGCTGCAGATCAATCTGCTGACGGCCTTCCTCGCGGCCTCCGTGGTCGGCCTGTTCGAGGGCGTGATCTCCAAGTACACCGCGCTCGCGGTGCTGCTGCCGGTGGTGGCCGGTCAATCCGGCAATGCCGGCGCCCAGGCGTTGGCGGTGACCATGCGCGGCCTGATGCTGCGCGAGATCAGCATTCGCCACTGGCCGCGGGTGGTCGCCAAGGAAGTCAGCGTCGGCTTGCTGAACGGCCTCGGCATCGCCGTGACCACTGCGGTCGGCGTCTATGTCTGGAGTCGCTCGTTCGGCCTGGTGCTGGTCATCGCCACGGCGATGGTGATCTCGATGATCACCGCCGGCTTTGCCGGCGCGCTGGTGCCGATCACCCTGCGCCGCTTCGGTCAGGATCCGGCGCAGTCCTCGTCGATCATCCTGACCACGGTCACCGACGTCGTCGGCTTCTTCTCGTTTCTCGGCATCGCCACACTTTTCTCAGGAATGCTGACACCGAGCTGACACATGGGACAGGCCTGCGCCTGTTCGCCATTGGGCGGCACAGCTCACCGGGAATTTCTCCCAAGGCTAAAATGCTGCGCCGCGACAAACTTCTCCCGTCGCCTACCTGTCCCGATGGAGCACACCCGATGAATCTGAAGCCGACCGCGCTGGCGCTTGCCGCGCTGACCCTCGCCGCCTGCGCCAAGACCGAAGCGCCGGCGCCCGCCGCAGCGGTCAGCGCCCCTGCCGCCGACGCCCCGGCCACCGTCGTCGCCAACAGCAATGCCGGCATCGAAAGCTGCGCCAAGGCGGCACTGGCGCAGGCGCCGGGGGAACTGCTGCAGGCGACCCTGAAGAGCGAGCCGGAAGGCCGCGTCTGGGAATTCGAGATCAGGCAGGCCGACGGCAAGCTGTTCGACATCGAGTGCTCGGACAGCGCCGGCACCATCGTCGAGACCGAAACCCGCGTCGCCTCGGCGGCGGATCCGGAATTCGCCGCGATCGCCAAGATCGACGAAGCGACCGCGCGCGCCAAGGCGCTGGCCGCCAAGGCCGGCACCGTCGAAAGGGTCGAGTTCGAGCTGGAGGCCGAAGGCAAGGCGTCGTACGAATACGACATCAAGACCGCCGACGGCGACTATCGCGTCGAAGTCGACGCCGCCAGCGGCGAAGTGGTCGAAACCTCGGCGGAGCTGCTGGAAATCGGCGGGATCTGACCGGCCGGCGCCGGATTCGCCGGTGGGCGTTGAAGCCTGCAGAAACGACAAAGCCGCCGGCGACGCCAGCGGCTTTGTCGTTTCAGGCCTCGCGCCTCAGGCCTGCGCGCGCTTCTTGACCATGCCGCGCTGCGGGTCGTAGCCGTAGGCGGCCCAGACGAAGAACAGCGTCGTCGAGCCGGCGACCACCGCCAGCGACGTGGTGTTGATCTGTTCGTACATCGCGAAGCGGGTCAGTTCGACCATGTGGGTGAACGGATTGACGCTCGCTACCCAGTACAGCCAATCGGCGCCGGATTCCTTGAGCTTCCACAGCGGATACAGCGCCGAGGACATGAAGAACATCGGGAAGATCACGAAATTCATCGTGCTGGCGAAATTCTCGATCTGCTTGATGTAAACGCTCAGCAGCAGGCCCAGCGCGCCGAGCATCAGGCCGCCGAGCAGCAGCGCCGGCAGCGCGTAGAGCCAGCCGATCCACGGCAGGTCGACGCCGAACAGCGCGCAGACGATCAGGAAGGCGTAAGCCTGCACCAGCGACAACAGCGTGCCGGCGACCAGCTTGCAGGCCAGCAGCCAGGCGCGCGGCAGCGGTGCGGTCAGCAGCAGCCGCATCATCCCCATCTCGCGGTCATAGACCATCGCCAGCGATGACTGGATGCCGTTGAACAGGCAGATCATGCCGAGCAGGCCGGGTGCCACATAGACCTGATATTCGATGAAGCTCGAATACGGCTCGATCACCGCGACACCGAAGACATTGCGGAAGCCGGCCGCGAACACCACCAGCCACAAGAGCGGCCGGACCAGCGCCGACAGCAGCCGCGAGCGCTGCTGCATGAACTTGCGCAGCTCGCGGAAGCTGATCGCACCCAGCGCTTCCAGCGCGTGTCCTGCCCTCATTTCGCCACTCCCGAACCGCTACCGAAGGCCTGCACTTTCGGGCAGGCGGTTTCCCGGGCATCGAAGCCCAGGGTGTCGAGGTTGTTGACCGGATCGAGAAAGCCCTCGATCGGCGCCACGGCAATCGCCCAATTGCCGGCGTTCAGCAGGATCGGCTGGCGCAGCTGGCCATCCCACGGCCGATAGCCCTGCCGGAAGCCCTTGAAGCCGTCGATGACGATGTCCGGGCCTCTGAGGTAGGCGTAGCTCTTCGCATAGTCCGGCGTGCCGGCGCGGACCACCGCCTCGACCACGCTCTTGACCGCCATCCACGCCGCCCAGTCGTAGGACGTGACATGCCGCCCCGCCGCCTTGACCAGCCGATTGTTGAGCTGGCGGGCGCCATCGCGCTCCCAGGACCAGTGCCAGGCATCGGCGACCAGCCCGCTGGCGCCGACCACGATCCGCGGCTTGGCGGTCTGGTACGGCACGTTGCGGGCGAACTCGCCGTCGGTGTCGGCGACGAACACCGCGTCGTAATCCTTCGAGCCGGTCAGCAGCTGCAGGTTGTTCAGCTCGCGCTCTCTGGGATCGAGGCCGAGCTTGAACGGCCGGGTGTCGACGATCTTCAGGCCGAAGCGTTTCGCCGAGCGCGCCCAGGCCGCGGCAAACGCAGCGTCGGCCGGGTTCGGGCCTTTCAGCACCAGCACGTTGGCCCAGCGGCGCAGCACCAGGTACTGCGCCAGCGCGTCGGTCAGCATCACGTGGTTGGGAATGACATGCAGCAGCCTGGCGCTGCACTGTGCGCCGCGCAGCGCATCGTCCTGGGCCGAGATGTTGAACAGCGTCACCGGCAGGCTGGCCGTGCGTTTCGACAGATCGGCCAGCACCGCGCCGTCGGCGTCGACGATCACGTAATGCGTGCCCTTGGCGACCATCGCCTTGACCGCGTCGGCAAGGCCGGCGGCGTCGGCCGCTTCGGCCTTGTCCAGCTCGAACTTGAGCTTCAGCTGGCTGCCCGAGAACGCGGTCTCCTTGATCGCCTGCTCGGCGCCGCTCACTGGCCGGCCCCAGGGCAGCAGCGGGTATTCGGCCTTGGTCCGTTCGCTGCGGTAGCGCGGATCATCGGACCATTCCAGATAGCCGATCCGGAACGGCGTGTCTGCCGCCTGCGCGACCGGCAGCGCCGACAGCAGCCCGAGTGCGGCAACGGCGAGCAGACGCCTCATTCGAGGATGCCCACGGTGTACGGCACGCGGCCGACCGGCACCGCCTTGACGACCTTGAAGCTGGCGACATCGATCACCGCCATGTCGTCGGACTGGCCGTTGGTCACGTACAGCGTCTTCTCATCGTGGGTCAGCGCGATGCCCCAGGGCCGACCGCCGGTCAGCAGATAGCCCTTCACTGCGCGCGTCTTCACGTCGACTTTTGCGATGTGGTTGGCGCTGCCCATGGTCACGTAGGCGGTGCCGCCGTCGCGGGTCATCAGGATGCCGACTGGCGTGATGTCCTCGGCGCGAAAGCCCTTGGGCTGGAATTTCACTTCGCCAGTGACGGCGTTGGCTTTGGTGTCGATGATCGAGATCGTGCCGGACAGCTCGTTCGACACCCAGAGCGCGGCGCCATCCGGCGTCAGCGCGAAGCGGCGCGGCCGGTTGCCGACGCTGATGTTGGCCTTGACTGACTTGGCGGCCACGTCGATCACATGGACCAGATTGGCGACTTCGGAGGTGGCGTAGATCGTCTTGCCGTCCGGCGTCATCAGGATGCCTTCCGGCTCGTCGCCGACCGGCACTTCGGCAATGCGCTTGCCGCTGGCGACATCGGTGGCGGATACCACGCCGTCTTCCTCGAGCGTCGCCCACACGGTCTTGCCGTCCGGCGAGAACACGAAGCGCTCCGGGTCTTCGCCGACATCGAGCTTGCCGACCACCTTGTCGGTCGCGGTGTCGATGACGTCGATCCGGCTGCCTTCGCCGCAGGCGACGTAGAGCTTCTTCTTGTCCGGCGAGAACACCAGATCGCGAGGCTTGTCGCCGGTCCTGATCTTGCCGAGCGGCTTCAAGGAGCCGGACTCCAGCACGGTGACGACGTTGTCCTTCTCGCTGGAGATGTACAGCTTGCCGGCGGCCGCCGGCAGCGCCGCCAGCAGGCTGCCGGCCGCGATCATCAGGGGAATGAGCTTCATACCGGTTTCTCCTCGGGTTTGCCGCCGCCGGTGCTGCCGGGCGGCGGCACGGTCATCTTCAGGAACGCTTCTTCCAGCGTTGAGCAGCCGCTGGCCGCGGTGACTTCGGCCGGCGTGCCTTCGGTGAGTTTTCGGCCACGGTGCAGCACATAGACGCGGTCGGCAGTCTCCGCCTCGTTGACCAGATGGGTTGCCCACAGCACCGACAGCCCCTGATCGCGGCACAGGCCTTTCACCAGTGCCATCAGGGCGGTGCGTGACTGGGGATCGAGGCCGACGGTGGCTTCGTCCATCAGCAGCAGGGCCGGCTTGTGCAGCAGCGCCCGCGCCAGCTCGACCTTGCGGCGGTTGCCGCCGGACAGCGTCCGGCAGACCTTGTCTTCCGAACCCGCCAGCCCGACCTGCGCCAGCAGCGGCGCGATCCGCTCGCGCCCCGCACGGCCGAGGCCGTGCAGCGCGGCATGGAAGCGCATGTTGCCGGTGACGCTCAGGTCCAGATCCAGGGTCGGCTGCTGGAACACCACGCCGATCTTCGCCAGACCCACGGTCGGCTTGCCCAGAAAATCCTCGCCGCAGACGCGGATCGCGCCGCCATCGGGCACGAACAGGCCGGACAGCAGCTGGAACAGGGTCGACTTGCCGGCGCCGTTGGGGCCGAGCAGCGCCATGAACTGCCCCGGCGCGATCGACATCGACACGCCCTGCAAGGCTTTCACCTCGCCGTAGGACTTCACGGCATCACGGACGTCAAGTGTGCTGGCCAGCGTGTTTGCAGCAGGCAACGTCATCAGACGGCCTCCGGGTGGGAACCGGCGGCCGCGAGGCCACCGAGCAGTTCGGGATGTTGAGACATCAGTTCGTGATGCGCGTGCGTGACCGCCTCGTCGTCGCGGCGGCGCGGCCGTGGCAGCGCAACCTGATGATCGAGGATCAGCCGCGCCGGACCGCGGCTGACGAACAGCACACGGTCCGCCAGTGCCAGCGCTTCACGCAGATCGTGGGTCACCAGCAGGGTGGTCGGCATCACGTCGGCCCTGAGCGCGGCCAGCACGTCGTACAGGCTGTCGGCGGTCGGGGCATCGAGCGAAATGAACGGTTCATCGAGCAGCAGCAGTTCCGGCTTGATCAGGAAGGCTCTGAGCAGCGCCACCCGCCGCTGCATGCCGCCTGACAGGCGCAGCGGCAGCTGGCAGGCGGTGCCCGGCAGGCCGACCCTGGCCAGACCGGCGTCGATCGCCGCATCCGAAAGCTCCGGCTGCACCAGCCGCAGATTGTCGGCGACATTCAGCCACGGCAATAGGCGAGGTTCCTGAAACACGTAGCCGACCCTCGTGCTGCGGCCGACGCTGACCGCGCCGTCGAACGCCGGATCGAGCCCGGCGATGATCTTCAGCAAAGTGGTCTTGCCCGCCCCGCTCGGCCCGACGATGGCGACGAAATCCCCGGACGCGGCGGTGAACTGCAGCGCACCGAGCGTGTCGGCCGCGGCGCCGGCGTGGCGCTTGGCGCGGATCGCCACCGTCAGCGCACTCATGACCGCCATCCGTTGAGCTTGCGGTCCAGCGGCCGCAGCAGCAGCGCTTCGATGACGAACACCACGGCGGCAAACGCCGTCGTGTAGGCGAGGATGCTGGTCAGGTCGAAGAACTGGAAATAGGTGCCGAGCTGGAAGCCGATGCCGTCGGAACGGCCGAGCAGTTCGATCACCAGCACGATCTTCCAGATCAGCGCCAGCCCCGAACGGGCCGAGGCCATGATGTACGGATACAGCTGCGGCAGCACGATCCGGCGCAGCACGGTCCGCCGCGGCACCCGGTAGACCTCGCCGACCTGCAGCAGCTGCTGGTCCAGCGCGCGCGCGCCTTCGCGGATGTTGGTGATCACCGTCGGAATCTTGTTCAGCGCCACCGCCAGCACGGCAGCCGTCTCGTTCAGGCCGATCCAGATGAAGCACAGGATCGCCGTCACCAGCGCCGGCAGGTTCAGCATCAGCACCAGCAGGCTGTCGAGCAGATTGTTGGCGAGCTGGCTGCGGCCCATCCAGACGCCGACCGCGACACCGACCAGCATCGCGATCACGAACGAGGCGGCCACCCGCAGCAGGGTCACGCCGAGGTGATGCAGCAGCTCGCCGGTGGTCAGATGATGGAACAGGCTGGCCAGCACCGCGGTCGGCGCCGGCAGCAGCGGATCGTCGACCCGCAGCGCCACCAGCTGCCAGGCGATCAGCAGCGCCAGCAGCGCGCCGGACCGGATCAGCCCGGCCGGCCATCCACCCGGCCCTCCGGTCTTCGCCAGCGGCATCAGTGCGGGTGTCCGCTCGGGCTGTAGAAAGTGGCCGGATCGAGCGTCGCCGACTTGCCGACCAGCTCCTCGCCGCCTTCGGCCGCCAGCAGTGCGTACAGCCGCTGGATCGCCGGCAGGTCGACGACCAGTTCATCGGGCTGGATGCCGTCGCGATGGGCGTCGCGGAGGGCTGCGAAATCGGCGTCGCTGTCGGCCTTCATCAACGGCTTCAGGCGCACCCAGGCCGGATCGCTGTCGCGCATGACGGCGTTGGTCTTGTCGACGGCGGCCAGGAAGCGCTTCAGCAGCTCCGGGTTGGCCGCCGACCAGCTTTCGTTGAACACCCAGCCGACCATCGGCGCCGGCTTGGCCAGCCCGAGGCCTTTCAGCACGTCCTTCATGTCCAGCAGTTCGGTCAGCCCGGCCGCCTTCAGCCGCGCCCCGTAAGGCCAGAAGTTCAGCACCGCCGGCAGCTTGTCGCGCAGGATGAATTCATTGAGTGCGGGTGGTGCCGCGAAACTCGGCCTGGCGTCCTTGCGCAGGTCGAGGCTGGCGGTCTTCTTCGCATAGGCCTGCAGGAACAGCCAGCTCTTGTCGACCGGCGTGCCGGCGACCCCGATCTCCCGGCCTTTCAGATCCGACAGCTGCCGGATGCCGCTGCCGGCCTTCACGTACAGGCCACCCAGCGCGGTGGAATTGGCGACGAACTGGACCTTGCGGCCATCGGCGCGATTGCGGTTCACCCACAGCCAGTCGGTGGTGATCATGTCGACCGAGCCCCCCTGCAGCGCGATCTGCGCGGCGTTCGGAGCGGCCATCGGCACCACGTCGATCTCGAAGCCACCGGCCTTGTCGAAGCCCTGGTGTTTCAGCGTGTCGAGCGTCCAGGCGACCGTGCCGAACTGCAGCACGCCGATGCGGATGATGCCGGCCGGCTGGTCGGCTGCCTGCGCCGACGGCAGCAGGGCCGCACACAGCGCCAGACACCACGCGGCGCAGCACGCGACCCACGGGGAGCGCGCTGCGCTCCGGCCCGAAACCTTCATGATCTCCTCCGGCTGATTCTGTTCGTCCGGTGTTCCGGATCGTCACACGCTGCACCGCACCGGTAACGGGCGGTGGTGTCGCTGCTGCTCGCCGCATCGTACCGCTTGCGGCGCGGCTTGAACCTCAGTTCAAGCCCTCGTTGGCTGGATCGAGCCAGTGGTTCAGGAACACCTCGAGCTGCTGGCGCTGGATCATGCCGCTCTTGGTCATGATCATCCGGCCGTCGCGAAACAGCGCGATGGTCGGCACCGCACGCGGGTGATCGGTCGGCTTGACCTCCGGCCAGCGTTCGATGTCGACCTTGAGCATCCGCACGCGGCCCTCGAACTTCGGCTGCGCCGCCGCCAGCACCGGCTCCAGCCGCTGGCACCAGGGGCAGTGCTCGGTCATGTACTCGACCAGCACCGGCACGTGGCGATCGGTCAGCGCCGCGCGCAGCGCGTCGGCATCGACTTCCGGGAGCGAATAGGCGGCGGTGGCGGACATGGACACCTCAGGGTCGGGTGGAAAGCGTGTGCTGATGGTGAACCGACCGCCTGCGGACGTCGAGGTTCCGTCGGCGCGCCGCCACGTCCTGCTGCAGTTTCATCAGCCCGACTTGCGCGGCCGTCCGCGCGGGCGCCTGGCCGGCGGCGGGGTCGCCGCGACCGGCTCCGCCAGCGCTGGCGGCGACGCGCTGCGATCGCCGAACGACAGCAGCCCGCGCACCAGTTGCTTGGACGCGTCGAACATCGCGCTCTGCTGGGCGAACACCTGCGCGGCAGCCTGGCCGCCACGCTTCAGCGACTTGCGCAGCCCGCCCTGGATCAGTGCCTGCTGGGCCAGCAGATCCGCCAGGCCTTCATCCATGAAGCGCAGGAAGGCGCTGTGCATGACGCTGCCGTAGAGCTGCACCAGCCGGTGCAGGGTGTCGGTGGACAGCAGCGGCTCGCCGTTCTCCTCGCGTTCGGCGAGCACCTGCAGCAGCACCGTGCGGGTGATGTCGCGGCCCTCGGCATCGATCGCCTGGATACGGCGGCCGTCGCGAATCAGCAGGTAGAGATCGTCGAGCGTCAGGAAGCGCGCCGCCGCCACGTCGTAGAGGCGTCGGCTCGAATACTTCTTGATCAGATACGGCGCCTCGACCACCTCGAACCCCTCAAGCGCTCAGGTACATCGCGCCATTGACCGGCAGCTGGGCGCCGTTGATGTAGGCGGCTTGGTCCGAACACAGGAAGGCGACGGCGGCCGCGATGTCGGCCGGCGTGCCATAGCGGCCGGCCGGAATGCCACGCAGGATATCGGCCCGGATCGCCTCCGGCACGGCCCGGATCATCGGGCTGTCGACATAGCCCGGCGCCACCGTGTTGACGGTGACGCCCTTCTTCGCCACTTCCAGCGCCAGCGCCATCGTGAAGCCGTGCACGCCGGCCTTGGCGGCGGCGTAGTTGGTCTGGCCGAACTGGCCCTTCTGGCCATTGACCGAGCTGATGTTGACGATCCGCCCCCAGCCGCGGCTGGCCATCGGCTCGGCCACCACGCGACTGGTGTTGAACATCGAATCGAGATTGACCCGCAGCACCTGCTGCCACTGGGCCACGCTCATCCGCTTCAGCGGCGCGTCGCGGGTGATGCCGGCGCAGTTGACCAGGATGTCGATGTCGCCATGCAGGTCGCTCAGCGCATGGAGCCCGGCTTCGGTCGCCTCGGCATCGGACACGTCGAAAGCCGCGATGTCGATTGCCAGCCCCTGCGCCTGCCAGTCGGCGCACAGCGCTTCCGCGGCCGCCCGCTCCGCCGGCAGGCAGATCGCGATGACCCGCGCGCCCATCCCGGCCAGCCGCGCGCTGATCGCGCTGCCGATCGCGCCGGTGCCGCCGGTGACCAGCGCCCGCCGGCCGTCGAGACGCAGGTTCATGCCCGCTCCACGGCCAGCGCCACGCCCTGCCCGCCGCCGATGCACAGGGTCGCCAGCCCCTTGGCGCCGCCGCGCGCGGCCAGTTCGTGCAGCAGGGTCACCAGCACCCGGGCGCCGCTGGCGCCGATCGGATGCCCCAGCGCGATCGCGCCGCCGTTGACGTTGACCTTGGCGTCGTCCCAGCCCAGCTCCTGGCCGACCGCCAGCGCCTGCGCAGCGAAGGCTTCGTTGGCCTCGATCAGGTCGAGATCGGCGATCGACCAGCCGGCGCGACCGAGCGCCCGCTGGGTCGCCGTCACCGGACCGATGCCCATGATCGCCGGGTCGACCCCGGACCAGCCGCCGGCGCGGATCGTCGCCAGCACCGGCAGCCCGAGCGCCCTGGCCTTCGCGGCCGAAGCGACGATCACCGCCGCTGCGCCGTCGTTCAGGCCGGAGGCATTGGCGGCGGTCACCGTGCCGGCCTTGTTGAAGGCCGGCTTCAGGCCGGCCAGCGATTCGGCGGTGACGCCACGACGGACGAACTCGTCGACCGCGAATTCCACCGTCGCGCCCTTCTTCGCCGGCAGGCTCAGCGGGATGATCTGGCCGGCGAAGCGGCCGGCATCGATCGCCGCCTCGGCGCGATTCTGGCTGCGCGCGGCGAAGGCATCCTGGGCTTCGCGGCTGATGCCGTACTTGACTGCCAGGTTCTCGGCGGTCTGGCCCATGTGATAGCCGTTGAAGGCGTCCCAGAGCCCGTCGATGATCATCGTGTCGACCAGCGACCACGGCCCCATCTTCTGGCCGTCGCGCGAGTTCGGCAGCGCATGCGGCGCCGCACTCATGTTCTCCATGCCGCCGGCGATCACCAGTTCGGCGTCGCCGGAACGGATCGCCTGCGCCGCCATGATCACCGCCGAAAGCCCGGAGCCGCAGACGTGGCTGACGGTCAGCGCCGGCGTCGACTGCGACAGCCCCGCCTTGATCGCCGCCTGCCGCGCCGGGTTCTGGCCGGCGGCGGCGCTCAGCACCTGGCCCATCAGCACCAGGTCGATCTGCGCCACCGGCACCTGCGCCCGGGCCACCAGCGCGGCGATCAGCCGGGCGCCGAGTTCGGTGGCCGGAATGCCGGCGAGGCTGCCGCCGAAGCGGCCGATCGCGGTGCGTGCCGCGTCGATGATCACGATGTCCTGCATGTCATTGCTCTCCGCAGCGGCCACTGCCGCCGGATGATGGGATGGAACAGCGGTCGTCGGGGTCGGCGCGCCGGTTCACCCGGCGGCCGCGATGGTCGCCGCCAGTCTCGGATAGATCTCCTGCTGCCAGCGCCGGCCGCTGAACACGCCGTAATGTCCGGCCCCTTCCTGCAGATGCGTATCCCGCAGGCTGGCGTCGAGGCGGTCGCACAGCGTATGCGCGGCCGCCGTCTGGCCGATGCCGCAGATGTCGTCCTTCGCTCCTTCGACGGTCAGCAGCCGGGTGCCGGTGATGGCGCCGCAATCGACCCTGCGTCCTCGCCACTGCAGGCAGCCGCGAGCCAGGTGCCATTCGATGAACACCCGGCG
This sequence comes from Lysobacteraceae bacterium, assembly GCA_013823855.1. GTDB lineage: Bacteria > Pseudomonadota > Gammaproteobacteria > Nevskiales > Nevskiaceae > Nevskia. The sequence goes on along the minus strand of PNMW01000046.1, from coordinate 14,278 downwards.
CATGGTATCGAGATAGAACTCGGCGGGCAGGTCGCAGACCGCGAGGTATTCGTCGTAGAACGCGCGGATCGCCTCGGCTTCCTCGTGCTGGTCGTCGCGCATCAGCTTGAAGCGGCGCATCAGCGAATCCCGATGACGGCCGGCGTTCATGTTCATGAAGCCGGCGATCTGCAGGAAGCCCGGGTAGACCTTGCGGCCGCTGCCGGCATGGCCGTGCGGCACCGTCTGCACCAGCCGCTGCTCGAACTCCGACAGCGGATGGCGATGGGCGATGGTGTTGACCTCGGTCGGCGCGATGCGGGTATCGACCGGGCCGGCCATCAGGCTGAGGCTGCGCGGCGTCGCCGGATCGCCGTCCTCGGCCATCAGGGCAGTCGCCGCCAGCGCCGCGACACAGGGCTGGCAGACCGCAACCACATGCAGGCCCGGGCCGATCAGCCGGGCAAAGCCGATCAGCTCGGCGATGTAGTCGTCGAGATCGAAGCGGCCTTCGGCCAGCGGCACATCGCGGGCGTTGTGCCAGTCGGTGACCCAGACCTCGTGATCGGCGAGCAGCGTCTGCACGGTTTCCCGCAGCAGGGTCGCGAAATGCCCGGCCATCGGCGCCACCAGCAGCACCCGCGGCCCAGGCGCGACGCCGACCCGCACGAAGCGGCGCAGCGTCACGAACGGCCGCACGGCGTCGACCTGTTCGACGATCGTCGCCCGCCCCTGCACGGTCTCGACCTCGTGAATGCCCCAGTCCGGCCGCTGGTGGCGCATTGCGGTATCGGCGGCGATCCGCCAGCCGGCATCGAGCGCCCGCAGCGGCCAGGCCCGCGCCAGCGGCGGCGGCAGCCAGGACAGCGCCGCCCGGGCGCCGGTGGCGGCCAGCCGCATGGCGGCGTGCAGATCGGCCTGGGCCTGGTAGGTGCGGTAGAGCATGGCGTGCAGAAGTCCTGGATGACGCGAGGGAATGGCGGAGCGAAGGCGGTGCCGGCTCAGAACATGTGCTGGCCGCCGTTGATCGAGATGTTGGCGCCGGTCAGGAACGCCGCTTCCTCGGAGGCCAGATAGGCGCACAGGCCGGCGACTTCCTCGGGCTTGCCGAGCCGGCTCATCGGGATCTGCGGCAGGATCTTCGACGCCAGCACCGCCTCGTCGATCGCCATCACCATATTGGTGCCGATGTAGCCCGGCGAGATGGTGTTGACGGTGACGCCGGACTTGGCGACTTCCAGCGCCAGCGCCTTGGTGAAGCCATGCATGCCGGCCTTGGCGGCGGCGTAGTTGGTCTGGCCGAAGGCACCCTTCTGGCCGTTGACCGACGACACGTTGATGACCCGCCCCCACTTGCGTTCGGTCATGCCCGGCAGCGCCTGCTTGGTCATGTTGAACACCGAATCGAGATTGGTCTTCATGACCGCATCCCAGTCGGACTTGGTCATCTTGCGGAAGGTGACATCCCGGGTGATGCCGGCGTTGTTGATCAGCACGTCGATCGGACCGACCTTCGCCTCGGCGGCCTGCCAGCAGGCGGCGGCGGAGTCGTAGTCGGCCACATCGCAGGCGAAGGCGTGGAAGTGATGGCCGTTGCCGTTCATCCTGGCCAGCCAATCCTTCGCCTTCAGGTTGCCCGGCGAATAGGTGGTGATCACCTCGTAGTCCATCGCTTCGAGCTTGAGGCAGATCGCCTCGCCGAGCCCGCCCATGCCGCCGGTTACCAATGCAGTCCTGCTCATCAGTTGTTTTCTCCTCTGCGCCTCGGTGGTCGAGAGCCCGCTGGACGGGTCTAGGTCTGGGTTTTCTTCGGGCCGGCGGGTTCAGCGCTGCCGCACGTAATCGCCGGGGGCGGCGGCCAGCGCCGGATAGCCGGCGGCGGGGTTGCCGATCGCAGGCGGTTCGGCCACGGCCGGCGTCGAACGCTCGGCCAGCCATTCCTGCCAGGCCGGCCACCACGAGCCTTCGCGGCGCTCGGCGCCGGCCTGCCATTCCTCCGGCGACTGGTAGGCGCTGCTCTCGTCCCAGCTGCCGAACTGGAAGTGGCGACGGGGACGCCCCGGCTCGCTGACGATGCCGGCGTTGTGGCCGCCGGTGGTCAGCACGAAGCTGGTGTGGCCGAGCCGCTTGAGATTGCGGATCTTGTAGACCGAGCGCCACGGCGCGACGTGATCGGTGACCGTGCCGACCACGAACAGCGGCACGCGGATATCGCCGAGCGATACCGAGCGGCCACCGATGCGGTAGCGGCCCTGCGCCAGTTCGTTGTCGAGATAGAGCTGGCGCAGATAGTCGGCATGCATGCGCCGCGGCATCCGGGTGCCGTCGGCATTCCAGGCCATGATGTCGAAGGCTTCGCCGTGCTTGCCGAGGAAGTAGCGCGCCACCAGCGGCGACCAGATCAGGTCGCGCGGCCGCAGCAGGGCGAACGCCGCCCCCATCTGCCTGGTGTCGAGCACGCCGCGCCTGGCCATCGCCTGCTCGAGCCAGTACAGCGACAGTTCGTCGATGAACAACTTCAGTTCGCCGGCCTCGGTGAAATCGGTCTGCGCCGCGAACAGCGTGACGCTGGCCAGCCGCGGGTCGCCGTCGCGCGCCATCGCCGCGGCGCAGATCGACAGCAGGGTGCCGCCGACGCAATAGCCGACCGCGTGCACCGGCTGCGCCGGCACCACGGCATTGACTGCCTTCAGCGCTTCGAGGAAGCCGAGACTGCGATAGTCCTCCATGCTCAGGTCGCGGTCTTCCGGCCCCGGGTTCTTCCAGGAAATCGAGAACACCGTATGGCCGCGCGACACCAGCCAGCGAATCATCGAGTTCTGCGGCTGCAGGTCGAGGATGTAGTACTTCATGATCCAGGCCGGCACGATCAGCACCGGCTCGGCATGCACCGACGGCGTCGTCGGGCTGTACTGGATCAGCTCGATCAGCCGGTTGCGGTAGATCACCTTGCCCGGCGTGCAGGCGACGGTCTCGCCAACCACGAACGGCGAGTCGGCCGCCGGCTCGCCGATCTTGCCGCGCACCGCGCGCAGCGCATCGCGGACCGCGAGCCTGGCGCCGGACAGCAGGTTGCGACCGCGGCTGCGGCGGATCTCGGCCACCACTTCGGGGTTGGTCAGCGGCAGATTGGCCGGCGACAGCGCGTCGGCGATCAGCTGTCCGTAGAAACGCAGGCGATCGCTGTTGTCGCGGCTCATCCCTGGCAGCGGCCGGGTTGCCAGTTCGATCAGCTGGTCGCGGCGCGCCGCAGCCTGGGCGAACAGCGAGAACGGCCAGCGCTGCCAGCCTTCGGCGGCATAGCGCGGATCGGCCGGTGCACCGGCACGACCGACGGCGGCGCGCAGCAGGTCGCCGTTGTCACGCAGCAGCGATTCGGCGATTTCGGCAAGGCGGCCGGGCGACGCCGCGAGATTCAGCAGCCAGTCGACATAGGCCTCGACGACCCGCGCCGGCGCGATGCCGCCGGTCAGTCCGGCCAGGCGTCGGGTGGCCTGCTCGTTGACCCGCTCGGCCAAGGCTGCATCGAACCAGCGCCGCTTGGCTGGCGTCTGGACCGCTGTCGACTGCCCTTGACCAGCCGCTGTCCTGTCTTTCGCGCTCACGTCTCTCCTCCGTGCACGCCAGAGGGCGGCGGCCTGCGGCCACCGCCCATCCATGGTTTTTTTAGTGATCTTTCCGGGTCAGGCCGAAGCCCGCTGCCACCGTGTTCGCCGCGGCCAGCCAGCCGGTCTGGGCGCCGAAACCCGCTTCGCGCAGGCCGTCGAAGTAGCTCAGCGTGCTGTCATACAACGCTTCGCCGAATTTCCTTTGGCTCTGCAAAAAATCGGCCCCGTCACGAATCCTGGTAGCAGCCTGCCACTGATCCTCGACCGCGCTGCCCACGGAAGCGAGCAGGCCCAGCTGCAGGCCGGCACCTTGACGGGCCGCTTCGACCGCAGTCTTGCCGCCTTGACCAACGCCGGCAGCCAATGCCGAACCCGCCGTGCGGATGCGCTCGATCACCGCGTTCACCTTGTCGCCCATCGCCAGCTCCGTCGTCCGACGCCAGATGCGTCGGTGCCAATATAGCGATAATGATTTTGCATTGCAAAATCAATTACGCGGCGACACCGGTCTCCGCTGCGGCGATCGTCGAGACGATGCGCGCCTGGATCGCCGCGACATCGCCGACACCGGGAATGGTCCGCACCAGACCGCGCGCCGCGTAGTAATCGAGCAGCGGCTGGGTTTCGGCGCGGTAGACGGCGATGCGGTTCTGTACCGTCGCTTCGTTGTCGTCGCTGCGACCTTCGGCGACGCCGCGCGCCAGCAGGCGGCGGACGATCTCGGCTTCGTCGACCGCCAGATGCACAACGTGGCCGATCGGCGGATGGCCGAGACCGGCCAGCAAGGCATCGAGCACTTCGGCCTGGGCGACGTTGCGCGGGAAGCCGTCGACGATGAAGCCGTCCTGCGCATCCGGCGCCTGCAGGCGTTCGCGGGTGATGCCGACCACCAGCTCGTCCGCCACCAGCTGGCCGGCGTCCATCGCTGCCTTGGCCTTGAGGCCGAGCGACGTGCCGGCCTTGACCGCGGCGCGCAGCGCGTCGCCGGTCGATGACTTGGGAATGCCGTAGTGCTTCGCGAGCAGGTCGCCCTGCGTGCCCTTGCCCGAGCCGGGCGCGCCCAGCATCACGATTCTCATCGGTTGTCCTCTTGCGCGGTGTTATCGAAGCGCGCGACCGGCACCGCTTCCCGTCGCGCACGGCCACCGCGCAAGTTCGATGCCACTGAAGGAATTCCCTGACATTTCAGTGCCGTGACCGCACTGCGGCGCTGATCGCCGCGCCCGGTGTCACACGGATGACGCAGCCTCAGCGCCCGCGCGGCATCGGCAGGCGCCTGGCGCGGTACAGGGTCGCCGTCGCCAGCCCGCCGAGGATCAGCGCGCTGCCGGACAGCAGCCGCAGGGTCAGCGGCTCGCCGAGGAACAGCACGCCGAACACGGTGACCAGCATCGGCGTCGCCAGCTGCACGAGACTGGCGCGCAGGGCGGTCAGCGCCGGCAGCACGGTGTACCAGAGCGCATAGCCGAGCCCCGAGGCCAGCGCTCCGGAGGCCACAGCGCAGAGCACGCCGCGCGGGTTCAGCGCCAGGCCGCCGAACAGCAGCCACGGCAGCAGCGCCAGCGGCAGTGCACGGACGAAGTTGCCGGCCGTGGCGGCCAGAGGATCGCGATTGCCCCGGCCCCGCAGGCTGTATGCCGCCCAGCCGATGCCGGCCGCCAGCATCAGCAGGCTGCCGGCCAGCGGCGGCCGTTGCAGCCCGGGCAGCAGGAACACCAGCAGGCCGCTGACCGACACCAGCACGCCAAGCCATTCCCGCCACGGCGGCCGCTCGCCCAGCACCAGACCGCTGCCGATCATCGTCACCTGCACGGTGCCGAACAGGATCAGCGCGCCGGTCCCCGACGGAATCGACCGATAGGCCACCGAAAACGCCGCGGCATAGACCACCAGCGCCAGTGCCGATGGCCAGTCCCCGGCCAGCGCCCGAGAGCCGCCGGCGCGACGCGACAGGAGCAGCACCAGCATCAGCGCGCCGGCGGCAACGCGGATCACCGAGAACGCCAGCCCGTCCATGTCGCCGTCGCGCAGCGCCACCCGGGTGAGGATCGAGTTGGCGGCGAAGAAGCACAGCGTCAGCGCGGTCAGCAGCGCCGTGCGCAGCGCCGGACTCATGTGCCGGCGCGGTCGAGGCGATCGAGCCGTGCCGAAGTCGCCGGATGGGTGTGATAGACGCGCTCGTACCAGCGGTCGGCCAGCGGCGCGTTGCGGTTGTTGCGGGTCAGCTGGCGCAGCGCGCGCGCCAGCGCCGCAGCGCTGGACTGGTTCGCGGCCGATTCGTCGGCCTCGAACTCGAAGCGCCGGTACCAGTAGTTGGCGAGCGGCAGCGCCAGGAACCACAGCGATGGCAGCAGCGCCCAGGCGAGCGCCAGCCGCAGCGCCGGCGCGGCGACGCCGGCGGTCAGGGCCGCCGCGAGGATCACCATCACCAGCGACGCGGCAGCGATCAGCAGCAGCTGGAGGCGCAGGTGGCCGCGCTGGATGTGGCCCAGCTCGTGCGCGACCACGGCTTCGATCTCGTCGGGCTGCAGCATCCCGATCAGGGTATCGCTGAGCACGATCCGCGGCGCCCGTGCCGTACCCGAAACCTGGGCATTGGCCTGTGCCGAGCGGGCCGAGGCGCGCAGCAGGTACAGCCGCTGATCGCGGACGCCGCTGCGCGTCAGCAGCTGTTCGAGCCGGCTGCGCAGCTCGCCGGGCGGCAGCGGTTCGACCTTGTCGAACAGCGGCGCGATGAATCGCGGCTGCAGCCAGCCGAGGCCCGCCCAGGCGCTCCAGCCGATCGCCCAGATCGCCAGCCAGGCAAGTTCGCCGAAGCGCTCCAGCAGCGCCAGGGCCAGCGGCGCTGCCGGCAGCGCGAGCGCGGCAAACAACGCCAGCTTGATCGCCTGCTCGCGCACGAAGGCATGGACCGTCAGGCGGTTCATGCCATGCGCGGCATCGAGCCAGAACGGCTTGCAGGCCTGCGGCGGCAGCATCCAGAACCAGCCAGCCAGTGCCTGGGCGAACAGCAGCCACCAGGACTCGCCACCGCCCAGCCGCGGCAGCACCATGATCAGCAGCAACGGCCAGACCTGCTGCCACAGCTGCAGACCGACCCGCTGGCTCACCAGCCCGGTCGCATAGGCCTGATCCTGGGTCCGCAGCACGGCGCGCTGCCGGACCAGCAAGCCCAGGCGGAGCGCGGCAATCAAGGCCAGCGTGGCGATAACGGGAAACACGTGCGCAGCCCTGCTTCGGAACGGCCGCCACTGTTCCAGACCGGCGCCGGTTCGGCAATCTCGGGCCCGACTGCAGGCGGTAACGGAATCGACGCCGCGAGCGCCCCGGACTCAGACCGGCGGCGGACGCAGCACTTCGGCACTCAGCCGGTCGAGATTCTGCTCGTTGGCCGGCTCGACGATGGCAGCGATGCCGGCGGCGACGCGTTCGTCGTCGAAGGCCTGCAGCCAGTCGATCCGGATGCTCCCCGGCTCGACGGCAGTCAGCGTGATCGTCAGCCGGTAATGGGGCTGCGACAGGTGACGGATCACCAGCTTCCGATCCGCTTCGATGGCTTCGAAACGGCTCCGGTTCGGATACTGCTTGCCGCCGGGCCCGTGCATCACGTAAGCCCATTCGCCGCCGGCGCGGAAGTCGCAGACCTCGAAGCGGTTGCTGAAGCCGGCGGGCCCCCACCAGCGGGCCAGCCGGGCGCTGTCCTTGATCGCCGCGAACACCTCGGCCGGCGTGGCGGGGATGATGCGTTGCGTGGTGAACGGCATGACAGGCTCGCGGCGGCGGCGGTCGATGCCGGATTGAAGCCGGTCTCCCGCCGCCACGCCAGCGCAGCGTGAAGACCGCGCGATCAGAACTGCACGCGCAGGCCGCCGAAGAACGCCCGTGGCGCGCCCGGACCGATGAAGCGGTATTCGCCCTCGTAGTCGTCACCCAGGGTTTCCTCGGCCTCGCCGTAGACGCCGAAGGTCGCGAAATCGCGATCGAACAGGTTCGACACGCGACCGAACAGGGTCAGCCATGGCAGCGGCTTGTAGTCGCCGTACAGGCCGAAGATCACGAAGCCGGGAACCCGCTCGGGATCGCTGTTCGACTCGTCGCCGCGATACGGGGAATTGCTGCGGCCGGCGGCTTCGAAGCCGATGCCGAAGCTCGGCACACGGTATTCGAGCGTCGCCTTGCCGAGATGGCGCGGCACCAGCGGGATCCGGTTGCCGGCATTGACCACGCCGGCGGCCGCCGACACTTGTTCGGCGTCGTCGGGATCACGCACCGGATGATTCGGCGAGTTGACCAGGAAGCCTTCGAGGAACTGGGCGTCCAGATACGTGTACTGCAGGCCGAAACGCAAGGCCGGCGTGATCCGGTACTGGCTGCCGAACTCGACGCCGCGGCGGCGGGTCTTGCCGACGTTGTCGAAGTAGCCGGTGCTGGTCAGCTCGCCGTCGGTGATGAACAGGATGTCGTTGCGGTTCTCGCTGTTGAACAGCGCCAGCGCGCCCGAGTAGCGCGGCGTGTCCCAGCGGATGCCGGCTTCGATGGTGCGGGTGACCACCTGGTCGAGCGGCGGATCGCTGACGAAGCCATTCGGCAGGCGGCAGGGATCGAGCGGATCGGCGCAGGTCAGTTCGACCGGCGTCGGTGCCCGCGCCGATTCGGCGTAGTTGGCGAAGCCGGTCAGCCGGGACGTGAACTTCCAGGTCGCGCCGATCGACGGATTCAGCCGGGTGAACCTGTGGTTGCCGTCGAGATCGTCATCGAGGCCCCGATCGCGCAGCACCACCTGGGTGTGATTGAGGCTGGCGGCGGCGGTGATGTCGAGCGGATCGATCGGCGACCAGTTGCCGACCACGAACGCGCTGTAGACGTATTTGCGGGTGCGCAGGCGCACGAAGGAATCGAGCACTTCCTCGCCGCTGCCCTCGGCGCCGCGATCCTCGGTCAGCGCGCCGACTTCGGTCTGCGACGAGAACAGCACGCGGCCGAACTCGGCGGTGCCGCCGACGGTGATCCGGTCGCGCGGCGCGGGCCCGGTGAACACCAGCTGGGTGCGCAGGCTGTAGGCGTGCTGGTCGGTCGACGAGGTGTTGACGGTGGCCGAATCGTTGGCCTCGCTGGCGACGATCGGCGTACCGGTAGGCAGGGTCAGCACTTCCTCGCCGTCGTCGTTCTCTTCGCACAGGAAGGGATTGCCTTCGCCATCGACGTTTGCCGAGTCTTCGCAGGCTTCGTACTCGGTGCCGTCGCCGTTCAGCGACTTCGAGTAGTTGCGCCGGAATGCGATACCGCCGGACCAGGCGATGCGCTCGGAGAACGCGTGGCTGGCCTGCAGGTTGATCGCGCCGAGGCGCGGCTCGGTCAGATCCGGGTAGGTGAAGATCCGGCCGCGCCCTTCGCGCGCCAGCAGCGCGACCGGGGCCGCGCCGTTGCCGGTCAGGCGGTTGTCGGCCAGGCTCAAGCCGAGGTCGACCGAGGTCTTGTCGTCGAGATAGCTGCCCTTGGTGAACAGGCGGCCGATCCGGCTGGGCGAGAAATCGCGCCAGCCGTCCTCGCGGTCGTACTCGCCGGCCAGGTAGACGGCGTAATGGCCCCGCGACCAGCCGTGTTCCACCGAGGTCCCGAAGCGGCTGAACGAACCGCCGCCGAGTTCGACGCGGGTGCCGTCGAGGTCGAAGCCGGTCTTGGTCCGCAGGGTCAGGGCGCCGGCCAGCGTGTTCTGGCCGAACACCGGATTGGAGCCGGGCACCAGCTGCAGCGAGTTGATCGCGGCGTCCGGAATCAGGTCCCAGTTGACCACGTCGCCAAAGGTTTCATTGACCCGCACGCCGTCGACGTACAGCGCCAGGCCCTGCGGCAGGCCGAGCAGCGGGCTGATCGAATAGCCGCGATAGAACAGGTCCGGCTGATACGGGTTGTTCTGGGCATCGCTGACGAAGACGCTGCCGAGCTTGCGCGCCATGAAATCGCTCAGGCTCTGCGCCTGGGCGTTCTGGATGTCGAGCGCGGTGGCCGACTGGGCGTTGCCGGGATAGCGATCCAGCGGCACGCCGCCGGTGTCCACCGGCGTCAGGCCGATGACCCGGACCGGCGCGAGCTGGACGGCCGCGGCGGGAACCGCCGGCGCCGGATCCGGCGCGGTGGCGTCCTGCGCCCACAGGGAACCGGCCGCCAGCAGCATCGGCGACAGCATCAAGGTCTTGCGAATCACGATCTTCTCCACTTTCGGCGTGGCCGCGCTCGATGGGCGCGGCTTTTCTTGTCGCGGCGACAGTGAAGAAAGGTCAACGTCCGGTAAATGGGAAAACTTCCCGGTTTGGCCAGGCCGGCTTCAGACCGCCGTCAGCCGATCCAGGATCGCCGACGGCGTGGCCTCCACCAGCACTCGCCGGCGGTTGGCCGACGACAGGAAATCCTCCTGCTCGACGTGGTCGAGAAAGCTGGACAGCTGATCGTAGTAGCCGGCGGTGTTGACCAGGCCGAGTGGTTTGCGGTGCAGCCCGAGCTGCGCCCAGGTCAGGATCTCGCAGGCCTCGTCGAGCGTGCCGAAGCCGCCGGGCAGCACGACGAAAGCGTCGGACAACTGCTCCATCAGCGCCTTGCGTTCGTGCATCGATCCGACTTCATGCAGCTGGGTCAGGCCGCGGTGCTCCACTTCCTTGTCGATCAGCAGGCTGGGAATGACCCCGATCACCTCGCCGCCGGCTGCCAGCACCGCATCGGCCACCTCGCCCATCAGTCCGACCCGGCCGCCGCCGTAGACCAGCCGGATGCCGCGCTCGGCAAGCAGCCGGCCCAGTTCCCGCGCCGCCTCCGTGTAGACCGGATTCCGGCCATGTCGCGATCCGCAGAACACGCAGATCGACCGGATGACGCGAGCAGGGGATGCGGACATGGGCAAGAAGGCAGGCGGGGAGGTACCGGCATTATCGGCTACCCGCCACTACAGCAGGCGATGCCGCCAGCCCGGGTCGCACCACAGCGCCATCGCGATCGACAGCCCGGCGGTGAGCGCCGCCGGATCGCGGCGCAGCGCGTACTGCACCTCCAGGGTCTCCAGCAGCGAGCCGTCGCGGCGATAGCGGCGGATGTCGTCGACCTCGGCCAGGTACAGGCCATCGGCCAGCGCGCGGCTGCTGATCGCGCCGATCCGGGTGTGGCCGAAGCCGCGGGCATTGAGCGGCACGAAGATCGTGCGCAGGAATTCCGCCAGCGCCGTGCGGGTCGGCAGCACCGTGGTGCCCGACGGCATCACGAACACCGCCGGCTCGGTGAAATGCGCCGCCATCCGCTCGAAGTCCTGGGCGTTCCAGGCGGCGATGTAGCTGTCGATGGCAAGCTGGATGGCCGTCGCGTTCATGGTCGGGATCGATGAAAGGGAGTTCGCTCCTGCGCCATGGCAACCGCAGGCCCTGGCGCAGGAGCAGGACCAGCAGTTTTTCAGGCCGTCGCCGCTTCCTTGCGCTCGCTGGGAACCAGCACGAAGCCCTCGTAGCCCTTGGCGACCACGTCCTGGCACTTGGCGACGTAGGTGTTGAAGCCGATGTACGGCATGAACACGCGGGTCTTGCCCGGCACGTTGGAGCCGAGATACCAGCTGTTGCAGGTCGGATAGACGGTCAGATCGGCGACCTCGTTGACGTGGCTGACCCAGGCGTCCTCGGCGCTCTGCTGCGGTTCGATCTCGACGATGCCGGCCGATTCGAGGTGGCGGATGGTGTCGCTGATCAGGTTCACGTGCTGGTCGATCGACACCATCATGTTCGACAGCACCGACGGCGAGCCCGGCCCGGTGACCATGAACAGGTTCGGGAAGCCGACCGTCTGCAGGCCGAGGTAGGTGCGTGGTCCGGCCGCCCACTTGTCGCGCAGCGACTGGCCGCCGCGACCCTTGATGTCGACGCCGAGCAGGGCACCGGTCATCGCGTCGAAGCCGGTGGCGAAGACGATGTCGTCGACCCCGAAATCACGAATCCCCTCATCGCCTTCGACGCGGATGCCGGTCTCCGTCACTTCCTCGATCGGCGATTGGCTGACGTCAACGAGATCGACATTGTCGCGATTGAAGGTCTCGAAGTAACCGGTGTCGCTGCACAGGCGCTTGCAGCCGACCACGCCGTTCTTCGGTGCCAGGATTTCCGCTTTCTTCGGGTCCTTCACGATACCGTGGATCTTGTCGACGATGAACTCGGCAATCGTCTTGTTGGCCTCGCTGTTGAACAGCAGATCGTTGAACGCAGCCATGAAATGCAGGCCGCCGTGCTGGTTCCAGCGTTCCTCGTAGACGCGGCGGCGCTCCTCTGGCGACACGCTGAGCGCCGACACGTCGTTCATGTGGAAATTGGTCGCGAACGGCTGCTGGTAAGTGAAATTGCGCAGCTCGCCGTAGCGGCTCTTGGTGACGTTGCGCTCCTCGTCGCTCAGCGGCCGGTTGCGCGCCGGCACCGAGAAATTCGGTGTCCGCTGGAACACGGTCAGCCGCGACGCCTGCTCGGCGATGTGCGGGGTCGACTGGATGCCGGACGAGCCGGTGCCGATCAGCGCCACGCGGCGACCGGTGAAATCCACCCCCTCATGCGGCCAGTCGCTGGTGTAGAACACCCGGCCCTTGAACGAATCGAGGCCGGCGAACTTCGGCTTGTTGGCGACCGACAGCGTGCCGGTGGCCATGATGAAGTAGCGCGCGGTGGCGGTCTTGCCGTCGTCGGTGGCAATGGTCCAGAGATGGCGGGCCTCGTCGAAGCTCGCGCTCAGCACCTTGGTGTTGAACTGCAGGTCGGCGCGCAGGTTGTAGCGGTCGGCGACATGGTTGGCGTACTTCAGGATGTCCGGCTGCGCCGAGTAGCGTTCCGGCCAGTTCCATTCCTGCTGCAGCGCGTCATCGAACTGGTAGCTGTACTCCATCGACTCGGTATCGCAGCGGGCGCCGGGATAGCGGTTCCAGAACCAGGTGCCGCCGACGCCGCTGCCGCGCTCGAAGACGCGGACCTTCAGGCCCTGCTGGCGCAGGCGGTGCAGCATGAACATGCCGGCGAAGCCGGCGCCGACGACGATGGCGTCGAAGTCGGTGCGTGTCGTGATCGGGCTACGGTCATCCATCGGGAATCTCCTCGGGTTGCACGGACCGCCGGCCTCTGCGGGCCGGTCGAGATGAGTGATCGAGACTGACAGCAGCGGCGATTCCGCCCCCCGCCCGTTCGGGTAGGCGACGGGCGATTCCCGAGCGCCGCGCAAGCGCTGCGAGTCGGTCTTCAGACCTTGGCGTTGACCTTGCCCTCGGTGAACAGCGCCAGATCGACACCCTCGCTGACCAGCGAATTCGGCCGCAACGCGAACTTCGGCCGGATCCACCAGATGATCAGCGGCAGCACCACCAGCGCCAGCACCATGTTGATGCCCATGATCGCGATCAGCAGCAGCCCCATGTCGGCCACGAACTTCAGGCCCGACATCAGGTACCAGGGGATGATGCCGATGACCATGACGCTGGCGGTGAACAGGATCGCCTTGCCGGTGGTGCGCAGCGCGCTGTCGATCGCCGACGCCCAGCGTTCGTCGTCGCTGCCGGTGGTGGTCTGGATTTCCTCGCAGATGCGGCTCAGCAGGTAGATGCCGTAGTCGATGCCGACACCGACGCCGATCGCCGCGACGATCATCGAGTTGGTATCCAGGCCGACGCCGAGCAGGTGCATCGCCGCAATCAGCGCTTCATTGGCGAGATTGACCGGAATCAGCAGGATCACGCCGGCCAGCACCGACTTGTAGGCGGCGATGCACATGATCAGGATGAACACGTTGAGCACCACGATCACCACCCACTGGTAGCGTTCGATCACCCGGTTGACCGCTTCCTGCAGCGCGATGGTGCCGGTGGCCAGACGCACGCGGAAGGCCTTGTGATCCTCCCCGACCACGGCAACGGCCGCCGTCGCCGCGGCGATCGCCGCATCGACGGTTTCCTGCTTGTTGTCCGGATACCACAGCGACACCGTGGAATGCTGCAGGGTGCCGTCGACGACGTGGCTGAAGTTCTTCGAGCTCGATCCCATCATCGAGCCGATCGCGGCGGATGCCACGGCACGCTCGCGCGGATCGATCATCGACCAGCGCGGATCGCCGCCGTTGAACAGCCGGTTCGATTCACGCAGGTAGTCGGCGAACGACAAGGTGGCGCGCGGCGGGTTCGGCCCCTTCTCCATCAGTTCCTGCAGCCGGGTCATGGTCTCAAAGCTGTCGACCGTGTGCGAGGTCCACTCCGGCGATTCCGGATCCTTGGCCTCGAGCACGATTTCCAACGTGTTGACACCGGGGAAGCTGCCGTTGATCGCGCGCACCGACTGGTTGAACGCCGAGTCGTACCACAGCAGGTTGGTGCCTTCGACCGGGTTGCCGATGCGGATCTGCGATGAGGTCCAGACCGCCAGCGTCGACAGGATCACCACCGCAACCGTCGTCATCCGCGCGCGCTTGCCGTGGCTGAGCGCGGCGATGCCGCCGAGCAGGCGCTGGATGCGACGATGCACGCCCGATTCCTGGCCGTGCCCGGTCAGCTGCTGGACGTTCTTCGGCGGCGGCAGGGTAGCCAGCAGCAGCGAGATCAGCACGCAGCCGGTCGGGATCAGCCAGACCGCCCACATGCCGCAGAAGATCGCGTGGCGGACCATCGCCGGAATCGGTGCTGCCATCACCACGACGAT
>PNMW01000042.1 GCA_013823855.1 Lysobacteraceae bacterium | reverse complement strand
GATGATGCCGTCCCACTGGGTGTTGACGAAGCTGACCTTGACGCCCATGTAGCGCGCCATCAGCTTGGCGAGGTCGACATCGAAGCCGATGATCTCGCCGCGCTTGTCGCGCATCTCGAACGGCAGATAGCCGGCTTCCAGCCCCACCCGCAGTTCGCCGCGCTTGAGCACCTGGTTCAGCGTCGATTTCTCCCACAACGCCTGATCGGCGGCGCGCGCCGGACCGAGCGGCGCAAGCCCGGCAAGCAGCATCAGCGTGACGGTCAGCAGGGCCTGGCGCATCGTCATGGCATCTCGAAAAGGGGAACGGACGGCCGGCAGATTAGCACCGGGCCCGCAGCGACCACTCGGCGCGTACCCTGCCCGGTGGATCGGATTGCGGCAGCGGTCTTGCCAGCAAGAAGCCGGCCTCTTTCGAGGCCGGCTCGGGCATCCATCGGACCGCTGCGGTCAGGGCTGCGGACTGCCGCTCAAACCGGAAGCGAGCGGCGCCGACGCCAGAGCGCCGCCAGGCCGAACCCGGCCAGCAGCAGGCCGCCGGCCGAACCGCCGCCGCCGGCAGCGCCGCTGCTGCTGACCGCCGTGGTCACCGAGAACGCTGCGCTGCGCTGGTCGGCACCGCTGCCGATCTCCAGTGTGGCGACCACGGCGGTGACGCCCGAGGTCGACGCGGTCAGCCGCACGGTCACCGTGTCGCCGGCCGAGACGATGCCGGCGGCGTCGGTGAACGCGCCGCCGTTGATGCTGTACTGGCCGCCGCTGATGCTGATCGCCACCGGCGCCTCGATGCCGGACACGGTGATCGCGCCGGAGCCGGTCAGCGCGCCGGGTTCGGCATTGACCACCGGTGCGAAGCTGAACAGGTCCGGCTGCAGGTCGGCGGCGCGGCTGGTCACCGTGTAGCTGGCGCTGACGCCGCCGATGTCGAGGCTGGCCGTCACCGCGGTGGCGAAGGCCGCCGACGCCGTGACCCGGACCACCACCGAGTCGCCCTGCACCACCGCGCCGGCAGTGCTGAGGAACGCGCCGCCATTGATGCTGTAGCTGCCGCCGGTGACGCTGATCGGCGCCGGTGCATTGATGCCCTGGACCAGGATCGCGTTGCTGGTCTGCGCCGAGCCCGGGCTGGCGCCGTTCACGCTGTTGAAGACGAACGCCACCGGCACCGTGTCCTGGCCCTCGGTGGTGACGCTGAAACCGCCGCCGACGCCGCCGATGTTCAGGGTCACCGTGGCGGTGCTGGCGAAGGCGTTCGGCGCCGTGACGCGCACCGCCACCGACTGGCCATCGGCGACCGTGCCCGGCGTCGCGGTGAAGGTGCCGCCGTCGATGCTGTAGCTGCCGCCGGCACTGACGGCGATCGGCGCCGGCTGGTTGATGCCGGCGACGGTGATCGCGGCACTGGTCTGCAGCGTGCCGGGCGCGACGCCGACCCGCGCCGGGAACGCGAAGGCGTCCGGCGTGGTATCGGCCACGGCGGTGGTCACGCTGTAGCTGGCGCTGACGCCGCCGACGGTCACCGTCGTCGTGGTGGCGGTGGAGGCGGCGGCCGACGCGGTCTGCCGCAGGTTCAGCGTCTGGCCGTTGCTGATGGTGCCCGGTGCACTGGTGAACGGCCCGCCGTTGACGCTGTAGCTGCCGCCGGACACGGTCACCGTCGCCGGCTGGTTGATGCCGCTGATGGTGGCCGCAGCACTGGTCTGCACCGAGCCGGGCACGGCGTCGCGCGTGGCCGGGAAGCTGAACGGCGACGGCGTCGTGAAGTCGTCGTTGCGAATCGTGATGATCTGGGTCGACGGCGTGCCGAGCACCGCCGCGCCGGTCGGCGTGCCGAGCCGCAGCAGCACCGTTTCGTCGTCCTCCTGGACGCGGTCGCGGAGCACCGACACGGTCAGGCTGGCCACCAGCTGGCCGGCCGGAATCACCAGCCGGGCAGCGCTGATCCGGTAATCCTCGTCCAGTGTCGCGGTGCTGGCCGCGTCGACGATCACCGGCACGGTGACCTCGTTGCGCGCCGCCGTGTCGAGCGTCGCGGTGACCGTCACCGGCGTCGTCGAACTGCTGCCCGGATCGCCTTCGAGCAGGCTCTGGCTGGCCATGGTGAAGCCGACATTCGCGGTGACCCCGGCGAAGTTCGCGGTGGCGATCGCCGACGCGCGGCTGGCATTGCCGCTGGCGTCGGTGAAGGCGGCGCTGCGCACCCGCGCCAGCACCGTGCCGTTGCGGCTCATGCCGGACACCGCCACCGTATAGCTCAGGCCGCTGCCACTGACCGCCGCGGTGGTTGGCTGCGCCGTGCCGCTCAGCTCGATGTCGTCGGCGGCGAAGTCGCTGGTCGCTTCACTGAGCGTCACCGAGAAGCGCACCGGTTCGGTGATCACCGGATCGGCCTGGCCGGCGGCGACCTCGATGCTGGCGGTCGGATGGTCGAGATCGACCGCATAAGCCTCGCCGGTCGTGAAGCCGCCGTTGTCGAGGCCGCTGCCGCCGAGCGGCACGCCGGTGGCGACGCCGACAATTGAGTCATCGTCGACGACATCGAGCCGCAGCGTGCCGCTGCCGGTCCCGGTCGACACCCGGACCGTGTAGGTGCTGCCCGAGCCGGACACCGTGGTCACCGCCGCCCCGCTCAGGTCGCCGGTCGTGGTCAGCCGGAAATCGCCGGTGTCGACGCCGGCCACCGACTCGCTGAAGCGCACCCGATAGCTGACGCTGCTGCTGTTGGTCGGGCTGGGATTGACCCGCTCGATGCTGGTGACGATCGGCCCGGCCACGAACGGCCCGGTGCTGCAGACCGCCGGCGTCACCCGCAGCGACCAGGCGCGGATGCTGCCGGTGTCGGCCGCGGCAAGATCCTGGACGCGCAGCGACCAGGTGCCGTTGCCGATTTCGCCGCTCAGCACCCCGAGCGGCGTGGCCGGCGTGTAGCTGCCGGTGAACGGCGCGTTGTTGCCGCTGATGTTCTGGATGCTGCCGCCGGTGCTCTGGTCGTCGAGCAGCACCTGGCAGAAGTTGTTGCCGCTGTCGCCGGCACCGTTGACCAGCGACACGCTGGCGCCGCTCGACGCCACCAGGCCGATCAGCAGATCGCCGACGAAGCTGTGATCGATGCCGACCGTCGTGGCCCCGACCGCGTTGCTGCACAGGTCGCCGTCGATGCTGACCGCCAGCGCGCGGACCCGGCCGCTCAGGCCGGCGACCGTCAGCGGGGCATCGACCGGCGCGCCGGCATCGGGAATCGCCTGTACCGGGCCGCTGTAGCGGAAGGTGACCGGCGGGCCGGCGCTGCCGGTCGGCTCGCTGATGGCGAAGCGCTGCGGGCTGGCGCTGCCGTTGTAGGTCACCTGCAGGGTCAACGCGAGGTTCAGGCCGCAGGGAAAGCCCGGTCCGACCCGGAATGCGAAAGCGGCGCTGTTGCTGGCGGCGCTGCCGGTGGCGATGTCCGGATACGCCGAGCTGCCGCTCAGCACCGTCACGTCGCCGCCGTCGGCCGACAGCGTGGCGCTGATGCTGGTCGCGGCGATCGCGCCGATGTTGCGCAGCGGCACCCGGATCGAGAACGTCTCGCCCGGCTCGATGACGCCGTCGCCATCGCCGGAAAGCTGGCTGATCACGACGTCGTCGGCGGCCAGGAAAGGCTCCGGCACGGCGCCGATCGCGGCGAGCGCCGGCACCGGCATGACGATGCCGACGCCGGAATCGCGATCGCGCCCCGGCGCTTCGATGTCGATCGCGGTGGTCAGCAGGGTGTCGCGCACCGCCGCCGCCGACAGGCTCGGCCGGGCGCCCTTCAGCAGACCGGCAATGGCGGCGGCATGCGGCGCGGCCGCGGAGGTGCCATAGAACGTCGCGAAGCCCGGCGCCGAGGTGCTGACGCCATCGGCGGCGGTGAGGTCCGGCTTGAGCCGCAGCGTGCCGCCGGTCGCGAAGCTGCGGTCGCCCGGCGTCAGTTCGGCGCCGTCGGCGCCGAGCAGGATCCGGCGCGGTCCGTCGGCGCTGAAGCTTTCGGTCGCGCTTGCCGGCCCGAACAGGCCCGGGAACGGACCGTTCGGGCTGATGCCGTCGAAGGATTCCACCGCCGGCGTCGCCGCCGTGCTGTAGGCGCCGACGGCGGCGCTGTGGCCGCGCGTCGCGCCGCTGGTGGCGAGCGCATCGTCGACCTCGCCACGGAACACGATCAGGTTGAATGGCGGCGGTGTCGCCGTTGCCGACGCGAACAGGCTGACCACGACGCGATTGCCGGCGCTGACGCCGCCGCCGATGAACTCGAACGGGTAGTCGTCGTTATCGAAGCCGTCCTGGGTGTTGGCGCTGCTGTCGAGCACGCTGCCGAGATCGTCGCCGAGCAGGTACAGGTCGTAATCGGAGGCCGCGAAGCCTTCGCTGAGCGTGTAGTGCTCGGCCCAGATCAGGGCCACCGGCGTATCGGCATTGCCGGCTTCGACGCGCAGCGACTGGCCACCGTCGCCGAAGTCGTGCAGCGTGCCGACGCCGTCGAGAATCGGCGGATTGGGCAGGCTGCTGGCGCGGAAGTCGCCTTCCCAGGTGCCGGAGGTGCCGTCGCTGAGGTTGCCTTCGTTGCCGGCCGACGAGAAATACAGGACGCCGGCGGCGATCACCGCGTTGACCGCCTGCGCCACCGGGCCGTCCTGCCACGGCGACTCGTCGAGGTAGATGACGTCGTCGACGATGATCGTGCAGCCGGCAGCGGCAAGATCGAGGATGTTCTGCGCGAAGCTGGCCTCGCCGTTGAAGGCGGTCGCGAAACCGAGCCGGGCGGCGGGGGCGACATCGTGGATGATCTCCAGCATCGCCGTGCCTTCGTCGCCGCTGCCGGCCTGGCCGGGCAGCACCAGCACCCCGGCCGGCAGATCGCCGGTGGCCTGCGACGCTGCCAGCGCGCTGACGCCGTCGGACAGCGCGCAGATGAACTGGCCCTGGCCATTGGCGCCGAAGGTGGCGCGCGCCTCGTCGACGCCGTGCACCTGCACACCTTCGGAGCGGTTCAGGGCGCTCGCCAGCAGGGCATCGACACCACCCCGACGGCCCGGAGTCGCCCCCCGCGCCGGCACCACCACCGGACCCGGCGTCGACGCGCGGGCGCTGGTATAGGCCGGCGCGGCGCGGCGGATGCGGCTGACCGCTTTCAGCGCCGCCAGCGTCTCGAAGTGCCTGGCGGCCACCCGGGCGCGGATGCTCCGGGCGCTGCGCACCAGTCGCTTCGGCGACAGCAGCACGGCATCGACGCGATTCAGCGCGTCCAGCACGGCGCCGCTGTCGGCGTCGCGATGCAGCGTGATGTCGACGACGAAGCGGCCATCGGCCTCGGGTCGTGCATAGCGGTACTGCGATGGCAGCGCCGACAGCCGGGCGTCACCGCGCTGCCTGAGCAGGCTCATCAGCAGGCCCGAGTCGATCTTGCGCTGCACCGGTGTGGCCGCTGACTTGATCCGCTGGATCGCCGCGATCTGGGCGGCCGCGGCCGGCTTGATCTGCCGGGGCGCAGCGGCCGCATCCGCGACCACCGGCGTGGCCCGCTGCTGCGCCGGCAGGCCGGCATGGCCGACCAACGACAGCGAGGCCAGCAGGCCGATCGCCAATGGCACGCCGCCGCGCTTCAGACCGGCATGGCAGGCAGCGGAAATCCCGCGCAGCCAGCCGCCGACATCGTCAATTCCCTTGTTCATGCGCACTCCCCTGATCGTCCTGCCCCGCTTTTGTCGCGTCCGACCTGCTGCCGGCGCCCGATACGCCGGTCGCCGGACCGCCAGCCTCCCGGGCTGTCCTGGTCATGGCCTCCGGCAGACGCCGGCTCCGTTAGCGGTGGATAGTGCCAAGAACCCCTGGCCGATGGGCATCGAGTGCGCCGCCGCTCGCAATTTCGCGCGGCGAAAGGCGCGATGGGCGGCAAATTTCCCGCCGCCGGCGGCATTTCCGGTGTACGGGCAGACCCGCAGTCTTTATCCTGTCATTGACATTTCGCTTGCGATCGCGCGCGGCCATCTTCATCACCGGCCGCGATGACGGCCTCGCAACAGACCCGACAGCATCGCCGGGTGATCACAGAAGGAATCAAGATGGACCTGACGAATGCCGCTGCCGCGCCAGCGGAATCTGCGGGGGCTGCGGCCAGCGCGTTCAATCCCTGGCGCTTCTGTGTGGCCCCGATGATGGACTGGACCGCCAACGGGAAAAGCCCCGTCGAATCAGCCAGATAGGGCGTCATCGACGGGGCTCGTAGCAACCGGCGTAGCAAACTCGCGTCAATCCTCCGCTTCGCCAGCACCCTCTGCGGTGATCGCCTCGAACGCCTTCTTGCTGATGTAGCGCCCCTCGGCCTTCGCCTCGCGGGACGATGCCAGCCGCTTGACCGCCGCGCGCAGGCTCTTGGTGTCGATCGGATAGTTCGGGTTCCGCTCGTTCCAGGTGTCGATGTCGGCCTCAGCCGCAGCCTCTGCAGCCGCATCCTCGGCCAGCACCGCCTTCGCCCAGCGATTGCGGATCTTGCTCGACTTCTCCTGCAGCGACAGCTCGGCGTTCTTCTGCCGGTTCACCTCCTCCCAGTACGGGATCGACCGGCTCGGCGTGAAGCCCAGCGCCTGGCCGGCGATCTCGGCAGGCGTCAGGTCCTCAAGGATCGGCGAGCCGTCCCGGTTTAGCATGCCCTCGTCGGCGTACCGGGCGGCTTTCACCAGCGCGCCCGGCGCGTTCGGCAGCATCGTGCCGATGCCGCGCTGCGCGTCGCCGTCGCGGATGTCCTGCACGCCCTGGATGCCGCGCATCAAGATGCTGCCGACCGGGCCGATCGCCGACTCCAGCAGCCGCATGTAGATCTCACGCGGGTCGCGGGCATCCCGGTCCTGGTCGCGGATCAGCAGGCCGCTCATGTTCGAGCGCTCGGCCGCGCCGCGCGGCAGGGCGCCGTGCATCATCAGCTCGCCGAAGCCCTCGCCCGCGAAGTCCTGCAGCGCCAGCGCGAGGTCGCGCTCCGAATCCGCCGGCTCGTCGTCGTCGCCGAAGGCATCCCGCACCGCATCGAGGATGCCGAGCACGGTCGACACACCCATGATGCCGGTGGCGCCGGTCGTCATCCCCACCATCGCGGTGCGCAGCGCGAACGCCCGCGCCGCCATCGTGCGCTCGTCGGCCGTGGCCGCGTTCAGGCCCAGCGCGGTGCGGATGTCGCGCCACTGCCGGTAGATCACGTTCGCCGCATAGGTCTTGAACAGCGTGAAGACGCGCACCCAGGGATTCCGCATCGCCCGAGCCCGGTTGGCCGCCGAGTAGTCGAACTGCGTTTCGTGCGCGAACATCGCCGCGCCGTCGATCGCCGCCTCGTGGCTCTTGCCGGCCTGCCGCGCCAGTCGGTAAAAGCTCATCGCCGCGATCTCGCGGTTCATGCGCTCCGTCGTGTGCTGGGGCAGCGTCGCCGCGTATGTCACCGCGCGCCAGAACTTGCGCGGCGCGGTGTCGGCGATCACGTCGTCGATGCCGCGCTCCGCGATGCCGGCCAGGTCGTGCGCCATCGTCACGCTGATGACGCCCCGGCGGACCAGCTCCTCATAGGCCGCGCGCTCCGTCGCCGACAGGCCGCTCGGCGCGTCCACGGACAGCCGCTTGCCGTCGACGTTGAGCTGGATGCGCGTCGGGCTGCCGACCGCCGCCGCCATCCGCCCGAACACGGCCAGCGCCGGCCCGGTCGAGAACCGCGACAGCAGGCCCGGCACCGTGAACTGCAGCGTCTGCGTCAGGTTCACCACCGCCGTTGACACGTTGCCGCCCAGCATCCACAGGAAGCCCAACTGCTGCGCTCCGAACGCAAATCGGCTGTGCTTCGGCGCCAGCGTATCCCGCAGGTGCATCTGCACCTCGTCGATCAGCTGCTGGCGGGCCGTGTTCGTCGCGAAGTCCGACTTGGCGTCGTTGGCGTCCTTGAACGCCTTCATGTCCTCGATCGCCTGCGTCATCCGGTCGACGTGGTTCAGGTTCGCGATCCGGTTCCCGCCGTGCAGCACCGCATGCGCGAACGAACGCGCCGCGTCCTGGTGGAAGCCCGGAACGCCGGTGCGATGGATGCGGCTTTTCATCGCCGACGCATCGGGGAGCGACTTCAGGTAGAGCTGGTGGAACTGGTCGGCGATGGCCTTCTGGTCCGATTCCGGCAGGCCGGCCTTGCCGATCATGTCCAGCGCCTCCTTCATGAACTCCGGCGCAGCGCTCTTGAACTCGCGCTCGAAGAAGCTGCTGCGCGTCGTCTGGTAGCTGCCGTAGCCCTGCGATGCCAGCTGCCGCACCCGCGCCGCCGCGTCGACCTCGCTCTCGTAGAACTCGACCGGCTCCAGCCCCTCCTCGAAATCCGGGTGCGGGGCCAGCCTGACGACGTAGTCGCCGAAGCGCTTCAGCGGGAAGTACGGCTCCGGTCCCTGCGCCTCGTTGTAGGCGCGGTCCAAGCGCTCCCGAAGATCCTGCACCAGCTTCGCGTCGGCCGGCTGGTAGCGGCCGGTGTCCGGGTCGACCACCTGCAGCCGCTCGATGCGGCGGATCTGCGCCGCACGCTCCTCGTCGAACTGCTTCTGCAGCGCGGACTCGGCGGCGTCGTAGACCTCGCGCGCCGGCGCACTCATCGCGTCGTAGCGGGCCTTCAGCTTCGCGTGATTCGGCTCCGCGTTCGCGACCAGGCCGGCCAGCCGGTTGATCTGCGACGTCAGCCGCGCCGCCGCCTTCCGCTGGCGGTCGGTGCCGCCATCCTCGCGGTCCTTCATCCCGGCCTCGATGCCGCTGCGCTTCTTGATCAGCGTCCGGGCCAGCGACCGCATGGCCTCGACATCGACCGCCCCGTTCGGCCGCACGCCGGCCAGGGTGGCGTCGTGCATCAGCTCGGCCAGCGCGTCACGCTCCTGCTTCGGCAGGCCCTGCCAGCGCGACATCAGCTCGGCCGCGTCGCGCGCCCGGCGGTGCTTCTCCTCCGCGCGCTCGACGCCGGCCTCGACGTAGGTCCGCAGGCTGCCGTCGGCGAACTGGTCCCCGTAGCTCTCCAGAAGCATGCGCGGCGTCATGAACCGCAGCAGGCCGGCGCGCACCTTGCCGCGCGCCGCATCCGCGCGGTCCCGCAGCTCCGGCCGGTTCCGCAGCGCGTCGTCGATCGCTTTGCCGACGCGCGCCCGGGTGCGGGCCTCGCCGGCGCGCCCGGTTTCGGTGATCCGCGTCGTGCCGTCGGCGCCGAAGTCCACCTTGGCCCGGTCGCGGCGGTTCTGCCGGCTGTAGGCGATGCGCGGGTCGGCCGGGTCGAAGGCGCCGATGTTGCCGGTGGCCGACTTCAGCTGCGACGGGCTGCGTAGCGCCAGCGAAACGCCGGCCTCGTCGCTGACATAGACCGCATCGGCCTCCGGGTTCTCCCGGAACGTCTTGCTGACGTCGAGGAAGTGGACCGGCGCCTCGCGCGTGTTCGCAGGGTTGACCGCTCGTGCGTACAGCTCCAGCGTCTTGCCGCTGCCGAGGGCTGCCATCTTCGCCTCGCGCTCGCTGAACGCGACAAACACCGGCCGGTCGTCACGGAACGCATCGAAATCCGCGCCGGTGACGTGATAAACCCGCAGCGGCCGGCCGTCGGCGTCCACCACCTTGCTGACGCCCTCGCCGTTGACTGCGGCGACCATCTGCGCGAATCTCTCACCGACGCCGGGCGGCGGCTGTGACGTGATGGGTTCGCCCTCACGCTGGAATCGACCAGACACACTAGGGTCTTGGCCTACTACCCCGGCGTCAACTTCAACGGCATGAACCAGATACAAGCGGGTTCCCTTGTTGGTCGCCGTGAACTCCTTCGCCATGATCTTCACGCGCAGCACGCGGCCATCAAATGGCAGCGGTGCGTCGAAGTGATGGACTGCTGAAAGGTCGCCAGCATCGCCCGCTTTCTTTCCGTCTCGCGTTAGACGCTTCGTCGCGATCTCGAAAAGAGCGTCAAGGTTCCCGAGCGCCATGTAGTGGGCCTGCGGCGACACCGATCCGCGCCGACCGGCCGCACTCATCATCTTGCCAAGTGCGTCCTTGGAAACCGTCGCGACCAATTGCGACTCGGCATTGACCAGATTTTTGTCGATGAACTGAGCGGCGGCGCGCTCGACGAGGCCGCTTCCGGTGGTGTCGCGCAGTCGATTGCGCAGCGTTGCCAGCTCCCAGTCCCCGAACCAGCGCTTGAACTCCGGCGTCTTGGTCTGCGGCGCTTGCCCTCCCGGCCGCGCGAACGCCCCCGGCCCGCCGGCCGCAGCCGCCGACACCTGCACCTGCTGGCGGGCCGCGCGCACGAAGTCGGCCGCACTCATCCGGTCGGCGAGCCGCTGGCGAACCCGGCGCGGCAGCAGCGCCGCGAACGGCGACCGCAGCGCGTAGGCCTTCAGCGCCGCCACCAGGTCGGCGACCAGCTTCCGCATCATCGCCGACAGGCCCTGCGGCTTCGCGGATGCCAGCTCGACGAGGTAGGCCAGCGTTTCCGACTGCCGCCGCTCCTCGCCCACCGGTACGCCCTCGGCGCGCAGCTGCTCGACCTCGCGATCCGCTGCCTGCGCGGCTTCCTCGGCGATCTCGCGGTCGCGCCGGCTGCCTTCCTTCCGCAGCCGCTCGAATCGGCGCATCGCATCGCGGCCGTCCATGCCGAGCGCGCGCAGCACCAGGCCGGCGTCGGTGTCTTCCTGCGCTGACCGGTGCGTCGCCTCGTGGAACAGCACGCTCGCCACGTTCCCGGCCTCAATGTTCTGCGGGAACAGATGCTGCACACCGTCGAAGTACCAGCCCCGGATCCCGGCGCCGCGCTTCGACTCCGGCAGCACGGACTCATCGGCGTGCAGCACCAGCTGGCCGTCGCGCTCCAGCGCCTCGACCACGTCGGCACCCAGCTCCGCGTTCAGTTCCGCCCGGGCGCGGGTCACGTCGGCGCTGTCTCGCGCCGCACCGCCACGGCTGAACAGCCCGACCCGGCCGGCGTCGTCGGTGCGGGTCTGCATCGTCTGGAACAGCGCGTCCATCGCCGCCGCCACCGGCGCAATCTCGCTCGGCAGCAGGTACGGGTAGCGGCCCGGGTCACGGACGAACACCTCGGCCGGCGTCACGTTGGCGAGGAAGTCGTTCTGCCGGCCGCTGTCGGCCAGCCGCGCGATGACGTAGTTCTCGAAGGACCGCGCGCCGCGCTCGATGATGCGCGACCAGTAGCCGTCGCCGTCTTCGCGCACCTTGTCGATCTTCCGCGCCCGCGCCGCCATCGGCGACTCGTTCAGCGCAGCCACCACGGCCGCGAACCGCGCTTCGACCTCCGGCCGGACGCCTTCCGGGTGCTTCGGGTCCGGTACCCAGTTCTCGGCGGCGTAGTAGTTGCCGTTCGGGTTCGCCTTCTGCAGCGCCTCGAGGCGCGCTTTCGAGATCGGCTTTCCGCCGTGCCGGGCATGCACGAACCCGCGCTCCGGCTTGTAGGTGACGTAGTTCGCCTCGCGGTATTCCTGCTGCGCATTCAGCCCGCGCTGCATCGGCTTTTCGCCGCCGCGCGCCCGGGCGAAATAGTTGTCGAGCGCGTGGAACCACTCGTGCGCCAGCGCACCGGCGCCCTTGGTCTTGGTGAGGTTGATCACCAGGTTCCCCGGCTCGAAGTGCGCGGCCGCGCTGCCCTTGCCGCGCGATCCGAACGCCAGCCCGAGCGAGCCGTTCAGCGACATCGCTTTCGGCGGAATGCCGAGCACGTCGGCCAAGTCCATCAGCGCGTCGTAGGCCTGGTTCACCAGTCCCTGCCGTTCCTTCGCGCCGGCGCCCTGGCCGACCCAGTTGCCGAACTCGATGCCCCGGAATCCGAACGTCGTCGCCAGATCCTCGGCGGTCACGTCCCGGCCCTTGCGGTGATCCGGCCCGGTGCGGTCGCGGTTCACCTCGCCGCGCACGTCCGTCTTCTTGACGTTGTCCTTGTCCTTCACCGCCTCCCACGCGGCCAGCACCTCGTCGTAGTTCTCGGCGAGGAACTTCCGCGCCGACGCCACGTCGGTGAAGGTCTTGAGCTTCCGGTATTCCTTGTCGCCGACCTTGTTGATGAAATAGGTCCCGGCCTTCGTGTTGCCCCGGATCTCGAACGCGATGCGCTCCTCGGCCTTCGGCCCGGCCAGCAGGTCACGCACCTGATCCGCCACCTCGGCGACTGTCTTCGCGCCCTCGAAATGCTTGTAGCGGCCGTCGAACTCGACGGTGATCCGCGCCGCTGGCACTTCTTTGCCGTTCTCGTAGCGGAAGGCGCGCGAGTAGTCGCCAACTTCCCCGATGCGGCCCCAGTCCTTGCGGTCGATCAGCGTCAGCAGGCGCACCTTCGCAGCGAAATGCTGCAGCGCCTGCACCTTCGACAGCTCGTCGAGGTACTTCTCCGGCGACAGTTTGCCGGCGGTCATGTCCTGCATGACCTTGCGCATCGCCTTCACCTTCTCGACCCAGGCCTTGACCTTGTAGCCGGTGCGCGGCTTGGCCGGGATCTCGGCGCGCGATGCGGTCGCGACTGCGGCGATGACCTTGTCCTCGATCTTCTCGATCTCGGCAGCCGGCCAGATTTCCGACAGCGGCATGCTCGCGATGTCCTGGTCGGACAGGTCGCGGTCGAGCGACGGCTGCTGATCCTTGCGGGCGCCGGCCATCTTCTCGCCGACGTCCTGTAGTTTGCCGTCGGCGGGCTTCGCAGCCGGCGCCGCCGCGTCGACCGGCTTCAGCTCCGAATCCTTGGCGGGAAACTCGCCGAGCGCTTCGTTGCGCACCATGAACCGGGTGAACACCGGCCCGGCTCCGATCGCATCGCCGACTTCGACGATCGCACCGTTCTCCAGCCGGGCCTTGCTGCCCTTCGCGAACCGCGCGTAGCCCTGCACCAGCTCGCCGCCGGAGTAGTACGGCTCGCCGAACGGCACCATGCCGTCGGGGATCTGCGGGGCGGGCGCTGGCGAACTTTCAGCGGCCGGCGTAGTCTTTTCGGGCGGGACGAGTCGAGAGGGGTTTCCTTGCACCGGCTCTGAAACGGCGGCAGTGCCCGACGTCTTGTCGCCCCCGCTTCCCTCGTCGCCCTCGGTGCGCTCGACATCGGCCATCGCGGCGTCGAGGTCGGTCTGCTTCCGCAAGCCGCGCTCGACCATCACGCGCTGGACTTCCTCAAGCAGCTGGCCGATGGTCGACGCCGCGTTGATCGTCGGATTCAGGGACTGAGTGCTTGCGCCCTTGATGTTCGCCGCCTCGTGCACTGCGGCCTTGTGCTGCGCCTCTCGCGCCTTCAGCTCGGCGTCGGAAAGGCCACGGATCGCCACCGGAACATCCTTGAACGCGACTGGCTTCACCTGAGTGACCGCGCTCGGCGGGTATGGCAGCGTGCGCCGCCACGCCGGGTCGGTATTTGAGGCCGGAATGTCGTTGGGCTTTGACTTCTCGGCGAATCCTGCCGACTTCTTCACCTTGTCGGCGAACCGGCGCAGATTCTCCTTCAGGTTGCGCACCTTGAACTTGCCGTCGCCGGGCACCGCGAACACGACGAACGCGGCATCGTCGAGGCGTCCGTTCGTGTTGTAGATGTCCTCGTCGGGTGCGGCGGCGATGGCGGCGTCGACCTTCTGCAGCAGGTCGCGGCGCGCGGCCTTGATGTCCAGCGGCGACTTCGCGACCGCCTTCTTGACCTCTGCCGGCGTGACCGGAACCGCCTCGCCGTTATCGACGTGCGCGGCTTCGGCCGGCTTGCCGTCGATCACCGGCGGCTCGTCGCTGACGCGGACGATCGTCTCGCCATCCTCGATCGGAGTCGGCGCGGCACTTTCAGGCGCGGATTCCGCCGCCTCGGCAATGACTTGCGGCTTACTCCCCTCATCCGTGCGGGGAGCATCGGCCGGCGCGACATCTGCCTCTGCCGCCAGCGCCGACCGTACTTCTTCAGCATCCTCGGCCAGAAGCGCATCAACGCGCTGCCGTGGCGACATACGGCGACCAGCCAGCGTCAGTCGATCCATCACTGCAATCAAGGTCGACTCCGGCAGCGCTTCAAGCTCTTGCCGCGCCAGCGCCATCGGTGGGTTCGCCGGAAGCGCAGCCACCATGTTGCCGAACTCGTCCTCAACGAGCCCGCGATCGGCCATGTACTTCTTGCGCGCTTCGTCTCGTCGCCGCCTTGCTTCTTCTTGATCGACCCAGCCAGGATCAAGGTTCCCCGCGCTGATGTCGTTGTATCGGCGTAGCACGAACGAGTCACCGTTGCGATAGACGCCGAACCCATCGCGCGCAAACTCCCCGTCCTCGGGCAGTTCACTCAATGCGATGCGTGCAGCCTTTTCGGTCTTGAACGCGCCGGCTCGGCCTAGCAAGTCGTTGCCGCGAGTACGCTGCCGAAGCTCGATCAGCTTTTCTTCCTGGGCGACTCGGTTGTCGTAGCGATCCGATTCCTGTTTCTTGGCGGCAGACTGCTCGGCGCGCTTCCGCATCGCGTAGTCGTACTCGGTCTTGCTGACGACGTACTGGCCGATCCGGTACTCCGGCTTCTGGCCGGCTGCCTTGCGCTTGCGCTCGTGCGCGTCCTGCTCGGCCTGGGTCGCGCGGTTGAACCGCGTGCGCGACATCGGCTGGATCTTGTCGACCATGCGGGTCGACGGCTGCACGCCCGACGCCAGTTGCTCGTCGACCCACTGCGCCCGCGTTCGCACCTTGCCGTCGCCGCTGCGGAACTGCTCGGCAAGGAAGTCGTCAGCCTTGATCTCCAACAAGCTCTTGCCGGCGGTCTTCGCCTTTCGCTCCTCTGCCTTGGCCCGCTCCGCAGCTTCGGCTGCATCCCTCTCTGCTTTCCGCGCAGCCGCTGCCTCGGCCTGCTTCTGCTGGCGTTCAGCCTCCTTGCGCGCGGCATCCGGCGTATCGGCGATGGCGTCGCCCATGCCGGCGCGCTTGCCATCGGCGCGGCGCTGCCGGTTCTCGACCGTCTCCACCGCCCAGCGCACGCGGTTGTCGCCCTTCACGCGGATCGGGTAGATGCGCGCACCGGCGTGCTCGAACTCCTGCGGCTCGGGTTCAGCGGGGGCAGGCGCTCCATCCGGCACCGCAACTGCGGCGTCCGGCGCCGCAACTGCGGTGTTTTCTGCATCGCTCTCTGCATTCCTCTCTGAAACGCTCTCTGCAGAAAGAGGGTCGGTCGGCGCAATGTCCGAAGCGGCCGGCGCAATGTCCGGAGCAGGTCCGGACACTTCGGGGGCGGTCAGGCCGGCAGCAGGTTGGCCGGCCTCGCCTTCCACAGCCACAGCCGGTCCATCAACGGGTGCAGCGGCGGCGGTACCGACCGTTCCCTCGCCCCCGGCGGGTTCAAGTCCAGCGCGTCCTGCAGCAGCTTCGCTTCGTCCCAGGTCAGCACGCCCGCCTTCGCCGCCTCGATCAACCACTGCTCCATCGTCAACGCCCCCGGTCGGTTCCTCGTCGGCCAGCTGCGGCGCGTTCTTCAGCGCCTTCGCGGTCAGCTGGCCGGCCGTCGGGCCTTCCGGCCGACGCATCGCCTCTGCAGCCATCCGCCAGGATGCCGCGCGCTGCGCGTCGCCGCCGGCCTCGGCCGCGTCCGCCAGCATGTCGAACTCGATCGACGCCACCTGCTTCTGCAGCGCGCCCAGCTCGCCCTTCAGCGCCTTCTTAACGTCGGGGCTGATGGCGCCCTTGATGTCGGCGTTCAGCACCTCGATGCGCTGGCGCAGTTGCTCGCGCTGCGCATCCGGCGTCGGGGCGGCCGGCGTCTCAGGCACCGGATCGGCGGCGCCGAACACGTCGGCGGCATCGGCCGGCGCGAGATTGATGTCGTCGGCCGGGGCCGGCGCGACAGGCGGCTGCAGGCCCGGCCCGGCCGGCGGCGCGGCTTCCGGGCCGGCAGCGGCCGGCGCGGGCGGCTGCAGCGGGCTCCCGGCCGGCGCATCGGCGTCTGAAGCCGCGCCGCCGGCCACGGAGCGCGCGCCCTCGGCAATCCCCTTGGTGCCGCCGCCCACGATCGCCCCGACCAGGCCTGCGTAGCCGACGCGGGACAAGGCATCGCCCAGCGACGTGGCATCGCCGAGCACGCCCGCGTTGTAGCCCTCCTCGATGGCTTGCACCATCGACTCCTGCGCACCTTCCGCGCCGGCAGCCACCGCGATGCGTTTCAGCGCCGGCAGCAGGCCGGCGGTCTTGCCGGTCTTGATGATCGCGTCGAGCGCCAGCTTCTCGGTCAGCAGTTCGGCAGTCGCCGACACAGCGGCGCCTTGGCGCGCGTCTTCGGCGGAAAGGCCGCGCACGTTGCGCAGCTCGTCGTAGCGATTGCCGAACGAGGTGCCGCCGGCCAGCGCAGAGCCGACGGCGACGCCGGCTGCCGGATTCACGGCGCCGATCGCCAGCGGGACCGCGATCTGCGGCGCGTTGGTCACGACATCGAAGGCGAGCCCCTTCGCGCTCAAGCCCTCGGGGATGCCCTCGCGCAGCTTCTGCACCTGCTGCCGCTGGTCGACCGCAACCTCGCGGCCCGCTGCGGCCAGCTCCGGCGACAGCGGAAGGCGCGCTCCGGTGTCATAGGTCGCGTCCGGCATGCCGCCGCCGGTCGCCATGCCGCCGTCGGCCCCCATCGTGCCGCCGCCCTGCTCGGCCGCAGCCGCCGGCGCGGTCCCGTCGCCGAACGTGCCGTAGCCGCCATCAGGCGATGCCGGCATCCCAGGCTCCAGCACCGGCGTCGGAAGCTCGCCGACCGACTGCGCGATGCCGCCGCCGGCGCCGAGTGTGTTGCGGAGGAACCCCTCCAGCGCGCGGGGTGCAATCTGCGCCCACGTCGGCTCCGGCGGGACCGGCGCGGCCGGAACGATGCCCGGCCCGGTCGCTGCACCGACGATCTGCTCGCTCAGGCCTGCGGCCGGCGCGACGTTGCGCGACGGGATCGGCCCGGCCGGCGTCTCGTCGGTGAAGTCGCTCCAGGGGCCGCTCTCGGCCGACGCGGCGAAATCGTCCCACGGACCATTCGACATTCAGACCTTCTCCCAGTTGTTCTTGTCGGCGGGGTTGCCGCCCTTGAATCGGTAGCCCTTCATCACGTCGCCAGGCTTCGGTGCGGCCGGCGCACTCTGCGGTCGGGCGATCGTTTCCGGCAGTTTCGGCTGCTGCAGGCCGGCAGACGACCTTTTGCCGCTGTAGAACTTGTCTTGGTACTCATGGAGCGACTGGGCGTACGCCGTGGCTTCATCAGGCGTCTTGAACTTGCCAAGGTGTTTGCCGGTGCGCTCGTACTGCTTGATCGCTTCCTGTGCGGAAAGAAGACGGCTGCCATCTTCTGCGGTGGTTGGGATAAGGATTTCAGGACCGCCCTTCTCCTGCTGGAATGACATTGATGCCACGGTACTGATCGACCCGTCCTTGTTCTTGACGATCGGCCGATTGGCAAGATCAATGTTCCCCTTCTCCAGAAGACCTCCGACGCGAGACAAGTCAGGGCCGGCTTGCAGGCCGCCCTTCTGCGAAGCCGCGGCCTGGCCGGGCGCGGCCTCGGCCGGCGGTCGATAGGTGCTGCGGAACTGCTCCTGCACCTGCTGATCGCGCCATGCGTCAAAGTCGGGGGCATTGGCCGCGCGCTTGCCGGTCGCCGACAGCGGGTACTTCGCTTCGTAGCGCTTGGCGAGATCGTCTTCGCTGATCGCCTGGCCGTTGAGCAGCTTCACCTTCCCGGCGTTGGCGAACGTCGGATCGCGGCCCGCCGAACCGATGGTGCCGTACGGGCCGCGCTCCAGGGCCGACTGGATCAGTTGCTCGCCTTCCTCGGCGCTGATCGTGCCGGCCGCGACCTGCTCCTCGACGTCGGCGATGTACTTGCCGACGCTGCTGCGCCCGCCGCCGATGCCGCCGCTCGCGAACATGCGCGGTGCGGCACCCTTCTTGGCGGTACGCACCACCTTTCCGGCCTTGTTCGTCCACTCGATGCGGTCGCCGAGGTCGGTCTTCTCCAGGTCGCCGTTCATGATCGCGTCCGGGTCGGCGCCCATGTAGAGCAGCGCCTGCCGGTTCGTCTCGAAGCGCATCGGCGCATCGGTCTGCAGGTCCTCGTCGAGCTTGGCGCGCACGTCCGGGTCCTGCATCAGCGTGTGCAGTTCGCCGACGCCGCCGACGTAGTCCAGCAGGTCGCTGATCGCAAACCGCTTGAGGTTGCTGTCGCCGGTGTCGCGATCTTCGGTGATCGGCGCCATGTACTTGCCCTTGGCGCCGTCGACGCGCTCGACGTCGTTCTCGAGGTCGAGGTAGACGTAGTCCGGGTTCTGCTGGTCCGGGATGATCCGCGCAACACGCTGGCCGGTGATCCGGCCGGCGCCGTCGGGCGACAGCTTGCCGATCGCCATGCCGATCTCGCTGCCGGCGATCTGGTTGAAGTAGCCGAGCGCGGATTCGAGGTCGCCGCCCTCCAGTGCATCGTCGAAGCCGTTGATGGCCTCGCCGAACTTCGGGTCCGCCACCTTGCGGATGTCGTCGCCGTAGGCCAGCGACAGCGCCTGGTACAGCTTGCCGGGCGGCAGGTCGCGCGGGTTGGTCTTGCCATCCTGGAGCGCCTTCAGCGTGCCCTGCGATTCGGTCCAGTCGTTCTTCAGTTGCTCGCCGTGCAGGCCGAGGTAGGCGCTGCGCTTGCGCGCGTAGAGGTCCTGCGCCTGCTTCCGGTAGAACGTCGCCCGCTGGTCGTCGTCCTTCGCGCCCTGCTTGTAGAGGTCGGCAAGGTTGCGCTGCACGCCGGCGAGCTGGTCGTCGGTGTCCTTGATCAGCGCAGCGGTGCGCTCGCGCTTTGCCTGCTGCTCGTAGCGCTGCTCCTCCATGCCGAAGCGCTTCTGCTGGAGATCCGCGCTCTGCTGCTGCAGGCCGCGCGTGAACTTGCGGTCCTCCGCTGCCTGAGCGTCGAGATCCTGCTGACGCTTCAGCCCCTGCACCTGCAGGCCGAGCTGCAGCCCCTGCGTCAGACCCGCGTTGATGCCGCTTGCCAGTCCTGCCATGTCGATCCCCTTAGAACTTGCGACCGAGCAGCCCGCCGGCGATGGCGCCGATCGCAGCGCCCGCAGCCATGCCGACCGGCCCGCCGGCCGAGCCCAATGCCATGCCGGCCAGCGACCCGGCGCTGGCGCCGAGCTGGCCCTTCGCGTCCTTGTCGGCCTGTTCGATCTGCTGGTTCTTCAGGTCGCGCTGCGTCTCATCCTGCGCGGCCTGGGTGAGCAGGCCCTGCGCCTGCTGACGGTAAAACTGCCCTGCTCCGATTCCGCTCACTGGGGTGACTCCTTCAGGCCTGCGGCAAAGTTCTGCGACTGCGACCGCGCGCCGGTCAGCAGCGCGTTCTGGCGGTCATAGGTCGATGTGGAGGCGCGGTTCATCGCCGCCGTGGTGGACAGCCCTTTCTGGATCGCGAGGCTGCGCTGCTGTGCCTGCTGCTGATCCGCGTTGAGCGAGATCCCCATGCGCCGGTTACGGCGGTCGATCTGGCCGGCCACGGCATCGAACGAGCCCGACACCAGACGCTGCGCCTCCTGCGCCGACTTCAGCGGCTGGGTGTCGTCGGTGGCGTATTTCAGGATCTCGTCCTCGATCCCGTAGAAGTTGCGCAGGTAGTCGCGGTACTGGTCGCGCGTGATGACGCCGAGCAGGTCGTTCGCGTAGGTGTTGCTGTTGCGCGACAGCTGTAGCGTGCCCGCGTTCGGGTTCGCTGCCGCCGGCGGCGCGGAGAAATCCGCGCTGTAGATGTTGGGGTTCAGCGCCATTTCGAGTACCCGCTCACGTTCTGGAATGCCTCGTCAGCCGCCGGTGCGCCGCCGTTCATGGTCAGTCCCGGCGCCTTCTTTTCGCCGCCGGCAAGGAAGACCGATGCGCCGGCGCCGAGTCCGGTGCCGATCAGCTCGCCGGTGCCGATGGACTTCTGCAGCGCTCGCTGCGCATCCGCCTCGGCCTGCGCGCCCGACAGCGACGCCAGCGCGGCGGTACCGGCGTTCGCCGACGCAACCTCGCCCCGGCCAATGGCGGTCAGGCCCATCTTCTTGCCGTACTCGATGTCGTCCGATGCCTGCGTCGCGTCCACCTCGGCCATGCCGCGCGACTGCGCCTGATCGGCGAAGTTCTGCGCGACGGCCAGATTGCTCTTGGCGCTGCCGATCCCGGCGCCGCGCTTCGCCAGCGCCTCGGAGATTGCCTTCGGCTGCTTCGCGAACGCCGCGTCGACCGCCCCGGTCGCCATGCCCTGGGCGCGCTGCCGGTTGCTGGTGTCGTCGTTCATGACGCGCGAGATCAGCCGGTCGCGGGCCGGGCGCCAGCGTTTCCGGTAGTCGTCGAAATACTTCGCACCGATGTCCGTCCGCGTCTTCTGCAGCTCGGTTTCCTTGACCTTGCCTGCCCCCGTTCCCACGCTCATCGAATGCTCTCCTTGAAAGCCGCCAGACTCTCGTCGTGGTAGTAGCGGCGGATGCGAGCCGCGTTGCTCGCCGCGTAGCTGTTGCCTCTGGTGATTGCCGCGCACTCGACCACCACAGCGACAAGCGAATCGCGCAGGACGTGCGCCAGCGTGAGGTCGTCGTCATCGCCGCGCTGCAGTTCGTTCGACGCCAGCCAGTCGAAGACTGCAGCGCGCATTACCGGCAACAGCCGGTCGACGTGCGCGCGGTAGAACGGGTTGGTCGGCAGTTCCAGCAGCAGCGTCATGAACGCGGCCGACACGTCGTCGGTCTTCGCGTCGTCAACGAGGTCATCCCATGTCTGCGAGACCGTGCCGAGCATCCGCACGAACTCCACAGCGTCGGCGTCCTGCAGGGCGTCGAGCAGAAAAGCGTCCTCGGCGTTCACAGTTGCAGCAGCGTCTGCTCGGCCGTCAGCACGGCGGTGCTCTCGGAATCGCGCCACTCGACCGCAGCGCCGGCCTGCTCGGCGATCCGCTCCACCTTCGGCTTTGCGGCCTGATACTCCAGGAACGAATCAAATTGCAGCGTTTGCACGGATGCCAGATGGATCATCGGTATTGAAGCTCCACATAGTCGACGGTGGTCAGCAGGCCGGAGCCGATGCCGATCGCCCGAAGCAGCACGTCGCCCCAGTTCCCGATCTCCGCAGGCCGTTGCTGCCAGCCGCCGATGTAGGGATTCGCGCCCTCGTAGGTATCCTCGGCGACCAGCGTGCCCCAAGTCGCGCCGAAGTCGAGGCTGTATTCCACTCGCACCAGAAGCGTGCCCTTGAACTGCACGCGGACGGTGCTGATCCCCTCGAAGTCGAGGAATCGCCGCGAGCTGTTCAGCTCCACCCCGCCCAACGACAGCAGCTGCGATGCAGGCGCCGACATCAGCGTCAGGCTGTTGGGGAGCTTCGCCATTACGGCGCGGTGAAGTAGACGATGTTGGCGACGGACACGATGCCAGCGCCGAGTGCAGGGATCACGAACGTGGTCGCGACATTGGCCGCATCCGACTTGATGGGGTTCGACGGGAACCACGCAACGAGATCGTCACCGGCACCGGCAGCTACCGCGTTGCCGCGTCGCCATTCCAATCCGCCGAGATTCGTCGTCGTCACCGCTAGGTTGGCGGCGGCCGCCGCGACAGCCGTCGCCGTGCTGTTGTAGCGCGAGATATGGATGCCGACGATGTAGTGGGACTGCGAGGCCACGGCCGGAAGCGTGACGGTCTGCGCCGTGTTCGCTGCGCTGACCTGCTTCACCTTGACGTTCGCCGGCCGCTCGAACGCGAAAAGCGGGGACGATTCCGCAGTGCCCGGCCCGCTCGCAAGGCTCACACCTTGATTGGCCGGGAAGTTGGCGACGCTGATCGTTTCGAGCGCGGCAAGCGTCGGCGCATCAAGGGCTACCGTCCACGATCCATCCTGCTGTGCTTTCGCCGTGCCGAGAATGCGGGCGATGCGGTCGGTGATGTCGGCGAACAGCGGGTTCCCGGCGCCGTGCGCGGCCCCGTTGACCTTCGTGAAGTTGGCAGCGACTTCGCCAGAAACAGGGATAGCGTTGCCGCTGTCGTTCGCAATTTCCACCGAGCCGGTGACGGCCACGCTGTCGGTCGCGCCCGATAGCGTCCAGGTACGGCCGATGCCGGCCGTCAGGCGGTCGTAAATCGACCGCAGCCAGCCACGGATACCGGTGCCGGGGATCGACGGCGGCGTCGCGCCATCGGTGCCGGTGATCGCCGAGATCGTCGCGGCATTCAGGTCGACCGCCTCCAGCGCGGCAAGCGTGGCCGCGTCGAGCGCAATCGGGCCGGTGACCGTGGCCGTGATCTGCTCCAGCGCTGCCAGCGCCTCGTTGGACAGGTGCACGCGCAGCGCATCGGCGGCGGCGCCGGCGCCCTTGACGTCCAGCACCGCGTAACTGATCGGGTTGCCGTTCGCATCGACGATCGTCGACTTCGCGATCTTGACCGGCGTCGCGCCCTGCAGGACTTGGATGGCGCCGAGGTCGGTCCCGCCGGTTGCGGCCTCGAATGCTTTCAGCGTGGTGTCGGTCATGCGATCTGCACTCGTTTCGTGCCTTCGGACGTGGAAATGGAGAGGTCGAAGCGGTTCTGGTCAGCGGCCAGCGCCAGCGGGAAGCCGCCGGCGAAGCCCTGCAGGGTGCCGGCCGGGTGAACAACGCTGCGCAGCACCCAGGCGTCGCCGGCCGTTGGCGCCGTCGGGTCTGCAGTCACTTCGGGGATGTTGGCTGTGCCGGTTGTCGGGGGTGTCGAGGTCGGGCTCGACTGCTGCACGACCGTCGTTGTCTTCGCGCCGATCTGCAGTGCGGTGACCTGCTTCTGCAACGCCAGCACCTGGTCGGCCGACGCCGGGTTCTGGACGGTGCGGCGGTCCAGCGAATCCAGGCGCTGCCGGATGCGGGTAAAGATCTCGTTGACCGCGACCAGCGTCAGCTGCCGGATCGTGGTGATGCCGGGCTGCTGTGGTTCCATCAGGACAGCTCGTCCATGTCTTCGGCGATCTCAACCGCCTGAACCCGCGAGGTGCCGACCAGCTCGATCTCGGTGCTGTACTGCGGGAAGGCCGGCAGCAGGAACTCATCGCGACCGGTGACCACCTTCTGGTACAGCAGCACGCCGCCGTCGCGGATGATCCGCAGCGCCAGGCTGTCGTAGTCCTGGGCGCGCACCTGAGCGGCCATCCACGCCGTCGGGTACGGGTTCAGGTAGAGCTTCGAGCGCCAGGTGTACGGCCGGCGCGTCGTCGCCGCATCCCACTCCAGCAGGGTCGCGCCGGTCTTGGCGGGCGTCGGATAGGCGTCGTCGGCGGTGAAGTACAGCGCGTCGGTCAGCGGGTCGGCGAACACCGATGTCGCGTGATCCGGGAGGTCGATCATCCCGAACCCGCCGTCGCGGAAGTCGAGCACGAACCCGCCCTTGGTGCCGTCAGGCTTCTGGTAGAACGCGAAATAGCGGTCATCGTGTGCGGCGGCGATGATCGAGGCCGGGTTCAGCTCCTGCCACTCCCGGCGCGTGAACAGCTGCTCGGTGACATTGCGCGGCGGGCCGCTGCCGGTGATCGAGAACAGGCCGTCCGGCGAGGCGTAGAGCACGCCGGCGCCGCTCAGGTACGCCACGCTGCGCTTGCTGACGCAGCCCTGCGGGTACTCCAGCCGTTCCATGACGTAGTCGCCTGGCAGGTTGCCGGCGGCGAGGTACGCAAAGGCCTCGGTGAGCACGACCACGATCGAGTTGATCGCAGCGATCCCCACGATGTTGAAGTCGGTCGGCAGCCGGTACTTCACCGGCCAGGCATACGGCTCGCCGGGCTCGCTGAAGCACAGCTCGTTGCCGACGAAACCGACCAATGCGCCGCCAGGCAGCGCCAGCAGTCCGCGCAGGCCCGCCGGCGGCACGTCGTAGTCGACGGTATCGAGTACCGACCCGTTCTGCACCTCGGCCGATAGCTTGTCGTCGACGAACTGGTACGGCAGCGGCGCCGGCACTTCCGCCAGCAGCCGGTAGACCGCCTCGGTGGTGTTCACCGATGCCCGGTAGATGCGCGCAGCAACGATGTTCGGCTGGGTCTGCAGCGGCAGCGTCACCGTGTTGATGATGCCGTTATCGACCGTCACCGCTTCGCTCGGGAAGCTCGGAGCCGACTCCCATCCGAGGTCATTCACCAGCGTGTAGACGTAGGTCGTGAACACCGGGGCCGGGCCAGCGTCCGGGGCCAGGATCGTCGTCAGGTTGACGTCGTTGAAGAACAGGAATGTCGCGTTGTTCTGGCTGCCGCTGGTGCCGATGAACGCGATCACGTCGCCGGCCACGGTCGCGGTCTGGTCGGACAGCGAGCCCAGCAGTGCGTTCGTCGCGTAGTTGCGGATCTCGATGTTGATCTTCCACTTCACCACGCTGCTGCCGGTTACCGGTGCCTGCTTGGTGCCGGTCACGATCACCTTCACCGGCGTGTTGCCGTTCAGCGTCACGCCCGGAATCGTCACCGGTGCGGCGCCGCCGGCGGCGTCGATGTACTGCGCGTTGCCGGGGCTGCGGAAGTTCAGGTTGATGCGGGGGCCGACACCGGTGTCTGCCGCCAGGATCACGATCGAGCCGTTACCCTCCTCGCTGCTGCCGGCGCCGACGCCATCGGGCGCGGTGTCGACGTTGACGCTGAAGGTCAGCTCGTTGGCCTCGCCGAGCCGATAGGCCTCGTTCCAGATCGCCAGCGCGCCGCCGCCGGACTGCCACTGCAGCGCGTAGTACGGCGCCACCAGCGACGAGGTCGGAGCCCCGCTCTGAAACGCGGGATCGGTGACCTGGTAGAAGTTGGCGTAGTCGCCGCCGGTCTTGACCGTCGACCAGTTCGCATTCGATGCGCCGGACTCGTAATAGCTGACCGAGTTCGCCGGTATCACCGGCAGCTCTTGCGTAACCGTCGGCGGCGCTGTCGGCGGCGAGATTCCCAGCGAGCGCGATGCGTATGGGTAGGCGCCGACGGCTGCGGTGCCGCGCTGACTGGGGTCCGTGGCGAGGAACTTCGTGGTGTAGCGCGGCCCCATCGTGGTGCCAGTGAAGTAGGTCGCCACGTCGGTGTCGGCCGGCTCAGGACCGAGGGCCACGTCGACATTCGTCTCGCCGGGCGCCAGCTCACCGGGCAGCCAGTGCAGCCAGAACGGCGTCATGTCACCGGTGCGCGACGCCATCCGGTGGATCGTGTTCACCGTGCCGCCCTTGGCGAGCTGCAGACTGACATTGCGCTCGCGCCAGGACTCCAGGTCGCCGGATAGCAGGCGGGCCGACTGCGCAACCTGCGCGTAGCCCTCGGCGAGTGCACGCGGAGAAACACGCGGCGCGCGGCCACGGAACACCGGGATCGAGATCTTCATGCCGGAATTTCGGGTAGCGCGATGCCGGGGAATCGGTACAGGTAGCTCTGCCCCCCGCCGATCGCGCCGTTGTAGACGTTGTCGTAGACCTGGAAGCGCGGGGTCCAAATCGGGCGCCACGGGGCTTGCGCATCCGTCAGCCGGCGGTAGGCCAGATACATCGCCGCGACGCGCGACTCGTTGAACAGCGGCTCGCCGCTGATCGGGTCGGTGTCCTGGCCGAATCCGATCGGCAGCTGCTCCGACACCGTGATACCCAGCGACCACGGCAGGCCCAGCGACACCAGCCGCGCCTGCTCGGCCATGACGATGTCGGGGTCTTCGACTGCCGCCATTGACCAGTTGATGCACTGGATAAGCTGGCCGTCGAGGAAACCGTAGGCGTCGAAGCCGTTGCGCTGCAGGATTTCGGCGAGCGGCAGCAGCTGCGTCATCGCGAGGAACTGGTACTGCAGCGACTTCTCGGCTCGGCGCATTTCCAGCAGCAGCGAGCCGACGCGGCCAGGGATCGAGTGAGCCTCCTCCATCGCGAAAGTGAAGACGTCGACTGCGAACTGCAGATAGTCGTTCCGATCGCTGATCTGCGACGTCAGCGCTGCAGCCAGGCCGGCGGCGTAGTAGTGGTTCGCCGATCCGGTGCTGGTGCCCTGCGCACGTTGCGCGGCGAAGAACTCGATGGTCTGGTCGGTGCGGTCCTCGAACCAGCGCCGGATCACCTCATGCTCTTCTGGCGTGCCGCTGCCGCAGTCGCGCAGGCCCAGATACGGGAAGCCGGTCGAGTTGATCTGCGTCTTAAGCTGCGTGATCGTCGTGATGCCGGTAGACACCTTCCAGTAGTCGGCCGCGCAGGCGTCGTACAAGAAGCGCAGGCCCCGTGAGGCGTCGACCTGGTTGCCGTACAGCAGCCAGCGGTTCATCTGCTTCACAGCTGCCGCAGCGAGCTGGCGCGGCGGGCCGATGTCGGCGTTGTAGGCGGCGAAGGCCGGCGGGAAAATGATCGACCTGTTGGGGTTCGCGGGATCGGGCGGGCCGTAGATCGACGCGAAGGTGTATTCCTGCGGAAGCGCCGCGAGGTCGTCGTCGCGCAGGACGAACCACCAGTTCTCGTTGTTGGCCTGCCACTGCTGGGTGGCCGGGTTGTAGCCGTCCGCACACACCAGCGCGCGCTGCCCCGGCGGAATCACCAGTGTCGTGATCGGGGCCAACGCGTACGGCAGCGTGCCAGACGGCGGGTAGATCAGCCCGCCGGCCGACGTGATGCTCAACGGAACCACGTCGTCGTTGACGATGTTGAGGCGCGCCGGCGTGCCCTCGACGCTGCCAACCGAGTTCGCTGGCGGCAGCACGTCGTTCATGGCCGCGCCGCCGTTCCGGCGGAACAGGTAGCGGTTGCCGATCGGGCCGTAGGTATGCGTCGGCCCGATGACCTCGACGCGCGACGGAACGTAGCCGCCGACCTGCTGCAGCGACGGCGCTCGAATGCCGGCGCGCGGCTGCACGAACGTCCGCGCCGCCCATGCGTCACGGGTGCGCAGCTGCAGGTTCTCGGCCGACTGCGCGCCGACGTCGACCTCGATGCTGCGGATCACCGTCGTCATGCCGTTGACGCCGTCGTCGGAACCGAGCCAGACGTTGTTCACGGTGGCCGGGTCAAGCCCGGGCACCGCCGCGCTCGCGAAGTCGCCTTCGCAGGCGTCGGAGAAGCCGATCGCCACCTGACCGGCCGCGTAGGACAGCGCGAGCCGCACGATGCCGGCGGCGGCGTATAGCGGGCGCAGCAGCGTAATCGGTGCGCCGGCCGGCGGTGTCACCACGAGTCCGACCTGCGGACCCGCGACGAGGCGCAGCCGATGGCCGGAGCCGAACGCAATCGACAGCAGCGTGGACTCGGCAACCAGCGCCGGCTGCTCGGCCTCGATCACCACCGTGCTGGCGCCAGCGAAGCGCTGCGGTGCGGCCAGTCGGACCACGTCCAGAGGACGGATCGGGCTCAGGGAGTCGCCGCTGACCGTAACCAGGTCGATGCGTGGCATCAGGAGGCGCATCTGCACGACGCGAGTCTGGTTCTGCGGCACCGACAGGAAGATCTGCAGGCCCAGCGACAGGCCGTCGGACGGCAGCGGCCCGGCAAAGCGGCGCGTGTAGGTCACCAGGTTGAGCTGCGGCATGCTCACCGACGTGTTGAAGCCGGCCAGCACCTCGCCGGTGTCGGTGCGGGCGCTCAGGTTGAGGCGCGGATTCGCGTCAGTGACGCCGTTGAGGATCTGCGCCTGGATGCCGGCCTCGATGACCTCACCCATTGAGCCCGCCACGCGGCCGGCGGGACCGGCAGGCGGGACGATGTTCATCTGGATGCCGAGAGTGTCGCCGGCCGGGCCGGCGCTGACTCGCGCGGTGGCGGTCAGCTCAATATCGAGCGCGCCGGTGACGCCGTCATAGGCCAGCACGCGGTACGCGGTCATCGTGCCCTGGCTCCACCCGTTCGGCAGCGTGCCTGGC
This sequence comes from Lysobacteraceae bacterium, assembly GCA_013823855.1. Classification (GTDB taxonomy): domain Bacteria; phylum Pseudomonadota; class Gammaproteobacteria; order Nevskiales; family Nevskiaceae; genus Nevskia. The sequence continues at coordinate 58,577 of PNMW01000042.1, read as the reverse complement.
GTTCCGGGTGCCGCGCCGGCAAAGCCGGGATTCGGGAAGCGAGGCGTGAACACCTCGACCGCCGCAGCGCGCGGAATGAAGCTGGTCGCGGTGCGGCCGGATTCCAGTTGCAAGCCGGCCACCATGATCCGCACGACGCCGATGGTCACTGCCGGCACCACGAAGCTGACGCCGGGGTGGAGCGTCACCGCCTCGTCGGGGATCACCGGCAGGCACTTGAACTCCGATACCGCGCCGGCACTGAAAAGCTGCACGCCCTGGTCTGCGGTGCCGGCACCGTCGGCAAGACGCGGGATCAGGCGCATTGCGTGCTGCGCCGCGTTGCTGGACGACACCAACTGAACAAGCCCGTGGAAAATTGCCTCACGGCCCGCCGGGATTGGGATGCCAGCGGCCTGTTCGAAGTCCACTCGGAACGTGGTGTCGACGCCGTTGCTGTTCGATGCCCGGATCGTGAACACCAGCGCCGGCAGGCCTCGGAAGGTCGTCGACACGATGTTCTCGACCGTGGCGCCGGCCGGGAGCCGCCAGCCGACCGGCAGGCCGGCCCCCTGGCGGATCAGCGACGAGTTCGTCAGCAGCTGCTCGCCAGTGCGCTCGACGTGGGCGCCACGATCGGTCACGCGCAGCACGTTGGGCGCGAACGTCAGCGTCTCGCCGCCGCTGTCGCTCGCCGTCGCGGCGGCATCGCGCATGCACAGCAGCTCGCCGCGCGGATCGGGAGCAGCCTGCCCGCTCGCGTAAGCGCGACCCGCACGGAAGTCTGCCTGCCAGCGTCGAGCTGACAGGTTCGCGCCGGTGACGGACATCAGGCGGCGGTCAGGTAGCGGTAGCGAACATAGCGGTACGCGACCGCAGCGAAATCGGTGATGTCGCGGCGCGGGATCACGCCGTTGACCGCCTTCGCAGCGTCGAGACTCTTGTCGACGCCGGTCGCGTGGTAGCAGCCCGCCTTCGGGTATTGGAAGCGCGTGCGCTGGGTGACGCCGCCGCTCGACACGTTCGGGATCGACTGCGTCATCGTGACGATCGTCCCCGGCGCACGGGTGACGTTCACCGCTCGCCATTCCAGGCGATCCGCTTCGGTGGTCAACTCGTACTGGATGACGTCGCCGAGCTGCACGCCGGACAGCAGGATGATCGGCACGCCATGCGTCGTAGCGGCATTGGTGCCGTCAGCGTTCGTCAGCGTGCACTGCAGCTGGCCGTTCTTTCGCAGCGCCATGATGGAGAACACACTGCTTGCCGCCGCATCGAGCGAGTCGACCGGGTGCAACTGCATCATCGTGAGGTTGTTGCCGGTGGCGCTGTCGACGCCGTCGCGGTCGCGGGCCGGGAACTGCAGCGGCCGGAACTCGCCCTCCATGAACATGCGATCGGCAACCTTGAAATCGCCGCGCGTGCTGCCGCTGTTCGTCGGGCCGCGCTTGATGCCGCGAAGCTCGCATCGGGTGTGATCGCTGCCACTGAACGGCGAAGATGGCGAACCCCAAATCGACGTGCGGAACACCACCTCCCACTTGCCGTCTGGCCCCTTCTGCGGGAACAGCCAGTCGCGATCGGCGTAGTCGCCGACGTTGGGATCGATCTCGGCCGCTTCGGACTGCGCGATGTCGGCGGCTGTGGCGTTGGAATACTTCAGTTCGCCGCCGGCATAGGGGGAGCCTGTGCCGACCGTGAGCACTTCGCTCGTCGGAAGTGCGAGGTTCCAGTCGTTCGGCTCGTAGAAACGACGTGGTCGCGGCGGCGTGCGGATCAGGAGGCTCACCGGTCGAAGACCTCGATGGTCATGCCGGCCAGCTTCACGGCAAGGGTGGACGCGTTGCCCGCCGGCGTGGCGTTGTCGCGCACCTTGAAGGTGATCGTGAGGTCCGCCGACGTGTCGTAGCTGCGTAGCGAGCCGTTGTTCGGCGCGACTTCGCCGGCGGTCTGTGCGGCGTTGCTGTTGCCGAAGCCAGTGCCGGTGGTGCCCGGGCCGAACAGCTGCTGTGCGTTCAGCGCGCCCAGATTGCTGAACCGGATCTCGGCCATCTGCTGGTACCAGGCGCCTGCAGTGCTTTCGTACGCCAGCTGGCCGTTGATCAGCACCTGCACCTGGTTCTGCGATGTGTTCTGGTTGGCGCTGAAGCGGGGCCGGATTCGGACCTGGCTGTTCTCGTTGAGGATGCCGCCCTGGATGATGTAGCTGTCCGGCAGATCGACATAGGTGCCGGTCGTCGGGGCTGCGGTGAATGCCTTGCTCGCAGGGAAGGCTTCCTGGGTGATGACGCCGTGGCCGTTCTGCATCCCCCAGTTCACGCCGTTGGATTCCTGCCAGACGCTTCGCACGTTGCCGACGTTCTTGAGTCGGATCACCTCGTCGGCATTTCCTGCAGCCGGAGGTCGCGTCGCGAGCGTGTAGGACGTGTCGCTGATGGAGTCGACACCTTGGAACACCGTGCCCTGCAACTGCACGAGCTGTCGGTCGTTGATGGTGCCGAGCGAAGTGTCGATGCCGTTCGCAGTGCGGCGGGTCAGTTTGCCGTTGCTCTGAACCTGCAGCCGGCCGATGCCATCGCGCACGCTCGTCGCTGCCGTCACCTGCGCATCGGACGACAAAGGAAGGCCGCTGAGTACCGTCGTCAGCACCCGGTTCGCAAAGCCGCTGATCGCGTCGGCCAGACGGCCCTGCAGCTTGCCGATCGCGACGCGTACCGTGTCGCCGTTGACGACGTCCGTGAGGACGTTGAACACCATGCCGCTCAGCACCGCAGCGTTGACGCGCTCGTCGTTGAAGTAGCGCCTCAAGCCACTTGGCCCCTCCGGCACATCGTCAGTGCTGCCCGGCGAAGGCGAAATTTCGACGTACTGAGTGGAGGCCCAGCGATAGAGCTTCCCGGTGTCGAATGCGAGATACATCTTGTTGGTCGACCCCGGCGACGGGAAGTCGCCGAAAGTGTTGAACTCCAAGATCTCGTCTTGAGCGCCGGCGAGGTACAGCGCCGGCACCTGTCCATCAACGAGCGGCGCCACGCCCTGTGCCGCGCCGCGTGCCGTCAGGGGCAGATAAGTGTTCGCCGCCGTCAGGTTCGCCGAATCGCGCGCCGCATTGGCCTTGGCGGTGGCGTCGGTGGCCGCAGCAGAAATCGCGGCAGCCTGCGCCGCGCTGGCCTTGCTTGATGCGTCCGTCGCGGCTGCGCTCTGCGCTGCGTTCGCCTTGCTGCTGGCATCCGTCGCTGCGGCGCTGATCGCCGCGCCGCGCGCTGCGTCGGCCTTCAGTGTGGCGTCGTTGGCTGCAGTCGTCGCCAGAAGATCGAGCGCCTGTGCTGTTGCGGTGCTGATCGGGAACGCACTGGCAGGCGCGCGAGTCGCCGATTCGTCGCCTTGGCGCTTCACCACAATTTCGTCGGCCTGCCCCAGCGGCGCCGAGTTGAGAGGCGCCAGCACATTGAGATCGGTCATGTCGTGAACCTGAGTTGGATTCCGGTCGCTGAAAAAACAATCGGCGCCCCGAAGGCGCCGAAAGTGAGGGTTGATTCCTGGGGGATGTCGTCGTCGAAGAACGTCAGCGGCTTCCCGAAATCGCTGAACACCAAGCGGTCGCCTGTGTCGCTGAACACCAAGCGCTGCGGCCCGACGTTGATCTCGCGCACGAACGCATAGATCGGCTCGGCGTCGGTGCCGGTGGCGCTGATGCGGAGCACGGCGCCGCTGCGGTATGCAGTGCGCGGCGGCAGGACCACCTGCTCCACCCCGCCCTCGGTCGTGAACGTGATGGCGCCGCCGTTTGGCAGGTAGAAGCCACCCAGTGCCGGGATCGGCAGCGGATCGACGTCGCTCGGAACTACCAGCAGGACGCGATCACCGGCATTGGCTGATGGCCCGATCTGGCCCGGCCGGTTGAGGCCGAAAAGCACGATGCCGGCGTCGGTGCCCGTCTCCAGGACTCGACGCGGGTACATGCCGGTGAAAGTCGAGCCCGGCGCGAGGTCGAGCACCACAACGCCGCCATCTGATCCCTCAAGCGCGACGCGCCCACCGTTGGGGGCGAAGATGCCGGCATACGGGATCGGGTCGAGCAGCAGGTCGTCGCTCGGCGTGATCGCGGTCTGGATAAGATCGCGATTGATCTGCAGCACCGCCGTGCGGCGATCACCCAGCAGGGAGTCGCTGGCAATCAGCGAGAGCAGCACCGTCACCGTGCCGGTCTGCTCCAGCGTGTCGATGATCGGCACCGTGAAAAACTTCCGGGCGGCATCGCCGTTCGCCCAGGTCAACATGCCCTGCACGGGCTGATAGTCGATGCCGGCAATCGCGGTACCGGGCTGCGTGGCGTAGCTGACCCGCAAGACGCCGTTGGCGCCGCCGGTGCGGTCGACGCCGATCGTGGCCGTGCCGCCGTCGTTGTTCGCGGTATAGGTGATCGCCGAGAACGAGGCGCGGCCGAGCCCGAGGGAGTCGATGGTTGGCAGTGTCCAGCCGTAGCGGCGGAACAGCGCCTTCCCGCTCATACGATGAATCGGGCCGGTCGAGCGCGCAGGTTGCGCCGGTTGAAGTTCCGCAGGCTGCGGCCCTTGGCGTTGGTCACAGCTGCCGAGTACATGGCCTGATTCGACGCGGCCATGTTCGGGTTGAACCAGTCGGTGCCAGCCTGCGTCTGCAGAGCAGCCAGAGCGCCCTGTGACAGCGCCCGGGCGTACTCGGTGATCAGGTCGTCGGGAAGCGTCTGCGCATCATCGGCCACCGTGCAGGCGACTTCGACGCGCATCAGCCCGGCTTCGGTTGGCACCGGCCGCACCGCGATGAACCCGTACGGCACGAACTGGTAGACCGTCGGCTGCCTTGCTGTGCGGCCGGGCTCGACACCGCTGAAATCCTCGTCGACCAGCGGACGGATTTCGCCACCGTCCAGCGCCTGCACATCGGCTGCACGGACGCCGATGATCTCGAGGTCGGTGCTGCCATCCAGCAGCAGTTGGTAGGTCTCGGTGTCCGGCACCAGGTCGGCGATCACCGTGCGGCGCACGAACCACGACTCGGTACAGAACTGCCTCGCCGACTCGATGATCGCCAGACGGATCGCCGGCTCGCTGGGGCCACGGATCTTCGCGCGCACCAGTTGCGCGACGTAGGACAGGTCGGCCATCAGCGATCCTTCTGGCTATCGACCGGCGACGGCAGCGGCGCGAACTGAAACTGCGCGGCCGACTTGGCGCCGATCATCTGCGTAAACATGCCGAGGTAGGCCTGCGACTTCGCGACGTCGCCGCGCTTGGCGTTCTTGAAGTAGGCGTACGCCACGACGTAGGCGTGCAGCGGCGTCTCGTAGAGGTCGTCGATCGGCAGCACGTCGCTGGCGGATTCAATGCGCTGCGGGTGCGCCGCGTAGACCAGCTCCACCGACCACGCGCCTGGCGGTCGCGGGTAGACGTAGAAGGTGCGCGGGTCGCGCTTGTCGAACGTGACGTGCAGCACCTGCGGGCCAGTCGCGGTGTGCCAGTTCGGGTCGTCCCGATCCAGCGTCTCCCGCTCCACCTGCCGGATCGCCGCTCCAGGCGTCGCGCCGGCTGGCCCAAGGTTGCGGACGACATCGAGCGCCTGAGTGCCGTCTTGCGGGATCGCCTGCTTGCTGCCTGCGGCCAGCGCGTGCGGCACGTTGCGGGTGCTGCAGTCCTGCTTGAACAGAAAGACGGCGTTGATGCCCGCCCGCAGGTAGTCGAGCAGTTCCGACGGCTGCCACGTCACCCCCGTTTCATCCAGCAGCGTCTTCGCTGCTCGGTTGAGGATGACGCTGGCAGCGATCGTCCCCATCACTTACTCCGCTTCGAGGCCGGCCAGCATCGCGACTTCGGCGCGCAGTTCTTCGACCGGCAGCGTCTCGTCGAGATCGGTGCCGAAGTTCTCCTTGGCAAACGCGACGAGCTGCGGCGCGCTGGCCTCGGAGATCAGGAACGTCCCCGGCGTCAGCAGGTCCTGCTCGGCCTGGTCGCTCAGGGTGTGCGACAGCATGGCCTCACGCGCAGCAGCGGCCCGGCGGTTTTCGGCCTCGATGGCGTTAAGCCGGATCTGCTCCAGCTCGGCAAGCTGCGCGGCCTGGGCCTGCTGGGCGGCGCGCTCGTTCGCCGAGTAGGCACGCACCTTGTTGACGTAGCTGGTCGGCAGCGCGTGCACGAGGCGCAGCGACGGGTTCTGCGCATGCACCTCGGCGTTGTACGGCAGCGGGATGCCGTCGGCGTCAATCAGGTACTTCTGTGCGGGCATCGACACGGCGGGCGCGGCGGCGCGCAGCGCGGCCGGGGGCTGAACGACAGGCGGCGCGGCCGGCGCAGTCGGAGCGCCGGCGGTCTTCTTGAGTCGGGGCATTGCGGGTGTCTCCTGGTGGCCGAGGCGCGGATGCCCGCGCCCCGGCGATTGGCTTCAGGCCTGCGCCTTAGCCCTGCTTCATCGGCGAACCGGCCATCTGGTTCGACTTGATCGGGTCCTGCGAGGCCCGGTAGCTGCTCGGCTTGCTGTCGGCGCCGACAGCCGCGTTCGGCGCGGCGTAGGTCGATTTCGGCTCGCACTTCTTGTTGAAGTTGCTGGTGCTGGTCTTCATGGGGTTGCTCCTTGATGGAGCGGGCGCAGCCGAAGCCGCGCCCGCGTGTTGCGGACGACTCTTGGTCGCGGTGTTTCGTCGAGGCCTTACAGCGAGTTCGCGTCGTAGATGACGTAGCCGGCGGCGAGGTAGGTCGGCTCAACCACGTTGTAGCCCCACAGCAGCTGGCCTCGGATGCCCGACTTGAACTTGTTCTGCAGTCGGATGTACTCCGGCAGGCTGTACTGCATCGCCCAGGTCAGGCCATCCGGGTGGATGACATAGACGTACTCGGCGGTGTTCGCGCCCTCGGTGAACTGCGGCAGGTAGATCGACTCGTACAGCATCAGGCCGTCGATCTCGCCGAGGCGACCGTTGCGGATCACACCGACGTCGTCACCGGTGACCAGCGCCGACTTCAGGTCGGTGTTCTTCAGGATCTGCGCGAACTTCGGGCCGACGACGCACTTCAGGCCGTACTGCGAGACGCCCTGCTGCTTCAGGATGCGCTTCATCCGCATCAGGAAGTTCAGCGCGTTGGTCGCGCTGATCGTCACCGGCGCACCGGTGCCGCCGAGGCCGTTGGCCGCGCCACGGTTGGTGGCCGCGATGCGGGTCGCGATGCCGGCCAGGATCTTGGTGTCCTGACGGATCGCGGTCTGCTTCACCGCGTCTTCGGCGAGGCGGTCCAGATAGTTCGTGTTGGTCTGGAACGCATCCACGTCTTCAATCGCGAAGCCGTAGATTTCGCGCTGGTTGATCTCCAGCTCGCTCGCCGGAGTGGTCGGCGTGTTGTAGAGGCCGGCGGTGTCGAGGTCGACGTCCTTGTTACCGTCGATGACGGTCACGGTCGGGGTGCGCGGAATGACGATGCGCTGGCCCATCGACTTGATTTCGCCTTCCCAGTCGTTGTTGCAGATCTCGGGGGCGATGACCGAGCCGTAGTGCTTGACGGTGCAGCGCTGCGACCACAGGGTCGGGATGATGTCGCCGTTAGCGGCGAGGGAAACGTTCGGGTAGGTGCTGCCACCCTGAATCGGAAGTGCGGCCATTGGAGTGCTCCAGTTCGGAGCATCGGCCGCGCGTCACCGGGTGATGGACTAGACGTCCTTGATCACTGCCTGGTTGCGGACTGCGCGGTCGATGCGTGATTGCATTTCCGCCGCTTCTTGAGCCCGGCCCCGGTACTTGCCCTTCGCGAGATCCGCCGTGAACTGCTGGATCTCGGACAGGCGCATGGCGTCCTTCGGGACATCGGCGGGAGGCGGCGGATCACCGCCACCACTGCCGACGCCTTCGGGCGCCAATCTGGAATTGGGGTCGAGCCGACGCGACGGGTCGACGCCAAGCGATCGAAGGAAGCTCTGCAGCAGTTCAACGATGGGGACGTGATCCAGCACCTGCTCCGCTTCGGCGAGCAGCTGGCCTCGGGTCTTGATCGACCCCTCGGCTCGCTGCGCCAGCCATGTGGCGAAACGCGGGTCGCAGTGCTCGCCGACTGCCCAGGTCTCCCACCCCGGCACGGCTCGAGACAGTTCGGCCTGGAAGACCGAAACGAGCTGTGCCCGCGAGTTGTCGACCGGCGGTGCCGGCGGCTGCGGTGCTGCCTGCGCCGGGATCGGCGCAGCGGACGGTTCCGGCTTGGCGACGCGCTGCTCAAGGCGGCGCAGTGCTTTTGCCTGGCGCATCGCCTCGGCCTCACCCATGTCGTCGATGTCTTCCTGGCTGAAGTAGTCCAGCAGGTTGATCGGCGCGGGCGGTGCCGCTGCGAGCTTCGCGGCGAGGTCGGCGTTCGTCTGCGTCAGGCGCTGGATACTGCTGCGCGCTTCCGTCAGTTCGCCGTCCAGCGTGCGAATCCGTCCATCACGTTCGCGGACCATGCCCTCCAGCGTCGATACGCGCTGCCGGTAGTACGCCTCGTCCACGGGAGGGACGGCGGGCGCCAGGGGCGGCGGTGCTGGGGCCGGCGTCGGCTGCGGGGCCGGTGCCGGTGCGGGGGGCGCGGGCGGCTCGGGGGCCGGCGCCGCTGATCCACGTTGCATCTGTTCGATGAGCGCGGCCGAGGCCGCTTCTGCTGCTAGTTCCTTCGGGTGCTTGGGCATGAGATTCCTGATCACTCCGCTTCGCCTGCGCACGCGCTCGCTGACTACCCTCCGTCGAGGGCGATCATCGGCAGCGCATGCGTGGGTTCACCGGGCGGTGACTGCGGCCATAGCGGGCCGCGCGCTTGCCGGCTACCTGCCGGCCAAGGTCTTGCGTGCGTTCTCGGGCAGCCCCACAAGGTCGGCGAGCAGCTGTGCTCGGCCCTGTAGGCGGTGGAGACTCACGCCTTCGGCAGACCTGTTGCTCTTGTCGGCATCTGCCAACTGGGCGGCGAACAGGGCTGCGAGTTCTTCGTAGTCCGGGCTCTTGGCGAGCCGGGTGATGGCTTCAGCCTGGGGCTTGGTCAAGCGCACCGACTGGCCTCTGCTGATTGCGGGAAACGAGATCCTTCGCCATGCCGGCGGCGGCGATGCGCTCGCGGCTCTGGTTGTTGGCCTGCGCGACCTGCAGACGGCCCTGGTTGTTGATCTCGGCCACCTGCAGCTGCGGCGGCGGCGCCTGGGCGGCCGCAGCCTCGGCCTCCTCGATCTGCTTGATCAGCTCGTCGAGTTCGTGGCCTTCCGGCAGCACGTTCGGCAGGTTCAGACCCTTGAAGTAATCCTGCAGCAGCTTGGCGGTGCCGCGCTTGCCGATCAGCGCAGCGAACAGCGGCGTCGAGCCGGCCATGTTCAGCGCGATCTGCCGGCCTTCCTGCAGCTGCTCCTTGATCAGCAGCGCGGTCGAGCCCTTCGGCACGATGACGCAGTCGCCCTTGATCTGGTTGTCGTTGCTGTACAGCATCAGGTGCACGAACACGTCATAGACGCCCTCGCGCAGCACCTTCATGTCGATGTCGCTGATCGCGCGCCGGATGCCCTTCGCAGCGGCACCCATCAGCATCGACAGGCCGCGCGCAGTGGAGCCGGCACCCTGCACGTCCTGGCTGCCGTAGCTGTAGCGCGGGATGCCGGTGGCATCGTCGGCCTTGTTCTCGAAGGCATCGAAAATCTGGATCAGCTCGCCGGCCAAGCTGGTTGCCTGGAAAAACTCCAGCGGCTTGTTCGCCGCGCCAGAGCCGCCAGACTCGTCCTTGTTGAACTGCCAGATCTTGAACGGGAAAATCGCGGTGATGTCTTCGCCCGGCGGCATGCGGTCAATGTTCACGCCGACCATCGGGCCGCTGGCGTAGCCCATGTTGTTGACCAGCGCCCGGGCGGCACCGTTGGCGATGTCCTGGTGCGACTCGCACAGCTCTGGCACGCCACGACCCCAAAAGCTGCCGGGGATCGTCTCGAAGCTCGCGACGCGGTACGGGCGCCGGCCGAGCGGGTCCTCGTTGACGCGGCACATGACGATGCGATTGCCGATCCTGATCGCCTCCACCTCGTAGCGGCGGTCGAGGTCGTTGATGCCGCTGACGCCCCAGCCCTGCAGCGTGCGGCCGTCGACACTGCCCCAGTACAGCAGACCGTCGATCAAGTCCTCGTTGCCAAACCAGTTGTAGTTGGTGTCGCCCTCCAGCTGGTTGCGCTCGGCGTCGGTCCAGATCCAGTTCCGCAGCAGGCCGGCGTTGTGGTTCTGCAGCGTCCAGCGAACCGCCTCCTCGTCGACACCGGGGACGCCGATCATTTCGTACAGCTCGCGTTCCGACAGCCGCAGCCGCTCGATGAACTCGCGGTCCTGCGCGTCGCGCGCCAGCGGTGCCGGGTAGCAGTCGAACGGGTTCACCGCCTTCCAGCGCAGGCGCGGGTCGGTCTTCACGATCGGCTGCCAGCCCGGGCCCCACTCCAGCAGCGGCTTCCGCGCCAGGTAGGGGCCCTTCAGGATCGCCGTCGGATAGGTGCTGAAGTAGTCCAGGAACTCGGCGAACGCCTCGTCCCAGCCGCCGGTGTCCATTTCGTGGAACACGGCCCGCTCCATGTGGCCGGCGGCGCGGTCAGCGCGCTTCTTCGCTTCGAGCTTGACCTCTGCCTGCATCTGGTCGGCCAGCTCCTCCTGCAGCGCCTGGAACTGCTCGAACTCGGTCGGCTCGCCGCCGGCGGCGATCTGCTGGCTGATCAGGTCCTGCGCGCGCATCTGAGCGCGCAGCATGATGGCCTGCCGTACCGGCTCCGGGATCTCCGGCAGGTGGCGGGGCTCCAGGCCGCAGGGCCGATCGCCCGGCGACATCAGGATCTCTTTCAGCCACGACACCAGCGCTCGGCATTTCGTTGCGGCAATCGGCAGGTAGACGTAGTTGTTCTGACCGGTGGCCTTGATCGCGGTCAATTCATCGGGGCTGTAGACGCCTTTGCGCATCCGCAGGCAGGCCAGCAGTCGGCGGTCGACGAGCTGCCGCGCCATCTTGTTGCGCTGCCAGGCTGCGTCGATCTTGCCGACCAGCATGGTGTGCCGCATCGACGCGGCGTCGATCGGCTGCGGAGCCGCTTCGGCGCGCGAGTTGTCCTGCTCGGCGGACACCTGGGCCGGCGTCTTGATCTTCACCAACCCGCGATTGCTGATCTGCGCGCCGTTGCCGTTGACAGACGGCATGCCACCGGCTGCCGAATAGTCCGGACCGGCCGGGCTGACGCGCAGTGCCATGCCAGCCGACAGGCCGGGCATGCGGGCGGGCGTCGCGTTCACTTCCAGCGCACCGGGACGACGCGGCGCGCAGCCGACCGGCTTACCTGGCCGATCTGTGCAGGCGCTTTCGACATGCTCAATGCTCCGTAGCGAAACGAGTCGGCCGGGTCAGACGCCCAGTCGTGCAGCGGTTGGTTCTTCCAGACGCCCAGTGCTGCGTCCCATTCCTTGCGGTAGGACTCCAGCGCCTTGATACCTGCTGCGCAGCGCGTCTCGTCGAACACACAGCGCGGCAGGACGTTGCGCACCGCCTCGATGCCGTCGGCGACCGACAGCTCCGGGGCGATCTCGAAATTGATGCCGAGCTTCTCGGCGCGGGCGAGTCGCGTCTCCGCGCCGCCCCACTCCTTCACCCGCAGGTCATGCGGGCCGATCGCGCGGCCGACGCGAGCGCCGTGCTGCTCCTGCCACTTCGTGAGGTATTCCGCGTAGTGCGGCAGGCCCTCGCCGCTGTTCGCGTAGTAGTCGACGACCCGAACCTCCAGGCCGAAGCGCTGCACGAACCAGATCGCGGTCGAGTCGTTGACGCCGATGTCCCACCACGTCTCAACGGGCAGGCCGGGCTCGATCGGCACCTCAGTGATGCGGTTGCTGCGCCAGGCGTCGAGCATCTGCTTGCCGTAGTAGGCGCCTTCGGTCGACTGCCGGAACGCTTCCTCCGGCGTACTGGGGTACTCCGCGAATCGGTCGTCGCCCAGCTCGCGCCACTTGCGGCAGTACCACTCGCGCTGATCGCGGGTGATGCGCTGGCCGACCTTCGCCTCCAGGTCGTCGAGGTACTGCTTCTCCTCGGCGGTCTGCGCGAACGTGCCGGTGTCTGGCAGCTGGTAGCCGGGCTCTTTCCACCACGGCAGGAAGTTCAACGCGTAGTCGTACGGGCCTGCGATGCGCTTCTGCGCCTCGGTGACGAGGTCGAAGAACAGTCCGGCGCGCCCCTTGGCGGTGGACTCGATCACGACGATGCCGTCCTTCGGCACCGCCTGCAGTGCGCCCGTCTTGATCTCCTCGGCTCTCGCCGGCATCCGGCTGGCGATGTAGCCCAGCTCGGTGATGTGCAGGATCTGCGGCGTGCCGGAGCGGAACGACACGCTGACGCGGATACCGCTGCCGTTCTCCAGCGCCAGTTCGCCGCCGTCGCGCTTCGTCACCGGCACCGCTGCCTTGATCTCGTCAGGCAAGCGGTCGTAGGCGTACAGGATCTTGTCGCGGAAGATGACCTGGGCGTCGCCCTTGGTGTGCGCGACGATGCCGACCTTCAGGTCACGGCTGAACAGGATCGAGTCCAGCCACAGCATGCAGTAGCCAGTCGTAATGCCGAGCTGGCGCACCTTCAGGTCGATGTTGCGCCGGCCCAGCTTGGCGAACACCTCAGCCTGCGCCCAGTTCGGCTCGAACTTCCGCGCCCGGCCGTCCTTGTCGACGATCCAGTACAGGTTGGACAGCCGCCACGCCTGGTCCTTCAGCCGCTCGCCGAGCAGCGCCAGCGCAGCCTCGGGGATCACCGCTTCAGCAGGCCCGCCAGTCCACCGCCTTCCGACGCCGCAGCGATCAGGCCGGCCATCGCCTCGCTCATCGCCGCCGCCTTGCCCTTGTTCTCGGCATCGAACAGGTTGTGGTGACGCGCCAGCATTTCCAGCGCCTTCGCCTTGTCGATGAACTTCACTTTCACCTTGCCGTTCGGGAAGTGCTCGACGCTGCTGATCAGCGCCCGCACCTCCTTCGGCATCTGCCTCGGGTGCAGCATCCGCAGGTCTTCGCCGTACAGATCGGCGACGTCCGCGTTCACCGCGTCTTCGATGCGCTTCAGCGTCGCGTCGGCGTCCATGTCGACCCGCTTCAGGCGCGCGGCCTTCAGCTCGTCGATGCGGGCAGCCACCTTTGCATTGCTTACCAGCTTCGACGCCGTCACCTCGGCGGCACCTGGCGAGTAGCCGGCGCGAATCGCGGCCTGCTTGCCGTTCAGGTCGACGATGTATTCGTGTGCGAATCGCTCATGCCGAGCGTTGTCGAGCGCGGGCACGTCAGAACTCTTGCGTGGTCGCGCACAGCCAGCAGTGCACGCCGTTCGGGGTGACGTAGAAGATCCGGCTGCCGCAGTTGCATTCCCGCACAAGCTCGCCGACGGGAACGCCGCAGGGATGCTTGAACGTCGCCCTAGTCGATTCGCAGCTCGGGCACTCCAGTTGGCAAGTACCAACCGGCGCTACCGTCTGCCATTCATGCTCGCAGGCCAGGCACTTGGCCGGCCCCGTCATGGTCGGCGACTCATCTTCCGCCGCCGCCTTCTTGAACAGCGGCACCACCTTGCTGTCGATCACTTGCAACCCTCTGCCATCAGGGCATCGCGCTCCCGCTCCTGCAGATGCAACAAGCACCTCGCGACAAGCGCGCGCTGATCGCGATATTCGTGCGCGAACCGATCTGAAGAAACTTTGTGACGCCGACCGCTGATAAAGCGAGCGGCAATCATCAGCTGGGGCGATGAGGCGTCATACCAAGATTCGTACCCCATTACCTCGGGGAGCGGCACCTCGGGCTTCGGCTCGCTCGCCATCGCGGCGCGCTCGGCCCACATCTGCGCCTGCTCCAGATTGGTGATCGCGAGGCTTGCCTCTCGGCTCGCCGTCTCGGCGCGGAGCGCGGCCAGCGCCTGATTCATCAGCTGAATGGCGGCTTTCATTCGGCGACCTGCTTCGTGTCCTTCGGCCTGCTGTAAGCGCCGGCCTGGGCGCGGGCCTTGTGCATCTTGCGGAGGTCGAGCCCGTTGGCGACGAAATCATCGAACGACGGCAGCTCGGGGTAGCGGTCGTCCGTCGCCAGTAACGCGTACATGCTCGCCATAGCGTGGGTCAGCTGCTCGATGCGGGCCTCGCAAGCCGCGCCGCTGTGCCATTGCTTCACGAGTAGGAAAACCAGCCCGACCAGGAACAGCAGGCAGAGCACCAGAAGACCGGCTTTCGACTCGCTGATGCGCTCAATGATCGCCAACCAATCGCTGACGTCTGACGCGCTGATTGCGGCGAAAGCGGCGACGCTCCCTCCGCTGACGACGGCTGCAGCTGCAGGCTTCACGGATAGCTGCTCCGCGCCAGCTCGAAGTGCGGCATGTCGACGAACGACTTCCAGCTCCCACCCCACACGATCGCCACCTTCTGCTTGGCGGCTTCGGCCAGCATCGCTCTGGCGATCGGCAGGAAATGCTTGCTCTCCCATGTCAGCTCGCGGTCGCCGTCACCGTCGAGGTCGACAAGTGGGGCGAGGTCGACGGCGTGAGACACCGGCGGCAGGTGCGGGGCCCCGGCCGGGATCTTCGGCAGATGACGGGAGTCCATCGTCCTCGACTTGCCGAGCCGGAACAGCTCGCGCTGGCGGTCGAGCGACCTTGCGCCCTCCACCACCATCAGCGGAACCGACGCGGCGACGACGCGCACGATGCCGGCCAGCACTGGGTGCACCTCGGCGAGTCGTTGTTCGTCGCGCGGTTTCAGCATGTCAGCGTCCAAACGCAAAAACCCCGCACAGGGCGGGGTTCGGGCAGGGGATTCCAGAATGGTGAAATCATGCCCTCGGTGGCTGCCACCGTCAACAGCGGCGACGATGCGCTGCACCGTGCGCTTTGACACTTCGCATTCGGCGGCGATTTCGCGCTGCGTCAGCAGTTCGGCGCGGAACACCCGCACTGCCCTTTCAAGTTCCTCGCGGGCCTTGAACCTGCCGGTCTTCATGCTGCCCTCAGGATGCCGCGACCGACCAGCGCTGCTTCCAGGTATCCCAGGGCCTGCGCTCTCCGGTTGTCGGCGGCGGTGCGCGGGATGTGCAGTTGCTCGGCCAGGGCGCGCACCGACAGCGGCTCCCTTGCGTTGACGTGGTACAGGATCTGGATCACGCCCCGGTGCCGATCCGGCAGCAGGCGGATCGCGTCGGCCACCTCCCGCATCGTCCGGTCGAACCGCATCCGGCTGTCCAGTTTCTCGCAGAGATCGCCGAGCCCGCCGTCGGGCTTGCAGGTGAACGTCTCGCCGTCGAGTTCGTAGATCGAATACTTGATGCCGCTCCCGCCCGGCACGCCCGCGTTTTCGTGCATGTCCTGGATACGCGCCTCGACCGTCGGCCGGCTCGGGAACTCCAGCGGCGCCCCGGTGCGCCACAGCATGTACCGCGACAGCAGCTGCTCGATGTGCGTCATTCACCACCCCAGGGTTCGATCCAGATCTCGACGCGGGCGCCGCGCTCATCGGGCGGCCGCTTGAACTTGTGCTGCTCGACGAGCTGCTTGTCGTCGGCGTAGGCCAGGCCCTGCAGTGCGTCGGCGACCACCTTCTCGGCATTGCCAAGGTCGATACACCGGGCATCGAGCCACCAGTTGGGCCCCTCCTTCCGCTCCCGCTTCGCCCAGTCCTGCGGGCAGGGGCCGTGCAGCGCCAGGGTCAGCGTCAGCGGGCCGGTGGCGGCGGCGCGAGCGCCGTAGGCCTGCATCCACGCCAGCTCGACGTCGCGGCGGTACTGCTTCGCTTCCCCGCTGACGAACGTCGACACGCGGCCGGCGACGACAGCAGTGCGCCAATAGCGGTTCGCAGAACACGGATAAGGAAGCGTCAACCTGATCATTGGCAAGCCCTCCGATAAGTCACACCCGTAGCGATGCGCTTGACCGTTCCCTTCGCTACGCCGTACTCCAGTGCCAACAATCGCCATGACATGCCAGCGGCGCGATCGGCGCGAATAGAGGCAACCTGCGTGTCAGTGAACCGACGAAGCGTTGGGCGCGGTATTCCGGCTCGTGGAGTACCGGGTAAGCCGCGCCGCGCGTTGCTTAACTTTCTCCGGTGTTCGACTGAGAGCGGTTTCCCCAGCTTGGCTGCGCGCTGCTTCGCCCTTGTCTCGTCGCTGGCCTGTTTCCCGGTGTTCGCAGCGGCCAGCCGGGCGCGAGTCTCTGCAGTGCGCTTTCGGCCCAGATGCGATCCGGCGACGCGAAGCACATTCATGCACAACGGGTTTGATCCCACCCTGCTGGCATCCAATGCAACCTGCTCCGCATTCAGCAGCTCAGACCGATCTGATGCGGTCAATCGAACAACTGCGATCGACAGCCGCGCAGGATTCACACTCCAAATGGCCTGCAGCATTGGATTCGGATGGGTGCCGCGCGCGAGGCGATGCTGGTGCTGCGCCCAGCGTTTCGCGATATTCACGCTGCTGCCGATGTAGAAGCGCCCACTGGATGAGTCAGTAATGCGATACACGCCTGGTGCAGATATCGGGTACGGCAGGATCAGGTGCATGCGATAAAGCTCCGGCAGTAGCGCTCGCTGAACGGCCACAGGCTCGGCGCGTATCCTCGGTAGCTGGTCGGCAAGGTCTTCGCATTCACCCGGCAGCGGCCCATGCCCTGCTCGGGGTTGATGGTCGACCGGATGAAATGGCCGCAGTCGCCGCAGCGGACGGGGTTCATCGCACCCCCCATCGCGGCAGCATCTTCGGCAGCGCCGGCTCAGCTTCGGCCGGCGGCTGCGGCGCGGTGCGCCCGGCGTCGCGCTCCCATGCGGCAATCAGCCGCTGCAGCGTTGCCCGGTGCGCGGTCTGCGGCCCGTACTTCGCCTCCCAGGTTTCGACGCCGAGGTGATGGATGCCCTCGGCCCCCTGGTGGTGGTAGTGGCACAGCGGGATCACGCCGGCCTCGCTCGACTTCCGCCCTGCACTCGCCTCGCCCGCCACGCTGCCGCCGCGCGGGTGGTGGATGCTGGCCGGGCTGCAGCAGATGACGCAGCCGAAACCGCGCACGAACTGGTGCCAGCGCTTCAGGGCGCTCATGCCGATGCTCCAATCGAGCGGCAGATCTCGACCACGCGAAGGCACTGCTGCACGTCGAACATGCCGATATGGCAGTCCTTTGGCTCCACGCCCATCTGCTTTGCCAGCCAGGAATAGCCGGCGCCGCGAGCGCGCTGCTTCGAGCAGCCGTCGCGTACCTGCTTGCGCTGCCACAGCGGATCGAACGCAGCGTGCGCTCTCTGCTTTGCGCCGCGCAGTTCGGCGTTCGCGAGTCGGCCGAGCGGGGTGTCAGTTCCTTGGTGGCATCCGACCCAGGCATCGCACGGAGCGCAGTACCAGAACAGCTTCGTCCACAGATCGTCGCGATGAGGGTAGATCGCCGTGCCGAAAACTAAGCGCGCAGGCTTGTCGCAGTACGAACAAACGCCGGGCTTCATGCCGCCACCCGGCGCACTCGCGCCCTGCGCTTTACCTCGTCCTTGTCCAGCGCCTCCAGCACGACGCCACGCAGCGCGTAGTGCTGCTGCATCTGGTCGAGGTAGCGGGTCAGCTGCTTGACGCCCATGCGCGACGTGACCGGCAGCAGCCGGATCGCCTTGAGCTTCACTTCGTACGACAGGCCACGCAGGCTGGTGTCGTAGGCCTCGCGAAACTCGACGTCGTCGGCGCGCAGGATCGGCACGCCGAAGTGCAGTTTGCAGAACGCCTTCACGTCGTCTGCCGAGTCCTCGCCCAGCTCGCGACTAACCTGCTCGTACCAGAGGTGCGCCAGCGCGTTCTGGTCGGCGCTGCGGTTGTGGTCGGTCGACCAGGACAGCCGCAGGTAGCCGTGCTCCCGGTAGTCCGCGCGCAGGTCGCCGATCAGCTGCTGCAGTGACCAGTCGGTCGTGATCGTGCGGCGGCTCATTGCTTCAGCGCCCGGTTGTAGATCGAGCTGCGCCAGCGCGGGCAGATCGACAGGTGCCGGCGCGTGCTGCGGCCACAGCCGTCCTGCACGATCAGCCCATCACGCACTGCGCGGCGGTAGATCGGCCCCCAGGCCCGGTCGGTGTGCGGCTGGCGGATACCGGCCTCGCGGCTGGCGGCGCTGACGTCCTCGCTGATGAACCACTCGTTTCGCTCCACGAACCAGCGCAGAAACGCGGCGGCTTCATCGCTCCAGCCTTCGTGCAGGCGCTCGGCCTTCTCGCCGACGCGCTGCATCGCGGAGTCGCGCTCAATGCGGGCGAAGTCGATCGCCAGTTGCGCGCTCATGCGGCCTCTCCGACAGCTCTATCGCCGTAGTAGTCGGCGATCAGAGTGTTGATGCGGTCGAGCAGCGTCTGGTCGAGGTAGACGTGCACGTTCTGGTTGCGGAAGGCGACCAGTCGCAGGCCGAACGCTTCATAGGGCTGCTTCTCGGCCCATGCGCGATTTACGGCTGCCAGTGCTTCACCGGGATGGAACTCCAAACCGGACAGGACCGCGACAATGCGCAGCAGATCGCGCACTTCGTCCTGCCGGTAGTAGCTGACTTGGAAGCCGCGACCGAAACTCGGTGCTGACCAGCCACCGACTACCGAGCGCGGCCCGAGCTTGAACCCGGAATCGGCGTTCGACTTGTAATTTCCCGACAGTCGGCGCAGCAGCGTGACGGCTCCACGCTTGAACATGAGATCCTGCTGCGGCAGGTATTCGAGCAGCGTCGCGCGCAGATTCGCGTCGTTGAACTCCGGCACGCTGTAGCTCAGGGAGTCGTTGAACTTGCGACGCGCCTCGGCATCCCAGATGCGGTCGAAGCCGCCAAGAGTGAACGCTTCACGCCATGCGCGACGGTCGACTTCCTTGATCGCCTCCGGCAACGACAACCGGCCGGCGACCTCCGCAGGGAAGGCGTGCCGGGCAATATGCGCACATTCAGCCTGTGCGTGCTCGATCGCGTCGTAGACCTTTCGCAGCGCCAGCACGGCACGCTCGCGGGCATCAACCATGCTCGCGATCGTCGGCGGTATTGCGATGTCCTTGTGCGCGCTCACGCCGCACCCCTCGGCTCACGCCGGGATTCGCCGAGCAGACGGATCGTCGTCGCGCCATCGCGTAGGCGGTCGCGTGCTCGCTCCCCGATCGCGGCGCGGATGCCGTCGCTGTCGAGATTGGTCACGATCACCGTCGGCACCGCGTCCATGTACCGGCGGTCAAGCATCGCGTGCAGCCGCTCGACATCCGACGCCGTGGCGCCGCCGAGGCCGATCTCGTCGACGACGAGGATGCGGGGGGCCGTGAACCAGGCCATTGCGTTCGCCTCGCTGCCGCTGCCGTCCCATGCGGCCCGGGTGCGGTCGCGGAGGTCGACGGTGCGGCAGTACCGCGCGACGACCCCGCGCTCGCAGGCTGCGCGGACCAGCGCGCAGGACAGCGCCGTCTTGCCGGTGCCGACCGGCCCCATGATCGCCAGGGCGCCGGGATCACCCGATGCGGCACGGTCCAGCCAGCGCCCGGCCTTCTGGCCGGCGGCGGCGAACTCCTCGAGACGGCGGGCCTCGAAGCGCGGCGGGATGCCGGCGGTCGCCAGCAACGCCTGCGCCCGGTCGGCGCGCTGCTGCGCGACCAGCTCGCGGTGTGCCTGCTCGCGCAGCCGGCCCAGCGCCTCGCGGAAGCACGTCGGACAGCCGGTCCAGTGCTGGCCGATCTGCCGGGACGGGTACGGGCCGTGCGCGGCGCACTCCCGCTGCTCCGGGGCCGACATCGGGGCCGACAGCAGGTCGACCGCGTTCACAGGCCGGCCTCGTAGTTCGGGTTGGCCTGCAGCGCCAGCGGTGAGGTGCGGCGCGTGGCCGGCGCCAGCGCGGCGGCGATCCACGACACCGGGTCGGTGATCGACAGCGCCCGGCAGCGCTGGATCGCACCGAGCACCGCGTCATCGGTCGCGGTTTTCCGCCAGCGGCCGACCAGTTCGCGGGCCGACCGGTCTGGGTAGCCGGAGTCCCGCAGCAGGGCGACGCCGGAATCGAACAGCGCCTTGACCGGGTCGACCGGCGGCGGCTCGACAGCGGCTGCCGGCGGCGACGCGGCAGCGTCCGTTACGTCAGTAACGGAATATGTTGGTTGTTGGCTATTGGCTTGCATTGCCTTCGCATCGTTTTTCGATGCGTTCGCATCCGAATCCGATGCGTTCGCATTGCGTTCGCTATGCGATGGCAATGCGCCGCGCTCGGCGTTCGCAATGCCATCGCTATGCTCGGACTTCGGTTTCCAGCGTGCGGACGCACTGCGCGAAGCCTTCGCGGACTTGTCGGTGTAGGCCTGGATCTCACGATCGGCGCGCGGCTGCCGGTAGCCGTCCGGGGTCAGCGCGAAGAACTCGGACAGCACGACGGCCACGGCCTCGCGCTCGGCTTCGGTCAATGCGCGGGCGATCCGGCAGGCGCTGCGGAGGTCTGCCGGGATCGGCTTCTCCTCGGCGTAGTACCAGCGCAGCAGTCGCGAGTACGCAGCGTCCTCCAGCATCGACAGATGCGCGGTCGCCTGGGCGTAGTCGCCGAGGTGGTGCGGGTACCAGTTCACGGCTTCCACCACCGGAAGTCGCCGCTTGCTCGGCGGGTTCGGTACCAGGCCATCAGCAGATGGGCGGCGAACAACGCGGCCAGCGGCGTGACGACTGCAAGCGCCACGATGAACCAGCCGCCGCGCGTGGCATCGGCGATGCCGATGCCGTACATGGCGCCAGCGGCTGCGATGATGAGCAGGCGCATCACGCTGCGCGCTCGTTCTTCTTCGCGCAGTGTTTGGCGTGCAGCGCAAGGATTTGCGAACCGATCCGGCTGCGGGTGTCTGACTGCTGCCCGGTCGCAAGATCCGAAATCGTCGGCTGGCTGCATCCGACCGAGTCAGCAATCTGCTTTTGGCTCAAACCCGCTTCGAGCAGATCAGCCAGTATGTTTTTCCAGTCCACCGCCGCCTCCTATGTGCTGTCGCGCACAGTATAGGCAAGGCGATAGGTGCGTCAATAGGCTTGGCGATTAGGCCAGCCTATAGGATTCAGTCATGAGCCTTGGAAAGCGACTGAAGGAAGCGCGGGAGAAAGCCGGCTACTCACAGGCCGCGCTGGCGCGGAAAGCCGGCGTGTCTCAACCCGTCATTTCCGACATCGAGTCGGGCGAGCAGACGGAGACGCGTAAGCTGGCGCAGCTGGCGAAGGCGTTGAATGTCACGGCCGAATGGCTGGGTTCGGGGCGAGGCGGAAGAACAGACGCGGACGCCAACGTGCGGCCAGGCCCGGCCATCCGGGGCTCGGTCCCGCTGCTGTCCTGGGTGCAGGCCGGCCCGTTCACGCTGGCGATCGACCCTCCCGATCTCGACGAATGCGAGCTGATCCCGGCGATCACGCCAGTGCGTGCGAGGACCTTCGCCCTGCGCGTCGAGAACGACAGCATGGCGCCGGACTTCCCGCCGGGCACGATCCTGATCGTCGAGCCGGACACCGATCACAAGGCCGGCGACTTCGTCATCGTCGGCAACGGCGCGGCCGAGGCCACGTTCAAGCAGCTGGTGCGCGATGGCGACGACTGGCTGCTGCGGCCGATGAACCCTCAGTACCCCATGAAACCGATGCCCGAGAACGGCCGCGTCATCGGCGTGGTCGTTGCTGCGACGAGGAAGCTCAGATGAGATCAGCGATCGTGGTGGCAGCACTGCTTGCGCCGTTCCTGGCTGGCGCGGCCGACAACAAGGCGTCGACGGGATGGAAGCCGCCTTCCAACGTCCTTGAATACTGCAACGACGTGATCCTGCGTGATGTCTTGTCGGCGTATGAGTGGGAAATCGAGAGCAACCGGGAGGCAAGCGCAGCCGGCAATCGCTCGGCCGAGTCTCGCCAACGTAGGGCCGACTACCAAGAAATGCGACTTGAGGCCGAGAGGCGCTGGCAGCGCATGGGCTGCGCTGAACTATTTGCTGCACAGATGCGGAAAAGTTGACCGCTCGCAGTTATCCACGGAGGAGGAAGCCATGCTGAAAAAGGTCATTGCTGCTGCTGCGCTGTTGTTCGTAGTCCACGATGCCGCTGCTCAGATGGTCAACGGCTACTACCGCAAGGACGGCACCTATGTCGCCCCGCACATGCGAAGTGCGCCCAACGCCAATCGCTACGACAACTACGGATCGCAGACCTACGGCGGTCGACAGCGCGACGAGTTCAGTCGCGATGGCGGCGCGACCAACAAGCGCAACAGCGCCTACGGCATGTACGACAACGATCGCGACGGCTACTACAACAGCTTCGATCCGAAGCCCGAGAAGAAGTGCAACTACGGGACCTACGGCTGCTGATCAGCGCAGCGGCGTGCCTCGTCATCGGCCACCGCTGGCGCTTCCACATGATCTCGCTCGAAGGGCACAAGATCTGGCGCTGTGAGCGGTGCGGGAAGATCGTTCAAGGGGCGGCGGTGCCAAGAGGGCAGCGGCAGTGAGCGAGTACGAAGTCAAGACGCACGATGTGTTCGAGCTGGTCGACTGGCAGGCGTGCAGCGCTTGGACTGACGACGGCCGCGACGTTATCGCGGTGTCCCCGATTTTTCATGGCCCTGGCCAGCCTCATCCGGTGCCGGCCCCGCCGTTCGCGCTGACGGAGGAATCGGCAAGTAGGTTGGTAGCGGACTTATCGCGCGAGCTTGCAGCTCTGCGGGCCACGAAGGCCAGTCGCGGTCAGCACTGACGTTGATTCTGGTGATTGGCAAGCGACCATTGTCTTGACCCACCGTTGACCTCCTGAAGCCCGCCTAGAGCGGGCTTTTTCTTGGGCTATTCCTTACCGTTCGTCAGCTGACACAGGCTTGCCTATAAAAAAGGCTTGCCTATTGTTTTGCCTGTTGCAATAGTTTGCCCTATCGCAGCAACGCGATGTCTCCCGCGCCTTCCCCGCCTTCGGGCGGGGCTTTCTACGAGCCACGAACGCCATGAACCCACGCATCGAAATGCGCCGCCGGCACGCCCAGCGCGTGCTGTGCGACACCGACCTGAACCGAAAGCCACTGATCCCGCGCCGCTACGAGGGCGCCGCCGGTGCTGCGATCGGGGCACTGCTGTGGGCCGGGATGATGATCGCCTTCGCGTTCCTGGGTGGCTGGCAGTGAGCGCGCAAAGCCCGATGGTCACCAAGGCCGCTCAGGCACTCGCCAAGAAGCACGCCGAGGTGTGCGGCGTCGACTACGACGACCTGTGGAAACTGGAATCGCAGGGCTTCATCGAGGACGCCGAGATGATGCTCGATGCGGTCGGTGCGCCTGATCTGCTGGAGGCGCTGGAAGACCTGTGTAACTCGCTCGGTGAGTGCGGCGCGACGGAGAAAGGCCGCGCAGCCATCGCCAAGGCGGTGCGGCCATGACCGAAATCGACATCGTCATCGCGCCGGAGTCGGCGCTGGAAGTCTTCACCGCGCCGGAAGGCATGCAGCCCTACCTGCAGACCATCCGCTCGCACATCGACTCGTTCGAGGCCGACGTCAGCACCCGCAAGGGCCGCGAGCTGATCGCGTCGAATTCCTACAAGGTCTCGAAGATCAAGGCCTACCTCGATCGCGTCGGAAAGGAGCTGGCCGACGAGCAGAAAGAGATCCCGAAGCGCATCGACGCCAGCCGCAAGCTGGTGCGCGACACGCTGACGATCTGGCACGACGAGGTTCGCCGGCCGCTGACGGCCTGGGAGGATGCCGAGCAGGCGCGCATCAGCACCGCGAAGGCCTGGATCACCAGCACGCTCGCGATGCTGTCGGTGACCAAGCTGGCCGCGCCGGTGGACATCGGCGACATGCTCGATGCGCTGATCGCCGAAGAAGTCACGCCGGAACGGTTCGCCGAGTTCGCGTCGGAAGCTGACGACGCCAAGGCGCGAGCCGTCGCGCACCTGCAGCGCACGCTCGCTGAATCGATGCAGCGCGAGAAGGACGAGGCCGAGCTGGCACGCCTGCGCGCCGAGCAGGCCGAGCGGGACCGCATCGCCGCCGAGCAGGCGGAAGCTGAAGCCGCACGCCAGCGCGAAGCCGCAGCTGCCGAGGCTGCGCGCCAGAAGGCGGAAGCCGATGCCGCCGCTGCTGTCGCCGAGGCACAGCGCCGCGAGCGTGAGGCGCAGGAAGCCGCTGCCCGCGCCGAGCGGGACCGCATCGCCGCCGAGGAGCGCGCCGCACGCGCCGAACAGGAAGCCCGCGACCAGGCTGCACGCGAGGTAGCCGAAGCCGCCGAGCGCGAGCAGGCCGAGCAGCGCAAGCGCGAAGCCGACAAGGAGCACCGGCGCCGGATCAATCGCGCAGCTGTCGACGCGATGGTCGCGAACGGCATCGCCGAGGCCTGCGCGATTCAGGTCGTGTCGCTGATCGCCACCGGCCGCGTCCCGGCCGTGTCGATCCGGTACTGACCGATGGACGACGACCTCATCGGCAGCCGTGGCCCCGGCGACCCGGACGCCGACGACTACCCCGACCGCGACCCCGGCGACGAGCAGCCCGAACTCCACTTCATCGACTTCTGACCATGTCCATCCTGACCCTCATCCTCGGCGAATCCGGCACCGGCAAGACCAGCAGCCTGCGCAACCTCGACCCAGCGAAAGCGCTGCTGATCCAGGCGGTGCCGAAGCCGCTGCCGTTCCGCAACAAGGGCTGGCGCGTCCACACCAAGGAAACGCCCGGCAACATCCTGCGCACCGATGACGCGGACAAGATCGTCGCCACGCTCCACAAGAGCAGCCGACCGATCATCGTCATCGACGACTGGCAGTACATCCTCGCCAACGAGTTCATGCGGCGCACCGCCGAGACGGGATTCCAGAAGTTCACCGACATCGGCAAGTCGGCATGGAACATCCTCGGCGCCGGCGCCAACTGCGGCGACAAGCGCGTCTACCTGCTCGCGCACACCGACACCGCCGACGACGGCCGGGTGAAGGTGAAGACCATCGGCAAGCTGCTCGACGAGAAGATCTGCGTCGAGGGCTTGGTGACGATCTGCCTGCGCACTGCGGTGCGCGACGGCAACTACTACTTCTCGACCCGCAACAGCGGGAACGACACGGTGAAGTCCCCGATCGGCTTGTTCGCCGACCACTTCATCGACAACGACCTCGCGGCAGTGGATTCCGCCATCGCCGCCTACTACTCCGACGACCCGTTGACCGCCGAAGCCGGCGGGCCTGCGGCGGCGGCTGCCTGAAGCACTACCACCACGACTCCACTACGACGAGACGACAGATGACCCGCGAGTACAACCTCAACACCAAGCAGGCCCGCAGCGCCGAGGCGAGCCGCATCGACTCGACCGGTGCATACACCGGCAGCATCACCCAGGCCTTCGCGATCCGCAGTTCCAAGGGCTCCGACGGCATCGAGCTGTCTTTCAAGGCGGATAACGGCAGCACGGCCGATTACCTGTCGCTGTACACGCACAACGCGAAGGGCGAGGAGCTGCGCGGCCTGAAGGTGCTCAACAGCCTGATGGCCGTCTTGAAGCTGCGCGAACTGAAGCCGGCGCGCGGAAAGATCAAGACGCGCGTCGACGGCCAGCTCGTCGATGCCGAAGGCGATGTTTTCCCGTCGCTGTGTGCCCGCGTCGGCCTCGTCCTCCAGCGCGAGGAGTACGTCAAGAACGACGGCAGCCTGGGCTCGCGCATGGCGCTGTTCCTGCCGTTCTGCGCTGAAACCAAGCGCGTCGCGTCCGAAATCCTCGATCAGAAGCCGCAGGGCGAAGCGCTGCACAAGATCGTCGGCAACCTGAAAGACCGGCCCGCGCAGGCGCCGAAGGCTCGCACCGCCCAGCCGACAGCCGGCGGCGGCACGTCCACCGGCGACTTCGAGGACGACGACATCCCGTTCTGATCGTCGCCAACTGCACTGAAAAAGGCCCGCCGGCAATGACCGGCGGGCAACTACCACGCAACCAGGATTACACCATGAACATCTATCTCGACATCGAGACGATTCCGACGCAGGACCAGGCGGTCATCGACCGCATCGCCGAAGAAATCACGCCGCCGGGCAGCTACAAAAAGCAGGACACCATCGACCAGTGGATCGCCGAGCAGAAGCCGGCGCTGGTGGCCGAGGCGGTCGCCAAGACCAGCTTCGACGGTGCGCTGGGGCGCATCGCCTGCGCGTCGATCGCGGTCGACGACGGCGAGCCGCTGACGTTCTACCGCGAGGACTGGCAGGACGAGCGCGCCGAAAGGATGGTGCTCGGCGATCTGTTCGTCGCCATCCTTGATGCGGCGATGGACGTTACCCGGGAGCCGGTGTTCATCGGCCACAACATCGTCGACTTCGACCTGAAATTCATCTTCCAGCGTGCGGTGATTCTCGGCATCCGCCCGCCGACGGTGATCCCGTTCCGCGCGAAGCCGTGGGGCGACCAGGTGTTCGACACCATGACCGCCTGGGCCGGCCGCGACCGCGTCAGCATGGACAAGCTGTGCCGCGCGCTGGGCCTCGCCGGCAAGGGCGACATCGACGGCAGCAAGGTCTGGCCGATGGTGCAGACCGGCCGCATCGCGGAAGTCGCCGCCTACTGCGCCGACGACGTTCGTCGCACCCGCGAGCTGTACCGGCGCATGACGTTCGCGGCTGCTGCCTGAGCGCGCCGCCATGACCATCATGTTCAAGAATCTGCAGGTCTACACCCTGCCGCTCGGCCGGGCGATCAACCGATTCGACCTGATCGACAAGCTGTCAGCGCACCCGCTGCTGCCGGTGAGCGCGGCCAGCATGTCGAGCCGGGGCTGGGTTCCGCCGCGCGCCGGCGGGCCTCTGGTCGAGTCGGAAAGCGAGACGCACCTGATCGCCCTCGGATTCGAGGAGCGCAGCATGCCGGCCGCTGCGATCAAGAAGGTCGTGCGCGAGCGCTTGGCTGCGCTGGAACGGGAGCAGGGCTTTGCGCCGGGCAAGCGACAGGCGCGCGAGGTAGTCGAGGCGGTCGTCGACGAACTGCGCCCGAACGCGCTGGTCATCGACGGCAGCACCCGCGCGCTGATCGACAACGCCACCGGCCGCATCGTCATCGACACCCCGTCGTCGAAGGCTGCCGAGGATCTGCTCGCCGTCCTGCGCACCGACCTCGGCGGGCTGCCGGCGGTGCCGCTGGCGGTTCGCCTGCGGCCCGATCAGCTGATGACGACATGGCTGATGTCGGGAGAATGGCCGGAAGCGCTCGAAGCGCTCGACGAATGCGACCTCGCGAACCCGAATGAAGCGAAGTCGACCGTGCGCTACTCGCGACACGACCTGACCGGCCCCGAGCTGCGGAGCCTGATAGCCGGCGGCAAGGTATGCGAACGCCTCGCCCTGCAATGGCGCGAGCGATTGACGTTCGTCCTGACCAGCAAGCTCGCGTTCAAGCGCATCGCCCGCACCGCCATCGCGGAAACCGGCGAAGCCGGCGACGCCGAGGCCGATCTGCTGATGATGATCGACGACGTGCGGAAGCTCGTCGACGGCGTCTGCGTCCACTTCGGCGGCATCCACCACCCGCAGCCTGATCTGCCGCTGGCGCCGAAGCCCGAGCCGACAGCCGAGGGCGAACGCCCCGGGATGAAGGTGCTGCTGACCGGCACGCTGCCCGATGGCGTCGAGTTCACGTTGTCGGAGCGCACTGAGCAGACCGGCAACGATTCCGATCTGCTCGCCGAGGAGCAGTACGCCGCCGCCGTGCAGCTCGTGCGCGAGTCGCGCAAGGCCAACATCAGCTGGGTCCAGCGGCGGCTGTCGATCGGCTACAACGCCGCCGCGCGTCTGGTCGAGCGGATGGAAGCCGAGGGCATCGTCGGGCCGAGCGGAGTCGGCGGGCACCGGGAGGTGCTGGCATGACATACGTCGACGCTGTTCGCCTGATCGCAGACGAGATCCGAGAAGGGCGCGAACTGAAGCGCACAGATCGCGATGTCGCCGAGCGCATCGCCAAGATGCTGGCAGACCACGGGTATGCAGAGGTGCTTCCATGATCGAGATCAAGACCTACGACTCCACGACGCAAGCTCGCACGGCTGCCGCTGTCGAGCATCTGATCGACGCATGCCACGGTGCCAGTGTGCGCGCCGGCTGGTGGCACCACGCGCCTACCGGCCGCTGCCTGTCCGACGTTATCGCCGCCCCCTGCACCGACGAGGAGAAGCTGCTCGCCGGCGCACTGTACGGCCAGAAGCTCGCGCTCGTGCATAGCGAACTGAGCGAGTCGCTGGAAGGCCACCGCAAGGGGCTTATGGACGAGCACCTGCCGCACCGGAAGTCGGCCGAGGTGGAGCTGGCCGACGCGATGATCCGCATCCTTGATCTCGCCGGCGCGATGCAGTTCGACCTCGGCGCGGCCGTTGCCGAGAAGCTGGCCTACAACGCCCAGCGCGCCGATCACAAGCCGGATGCCCGCGCCGCAGCGGGCGGGAAGGCCTACTGATGGTCTTCCTGCTGATGTGGTGGGAACTCGGTCTGGCGCTGTGTGCCGCGCTGCTGCTCGGCCTCGCGTTCGGCATCGCGCTGCAGTTCCGCGCGCCGCCGGGCGACTTCGACGATGACGACGAAGACGGGTTCAATTCCCTGGAGCAACTGCGCCGGCGAGGTGGATCGTGAGCGACCAGACCAACATCGAATGGGCCGACAGCACGTTCAACCCGTGGATGGGCTGCGCGAAAGTATCGCCGGCCTGCGATCACTGTTACGCCGAACGCGACACGAAGCGGTTCGGCCGCGTGGAGTGGGGCGCTGGCAAACCGCGCGTGCGGACCAGCGCGGCGAACTGGAAGCTGCCGGAGCGGTGGAACAAAGCCGAGTTCGTGCGGTGCGAAAACTGCGGCCATCGTGCCGATGGAAAGCCGTGGTTTGACGCCACTGAGGCCGGCGGTGTTAGTTCTGATGGGATTGCCTGTGCAAAATGCGGATCGCGCGATACCGAGCCAGTTTCTCGCCGCGTGTTCTGCGCCAGCCTTGCCGACTGGCTCGACAACGAGGTGCCGATCGAATGGCTGGTCGACCTGCTCGACCTGATCCGCCGCACGCCGAACCTCGACTGGCTGCTGCTGACGAAGCGGATCGGTAATTGGCGCGCGCGGCTTGATGCCGCCTATCACTGCGCTCGTCCGGACAAGAAGGAGCCGGAGTCCGACGTCGCAAAGTGGATCGGCAACTGGCTTTGCACTGTGCCGCCCGCGAACGTCTGGCTCGGTAGCACAATGATCGACCGGCCGGAAATGCTGCGCGATGCCGAAAAGCTCGCTCGCGTCCCGGCAGCAGTTCTGTTCTGGTCAGTCGAACCGATGCTTGGCGACTTCGGCGTGATCCCGAAGCACCTGATGCCGAACTGGATCATCGCCGGCGGCGAGTCCGGCCCGCATGCCCGGCCGATGCACCCGGACTGGATTCGCAGCCTGCGCGACCAGTGCGCAGCGGCCGGTGTCGCTTTCCTGCTGAAACAGTGGGGCGAGTGGCTCCCCTTCGACATGAGCGACGACGAGAGTTGGTACGCCAAGCACCGCTACTCCCTGCCTCTGCGGTGGTGGGATGGCGAACGCTGGCGGGACGCCGAGGGCGAGATGCGCGATGACGCCCTATGGGTGGCCCGGTGCGGCAAGAAATCCGCCGGCCGCAAGCTCGACGGCATCGAGCACGACGGCTTCCCGGCGGCGCAGCCATGAGCTACGCCCCGACCGTTGTAGACCGGCTGTCCGCGCTGAAGATGGCGCTGGAGCAGCACGGCATCGTCGCGTCCGGCCACCAGGTTCTGGTGATCGACGAGGCGATCGAGCTGATCACCAAGCAGCATCGTTGCCTGATGTCCTGGCTGCAGGCGAACGCGCCGGGCGGCTGGATCGACGATCTTCGCAAACGCGCGGACGCCCACACGTCATCGCCGGATCGCAACGTCGAGGCGGTGCGGACCATGCTGCTGAAGCGTTCCGTCGTCGGCTTGCAGAAGTACGGCGTCACCACCGAGCGTCGCGACTTGAGCCTCTACCAATGGCAGAGGCACTTTCTGCAGGAACTTCTGGACGCCGCCATCTACCTGACGCGGCAGATGGGGCGAACCGAGTCCGACATCAACGACGACGCCCCGGCAACGGGAGGAGTGCACGATGGGCGCTGACGCACTCAACCTGACTCGAGAGCAGCGCGACAACCTGATTCGAGGGCTCTACGCGCGGGAGCGGAAGCGCGGGGACGTGAAGCGGCTCGGCGCTGAGATTGGCCTTACCACGAACCAGATCAATGCGATCGCACGCAACCTGAACTGCTACGAATCGCGCTGGAAACGTCGGACGTTCAAGCCGGCCGAGCTGCTGATCATCGAGCAACTGGCCGGTCGCAGCGCAGCCGACATCAAGCGCGTGCTGAAGCGCGAGGGGTTCGAGCGCAGCATCCACTCGATCATCCGGCGGCGCTACGACCTGGGGCTCGATCCCCGCGAGGAGCGCAAGGCCAACAACATCATGAACACCGTCGATGTCGGCGAAGCGCTGTGCGTGTCCCCGAGTACCGTGAGCCGGTGGATTGATCGGGAGCAGCTGACATCAAAGCGCGCATCGCCCGTTGAGGGAACGAAAGGCGCACTTCGCTACGAGATCCGGCCTGCGGACCTGCGCGCCTTCCTGGCGCGCAACCCCGAAGCCATCAACCTCAAGACCGTGCCGCAGGACCGGTTCCTATCGGCGCTGCTCGGAGACCTCGCATGAAAACCTCCACTTTCTTCGCCCTACTCGCGGAGTTCGGCACCGCGCAGATTCCACTCGACGCGATGTGCCAGAAGTATTTCGGACTGGCACCGGAAGCCGCCAAGATCCGCGCCGGCCGTGGCGAGCTGCCGGTGCAGCCAATCCGGCTGGCCGGGCAGAAGTCCCCCTGGCTCGTACCGGCCGAGAAGCTGGCCGAGCTGATCGACAAGCAGATGGAGCGTGCAGCGTGAGCGAACTACACGACAAGGCGCTGCTGACGCTGCGCGACAAGGCGAGCATGTATTGCAACCACCCAACAGCATCCAAGCCGGCGAAGGCGATCATCCGCGACCTGCTGGCCGAGAACGAGCGGCTTGCAAATGAACTCGCTGTTTCCGAGGGCGCTATTGAGCACTGGAAAACCGAGTGCGACATCGAAGAAGTAGAGAACGAGGAGCTGATCAAACAACTCGCCGAGGAGCAGAACAAGCGACACGCCTTGCTGACCAGAGCAGTCGCCGCCGAATCCCGCCTGCGCGAACTGTGCGAGATGAAGGCGGTGGCGTGGGTCGGCTTGGACGGAGAAGTGACACCCGCCTGTAGCAGTGACAGTTATTTTGCCGACTCGATGATCGGCTGGCAGGCCCTCATCCCCCGCCCGGAGATGCCGAAATGAGCGACAAGATGCGGGAGGCGTTGACCGGCCTGCTTAAGTTGGCCGAAGTGTATTCCGTCAAGATCGACGGTGAGTGGGGCGCAGGCCGAAGTCTTGCAGAGATTGAAGCGGACGGCGATTTGGAAGATGAGATTGTGGCTGCCCGCGAAGCACTCGCGCAGGCCGAGCAGCGCGGCGAGGTGATTCCTCAGTATCGGAGGCGAGGCGCTATAGAGTGGTACGACGGCTATGCCGACCACGAAGATTCTTGCGGTCCATACGAGGAACGCGTTGTCTACACCGCGCCGGTCGTGCCGGATGGAGTCCTAACACGGATTGATTTTGTACTTGGGTACTGCGGAGCGCGCTCCAACCGGTCGTTGTCTTCTGAGGCCGTCCAGGCACTCACGGAAGCGCGCGCCATGCTCGCCGCCGCGCCGGAGGTGCCCCGTGGCTGAATGGATCGCGTTCCTGCTGGTCGCCGGGATCGCCGGCATGTTCACCGCCGCTGCCACGTTGGCGCTGCTCGTCGGGCGGACCTTTTCGCACGACTGGTCGTGGCTGTTCCCGCCCATCGTGTTCGGCCTGCTCGCCTGGGTGATGTGGTCGTGCGCCGTCGACCTCGCGCCGTTCACGATTCAGGAGGTGCCACATGACTGACCGTCCGATCCTGTTCAGCGGTCCGATGATCCGGGCGCTGCTTGAAGGCCGAAAGACGCAGACGCGGCGGGTGGTAAAGCCGCAACCGATCATGCGAGACGGGGAGCCAGTGTGGCCGTCTGGTGCCAAGCGGCCGCGCGGCAGGGGCTTTGAGGACTGCCCGTACGGCCAGCCCGGCGGCCTGCTGTGGGTCCGGGAAGCGTGGGCGCATGCTGGCTTCTGCGAGACAACCAGAGATGCGAAAGCCATATACCGCGCCGATGGCGAGCGACAGCCGGGATCGTGCTGCGGTTGCGCTTGGAAGCCGTCCATCTTTATGCCCCGCTGGGCCTCGCGCCTGACCCTGCGCATCACCGACGTGCGGGTGCAACGGCTGACCGACATCAGCGAGGCCGATGCAGTAGCCGAAGGCTGCTTTACGGAGTGCATGACTCCGACCGGTGATGACAACGGCCGCGCAATCCACAACCCCGGCGGCTTTGCCGCCCTGTGGGAGTGGATCAACGGCCCCGGAAGTTGGTCAGCGAACCCTTGGGTATGGGCGCTGACGTTCGACGTCATCCCGCACAACGTCGACAGCGTGCTGTTTGAACTGGCGAACGCGCCTATCGAAGCACCAGCTTCGCCGGCCGCAGGTTCGCGTACCGCTGCAGATCCTTCCAAGACCTGTGCAGCGTGAACTGCGCCACCTCGGGAATCGAGTAGCCGGCCTCAAACAGCCGGCTCGTCGCCTCATGCCGAAGGTCGTGAAAGTGCAGATCGACGATGCCGAGCATGCGGCACGCCAGCATGAAACTGGTGCCGACGGACTTCGAGTTGTAGGGGAAGATCAGCTCGCCCTTCGGCTGCCGGTCGATCACTGCCAGCGCGGCCGCAGTCAGCTTCGCCTGCTGATGGTTGCCCTCCCGATCCGTCGGATGCTTCACGTCCCGCACCAGGATCGCGCTCGACGCCCTGTCGAGGTCGCGCCACTCCAGCCGGCAGATCTCGGACTCGCGCCGAGCTGATGCAATCGCGAACTCGATGATGTCGGCCATCGGGATCTCGACGCGCTTCGCCGCCCGATAGTGCGCCAGCAGCCTGTCGATCTCGTCCTGCGTCGGCCGGCGGTCGCGGCGCTTCGACGGGGCTACCAGCCGCAGCCGCCGACAAGCATCCCGAGCATCCTCGGCCACATGCGCGGCGATCGGCATCCCCCACACGCTGCGCGCCGTCCGTAGCACGCCGCCGAGCCACACCAGATCGTTCCCGGCCGTGGCCGGCCCGGTGCCGCTCGCGATGCGCGCCTGGACGTGCGCGATCAGATCCTGGCTGGTCAGATGCCGGGCGACCTTGCCCGCGATGTCGTGCGTCAGCAGCCGCTTCAAGTCGGCCGTCTTCGACCGGCGCCAGCGCATCACCGGCGCGAACTCGTCGACGTACCGGCGGATCAGGTCGCCGACCGTCTCGGAACCCTTGTCGAGCGCGCCCGGCTGCGCCAGCTGCCCCTCGCGCATGCGCTTCCAGGCCTTCGCTTCGGCCTCGCGGCCGAACGTCTTCGCCTCGGAATGCACCAGCTTGCCGTCGCGTCGTATCCTGATCTGAGCGGTGTACCGCCATTCGCCGGCCGCGTTCTTCCGGCGGGTGATCGTCGCCATGCTACAAGCCCTCGTCGTGTAGCAGGCTTGTAGCACCGGCGCGTCAGAAATAGCAAAAAATCAGCCGGAAACAGTAATGAATGATGTGCGGCCGCCCTCCGAAAATCGCCTGATTTCCGAGCAGAATCAAGCTGCTTACAGCCCTTGGCGCTTTTGCGTGGCGCCGATGATGGACTGGACCGATCGTCACTGCCGGTTCTTCCACCGCCAGCTGAGCCGCCATACCCGGATGTACACCGAGATGGTCACCACCGGCGCGCTACGCCATGGCGACGTGCACCGACATCTGCGCTTCGATCGCGCCGAACATCCGGTGGCGCTGCAGATCGGCGGCAGCGACGTGCCGCTGCTCAGCCATGCCGCCGAACTCGGCGCCCGGTACGGCTACGACGAGCTGAACCTGAACTGCGGCTGCCCGTCCGACCGCGTGCAGGACGGCGGCTTCGGCGCCTGCCTGATGATGGGCCCGAAGCAGGTCGCCCAGGGTGTTGCGGCGATGAAGAAGGCCAGCGGCCTGCCGGTGACGGTGAAATGCCGGATCGGCGTCGACTACAGCGAGGACTACACCTTCCTGCGCGATTTCGTCGAACCGATCGCCGCAATCGGCTGCACCACCTTCATCGTCCACGCCCGCAAGGCCTGGCTGAGCGGCCTGAGCCCGAAGGAAAACCGCGAAATCCCGCCGCTGCGCTACGACACCGTCTACCGGCTGAAGCAGGAATTCCCGCGCTTGACCATCGTCATCAACGGCGGCATCCACACCATGGATGAATGCCTGGCGCACCTGAAGCAGGTCGATGGCGTGATGCTGGGCCGTGAGGTCTACGAGAATCCGTACCGGCTTGCCGAAGTCGACTCGACGCTGTTCGGTGACCCCCGGCCGGCGCCGACGCGGGTCGAGGTGGTCGACGCGATGTACGACTACATCCACGACGAACTGGCCGCCGGCAACAGCCTGCATCACATCACCCGGCACATGCTGGGGCTCTATCGCAACCAGCCCGGCGGCAAGCAGTTCCGCCGCGTGCTCAGCGAGCACGATGCCAGCCGCGAACCGGACTGGGACACCATCGAGGCGGCGCTGGCCGAGGTCGAACGCGCCGCCGTCAACGCCGGGAACCGCGCTGCCGCGTGAGCGCGACGTCCCGGCCGGTCCTGCTGCTGTCCGACCTGCATCTGCCGAACGCGCCGTCGCCGCTCCGGGAACGCTTTCTCGCCTTCCTCGACGGACCGGCGCGTGACGCCGTGGCGGTCTATCTGCTCGGCGACCTGTTCGAGTACTGGATCGGCGACGCCGAAGGTCTTGCCGACTACGCACCCGAAGCCGCCGCGCTGCGCCGCCTGCGCGACCATGGCGTACCCCTGTACTTCCAGCACGGCAACCGCGATTTCATGCTCGGCGCCGCCTTTGCCCGGGCTGCCGGCCTCACGCTGCTGGCCGATCCGCTGATCGTCGATCTGGCCGGCACCCCGACCCTGCTCAGCCACGGCGATGTCTGGTGCACCGACGACCTCGCCTACCAGCGCTGGCGGCGCTTCTCTCGCAACCGGCTCGCCCAGTTCATCTACCGGCGGCTGCCGCGGCGCTGGCGCCAGGGCGTGGCGGGCAAGGCGCGCGGTGGCAGCACCCGCAAGCCGGCGGCGATTCTCGACGTCAATCCGCAGGCCATCGCGCAGGCCTTCGCGGCTCACGGCGTCGGCCGGATCATCCACGGCCACACCCACCGTCCGGCCGTGCATGCGCTGACCATCGACGGCCGCGAGGTCGAGCGTCTGGTGCTGTCGGACTGGCACGACCGCCACTGCGAATACCTTGAGGTCGATGCTTCCGGGCTGCGGCGGCGCCAGCTGCGATGACCGGAACGGACGATTACGCCGACTGGCTGAGCATGCGCGAACTCGACATCGCCGCCGGCCTGCCGAAGGGGGCCGCGTTCCGCGCCTTCAAGGCCGTGCTCGGCGCTCTCGAGGAGGGCCGCGACTTCGTCGTCCTCGATCACCGGACCGCGCAAGCGCTTGCGGCGACGCTGATCGCGCAGGGTCGGCTGTATCGCAACTCGGTCAACCCGGTGCTGCTGGCGCCGGCTGCGGCGGCACGGGTCCGGGCGGCGATGCGCGACACCGCCGAGCGGTAAGAATGTTTACAGTTGTTTACTTTCCGGCATCCACGCGGGTAGGATGCGGCTCCTTTTCCGGAGCCCCCCATGAGCGCCCTCGACTTCCTCAAGAAACTTCCCGCCGCGTTCGATGCCAACGGTGCCGCCGGCACCGAAGCCGTCGTCCAGTTCGCCATCTCGACCCCGGCGCACCTGATCATCAAGGGCGGCAGCGCCCAGCTCGTCGAAGGCACCGCCGGCAACGCCGACGTCACCCTGACCATGGATGACGACGATCTGGTCGCGCTGCTCAAGGGCGACCTCAACGGCATGACCGCGTTCATGACCGGCAAGCTGCAGCTCGACGGCGACATGATGCTGGCGCAGCGCATGACCAGCTTCTTCGATGCCTCGAAGTTCGGCTGATCAGGCCGCGCCGAGCACCGCTGCCAAGACCCCGGACCGCAAGGCCCGGGGTTTTTCGTTTGCCCGCCGATGACCCCCGAATTCGCACTGGAACATGAGGCCGACGGCGATGCGCTGCCGCGCCTGAGCCTGCGCGCGCTGCACCGGCCGAAGTTCGGCACCATCTGCGCCGACTGGCTGACGCCCGATCTGGCGCGCCGCATCGGCGCCGGCCGCAAGCAGCCGCTGGCTCGCGCGGTCGGCCTGAACAAGCCGCGGGCACCGGAAGAGGGACCGCTGCGGGTGCTCGACGCCACCGCCGGCCTCGGCCGCGACGGCTTCACGCTGGCGATGCTCGGGGCCGCGGTCAGCCTGCTGGAACGCAATCCGACCACCTGCGCCCTGCTCCGCGATGCCCGGCTCCGGGCCCTGGCCGCAGCGGGCGCGCAGGCCGCCGCCGAGCGGATCGAGATCCTCGAAGGCGACGCCGTCGCGCGGATGGCCGATGCCGCCAACCACGGCCGCTGGGACGTGATCTACCTCGATCCGATGTACCCGGACGACGGCAAGAGCGCGCTGCCGTCGAAGGAAATGCAGCTGCTGCGCGAACTGACCGGCGGCGATGCCGATGCCGATGCGCTGCTGGCACCGGCCCTGCGGTGCGCCCGCCGCCGCGTGGTGGTCAAGCGCCCGTCGAAGGCGCCGCCGCTCGGCGGCCGCGCGCCATCGCTGAGCTTCGACGGCACCCAGCTGCGCTTCGATGTCTATCTGTGCCCGTTCAACCCTTGAGTTCGGCGGCCAGCACGGCCGGATCGAAACCGGCCGGCAGCCGGCGCAGCAGGCGGCCCTGGCCGTCGAGCAGCAGCAAGGTCGGGAAGCCGCTGACCGCGTAGCGCGCCATGAACGCCGGCGCTTCCGGCGCCTCGTAGTCGATCCGGCTCAGCTCGTAGCCGCTGCGGATCGCCGCCTGCACCGCCGGGTCGGTGAACACCTCGGCGTGCAGGCGCCGGCAGGCCGGACACCAGATCGCCGAGAAATCGGCGAGCACCGGCTTGCCGCTGGTGCGGGCACGGGCCAGCGCCAGATCGAGCGTCTCGAAGCGCAGTTCCGTCGCCGCCAGCGCCTGCTCGCCGCGCCAGGTCTGGTATTCGACATTGACGAAGTACAGGGCCAGCGGCACCAGCGCGCAAGCCAGGTAACGCAGCCCTTTCCGCTTGATCGACACCATCGGTCCCCGTGGCCATCCAGTTGCTGCGGAGCTTACGTTAGGCTTTGACCATGAAACGTCTGCTGCTGATCCGACACGCCAAGTCGAGCTGGGACTACCCGATGCTCGCCGACTTCGATCGCCCGCTGAACCCGCGCGGCCGCCAGGACGCACCGATCGTGGCGCTGCGCCTGCAGGGCCAGCTGACGCCGCCGTTCCAGATGATCACCAGCCCGGCGGCCCGGGCCCTGACCACGGCGCAGCTGTTCGCCGAAACCTTCGAGGTGCCGGAATCGCGGATCGGCATCGAGGCCCGCATCTACGAAGCGACGCCGGGCACCCTGCTGCACCTGATCAACACGCTCGACGACGGCGACGATCAGGTGCTGCTGTTCGGTCACAACCCGGGCTTCACCGACGTCACCCGCCTGCTGGTCGACGGCCCGCTGCCGTTCATCGAACTGCCGACCTGCGGCGTCGTCATCCTCGGCTTCGAGCAGACCCGCTGGCGGGACATCGTGCCCGGCTCCGCCGAGCTGCTGGGCTTCCGCTACCCCAAGGAAAACCAGCGCTAGTTCACCGCACCGGTGAGTTCGCTCCCTGATGGGCGAGCGCCTTGGGACGCCCGGCAAGAAAGAAAGCGCAGCAATAGTGGTTCTATTGCGAGCATTTCTGATGCCGCAGTGCGCCCAAGGCGCAGGTCCGGCAGGCGGTGGAATCTCATTGGCGCGGTGGACCAGGCCCAGGCTCAGGCCGGCAGCAGCCCCGGCGCGCCGTCCCAGGCCAGCCAGGAGCGCGGCGCCTTCGCCGCCGGCCGATGACGGCGCACCAGCCCCGCCGACGGCGGCAGCGCCGGGCGCTGGCGGGCGTTCGGTGGCGGCATCCGGTCGCCGTCGTCGTCGTGGCTCCTGGCCGGCACGCAGATCAGCAGGCAGGGGCTGTCGCGCAGCGCCGAGGCGAACGCACCGCGCAGCAGGCGCTTGCGCACGACGGTGTCGCGATCGACCACCAGCAGGCTGGCCCGGCTGGCGCGCAGCAGCCGCGCCAGGCTGCGCTGCGTCGAACCGGTGTCCAGGTGCACGCGCACCCGCACCTGATCGCCGATCCTGGCCGCGATGTCGTCGAGCAGGCGGATCGCCGCCGGCTCGGCCAGCGGCCGGTCGGAGTACAGCGCTTCGAGCATCAGGCCCTCGCTGACCTCGGGCAGCACGAACAGCAGGTGCAGCTCGGCGTCCCGCTGCCGGGCCAGCGCCGCCGCCTCGCGGACATGATCGAGGCGCGGCTCGTCGCCGGTGATCCAGCAGGCGACGTGGCCGCCGAGCGCCGGCAGCTCCGGGATCGCCTTGCTGTCCGGCAGCATGGTCAGCATCGGCGTCGCCACCTGGCGCAGCACCTGGGTGCGCAGCGACACGTGCAGCGGCCGCGGCAGGTAGCTGCGCACGCTCGGCGGCATCACCAGCATCGCCTGCGGGTGCTGGCGGCAGAACTCGGCGATGCCGGCGGCGGCATTGCCGCTGAGCAGCTGGCGGCTGCTGCTCGGGTAATGGGCGGATTCCGCGAAGAACGAATCCAGCGACCGCGCCGCCTGGCTGCCGGCGCCGCGCGGATGCACGTGCAGCAGGGTCAGCCGGGCCTGCAGGGTATCGACCCAGTGGGCGACCATCGGGATCGCGGCATGGCAGGCTTCGGAAAAATTGGTGGCGAAGATCAGGTGCGGGTTGTCGTTGCAGGACATCGGCAGCATGGCGGTTCCTCGGCGTCGGGATCGGAAAGGGAGTCGGGGCGGAACGACGATTCGGCGCCGCGGCCTCAGTAGACGAAGCCGTCGATGGCGCGCACTTCAGGCAGCGCCTTGCGCTGGTCGAGCATCTCGCGCAGGGTCAGTTCGATGCCCCGCGACAGCGCCGTCATCGGCGTGTCGTTGACGGTGTTCTCGAACGGCTCCTCGATCGCGTCGCTGGCGGTGTCGATGGCGATCAGCGTGAAGCTGATCAGCGCCGAGGCCACCGGCGTGAAGATGCCGAGACCGGACACCAGCGCCAGCGGCACCAGCCAGCAGTAGGCGTCGACCAGCACTCGCGGCAGCAGGCTGAACTGGCGCGGCAGCGGCGTGTTCTTGATCCGCTCGCAGGAGCCCTGGATGTTGGCCAGCGTGGTCAGGCTGGCGTCGAGCGCGCTCCAGCGCAGGCTGTCGAGCATGCCCAGCGCCCGCGCCTGCTGCAGCTGTTCGGCGATCCGCAGGGTCAGCGCATTGGGCACGTTGCCGTAGCGGCGCAGCGCCTCGGTCTCGGCGGCGCCGAGCAGGCCGGCCAGTTCCGGAAACGGGTTCTGGCGGCGCAGGTGACAGCGCAGCGCATGGACGAAGGCAACCTGATTGACGATGATGGCGCTGCGCAGCGCGCGCTGCTGCGGGTCGTCGGGATCGACATCGAGCGCGGTCAGCGCCTGCCGGGCCAGCGCCCGCGAAGTGTTGACCAGCTGGCCCCAGAGCTGGCGCGCTTCCCACCAGCGGCCGTAGGCGGCGTTGGCGCGGAAGGCCAGGAAGATCGCCAGCGCCGAGCCGAGCGTGCCCAGCGGCAGCGCATCGAGCGACAGCCAGTGCCAGCCGGCGAACACGTAGAGCGCGGCGACCGCGCAGTCGAAGCCGAGCAGCACCAGCAGCCGCTTGTAGGTCTTCGGCCACAGCCGCTGCACGGGAAAGCTGTCTCGGAGGATCATGGCGACACCGGAACGCGGGGATGTCGCCATTACAGGCGTTCGGCGGTCGCCCGTCTGCTATCGGGCCGTCATCGGATGGCGGACCGGTGGTCGCCGTCGGATCGTCCGGACGATGGTTCGAGGCTATCTTTCGATCGGTTCCGGAACCTCGCCGCGATGTTCCGATCTGAACCGGATTCCAACTTCGCAGAGCGAGCCCATGCATCGTCTGAGACTGCCGTTCGAGGTGCGCGGCCAGGTGGTCAAGCTCGGCTACGGCGCCACCGTGTGGATTTCCGGCGTGATGCTGGCGCTGCTGGTGATGCTCGAATGGTATTCGCGGCTCGGCGTGTCGCTGGGCTTGCTGTACATCCTGCCGGTGGTGCTGGCGGCGACGGTGATGAGCCGCGCGCAGATCGTCATGGCGGCGATCGCCTGCGCCGCGCTGCGCGGCCTGTTCGTGATGAACGAGAGCCATGTCGAGCAGCTGCTGCGCTTCAGCATGGCAACCATGGCCTATTCCGGCTGCGGCCTGCTGGTGGCCGAGATCAGCCGCACCCGCCGCGTGGTGTTCGGCCACTACGCCCGGCTGCGCGCCGAGCAGCAGCTGCGCCGCCGCGCCGAGCGCCAGCTGCGCCTGCTCGCCGAAAGCAGCCCGGCGGCGATCCTCACCGTGGCGCGCGATGGCCGGATCGTCGCCGCCAACCGCGCCGCCGAGGACATGCTGGCGCTGGAACCGCAGGGCGTCCTGCTCGGCAAGCCGGTGCGCGAGTTCCTGCCGGTGCTGCACGACGCGCTGTCGGTGAGCGCCAGCATCGGCAGCATGCGCACCTCGACCTCGACCTGGGGCCGGCGCGCCGACGGCAGCGCGTTCCCGGCCACCATCTGGTTCTCGGTCTACGGCAGCCAGGAGACCCGGCACCTGGCGGCGATCGTCGTCGACGTGTCCGACGAGGTGCGCGAACGCGAGTACGCCCATTTCGAGGACCTGCACAAGTACAACCGGCTGCTGGCCGGCGCGGTCTCGCACGAGATCCGCAACCTGTGCTCGGCGGCCGGCGTGGTCAGCTCCAACCTGTCGCGCCACCCGGCGATGCAGGACGACCCAGATCTCGCGGCACTGCGCAGCCTGGTGCAGGCGCTGCTCGAGCTGGCCTCGTTCGATCTGCGCCGCCAGGCCAGCCCGGCGATCAGCCCGACCCGCCTGCAGACCTTGTGCACCGAACTGGAAGTGATCATCGCGCCGGACTGGGCCGACATCGACGGCGAGGTCCGCATCGACATCCCGGCCGATTTCCCGCCGGTGCGCGGCGATCGCCACGCCCTGCTGCAGGTGCTGCTGAACCTGTCGCAGAACGCGCTGCGGGCGGTGGCCGGGCGGCCCGAGCGCCGGCTCTGCCTCGGCGCCCGGCTCGCCGAAGGGCGGGCGGTGCTGCGGGTGCACGACTCCGGCCCCGGCGTCGCCCATCCGGAACACCTGTTCCAGCCGTTCCGTCCCGGCGCCGACGGCACCGGCCTCGGCCTGTACATCTCGCGGGCGCTGATGAGCCATCAGGACGGCCAGCTGCGCCACCTGCCCGGCAGCGACGGCTGCTGCTTCGAACTGCTGCTGCCGCTGGCGCTGCCCGACGAGTCGGTCCATGACTGAAGCGTCGGCCGCGATCCGGCTCTACCTGCTCGACGACCACACGCTGTTCCGCGAGGGCCTGCTGCGCCTGCTGGCCGCCGACCCGCGCTTTGCCGTGGTCGGCCAGTCCGGCCTGCTGGAACCGGCGCTGGCCGAGATCGAACAGCTGCGGCCCGACGTGGTGATCGTCGACTACGATCTCGGCGAACACAGCGCACTCGATTTCATGCGCCGCCGGCCGCCCAAGGCCGGGGCCGCGCTGCTGGTCACCGCCGGCGTGCCGGAACGCGACGCGCTGGAGCTGATCCGGCTCGGCGTTTCCGGCATCTGCCGCAAGGAAGTGTCGACCGACGAACTGAAGGCCAGCATCCACGCGGTGGCGCTCGGCCAGGTGCTGATCGAGCAGCGCTATCTGCAGTCGATCGTCGCCGCCAGCGCCGCCAGCGACCGGGTCAGCTTCACCGAACGCGAGCGCGCCGTGCTGCGCGGCCTGCTGCAGGGCTACTCGAACAAGCAGATCGCCCGCCAGCTGGGCAGTTCCGAAAGCGCGATCAAGGCCAGCTTCCAGCAGCTGTTCAACAAGCTGGACGTGCGCTCGCGCAGCCAGCTGGTGATGGTGGTGATCCAGCAGTACGGCGACCTGATCTGAACCGTTCCGGTCCGGCCGCCGCCCGCTGCGCCATGCCCTGATCAGGCGCCGAGGTATTCGCAGAGATAGGCCGCCGGGCCGCCGACGGCGCGGACATCGAAGCCGCTGTTGGCGGCCACTTCGAACGAGGTGCCGGCCGGATAGCTGACCCAGCCGGAACCGGCGATGTCGGCCTGCAGCAGGCCGCTGGTCACGGTCATCCGCTCGGCCTTGGCGGTCCCGAAGTGGTACTGGCCCGGCAGGATCACGCCGACCGAGGCCGGCAGGCCGTTGCGCTCGAAGCCGACGCTCTGGACCGCGCCCTCGAAATAGCTGTTGTGCTTGAGCATGCCGCGTGACTCCTGATCCGGATGGTGGAATGGGCGCGCATCCTGACCGCTGCGCCGGCCCTCGGCAAGCGCCACCCGAATCGGGGTCAGATCCACATTCCGCCGCTCAATCGCGCAACGCCAGCAACGCGAAGCTGGCCAGCCAGTGCTCGCCCATGTAGTCGCCAGCCACCGCCGGCAGGCTGGCGGCCAGATGACGGTCGGCGGCGGCCTGCATCACGGCGATGCGCGGATCGCCGGCCGGCAGCGCCGCCGCCAGCGCCCGCCAGCACCAGGCGCGGCTCAGGTTCAGGCCGTCGAGGTGGGCGATCTTGCCGTCGCTGCGGTCGCTGACCATTGCCGGCTCGAACAGGGTGCGCGGCGCCCCGACCGCCAGCCGCGGCAGGAAAGCCTCGAACCAGCGGCTGAACGCGGCGGCCGGCAGCAGCCGCTGCATCGCCAGCGCCTCGGTCAGGGTCGACGACAGGAAATCGTCGCCGCTCGGTTCCCAGGCCTGGGCGTCGCGATCGTCGGCGTGCCAGCGTTGCGCGGCATCGCCGAGCACCGCGGTCAGCGCCGGAGCCTCGACCGTCTGCGCGTACTCCTGCGCCAGCACCAGCGCGAACGCGGTGTTGAAGTGGCTGCCGACCCGCACCGGATAGGTGGCGCGCGGCAGGAATTCCCGGAACCGGGTGGCCAGGTCCTCGGCCAGCGGCTGCAGCCGCGCCGCCCAGCCGGTGTCGTGGCGATGCAGTTCGGCCTGCAGCATCAGCAGCCAGGCCCAGCCGTACGGACGTTCGAAGCCGCGATTCGCCGCTTGCGCGAAGAACGCGCGTTCGCCGGCGACATTGGCGGCGCTGAACATCGCATCGAAACGGGCCCGGATCGCGGCGGCCTCGGGCAGTGCCGGATACCGCCGCAGCAGGGTCGCCAGGGTCCAGTGACCGTGCACGCAGGAGTGCCAGTCGAAGCTGCCGTGAAAGATCGGATGCAGCTGGCGCGGCGGGGCCAGGTCGGCGTCGCCGCTCAGCACCTGGCCGAGCTTGTACGGGTATTCGCGGCCGACGTGGCCGAGCGCGATCCGCGCGAACTGCGAGGCACGCGCGGGGTTCAGCGCGGTCATCGGTAGACCACCGCGGCCATCAGCGCGATGTTGAACGCCAGCAGCGCCAGCGCCGTCGGGATCTGCGCCTTGATCACCGCGTGACGATCGCGCAGTTCCAGCAGCGCCGCCGGCACCAGGTTGAAGTTCGCCGCCATCGGCGTCATCAGCGTGCCGCAGAAGCCGGACAGCATGCCGATCGCGCTCATCGCCACCGGATCGCCGCCGTTGGCCTGCACCACCAGCGGCAGGCCGATGCCGGCGGTCATCACCGGAAACGCGGCGAAGGCATTGCCCATGATCATCGTGAACAGCGCCATGCCGAGGCAGTAGGCGGCGACACTCGCATACGGCCCGCCGATCGCCAGGCCGCCGGCCAGTTCACCGATCACCGGCCCGACCCCGGCCAGCGCGAACACCGCGCCGAGCGAGGCCAGCATCTGCGGCAGCAGCGCCGCCCAGCCGACGGTATCCATCAGCCGCCGGCCTTCCTGGGCCGCCGCGCCTGGTGGCTGGCGCAGCAGCAGCGTGCCGAGCGCGACGGCGACCACCGCGCCGAGGGTCAGCGATACCAGCGTGGCGTGGCCGCCATCGATCAGCGGCGCGCCGCCGACGCGCAGCCGCGTCAGGCCGAGCACGCCGACCAGCGTGACCAGCGGAATCGCCAGCGCCGGCACCAGCAGCCGGGCGCCGAGGCGTTCGCTGCTGGCCCGACGCCGCCCGGCGTCGGTGGTCGGCGGACGTCCCTGCCCGAGCCCGCCAAGCCCGGCGATCAGCACCATGACGATCACCAGCACGCCGTTGGCCAGGTCGCCGAGCCGATCGCCGAGCAGGAAGCTCAGCGCGAACAGCCCCCAGAACGCGGCGTTGCCCCAGCGCTTGACGTTGGCGCGATCGCCGGCACTGGCGA
Source organism: Lysobacteraceae bacterium (assembly GCA_013823855.1). Classification (GTDB taxonomy): domain Bacteria; phylum Pseudomonadota; class Gammaproteobacteria; order Nevskiales; family Nevskiaceae; genus Nevskia. The sequence continues at coordinate 13,939 of PNMW01000042.1, read as the reverse complement.
AGGCGAAGCCGGCGAACATCAGCCCGGCGACCAGATAGACGCTGCCGAGACCGATCATTCCGGCGCCCCGGTCAGCACCCTGGGCACCGACAGCGCCAGGCTCAGGCGCCGGTCGAAGCGGCGCAGGCGAATGCCGTGGATCAGCGCGGCGGCCAGCGCGCTCGGGATCGCCCACAAGGCCAGCGCCAGCGGCGCGACGCGGACGCCGCTGCCGGCCAGGAAGCCGACGATCAGCAGGATCGAACCGATGGCGATGAAGATGTCCTCGCCGAAGAACAGCGCGATGTTGTCGACCGCTGCGGCCTGCGCGCGGATCCGCTGGCGCCAGTCGTCCGGCAGCGGGCCAAGCCGCGATTCCGCCGCCGCCTCGGCCATCGGCGCGATCAGCGGCCGCACCATCTGCGCCTGGCCGCCGAGCGAGGTCAGCCCGAGCGCGGCGGTGATCTGGCGCAGCGCGAAGTACAGGGTCAGCAGCCGCCCGGTGGTCGCCGACCGCAGCCCGGCGATCAGCGCCCGCGCCCGCTCCTGCAGGCCGGCGCGCTCCAGCAGGCCGATCGCCGGCAGGATCAGCCACACCACCGAGATATAGCGGCTGTCGTTGAACGCCTTGCCGAGCGCGGCGATCACTTCGACGATGTTCAGCCCGGTCGCCAGCCCGGTCAGCAGCGCCGCCACGACGATCACCGAAAGGGCGTTGATCCGCGCCGCGAAGCCCGCGATGACCACGACGATGCCGCTCAGGACCAGCATGGACGAGACGCTCCTTGGATGCCGCGCCTTCCCGCGCGGACAGGGCTGCCGAGTGTGCCCTGCAGACAATGCGAAAATCGTGCGCTGCCTCTCGGGTACCGGCCGCTCGAATCAGCACCATCGATATAATTTACAAATCATTCACAAAAGAGCGTTTACACGATGCCCCTGCGCCGCGTTGCTGCCCTGCTTGCCACTGCCCTGCTGCCGGTTCTCGGCACGGGCACCGCCCTGCCCGTGCAGGCCGCCGATGTCCAGCAGACCGCTTGGGCCGCCTGGTTCAACACCTGGAGGTTCAGCGACCAGGTCGGCCTGATCTCGGACATCCAGCTGCGCAGCCGCGATGAATGGGCTGGCCCGCGCAACCTGCTGATCCGGCCCGGCCTGTCCTGGTATTTCGCACCGGGCCAGAGCCTGAGCTTGGGCTACGCCTACGTCGGCACCTTCAACCAGGATGCGCCGGACGCCACCGAGCACCGCATCTGGCAGCAGTACCTGTCGACCTACAAGATCGACCGGCTGCGGGTGTCGCAGCGGCTGCGGCTGGAGGAGCGCTTCATCGGCCGGCCGAACGCGACCGACGTGCAGTCGACCCGTTTCCGCTGGTTCTCGCGGCTGGTGCTGCCGCTCGATGGCAGCGGCAACTGGGTGCGCGGCCCGTTCTTCGCGCTGCAGAACGAAGCCTTCGTCAACCTGAGCAACCGCGACGACCTGAACGGCAAGTTCTTCGACCAGAACCGCGCCTATGTCGCCTTCGGCTGGCGCCTGAACCCGACCACCGACGTCGAGATCGGCTATCTGAACCAGTACCTCGACGGCCGCAGCCGCGACACCGTCAACCATGTGCTGCAGGTGGCGCTGTACACCAACTTCCACCGCTGAGCTCGTGCCGTGGCGAGCGTTCGGGACCTACCGCTCGCCCGAGCCGCCATAGCCGTAGCCGCCGCCGCCCGGCGTCTCGATGACGATGGCATCGCCGGCCTGAAGCGCTGCGCTGTCGGTGGCGGCCAGGGTTGCGACGCGGCCGTCGGCGCGCTCGACCCGGGTGCTGCCGCAGGCCCCATCACCGCCACCGGCGAGCCCGCGCGGCGGCACCCGGCGGCGGTTCGACAAGATGCCGGCGCTCATCGGCTGCAGGAAGCGGAACTGCCGGATCACGCCGTCGCCGCCGCGCTGCGCACCGTCGCCACCTGAACCGCGGCGGATCGCGAAACGCTCGATGCGCAGCGGATGGCGCGCTTCCAGCACCTCGACATCGGTCAGCCGGCTGTTGGTCATGTGGGTCTGCACGGCACTGGCGCCGTCGAAGCCCGGTCCGGCGCCGGCGCCACCGCAGATCGTTTCGTAGTACTGGTGCGCGGCGTTGCCGAACGTGAAGTTGTTCATCGTGCCCTGCGATCCGGCCAGCGCACCGAGGGCCGCGAACAACGCATCAGTGATCGCCTGGCTGGTCTCGACATTGCCGGCGACCACGGCCGCCGGCGGCCGTGGATCGAGCATCGAGCCTTCCGGGACCAGCAGCCGGATCGGCCGCAGGCAGCCGTCATTGAGCGGCAGCGTGTCGTCGATCAGGCAGCGGAACACGTAGAGCACGGCGGCGCGGGCGATCGCGCGCGGCGCGTTGAAATTGCTCGGCAACTGCGCCGAGCTGCCGGTGAAATCGACGATGGCGCTGCGGCTGGCGCGGTCGATCCGCAGGTTGACGGCGATCTGCGCGCCATCATCCATCTCGATGATCTGCGCGCCGTCGGCCAGCCGGCCGATCACCGCGCGCACCGCCGCCTCGGCGTTGTCCTGGACATGGCCGAACCACGCCGCCAGCCGGTCACGGCCGATCTCCGCCGCCAGCGCCCGCAGTTCCTCGGCACCGCTGGCACAGGCGGCGACCTGCGCCTTCAGGTCGGCGAGGTTGCGATCCGGATTGCGCGCCGGATGCGGCCCGGCGGCCAGCAGCGCCCGGGTTTCGGCGGCGCGGAAATGGCCGCGATCGACCAGCAGCACGTCGTCGATCAGCACGCCTTCATCGGCGATCGACCGCGAACCCGGCGGCATCGAGCCCGGGGTGATGCCGCCGATGTCGGCGTGATGGCCGCGGGCGGCGACGAAGGCGATCAGCACGCCCTCGTCGTCGAACACCGGCATCACCACGGTCACGTCCGGCAGATGGGTGCCGCCGCGATACGGGTTGTTGAGCATCCGGACGTCGCCGGGCCGCAGTGGATCGGCGGCACTGCGCGCCTCGACGATCGCCCGCACGCTGTCGCCCATCGAACCGAGATGCACCGGGATGTGCGGCGCATTGGCGATCAGGTTGGCGGACGAATCGAACAGCGCGCAGGAGAAATCCAGCCGCTCCTTGATGTTCACCGAGGTCGCGGTGGCCCGCAGCCGCTCACCCATCCGCCCGGCGATCGCCATGAAACGGCTGTTGAACAGCGCCATGGCCACCGGATCGGCGTCGTGCCCGGCGGCGTCCCAGGCGGATACGGCCGCCGACACCCGGCGCAGGACCAGATGCGCCTGCGGATCGACCGTCGCCTGCCAGCCGGCATCGACGATGGTCGTGCCGGTCGCTTCCAGCAGCATCGCCGGGCCGTCGATCCGGCAGCCGGCCGGCAATGTCTCGCGACGCCAGACCGGCACCGTGCGGGCCCGCGTGCCGTCGTGCATCTCGACCTCGTCGATCGGCTGCGGCGTACCGGTCGCTGCGGCCGTCGCTGGCGTCGCAGCGAGTCGCCCGGCCGGCGTGCCGACCGCTTCGGCGATCAGCATCTCGACCACCAGGGGCGCGTCGTCGGCGGCAAAGCCGAACGCGGCGCGATGCGCGGCTGCGAATGCGGAACGCAGCGCCGCCGGCGCGCCGTACGGCACTTCGAGCGCGGTGTCGGTACCAGCCACTTTCAGACGGGCGGCGACCGACACCCGGCGTTCGGCGAACACCTCGCCCTGGGCATCGAGCGCGGCCTCGGCGGCGGCCGCGAGTTGGTCGGCCGCCGCCTGCAGGTCGGTCGCATCAGACGTCAGCGGCTGCTCGATCGAGCGCTCGCGCAGCAGCCGGACATCGGCCTGGCCGATGCCCCAGGCCGACAGCACGCCGGCCAGCGGGTGCAGCAGCACCGCCGTGATGCCGAGCGCGTCGGCGACCGCGCAGGCGTGCTGGCCGCCGGCGCCGCCGAAACTCAGCAGCGCACAGCGGCGCACGTCGTGGCCGCGCTCGGTGGAGATCGCCCGGATCGCCCGCGCCATCTCGGCGACCGCGATCCGGATGAAGCCGGCGGCCAGGTGCTCGGCGGTCTGCGGCTGTCCGGTCGCCCGGCTGACCTGCTCCGCCAGCCGCTCGAAGGCCAGCGCGACCGCATCGGCATCGAGCGGGCCATCGCCATCCGGTCCGAACAGCGCCGGGGAATGCTGCGGCTGCAGCCGGCCGAGCCGGACGTTGCAGTCGGTGATGGTCAGCGGACCGCCTCTGCGGTAGGCCGCCGGCCCCGGCACCGCGCCGGCCGATTCCGGGCCGACCCGCAGCCGCGCGCCGTCGTAGCGGCAGATCGAACCGCCGCCGGCGGCGATGGTGTGGATGTCGAGCATCGGCGTGCGCAGCCGCACGCCGGCCACCATGGTCTCGAAGCGGCGCTCGAACGGGCCGGCCCAGTACGAGACATCGGTCGACGTGCCGCCCATGTCGAAGCCGACCACCGCGTCGAAGCCCGCCGCCCGCGCGGCGACCGCCATGCCGTTGACGCCGCCGGCCGGGCCGGACAGCACCGCGTCCTTGCCGCGGAAGCCGCTGGCGGCCACCAGCCCGCCGTTCGACTGCATGAACAGCAGCCGCGCGCCCGGCGGCAGTTCGCGCTCGACGCGGCCGACGTAATCGCGCAGCACCGGCGACAGATAGGCATCGACCACCGTGGTGTCGCCGCGCGGCACCAGCTTCTGCAGCGGACTGACCTCGTGGCTGACCGAGACCTGCGGATAGCCGAGGTCGCGCGCCATCGCGGCAACCTGCCGTTCATGAGCCGTGTGCCGCCAGCCGTGGACCAGCACGATGGCGACGCTGCGATAGCCGTCGTCGAAGGCCTGCTGCAGCGCGCGACGCGCGGCGTCGGCCGCCAGCGGCCGGACCACCGCACCATCGACGCCAACCCGCTCGTCGATCTCGATCACCCGGGAATAGAGCATCTCCGGCAGCACGATCTGCCGCGCGAAGATGTCCGGCCGGCTCTGCGTGCCGATCCGCAAGCTGTCGGCGTGACCGGCGGTGATCGCCAGCACCGTCGGCGTGCCGCGCCGCTCCAGCAGCGCATTGGTCGCCACCGTGGTGCCCATCTTCACCGCGTCGACCCGCGCCCCCGGCTCGCCATGCGCGGCGAGCAGCCGGCGGATGCCCTCGGTCGCGGCGTCGGCGTAGCGCTCCGGGTGGTCGGACAGCAGCTTGTCGCTGATCAGCCGGCCGTCGGGCGCACGCGCCACGACATCGGTGAAGGTGCCGCCACGGTCGATCCAGAACTGCCAGCCGGGCGTGTCGTCAGCAAGATTGCACATGCCGTTGCAGGGCTGGCGGGTCGCGACCTTCCCTACGAGGGATCGCTGTCGAGCGGCTGCCAGAGATCCCTGTCGATCGTGATGCCGGGCACGGCGCTTGCTGCGAGCGTGCCGATCAACTCCGAAATGTCCGGAACGCCGTAACCGCCGTCGGAACCGAGCCGATAAACCGTGACGACCTGATCGACCGGCTGGATCGGCCGGTACTCCCGAACGCCATTCGCCTGGTAAAGCTGGCGCTTGACGATCTGATCCTTGCCGGCTGTCCTCGGCGACAGGACTTCGATGATCCAGTCGGGCGCTCCGACCAGGCCGCTGCCGGTGATCTTGCTGCGATCACAGACCGCCAGCAGATCCGGCTGCACGACCTTGCTGGTGGTTTCGGAAGCCTCGAAGCGCGCACCGAACGGCGCGGCGTAGGCCCGGCAGGACTTGCCACGGAGCTGGCTGCGGGCCTGGGTCAGCAGTTCGCTGACCAGGTCCAGATGCCGCTCGGCTGGCGACGGCGACAGGTTGCACGCGACGCCATCGATGATCTCCCAGCGCTCATCCTCGGGAAACGCGAGGTAGTCGGCGTAGGTGTAGTGACGATCGTCGAGGATGGCGGGGCGGGTCATGGCAGGCGTCGTTTGCGGCACGTCCAGTATGTTCCCGATCGTCCGCCTTGCAAGTGCTAGAGCCGCGCGGCCAGGCGCGAGCCCTGGTCGATCGCCCGCTTGGCGTCGAGTTCGGACGCGACATCGGCGCCACCGATCCGGTGCACCTTGACGCCGGCGGCGGCCAGCGGCGCTTCCAGTTCGCGCAGCGGTTCCTGGCCGGTGCACAGCACGATGGTGTCGGCCTCGATCAAGGTCGGGTGCTGGCGCTTCTCGCCGAAGCTGATGTGCAGGCCCCGGTCGTCGATGCCGTCGTAGTTGACGCCGGACAGCATCTCGACCTGCTTCATCTTCAGCGCCGAGCGATGGATCCAGCCGGTGGTCTTGCCGAGGCCGGCGCCGGGCTTGCCCGCTTTCCGCTGCAGCAGGGTCACCTTGCGTGCCGGCGGCGCGATTTCCGGGCGAGTCAGGCCGCCGCGGGTGTCGGCCGGATCGCCGACGCCCCATTCGGCCTTCCAGGTGTTCAGGTCCAGGGTCGCCGAATGGCCGTCGCTGACCAGGAACTCGCTGACGTCGAAGCCGATGCCGCCGGCGCCGATCACCGCGACCTTTTCGCCGACCTTGGCATTGCCGCGCAGCACGTCGACGTACGAGACCACGTTCGGGGAATCCTGGCCCTTGATCTTCGGATCGCGCGGCACCACGCCAGTGGCCAGCACCACGTCGTCGAACTGCTGCTCGATCAGGCGGGCGGCGTCGACCCGGGTGTTCAGGTGCAGGCGCACGCCGGTGCGGGTGATCTGCGTGCCGAAGTAGCGCAGCGTCTCGTGGAACTCCTCCTTGCCGGGGATGCGCTTGGCCATGTTGAACTGGCCGCCGATCTCCCCGGCCTGCTCGAACAGCTCGACCGCGTGGCCGCGGCCGGCCAGGGTCGTGGCACAGGCGAGGCCGGCCGGGCCGGCGCCGATCACCGCGATCCGCTTCGGCGTCAGCGTGCGGTCGTAGTGCAGCTCGGTCTCGTGGCAGGCGCGCGGATTGACCAGGCAGCTCGCGACCTTGTTCTTGAACGCGTGATCGAGGCAGGCCTGGTTGCAGGCGATGCAGGTGTTGATCTCGGACGCGAGGCCGCGCGCCGCCTTGTTGACGAAATCCGGATCGGCAAGCAGCGGCCTGGCCATCGACACCATGTCGGCATAGCCGTCGGCGAGCAGCTGTTCGGCGACCTCCGGCGTGTTGATGCGGTTGGTGGTGACCAGCGGGATCGCCACCTCGGCCTTCATCTTTTTGGTCACCCAGGCGAACGCCGCGCGCGGCACGCTGGTGGCGATCGTCGGCACCCGCGCCTCGTGCCAGCCGATGCCGGTGTTGATGATCGTCGCCCCCGCGCCTTCAATGGCCTTGGCGAGCTGCACGGTCTCGTCCCAGGTCTGGCCGTCGGGAATCAGGTCGAGCATCGACAGCCGGTAGACGATGATGAAATCGCGGCCGACCGCCTCGCGGGTTCGCGCCATGATCTCCACCGGCAGGCGCATGCGGTTCGAGTAGTCGCCGCCCCAGGCGTCCTTGCGCTTGTTGGTGTGCGGGCTCAGGAACTGGTTGATGAAATAGCCTTCCGAGCCCATCACCTCGACACCGTCATAGCCGGCTTCGCGGGCCAGCGCCGCGCAGCGGACAAACGCCTTGATCTGGCTGTCGACGCCGCGCGCCGACAGCTCGCGCGGCTTGAACGGCGAGATCGGCGACTTGATCGCGCTCGGGCCGACCGCGAACGGGTGATAGCCATAGCGGCCGGTGTGCAGGATCTGCATCGCGATCTTGCCGCCTTCGGCATGCACCGCATCGGTGACCACCCGGTGCCGCTTGGCCGCCGTGTGGGTGGCCAGGGTGCCGGCCAGCGGCTTGGCCCAGCCGGCGATGTTCGGCGCCACGCCACCGGTGACGATCAGGCCGACGCCGCCGCGGGCGCGCTCGGCGAAGTACGCAGCCAGCCGTGGCGTGTGCTTGGCGGCATCCTCCAGCCCGGTGTGCATCGAGCCCATCAGCACCCGGTTGCGCAGCGTGGTGAAGCCGAGGTCCAGCGGAGCCAGCAGATGCGGATAGGGAGTGGTCATGGCGATGACGGTGCGTCGTGCGAGTACGGTCGTGCACTGTAGGAAAAATCAGGCCGGCGCGTCGGTAATTGGACGTACCGATCCGCCTCAGGCCTGCCGTTCGCGCCACCACAGCAGGCTGACCACGCCCAGCCAGCCGAGCCAGAACGGCCAGCGCGGCAGGCGCTGCGGCCGCTCGACCGGCACGGTGCCGGCCGCCGCGACAGCGGCCAGACGCCGGGTTGCCTCGCGATCCCGCAGCGCGCGCAGGCCGGCGGCATCGTCGGCGGCGCGGACGTACAGCGCATGGCTCGCCCCGCCACTCTGCAGCTGATGCCAGCCGGCCACGCCGGGCCAGGCGGCAGCACAGCCGGCGGCATCGACGAGCAGGGTCTGCACCGTACCGTCCGGTGCCTGCAGGCCGGCCGCGGCGCCGAGTCCGCAGGCGACCAGGCGCTCGCCGATCCAGCTGTCGCGCGGCAGCTGCGGCCCTTGTCCGGACGGCGGCAGCGGCCGGCTGATCCGGGCGATCACCTCGCCCCACAGGCTGCCATGGCGGCCGGCCTCGCCGGCGAGCACCAGGCGGTAGCTGTCGAGCAGCGTCCACAGCGCGATCCGCCCGGCGCCGCGCGCTGTCCATGCCGCCAGCAGGCTGCCGTCGTCGGCGCGCAGCAGCGGCGTCAGCGCCGGCGCTGCGCGGATCGCGGCCGGCGCGGCGGTGAAGCCGGCCCGCTCGCGCATCGCCAGCCGCTGGTCGAGCGTCACCGCCGGCGGCGCTTCGAGCGGCGTGGTCGCGAAGCCCAGCGCGGCCCAGTCGGCCGCGACCGCCGGCGGCAGCGGCCCGGTCAGCTTCAGCAGCAGGCCGAGACCGCCGTCCACCGCCGTCAGCAGCGCCGATGTCTCGTCGGCGGACAGGGCTTCCCAGGCGCGCTCGTCGATCACCACGAGATCGCTGGCGGCCAGCGCCTCCGGCGCCAGCGCGGCGGCGGCCGGATCGTCGGACGACAGCGCCATGGCCTCGCTGAGCCCGGCACGGTAGGCGACATCGAGCCCGGCATCCTGGGCCCAGCGCCGCCAGTACTTGGCGTCGGCGTCCGGCGTGCCGGCGCGGTAACGCAGCGACAGCCGCTCGCCCGGCTCGATCAGCAGGGGCAGCGCCGCGTGGTCGAGCAGTGCATCGGCCGCGTCATAGGCGCGCAGCTCGAAGCGGGCACTGCCCGCAGCCCGGGCGATCGCCGACAGCCGGAAGCCGCCGTCGCCGTCGACGCTCGCGACCTCGACCTGGGCGCCGCTCGGATCGTGCAGCGCCACCCGCACCGCCGGCGCCGCCGCACGGCCACGGATCACCAGCTGGGTACCGAGCCGGGCGCGGGCCGGCGCTTCGATCGCGACGATGCCGGCCTCCGGCGCCGGCTCGAAGCGCAGCGCCAGCCCGCTCGCGGCGTCAAGATCGCGCGGCGGCAGGCCGTTGCCGAGCAGCCGCAGCTGCCGGCTCTCCGGATGGCGGCGCAGCGCTGTCGCCAGATCCGGCACCGGCTCGACCGACGCAGCGGTGACCGCGCCCGGCAGCGCCACCCGCCGTGCCCGCCACGGCAGCGCGCGCTGCTGCTCGGCGGTGGCGCCCGGCGTCAGCACGCTCAGCGTGCCGACATCGACCGGCAGCGACGGCGGCAGCAGGGTCGCCGCCAGCAGCACCGCGGCGACCGGCTGCAGCCACAGCCGCGGGTCGCGCCAGCCGGCCCGGCGCGCCCGCCAGGCGCCGGTCAGCGTGGCGATCGCGATCAGCGCCAGAACAAGATTCATCGCGCCGCTCCCGACAGGCCATCGAGCCAGGCCCGGGCGGCGGCATCGGGCAGCCGCCGCGCGCCGACCGCAGCCGGCGGCGGCGGCAGCAGCGGCCACAGCCGCGCCTTCAGCGCCGGACGGCAGTCGGCGCAGGCCGGATCGCGGCGCAGGCGATCGGCCTCGGCGAGCAGGCCCAGCGCATCGGGGACATCCGGATGCGCCTTGACCCAGGCCAGCAGCGGCGCGACCTCGACCGGTCCGGCGCCGTCGAGTTGCCGCAGCAGCGCCGGGAATGGCGTGTCGTCGTCGGCCCGCCGATCGAGCGCGCGGCTGCGGTCGCGCAGGCCGTCGCGCTCGCCGCTGAGCCGGCGCGTGGCATCGAACGGCGGCAGGTCGAGGCCGGTGCGGGCCAGGTAGATGCGCTCGGCCTGCTGCACCTGCTTGATCAGCGCCAGCGCCTTGTACTCGTACGGCAGGGCAGCGTCCGGCTGGGCCTGGCGCAGGCGCAGCTCGGCCTGCCACATCTCGTTCAACGCGGCGCGCAGCAGCAGCTTGGTCGCCGGGTCCATCAGGGTCGCGGTTTCCGACTCGTTGTGCTCGTGGCCGTAGTCGTGCAGCAGGTCACCGGTCCCGCCGAACGCCGCCGCTGCTTTCGCCTCGTGCTGGTCCTCGTGCGGCCGGCCGTTCTCGAATTCCTCGCCGAGGAACTCGCCGTAGCGCAGGCGCAGGATCTTCTGGTCGACACCGAGCGTGTCGGCGTCCTTCTGCAGCCGATCGGCGCTGATCGTCGGCCGCGCCGCCAGCAGCGCCTCGGTGTCGATGATGATCTGCCGCTGGCTGCGGAAGTACGCCGGGGCGATCTTCTGCACCGTGCCTTCGAGGCCTTCGCTCAGGCTGCCGCTGTCGGCCGGCCAGCGCAGGATCAGGCTCGGGCTGACACCGCGCTGCGGCGTCGGCACGCGGCGATCCGCCACCGTCAGCCGGACGATCAGGTCATCGCCCTGGCCGTAGCCGAGCGCCTTGAGATCGAGCCGATGCCGGTAGCGCCGGCTGTGCGCATCGCCATCGCCGGTCAGCGGCAGGCGCTGTTCGCGAACCTTGACCTGGTCGCCGGCGCCCTGGGCAAGGCTGATCGTCAGCTCGGCATCGCCGAGGCCGTAATCGTCTTTGGCGTCGAACTGCAGCAGCCACTCGGGCTGTTCGGCATGGATCACCGTCAGGGTCTGTTCCGGCGCGCGGACGACGATCTCCGGCGGCTGGTCGGCGACCACGTCGAGCCGGTAACCGCGCTCGTCAGCGAGCGCCGCTGCGCCGCGCAGTTCGATCCGGTACAGGCTGGCGCTGTCGATCATCCGGCTGCCCTGCCAGGCCGCGCCGTCGCGACGCAGGTCGAGGCGGCTGCCGTCGTGGAAGCCCAGCGCCACAGCCTCGGCATCGCGGTCCAGGCGCAGCCGCCATTCGATCGTGCTGCCGGCCGGCACGCGCGCGTCCGGCGTATCAACCCGGCGCTGCGGCAGCTGCGTGTACGGCGGCGGCGTGATCGCCAGCCGGATCGATGCGATCTGGGTGCCCGTCGTCGCGGCCGCGTCATCGCCGTGCGGCGCCGGAAGGGCCGCCGCCGACAGCCGCAGGCGCCACTGCGGCAGCAGCAGCGCGACCGCGACCAGGGCGACCGCCAGTGCCGACAGACGCAGCAGCCGCCGGCGCGGCCAGGCCGCGCGCAGCTCCGGCGCCGCGTCCTGCAGCTGCGCCCGCATCCGCGCGCGGATGCGCGCCTGCTGCAGCGCCGCCAGCGGGCTAGCCGGCACGGTCGTCTGCAGCGCCAGCGCGCTGGAATCCTCGAAGGCCGGACAGTGGCGGTCGAGCCTGCGCAGCAGCCAGCGCAGATCGTGACGGCCGGCATGACGCCAGGCGGCGATGCCGAGGCCGAGCAGCGCCGCCAGCAGCACCGTCACCGCCGCGATGCGACCGCCGAGCACCGCGGCCAGCAGCGCCAGCCCGCCTGCCAGCGGCAGCACGGCGGCGCCATCGATCAGCAGTGCGCGCAGCGTCGCCGCGCGACGGAGACGGGCGAGCATCGCCGGCAGGCGGTCGTCGGCGCTCATGCCGCCTCGCGCCGTGGCCGTGTCGCCAGCAGCCGTTCGAGCAACGCCAGCGCGGCGATCGGCACGATCAGCCACGGCGCCAGCGGCGTGACGCGGCCCGGTGCATCGTGCTCGGCGCGCAACGGCGTGACGCTCGCCGCCAGCGCCCGGTCCGGCGGCGCGGGCGGCGGCCGCAGCAGGGCCAGCAGCCGCGCCGGCAGCTGTGGCTCCCGCAGCGCCGGGAATGCCAGCGGATCCAGCGGCCCGGCCAGCGTGCCGATCCGGCCGCGGCCTGGCGTCTGCTGGCGCAGCAGCGGTTGACCGCTGTCATCGCGCAGCACGACTTCGCCGGTCGTGGCCTCGGGATCGCCGCGCAGCAGCGCCATGCCGCCGTCGACCTGCGCGGCAACGGCGGCATCGACTGCGCCGCTGGCGATCAGCAAGCCTGTGCCGGCCGCGACCGGCACGCCGGGCGCTGCGGCGTCGACCTCGAGGGCCACCCCGGCCGCGCGCCAGGCCGCGAGCAGCGCCCGGGCCACCGACACCGCAGCGCCGTCGGCACGGATCGCGATCCGCCACGGCGGTGGGGCCGGCTCCGCCGCCGGCCCGCTTGCCAGCCCACTTGCCAGCTTGGACCCGGTGCCCGCCACGATCCGCCAGTCCACCTCGCGGCCAAGCCGCAGCCGCTCGCCGTCGAGGCCGGCCAGGACCTCCGGAACGATCACGGTGAGCCGGACCGAGGCCGGCAGCGCCGCGTCGAGTTCGCGAATCAGGCTGATCGACAGCGCCGCATCCGGCGTGGTCGGCGGCGGCTGATCGAACGCCGGCTCGCCGGCGGCCAGCCAGTACCAGTCGGCGAGCGGCGCAGCGACGGCCGCGCGCGCCCGTCCGGCATCGACGCCGGGCATCACATAGACGCGCGCCGTTTCGGCGGCGTGGCCAGCGTGCCACAGCGGCTCGGCCAGCAGCAGCGCCAGCAGCGTGATCAGCAGCAGGCGCACGGCCAGCAGCTGGCGCTGGTCGAACCGCCATTGGCGGCGCGGCGGCAGCCGCGCCGACAGCCAGTCGAGCGCGGCAAAGGCGATCTCGCGTGGCACCTGCCGGCGGATCAGATGGATCACCAGCGGCACCAGCAGCGCCAGCAATGCCAGCGCGGCAAGCGGCATCGCCAGCGCGATCATCGCTGCGCGCCCCGCGCCGCGAACAGCGTCTGCAGGGCAGCATCCGGGGCTTCGTCGAGCACCTGTTCGACGGCGATCACGCCGTGCGTCGCGAGCTGCCGCAATTGGGCGCGCCGCGACTCGCCGAAGCGTTCGAGAAAGCCGACGCGGGCCGACTCGGCGTCGAGCCTGCGGCTGCGGCCGGTTTCCGGATCGACGAAGCGGGCGCTGCCCGCGAACGGAAAGCGGCTTTCACCGACCGTCAGCAGACGGATCATGCGCACGTCGCGGCGTGCTGCGGCCAGCCTCTGGCTGGCCTCGACCAGGGCGTCGTCGAAGCCGTCGCCGATCACCACCACGAGGGCGTCCGGCGCGATCTGCGCCGACAGCAGCGGCGGCGCCGCCCGGGCGCCATCGCGACCATCGGCGCCCAGCGCCGCCAGCATCAGCAGCAGGCGGTCGCGGTGGCGCGTGCCCGGCGCCGCCGGCAGGCCCTGGCTAATCGCCCCGCCGACGGTGATCAGGCCGACACTGTCGCCCTGGACGATGGCGCGCTCGGCGATGCCGGCGGCGAGAATTTTCGCGGCATCGAGGCGGGCATGTGCCGGGCGGTCGGGGTCGGCCTGCGCCATCGACGCCGAGCAGTCGATGACCAGCCAGACCGCCAGCGGGCTGTCGCGGGTCGCGTCGCGGACGAAGTGGCGATCCGAGCGGGCGTAGAGCTTCCAGTCGATGTGGCGCGGCTCGTCGCCCTGGCCATAGGCGCGGTACTGGGCGAATTCGAGCCCGGCGCCGCGGCCGCGGCCGGCGTGCAGGCCCAGGCCCTGGCCGTTGGGCCGCAGGCGGCTGGCGATCCGCAGCCGGGGCAGGCGGGCGCGGACCTCGGCCGGCAGCAGCGGGCTCATCGCGCGCGGCGCGCGGTTGCGGCAGCGGTC
>PNMW01000056.1 GCA_013823855.1 Lysobacteraceae bacterium | reverse complement strand
GCTCATGGTTCAGCTCTTGGGCTTGATCACGGAACGCGCCACGATGGCGCCGCCGATGGCATTGCCGAACGCCTTTGCGATCGGGGCTCGTGACAATCAGGCAGGTACCGTACTATCTCGCGATGTCGCTTTCAACATTCCGGCTGTACGGATTGTAAGTTGCAAATCAAAGCCCTTGATCGGTGAGGAAATGAATGTCGTGAGCATCGCCCCGAATCCCCCTGTCGCAACCGAAGATACCGAGCGCGCGCTGCGCCAGGCGGCACGCGCGCTGGCCCGCGGCGGGCTGGTGCACGCCTATGGCCATTGCAGCGTCCGGCTCGACGCCGAGCACTTCCTGGTCTGCGCCGCGAAGCCGATGGGCACCTTGCTGCCGAGCGATGCCGGCACCGTGGTCCGCACCGCAGGAGCACTGCCGGACGGCGTGCTCGGCGAGGTGCGCATCCACCAGCAGGTCTATGCACGCCGTGCCGAGGTCGGCGCGATCTGCCGGATCATGCCGCCGCAGACCGGCCTGCTGGCGCTGCTGAAGCGGACGCCGCGCGCCCGCCACGGCTTCGGTGCCTACTTCGCGAAACCCGACGGCGGCGGCCCGGTGCTCTGGGATGATCCGCGGCTGTTGCGCGACGATGCCGCCGCAGCCCGGCTGGCGGAAACGCTCGGCGCCGGCAACGCGCTGGTGATGCGCGCCAACGGCGCGGTGGTGGTCGGCGCCAGCCTGGTCGAAGCGGTGGCGCTGTCGTGGTTCCTCGAGGAAGCGGCGCGGGTCGAGACCGGCCTGATGAACATGGGCCAGGACGGCGATCACACGCTGCTGACGCGGGACGAAACCATCGCCCGGCAGGTGGTCGCCGGCCGCGTCTACGAACGCATGTGGGAACACCTGACGTTCGGCGATCCGGAAATCGTCGCGCCGGTCTGAACCATCGCTGGGGGCTTGCCCCAGACTTGTTGCCGGGGACGTGGCCGGCGACAGTCATCACGCTGCACACAACGCCCGCACTCACGTACAGAACGGGCTCGCCACCGCCCAGGAGAGAAAACATGACGCTGACCCAGATTGCCTTCCTGCTGTTTGCCGCCATTGCCGCCGGGGGACTGACGATGGCGGCGATCATCGCCTTCGGCAAGAGTCCGCCGCCGTTCATGGGGGTCGGTCACGGCCTCGGCGGGCTGGCAGCCTGCGCGACCTTGTTCGTCGCCAACCTGCAGGGCGGCGATGCGACGACCGAAGCGGCCTGGTGGGCGCTGATCGTGTTCACCAGCGGCCTGGCCGGCGGCCTGCTGCTGTTCCGCGTGCTGTTCAAGGGTTCCACGCCGCTGCTGCTGATCGCCGGCCACGGCAGCGTCGCGGCCCTCGGGCTCTACCTGCTGTTCCCGGTCACCGGCTTCTGAGCCGGGGACGCCGCGGACCGGTCGCCACGCCAGCGATCGGTCCGCAGCCGTCGCGCCTTCAGTCGACGAGATCGGCGAGCGGGTGCGCCGCCCAGGCCGGCGCCTCGAAATAGGCGGCGATCGCCGCCGGATCGATCGCATCGAGCGTCGCCGGCGTCCAGCGCGGCGCATGGTCCTTGTCGATCAGCAGCGCCCGCACGCCTTCCGGGAAATCCGGATGGGCGCAGCAGTGCAGGGCGATGCACAGTTCCATGCGGAAGATTTCGGCCAGCGACCGTCCGGCCGCGCGCTGCCGCACCGCCCAGACCAGCGCCGCCGTGGTCGGCGAACCGGCCTTCAGCGCGGCGGCCGCCTTCTGCAGCCAGGGGTCGCCGCCGCCATAGCCGGTGATCGCGGCCACCACCTCGGCCAGCGTCGCGCCGGCGCACAGCCGGTCGATGGTTTCGGCCCGGGCGGTCAGCTTCGACGCCGGCAGCAGGCCGTCCGCAGCGCGGGCGTGCTCCGCCAGCACGGCCGACAGCGCTGCCCGATCCGCCGCCGCGTCACCGCGCCAGGCGATCATCGTCAGCCCGGCCAGCACCACATCGCGATCGGCCTGCCGCAGGCCGATGTCGGCGAGGCCTGCGGCCAGCAGGTCCGCACCGTTCAGCTGCGCGCCGGTCAGCGCTGCGAACAAGCCGGCCTTGCCCGGCAGCTTCGGCAGGAACCAGCTGCCACCGACATCCGGGAACAGGCCGATGGTGATTTCCGGCATCGCCGCCCGGGTGGTCTCGGTGACCACCCGGTGGCTGGCGCCGACGAACAGGCCCATGCCGCCGCCCATGACGATGCCGCCGCCCCAGCACAGCAGCGGCTTGGGATAGCGATGGATGCGGTGGTCGAGGCGGTATTCCTCGGTGAAGAAGGCCAGCGCCGCCGGATCCGGGAAGCGCTCGGCAGCCGCTTCGCCGACTGCCCTGGCCAGCGTCTTGACGTCGCCGCCGGCGCTGAACGCCTTGTCGCCGGCGCCGAGCAGGACCACGCAGGCGATTGCCGGATCGGCAGCCCAGTCGCGCAGCCGGGCATCGAGCAGGCGGATGATCGGCAGGCCGATCGCGTGCAGCGTCCGTTCGCTGTTCAGGGTGGCGATGCCGATCCGGTGGCCGCTGGCGGCTTCGACTTCACGGAACAGCACGGGATCGGCGGGGGCAACGGATACGGCGGAATCGGCCATCGACAGACGTGCTCGGGCAGGACAGGCGGAGCCCGCATTGTCGCCGACCGGACGCCGCCGGCGCAGCGCGCCGGATCAGGCGGCCTGCCGCTCCGGCTCGCGATGGCGCCGGCGATGCACCCGCTGGGCACGCTGCAGCGCGACGAATTCGAGCACGCCGAGCACCACCATGCCGCCGAGCACGAGTCCGGGATGATGGGCCAGCTTTCTTGCGATGTGATCCATGGGGCGATCCTCCTGGCGGCGCCGGGTCGCCGGCAGCGGCGACGATCGGGCGCGGAACTTGTATCGCTGCGGAGACTATTCCCGGTTGATGACAGCGATGTTGCCGAATCATGACCAGCCCAAGCCCCGCCGCTGTCACATCGCCTGAAACCCTCATCAGGACGACACATGGCCGCCGTATTGTCGGCACCCCGCCCTCGATCGATCCGCTCACCGCCACCGTGCTGCCGCAGCTCACCGACCTGCTCGACCTGATCGACGAGGGCGCGCCTCATCTGCAGGCCCGCGTGCTCTGCGACGTGCGGGCCGGGCCGCATCGCTTTCCGGTCCACGCGCTGACCCTCGGCAATCCATCGCCGGAGGTGCCGGCGGTCGGCTTTTTCGGCGGCGTCCACGGGCTCGAACGCGTCGGCGCCGAGGTGGTGCTGGCCTGGCTGCGCAATCTGGTCAAGCGGCTGTCCTGGGACGACAGCCTGCACGAGCAGCTGAAGCACGTGCGGCTGGTGTTCATGCCGCTGGTCAATCCGGGCGGCTTCTGGCTCGGCACCCGGGCCAATCCGAACGGCGTCGACCTGATGCGCAATGCGCCGGTCGAGGCGCGCGAGAAGGTGCCGTTCCTGATCGGCGGCCAGCGCCTGTCGAAAGGGATGCCCTGGTACCGAGGCGCCGAGGGCGCAGCGATGGAAGCCGAGGCGCGGGCGCTGTGCGGCTTCGTCGAGGAGGAGCTGCTGAGCCGGCCGTTCAGCATCGCCGTCGACTGCCATTCCGGCTTCGGCACCGACGACCGCATCTGGTTTCCGTACGCGCACACGACGCGACCGATCCACCATCTGGCGGAGATCCATGCGCTGCATGCGATCTTCGAGAAGACCCACGCCCATCACCCGTACGTGTTCGAGCCGCAGAGCGTGCAGTACCTGACCCACGGCGACATCTGGGATCACCTGTACCTGCGCGCGCGCAGCCAGCCGGGCGAGCGGGTGTTCCTGCCGCTGACCCTGGAAATGGGTTCGTGGATGTGGATCAAGAAGAACCCCAGGCAGCTGTTCTCGCGGCTCGGCATCTTCAATCCGCTGATCGAGCACCGGGTCAACCGGGTGATGCGCCGGCACATCGCCCTGCTCGACTTCCTGACCCGCGCCGCCAGCGGCTGCGGGCGCTGGCTGCCCGGCACCAGCGCCGCCCGCGAGCAGCACCGGCGCAGCGCGCTGTCGCGCTGGTACCGCCAGGTTCCGGCATGAGTGCCACCGCACCGGCGACCTGGGTGCTGCTGCGCGGCCTGATGCGCGACAGCCGCCACTGGGGCGCGTTTCCGCACACCTTCGAGCAGCGCTTCCCGGGGGCGCGCATCGAGCGGATCGATTTCCCGGGCAACGGCACGCGGCATCGCGAGGCCAGCCCGCTCGGCGTCGACGCGATGGCCGACCAGGTCCGCCGCGAACTGGCGCGCCGCGGCTGCCCGCCGCCGTACGGCGTGCTGGCGATGTCGCTCGGCGCGATGGCGGTAACCGCCTGGGCCGCGCGGCATCCCGGAGACATTCGCGCCTGCGTGCTGGTCAACACCAGCCTGCGGCCGTTCAGCCCGCCGCACTGGCGGCTGCGGCCGGCGGTCTGGCCGGCGCTGCTGCAGATGCTGCTGAAGCCGCCGACGGCCCGCGAGATCGAACGGCGCATCCTGCAGCTGACCAGCCGCAGCGCGCCCGAAGCCGTGCTCGACGACTGGTGCGCGTGGCGGCTCAGCCATCCGGTGTCGTCGGCGAACGCGCTGCGCCAGCTGGCCGCCGCGGCGCGTTACCGGGCGCCACGACAGGCGCCTGCGGTGCCGCTGCTGATCGTCAACGGCGCCGGCGACGCGCTGGTCGATCCGCGCTGCTCGACCCGGCTGGCCGCGGCCTGGGACTGTCCGATCGCCGTGCACCCGAGCGCCGGCCACGATCTGCCGCTCGACGACGGCGACTGGCTGGCCGATACCGTCCGCGACTGGCTGGCCGCAGGCTGAACCGTCGCCGCTCTAGCGCGCGCCGGCGAGCTCGTCCGGCAGCGGCGGCAGCACCGTCCGCGCCACCTCGATGAACGCCCGCAGCAGCGCCGAGTCATCGTCGATGCGGCGGATCATGCACAGGTCGATCAGCGCCTCGTTGCGCTCCAGCGGCAGGTAGACGACGCCGGGCAGCCGCAGGTTCAGCGCCGAGTCGCTGACCATGGTCAGGCCGAAGCCCGACGACACCAGGGCGATCGCGGTGACCACGTCGTCGACCTCCTGCACCACCTGCGCGGTCAGGTGGCGGCGGTGGAACAGGCCCAGCACCTGATCGATGAAGCCGGGGCGGGGGGACCGCGGGTAGACCACCATCGCTTCGCCGGACAGATCGGCGATGGTCAGCCGGCTGCGGTCCGCCAGTCGGTGTCCGGCCGGCAGCGCCACGTTGAGCGCTTCGGCCAGCACCACGTCCCAGACCAGGTCCGGCTCCTCGATGAAGAAGCGGTTGAATCCCACCGTCAGGCGGCGTTCGCGCAGCGCCTTGATCTGGCCGGCACGATCGAGGTTGTGCAGCACCACCTCGACCTTCGGATGGGCGACACGAAATGCCTGGATCACCCGCGGAATGGCGTCGAATACCGCCGAGCCGTAGACGCCGACATCGAGCCGGCCGAGCTGCCCCTGGGCCGCCATCTGGGTGCGGTCGAGCGCCTGCTCGGCCAGCGCCAGCAGGTTGCGGGCTTCCTCGAGGAACACCGCGCCGGCCGCCGTCAGCTCGACACCGCGCGGCTGGCGTTCGAGCAGCACCACGCCCAGCAGCTCCTCCAGCTGCTGCACCTGCCGGGTCAGCGGCGGCTGCGAGACATGCAGCTGCTGCGCCGCCGCGCGGAAGCTGCGGGCCTCGGCGACCGCGGTGAAATAGCGCAGGTGGCGGAACTCGATGGCGCCGAGGCGACTGCTCAAGGCTGAATCTCCCGTGCGCGGTTTGGACCCGGGACGATACCGATGCGGTATCGCAGCCGCAATCCAAAAGTAATGGACCCTGTTGCAGGCGCCGCCTACCTTTGCACCCGGACGCACTCCGCAGAGAGTCGCGCCGCACGGGCAAGGAGAGAGGCCGGCCGATGCAGCATCGGATCACCATCGAAGGCAGCGCACAGGCGTTCGTCAGCCATTCCGGCCAGTCCGCGCTCGATGCGATGGTCGGCCGCCCTTCGGCGCTCGAAGTCGGCTGCCGCAGCGGCGGCTGCGGGGTCTGCCGGGTCGAGGTGCTGAGCGGCAGCTTCGCGCGCGGCGAGATGAGCGCCGAACAGATCAGCGCCGAATGCCGGTCGCGCGGCATCGCCCTGGCCTGCCGGGTGTTCCCGAACAGCGATCTGCACCTGCGCCCGCTCGGCAAGCGGGTCGGCAAGGGCTGCACTCCGAACGCCGACGTCGCCGAGCTGCTGCGCAGCCTGACCCGCATCGCGCGCTGCGGCGATCATCGATCCGAACCTGGAGCCTGCACATGAGTGGCACCGTGGCGATCAACCGTCCCGTCATTCACCACGCCGCGGCAGCACGCGTCGCAGCGGCGGCGGTGGCGAAGGCCGAAGCGCTGGGCATCCAGGTCTGCGTCGCCGTGGTCGACAGTTCCGCCCGTCTGGTGGCCTATCTGCGGATGCCGAACGCCTTCCTGATTTCCGATCAGGTCAGCGTCGCCAAGGCAAAAAGCGTCGCCTCGGTCGACGGGCTGCCGGCCGACGTGCTCGATCAGGCGCTGACCGGCGAAGGCCCCTGGGTCCGCGAGGGGCTGCTCAATGTTCCCGGCTTCACGCTGATCCGTGGCGCCCTGCCGCTGCGCGACGGCGATGCCCTGATCGGCGCCGTCGGCGTGTCCGGCGGCTCGGAAGCGCAGGACCTGCTGTGCGCCGAAGCGGCGGTTGCCGCGCTGCATTCCTGAACTCTTCGACTCGACAATCCCATGGCCAACGATCCCTCCGCTGCAGGTCCCGTTCCGACCTCGACCGCCGCGCTGAAAGAATTCAAGCACTTCATCAACGGCCAGTTCGTCGGCAGCCAGAGCGGCAAGTCGTTCGAGAAGCGCTCGCCATCCGACAACCACCTGATCGGCCACGTTCACGAGGGCGGACAGGCCGAAGTCGACGCGGCGGTGGCCGCCGGCCGCGCCGCGATGGACGGCCCCTGGGGCCGGATGAGCATCGACGAGCGTGCGGCACTGCTGCACAAGGTCGCCGACGAGATCACCCGCCGCTTTGCCGATTTCGTCGCTGCCGAGATGGCCGACACCGGCCAGCCGAAGTCGATGATGGAGCACGCCTTCATTCCCAGAGGCGCGGCCAACTTCAAGATCTTCGCCGACGTGGTCAAGAACGTCGCCACCGAATCGTTCATGACCCCGACGCCGGACGGCGCCGGTGCGCTGAACTACGCGATCCGGGTGCCGAAGGGCGTGATCGGCGTGATCTGCCCGTGGAACGCGCCGCTGCTGCTGATGACCTGGAAGGTCGGCCCGGCACTGGCCTGCGGCAACACGGTGATCGTCAAGCCGTCCGAGGAAACGCCGGGCACCGCGACCCTGCTCGGCGAGGTGATGAACGCGGTCGGCGTGCCGCCCGGCGTCTACAACGTCGTCCATGGCCTCGGGCCCAACTCGGCTGGCGAGTTCCTGACCAAGCACGACGGCGTGGCCGCGATCACCTTCACCGGCGAAACCCGCACCGGGGCGGCGATCCAGAAGGCAGCCGCCGATGGCATCCGCGACGTGTCGTTCGAGCTGGGCGGCAAGAACGCCGCCGTGGTGTTCGCCGACTGCGATCTCGACGCCGCGATCGAAGGCACGATGCGCTCGGTGTTCCTGAATTGCGGCCAGGTCTGCCTGGGCACCGAGCGGGTCTATGTCGAGCGGCCGCTGTACGAGACGTTCGTGGCCACGCTGAAAGCCAGGGCCGAGGCGCTGAAGCTCGGCCCATCCGAGGAAAAGGGCGTCACGCTCGGGCCGCTGATCTCCAGGGAGCATCAGGCCAAGGTGCTGGGCTACTACGCCAGGGCCAAGGCCGAGGGCGCGACCATCGTCACCGGCGGCGGCGTGCCGGAGATGCCGGGCGCGCTCAGCCAGGGTTCCTGGGTGCAGCCGACGATCTGGACCGACCTGCCGGAAACCGCGAGCGTGGTCCGCGAGGAGATCTTCGGGCCGTGCTGCCATATCAGCCCGTTCGACAGCGAAGCCGAAGTGATCGCCAAGGCCAATGACACCCGGTACGGCCTGTCGACCGCGATCTGGACCCGAGATCTGCAGCGCGCCCACCGGGTCGCCGCCAAGATCGAGGTCGGCATCACCTGGGTCAACAGCTGGTTCCTGCGCGACCTGCGCACCCCGTTCGGCGGCAGCAAGCAGTCCGGCATCGGCCGCGAAGGCGGCGTGCACTCGCTGGAGTTCTACACCGAGCTGCGCAACATCTGCGTGAAGCTTTGAAGGAGTGACGACCATGATGGACGGCAAGACCGGCTTCACGCCTCAGCAGATCCGCCACTACGGCGACGAGCTGTACAACGCCTGGTTGACGCGGACCACCGTCGCGCCGCTGCTGGCGCGCGAGCCGCTGATCAGCATCGACGACGCCTACCGGATCCAGGAACGCTTCATCGCCCGGCGAGTCGAGGCTGGCGAGCGCATCGTCGGCAAGAAGATCGGCGTCACCTCCAAGGCCGTGCAGGAGCTGATCGGCGTCAACCGTCCGGACTTCGGCCAGCTGACCTCGGGCATGGCCTATGAGGAAGGCCAGGACGTGCCGCTGGCCGGCCTGATCCAGCCGAAGGCCGAGGCCGAAGTGGCCTTCGTGCTGAAAGCCGATCTGAACGGCCCCGGCATCACCGCGACCGACGTGATCCGCGCCACCGACTACGTGGTGCCCTGCTTCGAGATCGTCGACAGCCGGATCACCGACTGGAAGATCAAGATCCAGGACACGGTCGCCGACAACGCCTCCTGCGGCGTCTACCTGCTCGGCAAGGCCCGCCGCAAGGTCACCGATCTCGATCTCAACCTCGCCGGCATGGTGCTGGAGCGCAACGGCGAACTGTTCTCCACCGCCGCCGGCGCCGCCGTGCAGGGCGGGCCGGTCAACGCCGTGGTCTGGCTGGCCAACACGCTGGGCGCGCTCGGCATTCCGTTCCGGGCCGGCGAAGTGATCCTGTCCGGCTCGCAGTCGACCCTGATCCCGGTAGTGCCCGGCGAGCAGCTGCGCTGCACCGTCGGCGGCCTCGGCACCTGCGCGATCAATTTTGTCTAGGCCGCTTCGTCGGAAGGATCGAATGACCATGCTCGACAGCCCCATCATCCAGAAGCTGACCGACCGCGTGCTGCACGCGCAGGACAGCGCCACGCCTATACCTAAGCTCACCGACGAGTACCCGTCGATGAGCATCGACGATGGCTATGCCGTGCAGTACGAGCTGCGCCGCCGCTGGATTGCTCGCGGCGACCGCTGCGTGGGGCTCAAGGCCGGCCTGACCTCGAAGGCCAAGATGCTGCAGATGGGTGTGGACGTGCCGAGCTTCGGCATCCTGATGGCCAGCTTCTCGCGGCCCGAGAACAGCGCCATCGACACCAAGGAACTGGTGCATCCGAGAGTCGAGGCCGAGATCGCTTTCGTGATGAAGGCCGTTTTGTCCGGCGACGTGACGATCGAGCAGGTGATCGCCGCGACCGACTACATCATCCCGGCGGTCGAGGTGATCGATTCGCGCTACGAAAAGTTCAAGTTCGATCTGGTGTCGGTGATCGCCGACAACGGCTCGTCGGCGCGCTATGTCGCCGGCGGCCGGCCGCGTGATCCGCGCGAGATGGATCTGCGCACCATCGGCGTGGTCATCGAGAAGAACGGCGAAATCATGGCGCTGGGCGCCAGCGCCGCCGTGCTCAACCACCCGGCCAAGGCCATCGTGATGCTGGTGAAGCATCTCGCCGATCGCGGCGAAGCGCTGCCGGCCGGCAGCTTCGTGATGACCGGGGGCATCACCGAAGCGATTCCGGTCGCCGCCGGCGACAGCATCACCGCCCGCTTCCAGGACATGGGGAGTGTCAGTTTCCGCTTTGTCTGATTCATATCGATTGCAGCCGAGTGGCCGCCAGAGCCGCCGGTCTACCTGAGGAGGAGCATCGGATGTTCGTGAAAAACGCCTGGTACAACGCCGGCTGGGACTACCACTTCACCCAGAGCCAGCAGAACGGCCTCAAGCAGGGCAAGGGCGCGCTGGTGGCGCGCAAGATCGCCGGCGAGCGGCTGGTGCTGTACCGCAAGCCGAACGGCCAGATCGTGGCGCTGGAAGACCGCTGCGTGCACCGTCAGGCGGCGCTGTCGCTGGGCGTCAAGGAAGGCGACAACATCCGCTGCATGTATCACGGCCTGCGCTTCGGCCCGGACGGCCAGTGCAACGAGATTCCCGGCCAGGAACACATCCCGACCAAGGCCTGCGTGCGCAGCTTCCCGGTCGTCGAGCGCGACAACTGGGTCTGGGTCTGGATGGGCGATCCGGCCAGGGCCGACGAAGCGCTGATTCCGTTCGCCATCGGCCCCAGCCACCCGGACTGGAACGTCAAGACCTCGCAGATGCAGGTTGCCGCCAGCTACCGGCTGGAGATCGCCAACCTTGCCGACCTCACCCACCTGGCCTGGGTCCATCAGGGCACGCTCGGCGGCCCCGATCTGCAGACCCGCGCCAAGTTCACGACCATCAAGCCGACATTCACCGCGACCTCGCACAGCCTTCGCACCGAGTATGTCGTGCGCGACGTGCCGATCAGCAGCTTCATGGCGCATCTGTTCCCGCCGGAGACGCGCTTCGATCTGTGGTTCGACATCACCCACACGGTGCCCTGCACCTGGGTGCTGCATTTCCGCGTGTTCCTCGCCGATGGCAAGGCCGACGGCGAGCCGGCCGGCCAGCTGATCGCCGATACCTGGACCTCGCAGGCGGTGACGCCGAACGATGGCGAGACGGTCGACTACTACTACTCCTGGGGCGCGGCGCGGCACTGCGAGTTCCCGGGGCTGTCGGAGCTGCTGCGCGACAACCTCGACGACGCCTTCACCGAGGACCGCCACGTGCTGGAGGCCCAGCACGTCCGTGTTCGCGAGAAGCCGGACTTCCCGACCATCTCGATCATTCACGACAACGGACCGTCGCGGATGCTGCGCGTGCTCGACGCGCTGCTCGCGGCCGAAGCGGCCGGGGCGGCACGCCCGCAGCCGCTGACCGAAGCTGCCGTGGCCTGAAACCGACCCGCTCCCGATCTCGATACAGGAAGCCGACCGATGAAATTTCTCCGCAACACCTGGTACGTCGCCGCGATCTCGACCGAGGTCGATCCGGCGGCGCTGTTCCACCGCAAGATCCTCGACACCTCGGTGCTGATCTACCGCAAGGCCGACGGCACGCCGGTGGCGATGCACGACCGCTGTCCGCACCGCTTCGCGCCGCTGCATCTCGGCACGCGGGTCGGCGACGAGGTGGCCTGCGTCTACCACGGCCTGCGCTTCGACTGCGCCGGCCAGTGCACGCTGAATCCGCACGGCGGCGGCGCGACGCCGGCCAATGCCCGGGTGCGCACCTTCCCGCTGCTCGAACGCTACGGCTTCATCTGGATCTGGATGGGCGACGCGCCGGCCGATCCCGCCAGGCTGCCGGATTTCGGCCCGCTCGACGAGGGGCATCCGAATGCCTACGGCGCAACCTACATGCACCTGAAGTCGAACTACGAGCTGATCATCGACAACGTCATGGACCTGAGCCACATCGACTACGTCCACGGCGAGATCATCACCACGCGCGGCCAGCTGTCGCCGCTGACACCGAAGCTGACCGAGACCGCGTCCACCGTCACCTCGCGCTCGGAATGGACCCAGCAGCCGGCGCTGATGATCTTCGCGCCGTTCCTGCCCGATCCGAAGGCCAGTGCCCGGCACTTCTTCGAGATCACCTGGACCGCGCCGGCCAACATCCAGCTGTCGGTCGGCGCGGTCCAGGACGATCGCCGCACGCTCGATCTCGACAACACCACCGGCCAGTACGACCTGCACACCTGCACGCCGGAAACGCTCGACACCACGCACTACTTCTTCGCCACCCGCCGCAATCACCTGGTCGAGGACGCCGAGTACAACCTCGCCAAGATCAAGGCGATGCACGTCGCTTTCGAAACCGAGGACGGTCCGGTGATCGAAGCGGTGCATGCCGAAATGGGCACCGACGACTTCTTCGGCCTGCATCCGGTGCTGATCTGCAACGACACCGGTCCGGTCAAGGTGCGCCGGATGCTGCGCCGCATGGTCGACGCCGAGCAGCAGCAGGCCGCAGCCACGCCGGCAGTCGGAGGACGGCGCCAGTACGCCGTCGCGGCACCGACCACCGAACAAGCCTGACCGCCGTACCACCGCACGAGAGTCCCATGCCGATCATCCAGTTCAACCTGCTCGAAGGCCGTACCGTCGAGCAGAAGCGCAAGCTCGCCAAGCGGGTCACCGAGACCGTCGTCGAGGTGCTCGGCGTCAGGCCGGAGAACGTCCGCATCCTGATCCACGAGATGGGCGCCGAGGACTTCTCGGTCGGCGGCGTCACCGCGTCGCAGAACGGCAAGATGCCGGCGGCGAGCCTCAACGGCGTCAACGGCCACGCCCATCCGGAGGCCAAGGCATCATGAAGAAGATCCGCTGCGCACTGATCGGCTCCGGCAACATCGGCACCGATCTGATCTACAAGATCCAGCGCTCGCCGCTGCTGGAACCGGTCTGGATGGTCGGCATCGACGCCGCCTCCGAAGGTCTCGCCAAGGCCCGCGAGATGGGCCTGAAGACGACCCACGAAGGCGTCGACGGCCTGCTGCCGCACGTGCTGGCCGACCACATCCAGATCGCCTTCGACGCCACCAGCGCCTACGTCCACCAGGCCAACTCGGACAAGCTGACCGCGCTCGGCGTGATGATGATCGACCTCACGCCGGCCGCGATCGGCCCGCTGTGCGTGCCGCCGGTGAACCTTGCCGACCACGCCACCGAAGGCGCGATGAACGTCAACATGATCTCCTGCGCCGGCCAGGCGACGATCCCGATGGTCCGCGCGGTATCGCGCGTGCAGGGCGTCAGCTACGCCGAGATCATCGCGAGTGTGGCCTCGAAGTCGATCGGCCCCGGCACCCGCGCCAATCTCGACGAATTCACCTACACCACGTCCAACGCCGTCTGCGTGGTCGGCGGCGCCCGCCGCGGCAAGGCGCTGGTGATCGTCAATCCGGCCGAGCCGCCGATGCTGATGCGCAACACCATCTACTGCCTGACCGACGACCAGCCGGACGAGGTGGCGATCATCGAATCGGTCAAGCAGATGATCATCGAGGTGCAGAAGTACGTGCCCGGCTATCGCCTGGTCAACGGCCCGGTGTTCGACGGCAACAAGGTCGCGATCTTCATGGAAGTGAAGGGCCTCGGTGACTACCTGCCGACCTACGCCGGCAACCTCGACATCATGACCGCCGCCGCCACCCGCACCGCGGAGATGTTCGCCGACGGCATTCTCGCCGGCCGCATCCAGCTGAAGGCAGCCGCCTGATCGACCCCGAGTACAGACATGGGCACGGACACGAGCACGAACATGAGCAGCGACGGATTCATTGATCTCAAGGGCCGCAAGGTCCTGGTCCACGACATGTGCCTGCGCGACGGCATGCACGCCAAGCGCGAGCAGATCTCCACGGCGCAGATGGTGGCCGTGGCCTCCGCGCTCGACGCCGCCGGCGTGCCGCTGATCCAGGTCGCCCACGGCGGCGGCCTCGGCGGCAACAGCCTGCAGCACGGCTTCGCGCTGCACAGCAACGAGGAGTACTGGGATGCGGTGATGCCGCACGTCAGGCGCGCCAAGGTGTCGGTGCTCCTGATTCCCGGCCTCGGCACGATGAAGGAACTGCAGAGCGCCTACGACCACGGCGTGCGCAGCGTCACCGTGGCCACCCATTGCACCGAGGCCGACACCAGCCCGCAGCACATCGCCTACGCCCGCAAGCTGGGCATGGACACCGTCGGCTTCCTGATGATGGCGCACCTGAACTCGCCCGAAGGCCTGGCGGTGCAGGGCAAGATGATGGAACGCTACGGCGCCGAGTGCATCTACATCACCGACTCGGCCGGCTACATGCTGCCGGAGGACGTCAAGCGCCGGGTGCGTGCGCTGCGCGAGGTGCTCGCGCCTTCGACCCAGATCGGCTTCCACGGCCACCACAACCTCGGCATGGGCATCGCCAACTCGATCGCCGCGATCGAGGAGGGTGCTTCCCGCATCGATGCCTCGGTCGCCGGCCTCGGCGCCGGTGCCGGCAACACGCCGCTCGAAGTGTTCGTCGCGGTCTGCGACCGCATGGGCATCGACACCGGCTGCGACCTGTTCAAGCTGATGGACATGGCCGAGGACATCATCGTGCCGATGATGGACCAGATGGTCCGCATCGACCGCGCCTCGCTGACGCTGGGTTTCGCCGGCGTCTACTCCACTTTCCTGCTCCATGCCAAGCGGCTTGGCCTTAAGTACGGAATACCGGCGCGCGACATCCTGGTGGAACTCGGCAAGCGCAAGATGATCGGCGGCCAGGAAGACATGATCGAGGACACCGCGCTGACCATGGCCAAGGCGCGCGGCCTGCTGGTCGACAAGGCGGCCTGATCCGTCCCGCAAGCGATCACCCCGATTCGCGGCAACCGGCGGCCGACACGGCCGCTGATCACAACGAGGAGCAAAACCATGGCGATGCGCGGCGTACTGAGACCCGGCGAGATCCAGATCCGGGTGATGGACATGAAGAAGGCACGGCACCACTACGACCACATCCTGGGCCTGCACGAAGTGATGGAAGACAGCGAGGGCCGGGTCTACTTCAAGGCCTGGGACGAGCACGACCATCATTCGATCGTGCTGGCGCCGTCGGACCGCGCCGGCATGGACCACTTCGCTTTCAAGGTCTACGACGACGCCACGCTCGACGTGCTGGAGAAGAAGCTGATCGCCTTCGGCATTCCGGTCAGCCACATCGCGGCCGGCGTCCATCCGAAGAGCGGCCGGCGCCTGTCGTTCGTGATTCCGAGCGGCCACACCATGCACCTGTATGCCGACAAGGAGCAGATCGGCAATACCTTGCCGCATTCGAATCCGGGGGTGGTACCCGATGATGGCGTGGTGCGCGGCGCCAACATCTGCCGTCTCGACCACATGCTGCTCGGCGGCATCAATCTCGACGAGTGCGTGAAACTGTTCACCGAGGTGTTCGACTTCGACCTGTCGGAAAAACTCGTTCATCACGAAGCCGGCATCTCGCTGGCGGTGTTCCTGACCTGCTCGATCAAGCCGCACGACATCGCCTTCCTGCTGCAGCCCGAACCGAACCGCTTCCACCACGCCTCGTTCGCGCTGGAATCGGCGCACGACGTGATCAAGGCGGCCGACCGCTTCGGCAAGTACCGGGTGCCGATCGATGTCGGCCCGAACCGCCACGGCATCACCCGCGGCGCGACGATCTACTTCTTCGATCCGAGCGGCAACCGCAACGAAGTGTTCGCCGAAGGCTACATCCACTATCCGGACACGCCGCTGCTGACCTGGGACACCACCCAGGCCGGGCCTGCCCAGTTCTCGCAGGACAACACGCCGCGCGACAGCTTCCTGCAAGTGCTGACCTGAGGCCGACACGCCGATGGTCCTCGACCTCGATCCGGACGATGAAGCAGCCCGGCTGCCGCCGGATCCGGCGTCGAGGCTGCGGCTCATCGAGCCGCTGACGGCGCGCGAACTGCAGATCCTCGGTCTGGTCTGCGACGGCTGGTCCAACCGGGAAATCTGCGCCCGGCTCGGCATCACCCTGCCGACCGTCAAGTTCCACGTCACCCATGTGTTCGGCAAGCTCGGCGTGCGGCGCCGGACCCAGGCCGTGGCGCTGGCCGTGCACCTGCAGCTGGTGCGGCCGGAGTGGATGGAACGACGCCCGCTCGAAGGCGTCGGCCATCTGCTGGCGCGCGCCTCGGCGACGGCGGCCGGGCGTCGGCAGTCCGCCTGAACCCTGGCGACGGTGGCCCCTGCCGTCCGTCGCCCTTCCTTCTTCCAGCGTCGGCCCCGCGCTGACGCTTTCACGCCGAGATTGCAGATGAGCCAGCAGGACATTGCCGTCGTCGTCGGCGCCACCGGGGCCATGGGCCAGGTGATCGCCCGCCGACTCGCCGCCCGCGGCCTGAAGGTGGTCGCCGTCGCCCGCAGCGCCGACAGCGTCGTCGCCCTCGCCGCCGGCACGCCGAACCTGCAGGCCTGCGTCGCCGACATCGGCAACGACGCGGCGATCGCCGCGATCGCGGCCCAGCTCGATGGCCCGGTGCGGATGCTGGTGCACGGCCCAGGCGTGGCAACCGCCGGCGGCGTGCTCGGCGCGCCGACCGCCGCCGTGGTCGACGCCGTCAACATCAAGTGCGGCGGCCTGATGCGGCTGGTCCGCGCCGCCGACCACCGATTGCAGCGCGGCGCGCGGATCGTCGCCATCGGCGGCCATTACGGCTTCGAGCCGACCGCCTACGCCGCCACCGCCGGCGTCGCCAATGCAGCACTCGCCAACCTGGTGCGCCAGTACTCCTGGGCCTATGGCGAGCGCGGCGTCACCGCGCATCTGGTGGCGCCGGGGCCGGCCGATACCGACCGCCTGCGCCGGGTCGCCAGCGCCCGTGGCGAGCGCGACGGCATCAGCGCCGATGCGGTGCTCGACGAGATGCGCGGCGAATCGGCGATCGGCGCCTTCACCACCGTCGAGCAGATCGCCTGGGCGGTCGAGCTGCTGCTGGCGCCGGAAGCCGATGCCCTGGCCGGCGGCACGCTGTTCATGGACGCCGGCCGCCGCAAGGGCCTGCCCTAAAGGTGCAGCCGATGCCGATCATCCATTTCCGCGAGCACCGGGCGATCGGCGGCACGCCGGCCGGCATCGCGCGGGCGGCGGAAGCGCCGCCCGCGTAACGGCGGCGTCGAGGCGCTATGCGACCACCGGCCAGAACAGCAGCGCCAGCACCGCGAGGCCGCTGTACATCAGGATCTCGGCGTTCTCGGTCCACGGCTGGATGCGCTGGACCATGCCGACCGCGTGCAGCACCACCATCAGGCTGAACACCGCGAGCAGCACCTGGAAGGTGAACTCGATCGCGACGCCGGTGACGCCGGCACGGAACGCCAGCCATTCGACGATCAGGATGAATACGCCGAGGCAGCGGGCGAAATAGATCACCAGATCGGTGTCGGCCGGGATCCGCCACTGCATGATCCGCGACCAGGCCAGCGGCGCGAAGGTGATCGGCAGCGCGAAGCCCAGCGTGGTGACGGTCGCCATCGCCAGCAGGAAGGTCTGGCTGTGGGCACTCCAGAGGCCGATCATCGGCCGCCCTCCAGCAGGCGGCGGCAGGGCTTCGGCATCGGCATCGGCATCGGCTTCATCGGATCGGCTCCATCGGTTGAACGGGCCACCAGTGTCGGCAGCCGACCCGGCACTAGGCCACGGCAATTTGCCCGGGCGCGTCGACGGCGGGCAACTTGCCCGACTGCCGCTGCGGCAAGATGCCGTCACGCCCGGCCCGCCCCACGATGATTCCAGCTCCGCCGATTCCGCTGCAGCCCGCGCTCGACCTGCAGCGCAGCCTGCTGCTGCGCGGCGGCTGCCTGGCGCTGCTGCTGCTGATGCTGGCGATCGCCTGGGACGGTCACGAGCAGCGCCGCGCCGCCATCGACGCGCTGCCGGAGACCGCGGCCCTGGTCGCCCAGCTGCTCAACGAGGATCTGGCACGGCGCTCCGGTTCCTTCGATCGCGAGGCCTTGCCGATCCATCTCGACGCTCTCGACGGCCTCGCCCGTCGGCTGCCGCTGTGCCTGCAGATCGACGACCTGCGCGGCCGGCGCCTGGCCGGGCGCTGTGACGACTGGCCGCCCGGCAGTGCCGCCGGCCGCTGGCTCGGCCAGCAGCTGCAGGCGCATCTCGCGCAACCGATTCATGCCGAGGTGCCGCTGCTGCTGCCGGCCGGCATCAAGGCCGCCAGCGTCGACCTGCAGGTGCACTGGGCGGCGGTCGGCGAGGCCTGGTGGCAGCGCATCCGCCACTGGCTGGTGCTGGGTCTCGGTCTGGCGCTGATCGTCATCGCGGTGACCCGGGTGGTCGGCC
Organism: Lysobacteraceae bacterium; assembly: GCA_013823855.1. Classification (GTDB taxonomy): domain Bacteria; phylum Pseudomonadota; class Gammaproteobacteria; order Nevskiales; family Nevskiaceae; genus Nevskia. Next base: position 70,816 of record PNMW01000056.1, on the reverse strand, counting down.
GCGCGCTGCGGCCGGCGCAGGCGATCCTCGCCGCGCTCGGCCGGCTCGAGGCCGGCGACCACGGCGTGCGTCTGCCGCTGCCGCAGCTGCGCGAACTGCGCGACGTCGCGCTGCGCTTCAATCGCCTGGCCGAGCGCTGGCAATCCCTGCTCGCCGAACAGCAGGGTCTCAGCACCCGACTGCTCAACGTCCGCGAACAGGAGCGCCGGCGGCTGGCGCGCGAGCTGCACGACGAGATGAGCCAGAGCCTGAGCGCGCTGCGTGCCGAAGCGGCGGTGCTGACGCTGCGGCCGGATGCGGCCGCCGGCGAGCGGATCGGCGCGCTCGCCGGCCAGCTGCTCGACGGCCTGCAGTCGGTGCTCGACGATCTGCGCCCGGCGGCGCTCGATCGCTTCGGCCTCGCGGTGGCACTGCCGGCGCTGGTGGCGACGCCGCGCCGGCGCGGCGACGGCGCGCTGCTCGACTGCCGGCTGCAGCTGGACGACGCCGGCCTCGACCGGCTGCCCGAGGACATCGCGGTGCACCTCTACCGCATCGTCCAGGAGGCACTCACCAATGCCGCGCGCCACGGCGACGCCGCCCGGGCCGTGGTGGCGATCGCGCGGCTCGCCGGGCCGCGCCTGCGGATCACCGTCGATGACGATGGCCACGGCCCGGGCAGCCGCGGCGCGGTGCCCGGCCACGGTCTGCTCGGCATCGATGAACGGGTCCGGGCGCTGGCCGGCAGCCTGCATGTCGAGGCCGCCGCCGGCCGCGGCCTGCGCCTGCGGATCGAGCTGCCGCTGCCGCCGGCCGCGAGCGCCGGGCCGTGATCGACGTGCTGCTGGTCGACGATCACGCGGTGGTCCGCGAGGGCTATCGCCGGCTGCTGGAGCTGCAGGACGGCCTGCGCGTCGTTGCCGAGGCGGGCAGCGCCGAAGCGGCGCTGCTGCTCTGGAAACAGCATCAGCCGTCGGTCACCGTGGTCGACCTGTCGCTGCCCGGCATCGGCGGCATCGAGCTGATCCAGCGCCTGCGCAGCCGCCAGCCGCAGGTGCGCTGCCTGGTGTTCAGCATGTACCGCGACGATGTCTGGGTGGCCCAGGCGCTGAAGGCCGGGGCGCTCGGCTATGTCACCAAGAGCAGCGCGCCGGCGGTGCTGGTGACGGCGCTGCGCGAGGTGCAGCGCGGCCGGCGCTTCCTGTCGCCGGATCTGGCGGGTGCTGCGATCGATGGCGACGGCGATGCCGCCCACGAACTCACCCCGCGCGAGTTCGAGGTGCTGCGCCAGCTGCTGGCCGGCCATCCGGTGGCGCGGATCGCCGAGACGCTGCACTTGAGCGCCAAGACCGTCCACAACCTGCACTACCAGATCAAGGCCAAGCTGGGCACGGCCAGCGATTTCGAGCTGGCCCGGATCGCCTGGCGGCGCGGCTGGACCGACTAGGCGCGTTCCGGCGGCGCGGTCAGCGGATAGCCGAGGCCGGCGTAGTCCCAGCCGCCGAGTTCGAGCCGGCTCAGCGAGGCATCCTGCGGGCTGGCGTAGTAGGCGCGGATGTCGCGGATCAGGCCGCGCTCGCTGTAGCGGTACCACTCGTCGCCGCGCAGCAGCACGCCGCTGCGGCGCTTGAAGTGCGACCACTCGATCGCCGCACGGCGGCTGCCGGCATCGACGATGACCTGGTCGACCGTCCAGTGCGAGCCCAGCGTCTCGACCGCCGCCTGCCAGCGCTTGCCGATGGTCAACGCGCCGCGAAACGGCCCTTCGTACATGCCGGGCGGGAAGTAGTGCACGCCGTCCGGTTCGAAGTAGGCGGCGATGCGCTCGGCATCACCGCTGTTGCAGGCGTCGAAGTAGGCGCGGATATGGGCTTCGATGCCGGCGGCCGTCAGTTCGGCGCAGACCGGTTCTCGGGCGGTTTCGCGCATGCGCGTCCTCGGTGGGGCAGATAGATGGTCGTTGACGCGGCCGAGTGTGCTGCAGCCCGGCGCCGGCGGTAAGCCGGGGCGGCCCGCAGCCACCCCGGACCCCACTTCAGATCTTGCGGAACAGCGGGCTGCGCACCTGCTGCGCATCGGCCGCCGACAGGAACTTCTCCTGGTAGATGTCGCGCTCGAACAGGCGGCCCTGCATCAGCGTGGTGATGCAGGCGTCGATCATCATCGGCGGGCCGCACAGATAGGCCTTGTTGCCGCGGAAATCGTTGTCGAAATGCGCCTTGGCCGCCTCGTGGACAAAGCCGCGGAAGCCCGGCCAGTCGCTGCCTTCGGGCTCGTTCGACAGCGCCGGCACGTAGGTGAAGGTCGGATACCGCTGGCTGAGCGCGGTGAACTCGTCGTGGTAGTACAGCTCGGCGCGCACCCGCTGGCCGTAGACCAGGGTGATCGGCAGCGTGCTGCCGCTTTCGAGCAGATCGAGAATCATGCTGCGCGGGCTCGACAGCCCGGAACCGCCGGCCATGAACAGGCTCGGGCTGTGCACCGACTTGCGGACGAAGAAGCGGCCGTAAGGACCGGCGATGCGGAGCCGGTCGCCGACCTGCAGCTCGTTGTGCAGCCAGCCGGTGCCGACGCCGCCGGGCACGATCCGCACGTTCAGCTCGATCTCGTTGCCGGACGACGGCGCGTTGGCCAGCGAGAACGGCCGCGAGAAGCCGTGCTCGCCGATGGTGACGTTGACGTACTGCCCGGCCTGGAAGTGCATGGCCTCGTCGAGCGCCACCCAGATGCCCTTGATCGTCGGCGTCAGGTCCTCGATGCGGCTGACGCTGCCGTCGAAGTCGCGGACCGGGATGATCTCGGCATCCGGTTCCTCGTCGATGTCGGCTTCGATGGTGACGTCGGACTGCAGGGTCGCACAGCAGGCCAGCGTCTTGCGCTCGTCACGCTCGAAGTCCATCAGCGCGAACGGCGAGGCCTCGCCATGCTCGATGTCGCCGTCGACCACCTGCACCTTGCAGGTCGCGCACAGGCCGTGGCAGCAGGCATGCGGCAGCCAGATGCCGGCACGCAGGCAGGCGTCGAGGATGGTCTGCTCGTCTTCGACCGTAATGGTCTGGCCGAGCGGTTCAATGGTCAGTTCGTAACTCATGGTGCCGGTGGAGTGTGCGGAAGTCGCGTAGGGCGGGCCTCGACCCGCCGGATTTCTGGACAGGCGGAGACCGAAGGCAGGTCAAGACCCGCCCTACGGATCAGCAGACCGCGTTGCCGTCGACGCCATCGAGACCCGGCGTGCGGAAGCGGATCGTGGTCTTGTGGCCGATGCCGTTGTCGGCCAGCGACTTCGCCGGGTCCGGCGTGAACGCGCCCTTCGAGGTCTTCCACTCGACGGTGTTCCAGTCGATCTTCGCGAAGTCCGGGTGCTTGCCGAAGATGCCCGGCAGCACGGCTTCGATCAGTGCGCCGAACGGCATCGCCGGCGGCAGTGGCACGCACATCGGCCAGGCGAACATCAGGTGCTTTTCCCAGTGGATGTTGACGATCTGGTTGCCGTGGAACTTCTCGACACCGTCCTTGAAGTCGCCGTGGTAGTCCGGCGTGATGGCCTTGATGGGCATGATGGTTTTCCTCGGGTTCTGTCGTTCAGGCGGTCGCTGCGCGCGCCGCGATCTCCGCTGCCCGGCGCACGCTGGCCGGCACGCCGCCGATGCCCCAGCGATCCGGGTGCACCTCGTCGATCTGCAGGCGGACGCGCTCGGCGTTGGCGCCGAGCACGCGGGCGACGACGGCGGTCATCTCGGCGATCAGCTGGTGGTGCTGTTCGACCGGCCGGCCCTGCAGCAGCACCATCCGGATGAACGGCATCTCGACCTCGGCGCGGCTGACCGTCTGCAGCACCTCGTCGCCGGGCTGGCCGGACAGGCCCCAGAGCGCCGGCTCCACTTCGGTGACCCAGACTTCGAGCCGGTCCTTCGGGGCGCCGATGATCCGGGCCAGCGTGTCCGAGCACGCCACGACCAGTTGCTTGAGCGTGGCCAGCGGGTGTCCCTTCAGGACGATGACATTGCAGACGGGCATGGATGGCGCTCCGGTTCAGCCGGCCTTGCGGGCACCGACATCGGCCGGGCTCGCGGTATCGCGAACCGCGTCGGTGTACGCGCCTTCATGGATATTGGCCGGACGCGAGGTCCATTTCTCCCAGTTGGTGGCGTCGGCGCTGCCCTTGAAGTCACCGCCGTCGACACCCGGCTTGATGCCCATGTAGCGCAGGGCCTCAACCATCGGGTTGAAGTCCGGCGCGGTCGGATCGACACCCGGCAGGAAGCAGTTGCCCTGGTAGATCTGGTGCACCGGCAGCCAGGCGTGCACGTACTTCTCCGGCGTGTCGTCGAAGATGTCCTTGCAGCCGTCGGAGCACATGTGGAAGGTCTGGCCCCGGTATTCGCTCTCGCGCAGGCTCAGCGTGGTCGGGTCGCCGGACTCGGTGAACAGGCAGGGCCACTGGCAGACCTGGCAGAGCTGCGGCAGCGTGGTGTTCCTGAACGGCGTGCCGGCCGCCTCCTGGGCCTTCCAGTACTCGTAGCGCGGGCGGTAGTACTGGTCGAAAGTGTCCGGATACTTCTCGGACATCCAGGCCATTTCCTCATCGGACGGCAGCCACATCTGGAAGCCGACGGCATCGCGGTTGGCGTAGAACACGCTCCACATCTGGTGAGCGACGTGGCCCTTCTCGGCGATCGTCTCCGGCGCGCGCTTCGGCGGCTTGATGCCGTAGCGGGCGAGGTCGGCGAACAGCGCGCCGCCGTTCTGCTCGTAGTAGATCTCCCAGGCCTCGTTCCAGGCCATGACCCGCTTCGGCAGCATGTAGTCCATCATCGTCGCCAGCAGCGACAGCAGGCGGTAGCCGCGCCAGAACCACTTGTCGATCCACTTCTGGACCAGCGGCACATTGCCCGGATCCTGCTCGAGCAGGAACTTGATCACCTCGATGCCGAGCGTCATGTGCCGCGCTTCATCGCTCTGTGCGGAAAAGCCGAAGCTGACGGTGGCCATGTCGCCGTTGAACGCCGCCCCCGACATCCACGGCATGAACGCGAGATTGGTCAGCACGTACTCGAACGCGAAGCTGATCGCGACGATGAACTCGAAAGGACCGGAGGTCACCGCGTCCTCGAAGAACGACTTCGGAATCGACAGGTACCAGACCCGATCGAACTGGTACGGGAACTCGTTCATGCCGGTGAAGTACTTGGCGTACTGGCTGATCGTGTGGATCTGCGTGGTCGCGTGGCGAAGCTCGTCGAGCGACTGCATCTGGGCGGCGATCCGCGGGCCGACGCCGGGGAACTCGCGGGCCAGGATGTTGAAGCCGCGGTGGCTGTCGTACTCCAGTTCGGTGATGCCGTTGATGAACACCTTCAGCGCCTGCACATAGCGGGCGTCGGTGACGTTGAACTGGCCGTTGTGCTGCTGGAAGGCGTCGACGATCGCGTAGAGCTTGCGCTCCTTCTCGCCCTGGTACTTCCAGTAGGCGTCCATGGTCAGACGGAACGGGTCTTCCCACTTGTCCCAGTCGTGGATCTTCACGCCTTCGAAGTGGATGTAGCGGAAGATGTCCTCCTTCTTCTCGTAGCTCGGTTCCCAGCCGAGACCGCGCGTCAGCAGCGCGTAGTTTTCCTTGAGGCTGAGCTTCTTCGCGGGCTTTGCATTGCCTTCTGCGGCCATGGTGGTGTCTCCGTATCAATCAAAGAACGTCTGAATCAGGAAAGTCTTTTCGCGGCTCATCGGCCTGCGGCCGATGAGCGCCGTGTTCAGGCCGATTTCCACTCCAGCGTGAACTCGTCCTCGGACTCGTCGACGTTGCCGGCAATGGAGATCATGTTGACCTGGATCTCGCGCAGGTCGAACGCGCGGCCGAGGTGTTCCTCGACCGTCTCGCGGCGGATCACCAGCCGCCCGGGGCAGTCGATCTTGACCATCGCCGGATAGTCGTGGACGACCGCTTGGGGATTGTCCTGGCGGATCGCCTCGATGATCGGCAGGGTGTCGTTGTTCGCCTGCAGGGCGATGAAGACGGGCTGGGTACTGGTCGTGGCCATGCGTGCAGTGGAGTCCTGATCAGACGGTGAGGCCGAGCTTCGCGGCACGGGCATCGAGGGCGGCGGCGGCTGCGGCCAGCGCGTCCTCCGCCTTGTTGCCGAGCGCGCGCTGCGCGATCGGCACCAGCGCCGGCAGCAGGCGGTTGCGCCAGGTCACGGTCCAGCCGGACAGCAGCGCCTTGTTTTCCGGGCTTTCGGCGGCAGCGGTCTTGATCACCGCGTCGATCCACTTCGCGGTTTCCTCGTACCAGCGCATCAGCGCATCGCTCAGCGACGACAGCGCGGAGCCGCTTGCGCCGGCGATCGCGGCGTCGATCTGCTGGAAGAACAGCGGGTAGACCAGCGCGTCGGCGACCAGCAGCTGGGCGACGAAAACCTCGAACCAGTCGCGGGTGACGAACATCCGCTCGACTTCGCGGCGCAGCGGCTGCCAGTCGGCGTGACCGGTCCACAGCGCCTGCGCGGCGAGCAGCGAATCACCGCTGTTGCCATCGACCAGCAGGCCGATGCGCGAAATGTGCTGCGCCATGCCGAGACGGTCGGCGGTGTTCATCATTGCCGGCGAGGTGATCGCGGTGCCGTAGCCATAGGCGGAGACATGGGCGCTGTTGGTGTTCGCACCCCACTCGTAGTGCCGCAGCGGCACGATCGTGTGGACGATCCGCTCGCGGATGTCCTGCGACAGGCTGCGCAGCAGATCGCGCTTCTCGACGAAATCCAGCGTCCGGTCGATCGCGTCCTGCTGCCTGGCGCGCGTCGTCGTGTAGTTGCCGTAATAGAACTGGCGCGGGTCCTTAAGCTGGTACCAGTCCTTCATCATCACTGCGGTGCGGCGCGCGTCGAACATCTCGCGGGCCGGATCCCACAGCGGCTTGTAGTGGAAGTTGGCGGTCGACTGGATGTCGTAGGTCGCCTCCTGGTAGCGGGTCGCCGGCTTGTCGCCGAAGCGGCGCTGCAGATGGCCGAAGCTGTTGCTGAGCGGCTTGACGCCCTTGGTGCGGATCTCGACAGACATGCGCTGCTCCTCGCGTGTTCAGGTTTATTCGCTGATGCCGGGCTGGCCGTAACGCCACTTCAGGGCTTCACGATCGATCTGCCGGCCTTGCGCATCGTCGAGATGGACGACGTGGTTGGAGGCACAGAACTCCTGGTAGGCGACCAGCGGCATGATCAGCTCGCAGGACAGCTGCGGATCGCCGATGGCGAAATCGAAGATCACGAAACCGTCGTCGCGGTGTTCACGCAGACGCACGTAACGTTGTTGAGCACCGAGCGCGCCGCGCTCAGCATGCAGGGAAACCACGGTCATCTCTCGCTCCTGTCGCACTTCGCGGCCCGCGCGGGGGCGGGGCCGGTGATCAGGTCTTGGCCTGACGTCATGCCTACAGGTTTGCACCGAGCGTGCCAGCCTCCGGTTGGCGCCGGAATCCCCGATGGATATGGATGCAAACCATTGAATCGATTTCGATTGATGGCGATTTGACGGCCCATGCCAGCAGGCCGACGGCTGCCATCACCCGTCGGCGTCTTGATGATTTCGTGAATTCCATCGCCGTCAGCGCAAGCGGATTTGATCAAAACGATTAATCTCCTGATCAAATCCCTGCGCAGACCGAGCCCCGATCATGTCGCTGCCGCCGCCCGCCGGACCCGCCGCGCCGCTGCACTACCCGGATGTCGGCGACCTGCTGGCCCGCGTCCGCTTCCAGCCCGAGGAAGGCCGCATCTGGCTCGACGACCAGCGGATGCTGCTGATGCACAGCTCGGCGTTCGGGGTGCTGCGCCGCGAGCTGATCGAAAGCCTCGGCACCGATCGCGCCCGCGGCCTGCTGACCCGGATCGGCTACAACTCCGGCTCCCACGACGCCGAGCTGTCGCGCAAGCTGCGCGACGCCGGCGGCGCCGATGCCGCGGTGTTCGGCGGCCCGCAGCTGCACATGCTCGAAGGCACGGCGCGGGTCGAGGCGGTGCGGATGGAGATCGACGAGGAAAAGGGCCACTTCGACGGCGAGTTCATCTGGCACGGCTCGGCCGAGGCCGAGGAGCACATCCGCCTGTACGGCATCGGCCGGGAACCGGCCTGCTGGCAGCAGATCGGCTACGCCGCCGGCTTCATCAGCCGCTTCATGGGCCGGCCGGTGCTGTTCCGCGAAGTCGAATGCCGGGCACAGGGCGCGCCGCACTGCCGGATCGTCGGCAAGCCGGTCGAGGCCTGGGGCGACGCCAGCGGCGACCTCGCGTTCCTCCGTGCCGACGCGCTGACCGCCGGCCTGGCCACCGCCGCGACGCCGGTCGGCAGCGCCGCCCAGGACCTGCTCGGCGATGCCGACGTGGTCGGCGCCTCGGCCGGCTTCAATGCCGCCTGCCACATGGTGCGCCGGGTCGCCGATACCCAGGCCACCGTGCTGTTCCTTGGCGAAAGCGGGGTCGGCAAGGAAGTGCTGGCGCGCAGCCTGCACCGGGTCAGCAAGCGCGCGTCGGGGCCGTTCGTGGCGATCAACTGCGCGGCGATCCCGGAAAACCTGATCGAATCGGAACTGTTCGGCGTCGAGCGCGGCGCCTTCACCGGCGCCTCGACGGCGCGCCCCGGCCGCTTCGAGCGCGCCCACGGCGGCACGCTGTTCCTCGACGAGATCGGCATCCTCAGCTGGACCGCGCAGGGCAAGCTGCTGCGCGCGCTGCAGGAACGCGAGATCGAGCGGGTCGGCAGCACCCGCACCCACAAGGTCGACGTGCGGCTGGTCGCCGCCACCAATCTCGACCTGCGCGAGGAAGTGCGTGCCCGACGTTTCCGCGAAGACCTGTTCTTCCGCCTCAACGTGTTCCCGATCACCGTGCCGCCGCTGCGCCAGCGGCGCGAGGACATCCCGATCTTCATGAATCACTTCCTGCGCAAGTTCAACCAGCGCAACGGCCGCAGCGCCACCGGCTTCACCGCGCAGGCGATCGACGCGATGCTCAGCTACCGCTGGCCCGGCAACATCCGCGAGCTGGAGAACATCGTCGAGCGCGGCATGATCCTGGCACCCGAAGGCGGCGCGATCGACGTCGTCCACCTGTTCTCCGGCGGCGAGCAGCTGGGCAGCGGCGCCCTGACGCTGGATCGTGGCGGCAGCCTGCGCGCGCAGGGCAGCAGCGCCGCGCAGGGCAGCAGCGCCGCGCCGGCCAGCGCGCCGGCACCGGCCGCGGCTGACGCGGGACTGCCCGCCGCCGCTGCCGGCCTGTCGATCGACGCGATGCAGGCGCTGATGATCGAGCGCGCCGTCGCCCAGGCCGGCGGCAACCTGTCGGCCGCTGCCCGCGCGCTCGGCATCACCCGGCCGCAGCTGGCCTATCGCCTGAAACAGCGGGGCCTGAAACAGCGGGGCCTGAAACAGCGGCAGCGGCGCGACGGCTGAACGCGCTGCCGCTAGGCTTGGCATCCCGCTCGCCGACCCGCCACCGCCCGCCCATGCTGACCTTGCCGCTGACCCGCGAGCGGGTGCTCGATCGCCCGATCGCCGACTGCTTTCGCTATCTGGCCGATTTCTCGACCACCGAGCAGTGGGACCCCGGCGTCTTCGAGGCCGACAAGCGCACGCCGGGGCCGGCCCGCGCCGGCAGCACGTTCGCGCTGCGGCTCAACGTGCTCGGCCGCTCGGTGCCGGCGGACTACCGGCTGATCGAGCGCGACGAGGACCGCCGGCTGGTGCTGGAAGGCAGCGGCCCGGGTTTCACGGTCGTCGACACCCTGGACTTCGAAGCGCTCGGCCCGGCCCGCACCCGGCTGCGCTACCAGGCGGTGATGCGCTGGGATGCGGTGCCGGCGCGGATCGCGCCGCTGCTGAGGCCCTGGGCCGAGCGGCTCGGCGATCAGGCGATGACCGGCCTGACCCGGGCGCTGGTCGAGGACGGCCCGGAACAGCTGCCGGCGCGCGAGCGGCTGGCGCAGAAGCTGTTGCTGCCCGGCATGGTGGCGTTCACCCGGCGCGGCTGGCGCACCCAGCATTCGCGCGGCCTGAGCCGGCGCATGGACGGCCGCACCGTGGCGATCACCGGCGTCACCGCCGGGCTCGGCCTGGCGGCGGCGAAGGAACTGGCCCGGCTCGGCGCCCGGCTGATCCTGATCGGCCGCGGCGCCGATCGCCTGACCGCCGCGATGCAGGCGATCCGCGACTTCGCGGGCGATGCCGAGCTGCTGCCCTGCGAGGCCGAGCTGTCGTCGCTGGCCGACACCCAGCGGCTGGCCGAGCGCCTGCTCGCCGAACTGCCGGCGATCGACGTGCTGATCAACAATGCCGGCGCGCTGTTCGCCGAGCGCGGCGACACCCCGGAAGGCCATGAACGCACGCTGGCGATCAACCTGCTCAGCCCGGCGCTGCTCTGCAAGCGCCTGGAACCGATGCTCGCCGAGCGCCGTGGCCGGGTGGTCAACGTGGTCTCGGGCGGTCTGTACCTGCAGGGGCTGGCGCTCGACGATCTCGATTACCAGCGCGGCGACTATGACGGCAGCAAGGCCTACGCGCGCGCCAAGCGCGGCCTGCTGGCGCTGACCCGGCTGTGGGCCGAAGACGAGCCCCGCATCGCCTGGCACGCGATGCATCCGGGCTGGGCCGCGACGCCGGGCGTGGCCAAGTCGTTGCCCGGCTTCGATCGCCGGATGCAGCCGTTCCTGCGCACGCCGCGCCAGGGCGCCGACACCATGGTCTGGCTGGCCAGCCATCCGGCGGTCGCCGCGCACGGCGACGACAGCAGCGGCTTCTGGTTCGACCGCGCCCAGCGGCCGGACGCGCTGCTGCCGGGCACGGCGGTCGACACGCCGACGGCGATGTCGCTGGAAGCCGAAGTCCGGCTGCGCGGCGGCTGGTGAGCAGACCGTCGCCGCGCGCCGGCTCGCGGGCGGCTCAGGCTTTCGCGCGCAGCCGCCGCATCAGGCCTTCCTGCGCGGTGCTGGCCAGCAGCCGGCCGGCCCGGTCATGGAGCCGGCCGCTGATGAAGGCGCGGCCGGCGGCGGCCGTCGGCGCATCGATGCAGTAGAGCAGCCAGTCGTCGAGGTTCGCCGGGCGGTGGAACCAGATCGCGTGATCGAGGCTGGCCATCATCATCTCGGGCTGGCCGTAGTAGCCGCCGTGCGGCAGCTTGGCGGTGCCGATCAGGTCGAAGTCCGAGGCATAGGCGAGCAGCACCGTATGCCATTCGGCCGGTGGCGGCCGATCGCCGGTGCAGCGGATCCACAGCCGCTGGGTGCCGGGCGTCTCGCCCGGCTTCGACTGCAGGTCCAGCGCCGGGCGGATCTCGATGCCGGCGCGCTCGGCGATCACCTTGACGCCGAGCAGCCCCGGCGTCGGGCCGGGCGGGCCGGCCTGCCATTCCTCGTACAGCCGGGTGCCGGATTTCAGCGCTTCCGGCGGCGGCACCTCGGGCATCGCCGGCTGGTGGTCCCAGCCCTCCTCCGGCGCGTGGAACGAGACCATCATCGAAAGGATCGGCACGCTGTTCTGGATCGCCTGGACGCGCCGCGTGGTGAAGCTGCCGCCGTCGCGGATCCGCTCGACCTCGTAGATGATCGGCAGGTGCAGATCGCCGGGTCGCAGGAAATAGGCGTGCAGCGACTGCGCCGGGCGATCGGCCGGCACCGTGCGGGTCGCCGCGACCAGCGCCTGCGCCACCACCTGGCCACCATAGAGCTGCTTGAAACCGTCATCGCGCGACTGGCCACGGAACAGGTTGGCGTCCAGCGTCTCGATATCCAGCAGTTTCAGCAGTTGATCCAGCCTGACCGACATCCGGGGTTCCTCGCGGCATTCCAATCGCCATTGTCCCGCAGGAACGCCATGGCCGGCGCCGCAGCAACGGCGGCCGCCGGCCTGACGGCCTCGGCTGTCAGTCGCCAGCGGTCGCGGGACCCGACGGCAGCGCACGCCAGTTGGCATGCCGCTCCCAGTAGGCGACGCTGCGCTGGTAGGCGGCGCGATCGAGCGGCACGCCGGAGCCGCCTTCGGCGACACCGAGCGCGTTGCGCATCATGGTGATCGGCGCCATCGGGATCTCGTCCGCTTCGGCCGTCGCCAGACAGCCGACGATGCCCCAGTCGCCGTCGATCCTTTCGCCCTCCTTCTCGAGCTGGGCGCGGCTGTACAGGATCACCACCAGATACTCGGCGACCGGCGCCAGCAGGCCCTCGAACCAGCGGGTCAGCACCGGCAGCTCGTCCCTGCTGCGCGCCTCGTAGCCGGAGCGCAGCAGATGCCGGTTGTCGTCGCCGATCGCGATGGTCAGGCAGCGCGTCGAGGTCCAGTTGCGATGCACGTGCAGCTTGCAGAATGGCGCGTAGCCGTCGATCACCCGCGCCGGCGCATGCGTGTTCAGGTAGGCGACGAACTCGGCCGGGCTGAGGTCCTGGATGGTGTTCGGGCGGCGCTGCTTCGGAAACAGGCGGGCACGGGCGAACGGCGTGAGGGTGATCGTGTCGGGCATGGTGGCGAATCGGGCGGGCAGGCGGCGCTGCGGGAGCGCCCGCTCACTGTACCGACTGCCGGAATCGCGATGGCGTCATCCCTGCACCACGACCGGCGCCGCCGTCAGCCGGCCGGCGCCGTGCCGCGGCGCCGGGCCGCGCGGCCCGGAGGAACAGCGTCGGCCGACGGCACCGGGATGTGGGCATCGAGCAGGGTCCGCACCGCCTTGCCGGCGACGGTCAGCGGTCCCTGGCTCTGGAAGCTCAGCCGGCTCAGGTAGCCGCCTTCCATCAGCAGCATCAGGGTGTCGCCGAGCGCCTCGGGATCGCTGGCGCCGGCCTCGGCGGACAACACCCGCAGGCGGCTGCGCATCTCGGCCTTGTGCGTCTCGATGACCCGGCGACCCGGGTGATCGCCTTCCGGCAGCTCGACCACGGCATTGCCGAACGAGCAGCCACGCGAGCCGTCCTTGCAGGTCAGGCGCATGTAGTTGTCGAACAGCGCTTCGATCTGGCGGCGGGCGTCACCGGCGTGCGGCGCGATCGCGCCGTCCCACCACGCCCAGTAATCCTGGCCCTGTTCGCGCAGGTACTCGGCGATCAGTTCGTCCTTGGAATCGAAGCAGCGATAGAAGCTCATCTTGTTGGTGCCGGCTTCGGAGGCGATCGCCTCGACACCGACCGCGCGCAGGCCGTAGCGGTAGAACAGGTTGCGGGCGGTGTCGAGGATGCGGTCGCGCACACGCGGCTTCGGCGCTGCCCCGCTGCCCTGCACGGCGTCGCCCGGCGCGGGGCCGGTTTCAGTGGGGGGCATCGACTTCATGGCGGATCTCCGCTTGACAGGGGTGTTACCGGTCAGTAACTATGGCGAAAAGTTACTGACCGGTAACACACAGTATCACAGCCGTCACTGCCGCTGCAGACGGCCCCAGAAGGAATCGCCATGACCCTCTCGCTGACATCGAAGACGCTCCGCTACACGCTCACCGCCTCGGCCGCCGCGCTGGCACTGATCGCCGGCATCGCCGTCGGCAAGGAACCGAGGACCGCCGACGCCCCGGCGGCGCCGGCCGCCACCCGGGTCACCGCCGCCGAGATCATCAGCCGCGAGATCAGCAGCGCCGACGAGTTCACCGGCCGCCTCGAAGCGGTCAACACGGTGCTGATCCGGCCACGGGTCAGCGGCTACATCCAGCAGGTCGGTTTCAACGAAGGCGAACTGGTGAAGAAGGGCCAGCTGCTGTTCCGGATTGATCCGCGGCCGTTCCAGAGCGAGGTCGATCGCCTGCAGGCGCGGCTGGCCCAGGCGCGCGCCGAAGCCGCGCTGGCGCGTTCCAGCAGCGACCGTGCCCAGCGCCTGCTGGCCCAGAACGCGATCGCCGGCGAGGAAGCCGAACGCATCGGCACCGCGTCGCTGAGCGCCGAGGCCGAACTCGGCGCGATCGCCGCCCAGCTCGACATGGCGCGCCTGAACCTCGAATACACGCAGGTCACCGCGCCGATCGACGGCCGCGCCAGCAACCAGCGGATCACCCTCGGCAACCTGGTGACCAGCGCCGACGTGCTGACCGCCGTGGTCAGCGTCGATCCGGTGTACGCCAACTTCGATGTCGACGAACAGACCTTCCTCAAGTATTCGAACGACGCCTCGCTGAGCGGCAAGACCAGCCCGGTGCGTCTCGGCCTCGCCAACGAGCAGGGCTTTCCGCACGAAGCCCGGCTGAACTTCGTCGATAACCAGCTCAGCTCCACCTCCGGCACCATCCGCCTGCGCGCCGTGCTGGCCAATCCGGACGGTCGCTACACGCCGGGCCTGTTCGCCCGCCTGCAGTTGCGCAGCGCCACGGTACAGCCCGCCACCCTGGTCGACGATCGCGCGATCGGCACCGACCTCGGCAACCAGTTCGTCTACGTGATCGGCGCCGGCAACCGGGTCGAGTACCGGCGGGTCACGGTCGGCGCGATGGTCGATGGCCTGCGCGTGGTCAGCGCCGGCCTGCAGCCCGGCGACGTGGTGGTGGTCAACGGCCTGCAGCGGGTCCGCCCGGGCGAGGTGGTGGAAGCCGAAAAGGTGGCGATGGACCAGCGCCTCGACGACCGCAGGAAGCTGGCCGGCGCGGAGCCGCCCGCTGGCGGCGACGCGGCTGCGCTGACCGTCGCGACCCGCGGTTGAACCGGCCGCGTCGCCGGCGGCAGGCAGGGTCCGCAGCGCAGCACCAGGGAGTCCCATGAACATTTCGCAATTCTTCGTCAACCGCCCGATCTTCGCTGCGGTGCTGTCCCTGCTGATCCTGATCGGTGGCGCGCTGTCGCTGCCGAATCTGCCGATCAGCGAATACCCGGAAGTGGTGCCGCCGACCGTGGTCGTGCGCGCCAGCTATCCGGGCGCCAATCCGAAAGTGATCGGTGAAACGGTGGCCACGCCGCTGGAAGAGCAGATCAACGGTGTCGAGGGCATGAGCTACATGTCCTCGCAGTCGACCAGCGATGGCGCGCTGCAGCTGACCATCACCTTCGCGCTCGGCACCGATCTCGACAAGGCCCAGGTGCAGGTGCAGAACCGTGTCTCCCAGGCGCTGCCGAAGCTGCCGGAGGAAGTGCAGCGGCTCGGCGTGACCACCAACAAGAGCTCGCCGGACCTGACCATGGTCGTCCATCTGCTGTCGCCGGATGACCGCTACGACATGCTGTATCTGTCGAACTACGCACGCCTGAACATCAAGGACGAGCTGCTGCGCCTCGACGGCGTCGGCGACGTGCAGATCTTCGGCCTCGGCGACTACAGCATGCGGGTCTGGCTCGATCCGCAGAAGCTGGCGGCGATCCGGATGACCACCGGTGATGTGGTCAAGGCGATCCGCGAGCAGAACGTCCAGGTCGCGGCCGGTGCACTGAACGCGCCGCCGGCACGCAGCGAGCAGAGCTTCCAGCTGAACATCAACACCCGCGGGCGCCTGGTCACCGAGGAAGACTTCGGCAACATCGTGCTGCGCAGCGAAGCCAACGGCGCGGCGATCCACCTGCGCGATGTCGCCCGCATCGAACTCGGCTCCAGCCAGTACGCGCTGCGCAGCCTCCTGAACAACAAGCCGGCGACCGCGATCCCGGTGTTCCAGCGACCGGGCTCGAACGCGATCGAGATTTCCGACGCCGTACGCAAGAAGATGGAGGAACTGAAGAAGAACTTCCCGGAGGGTGTCGACTACAACATCGTCTACGACCCGACCGTGTTCGTGCGCGGCTCGATCGAAGCCGTGGTGCACACCCTGTTCGAGGCCGTGGTGCTGGTGGTGCTGGTGGTGATCCTGTTCCTGCAGACCTGGCGCGCGTCGATCATTCCGCTGGTCGCGGTGCCGGTGTCGCTGATCGGCACCTTCGCGGTGATGAAGATCGCCGGCTTCTCGCTGAACGCACTGTCCTTGTTCGGCCTGGTGCTGGCGATCGGCATCGTCGTCGACGACGCGATCGTCGTGGTCGAGAACGTCGAGCGCAACATCGCGCTCGGCAAGTCGCCGAAGGCGGCGACCCGGCAGGCGATGAGGGAAGTCACCGGGCCGATCGTCGCCACCGGCCTGGTGCTCTGCGCGGTGTTCATCCCGACCGCCTTCATCAGCGGCCTGAGCGGCCAGTTCTATCGCCAGTTCGCGCTGACCATCGCCATCTCCACGGTGATCTCGGCGTTCAACTCGCTGACCCTGAGCCCGGCGCTCGCGGCGATCCTGCTGAAAGGCCATGACGCACCGAAGGACCGCCTGAGCCGCTGGATGGATCGGGCCTTGAGCTGGATCTTCCGGCCGTTCAACCGGGTGTTCGCAGCGGCTTCGGAGCGTTATGTCGGCGTCGTCGGCAAGGTGACCCGGCGCAGCGCGATGGCGCTGTTGATCTACGGCGGCCTGATCGGCCTGACCGTGCTCGGCTTCCGCGAAGTGCCGGGTGGCTTCGTGCCGCCGCAGGACAAGCAGTACCTGGTGTCGTTCGCGCAGTTGCCGGACGCCGCCTCGCTCGATCGCACCGAGGACGTGATCCGCCGCATGTCGGACTTGGCCCTCAAGCAGCCGGGTGTCGAAAGCGCGGTGGCCTTCCCGGGCCTGTCGATCAACGGCTTCACCAACAGCACCAACGCCGGCATCGTCTTCGTCACCCTGAAGCCCTTCGATCAGCGCAGGGACAAGGCGCTGTCCGCCAGCGCCATTGCCGATGCGCTCGGCAGCCAGTACCACAACATCCAGGAAGCCTTCATCGCGATCTTCCCGCCGCCGCCGGTGCAGGGTCTCGGCACCATCGGCGGCTTCCGCATGCAGATCGAGGATCGCGGCGCGCTGGGCTTCGAGGAGCTGCACAAGCAGACCCAGAACCTGATCGCCAAGGCGCGTGAATCCGGCCAGCTGAAGGACGTGTTCTCGAGCTTCCAGGTCGCCGTGCCGCAGATCGATGCCGATGTCGATCGCGAAAAGGCCAAGGCGGAAGGTGTCGACCTCAATGACGTGTTCCAGACCATGCAGGCCTATCTCGGCTCGGTCTACGTCAATGACTTCAACCGCTTCGGCCGCACCTACCAGGTCAACGTGTCGGCCGAGCCGGACTTCCGCCGCGAAGCCCGCGACATTCCGCAGCTGAAGACCCGCAACGCCGCCGGCGAGATGGTGCCGCTGGGCTCGTTCGTGACCGTCAGCCAGGGCGCCGGGCCGGATCGGGTCAGCCACTACAACGGCTATGCGACGGCCGAGATCAACGGCACCGGCGTCGACGGCATCAGCTCCGGCCAGGCGCAGGCGCTGATGGAAGAACTCGCCGCCACCCACCTGCCGCGCGGCATGAGCTACGAATGGACCGAGCTGACCTACCAGAAGATCATTTCCGGAGACACCACGACGCTGGTCTTCAGCCTCTGCGTGCTGCTGGCGTTCCTGGTGCTGGCGGCGCAGTACGAAAGCTGGAGCCTGCCGCTGGTGGTGATCCTGATCGTGCCGATGAGCCTGTTCTCGGCGATCAGCGGCGTCTGGCTGACCGGCGGCGACAACAACATCTTCACGCAGATCGGTTTGATCGTGCTGGTCGGCCTCGCCTGCAAGAACGCGATCCTGATCGTCGAATTCGCCCGCGAGCGGCAGCTTGAAGGCATGGCCGTGGTCTCAGCGGTCAAGGAAGCGGCGCGCCTGCGCCTGCGGCCGATCCTGATGACCTCGTTCGCTTTCATCATGGGCGTGGTGCCGCTGATCACCTCGACCGGCGCCGGTGCCGAAATGCGCCACGCGATGGGTGTCGCGGTGTTCGCCGGCATGCTCGGCGTGACCTTCTTCGGACTGCTGCTGACGCCGGTGTTCTATGTGGTGATCGAAGGCTGGCACGAGCGCCGCAAGGCCGGGCGGGCCGAGGCCGCGCCAGCCGTCATCGCTCACCCGACCGAAGCCTGAACGCCGCCTGCGCGCCCGTATCCATGATTTCCAGGTCTCTGCAATGAACACTCAAACGCCATCGATATCCCGCAAGGCGCTGACCGCGGGCCTGCTCGCGACCCTGCTGTCGGCCTGCGCCGTCGGCCCCGACTATCACGCCCCGGAACTGGCCCCGGTGACGACGTTCCGCAATGCCGCCGCTGCGGACACGACGCCGAACTTCGAAGCCCGCTGGTGGGCACAGTTCGGCGATCCCACGCTCGACGCGCTGGTCAGCCGCGCCGTCGCCAACAGCCTCGATCTGAAGATCGCCACGGCGCGAGTCGCGGCAGCACGCGCCGCAGTCGGCGACGCCCAGTCCGATCGGTTGCCGACCATCGGCGCCGACGCGAGCTACACCCGCAGCCGCGCCCAGCAGCCGGGTTTCGGCAGCGACCGCATCGGCATCAGCCGCTACCAGGCCGGCTTCGACGCCGCCTGGGAAATCGATCTGGCCGGCGGCATCCGCCGTTCGGTGGAAGCCGCGCAGGCGAACTCGCAGGCCAGCGTCGCCAGCCTGCGCGATGCCCAGGTGCGCCTGATCGCCGAAGTGGCGCGCAACTACTTCGAGCTGCGCGGCGCCCAGCTGCGGCTGGAAATCGCGTCGCGTGATCTGGCCAGCCAGAGCGAAACCGTGAAGCTGACCCGGGTGCGCCGCGAAGTCGGCACCGGCCCGGAACAGGATGTGGCAAGCGCCAGCGCGCGGCTGGCCGCGACCGAGGCGCGCATCCCTTCGCTGCGCGCCGCCGAGAAGCTCGCCGGCTACCGGCTCGACGTGCTGACCGGCGCCCGGCCCGGCGAATCCGGCATCGACCTGTCGCCGCAGTCACTGAAGACGCTGACCAGCGCACTGGCGATCGGCGCCCCCGAGGATCTGCTGGCGCGGCGTCCGGACGTGCAGCGCGCCGAGCGTGAACTGGCCGCCGCCACCGCCGGCATCGGCATCGCCACCGCGGACTTCTATCCGCACATCGAGGTCGGCGGCTTCATCGGCTTCCTGTCCGGCAGCAGTGCCGATCTCGGCAGCGTCGCCTCGCAGGCGTTCTCGATCGGCCCGAGCATTTCCTGGAACGGCCTGAACTGGAAGCGCGTGCAGTCGCGTCTCGACCAGAGCAAGGCGCAGGCCGACGAGGCGTTCGCCCGGTACCAGCAGACGGTGCTGCTGGCGCTCGAAGACATCGAAGCCTCGCTGACCCTGTTCAACACCCAGCGGCAGCGCAGCAACCACCTGCTCGAACAAGCCCGGCAAAGCCGCCGCGCCGCCGACCTCGCCGGCATCCGCTACCGCGAGGGCGCCAGCGATTTCCTGGTGCTGCTCGACGCCCAGCGCACGGCGCTGGCCGCCGAAGACGACCTGGCCCAGGCCGAGACCGCGATCAACACCAGCGCGATCGCCGTCTACAAGGCGCTGGGTGGGGGTTGGGAGGCGGGGGTTTGAATGAGAGAACAGGGCATGCCGGGGTGATGGCAAGAGAGTCGGCGCATTGCTGACGAGCACTCCTGGAAGCTGGCTCAGCTTGAAGGCGGTGGCCTTGAATTCATCGCTGTATCGGTACGTCCTTCTGGGGTCAGGTTTGGGCATTCACAACACTCCTGATCGGTTAGTTCAGGGTGTCCACTGAACCGATGGAAGCGCCGGTTCGGCTTGAATGAATTGTTAGGCCCGATCGCGTCAGCACTTGCGGCCTATTTCGGGGGAAGGACCTCGTACCTGAAGGCTACGCCGTCATCATATTCTGGGTAGGCGTGATGTTGCCTTGGGCTACGGAGGAAAATCTGCATGTCCAGCTTCTTGCGGATCTCTGCTTCGCTCACGGTAAAGGCGAAGACATGATCTTTCTGCCATGAAATCTCAGCGGTGCGACCGCCCAACGGCCGAATACCAAACTCAAGTTCTTCGCCAATAGGGTCGGTGGCAGTGACAACGAACTCAATTTGGTCGCCAGGGCGGAGACGCATGCCTGTATCCAGCATACGATCTTCTCCGCTTGGAATGAAGATGTTCCCAAGCGAGTCCCTAACGCTCTCAAATCGCGGGTAGTAGTCCTCACTCAATTCCTTCTTGCTCCTATACCTAACTATCCTGTTTCGGATGTCGCCGGAAATGCCGAGTGCTAGATGCTTCTGGTGCGGGAGAAGCTCGCGTTTATGGGCGTCTGCATCCCTGAGTTTCTCAAGTTCGCTGAGAAAAATTTCCATAGTCTTCCAATCTCCTAATGCGACGGAAAGCTCTCCCTGCCAGCACTTCTTGAGGATTGCCTTAAGGTCATAGAAGTCGGCGTAGTAGATAAGTCTTTCCTCTGTTACTCCGAAACGCTGACGCTTCTCCTCAGTTGCCTTCCTGTTTCGCCACTGTTCAATACGCTCAGCTGTAATGCCGCATCGATCAATCCAACTAGTACCTAGTTCCTTCTCGAGGACAGCAGAAATGAAGTCACGGAGGGAGTTCTCAGCGTCTTTTAGTGCTAGCGTAATGTCCATGAGGCGTTTGTGGGCCCAACGCAAATTAGCTACAAAAAATATCGGATAAACCAGCCCGTACGGTGTTAGGCGTCATCTTGTCGCCTAGACCATCCATAGCCGGATTCTGCACGCATTTGTCGCCTGATTCGTAACGGCGCAGCCGCCGGGTGGCAGCTGGACTCGCTGAAAGACAAGGGCTCATCGGAGTTCCGTGCAGGGGGCCGCACCAAGGCTGAATCATCGAAGGCAACACCCGTGCCCCTGAGTCACCGCAAGCTCCGGGTTTCGTCAGAAAGCTCGGCTGCGTCACTATAGCCGCCACGCCGAAACCGCTTGCGTGAACTGGATCAAGCGGTTCGTCTTTCCGGGGCGGGCCTCCTTCCGAAGCTTGCCAGCCCGCGCGGCAGACAGGCGCCCGGAGCGCGGCGACAGCACCGTGTCGCTGTCGATGCCGAGCAGGCGCCGCGCGAAATCGACGGCGACATCGAAGGCGGCGCGCATCACGCCGGTGCGGGCCGCGCCACGGCTTGAAGCGCCTTCCGTCCCGGGCTCGGGGCGAAATCGATGGCCATCGTGCAGGCCTTGATCGTGGTTGGCGGAGTGGTTGGCGGAGTGGTTGCCGGCCGTGCGATCGCCCGTCGGCCTGCCCGCCCGGCGAATCGCGATCCCGGACTTGATCGATCGCGCTGGGCGATCTGGAATCCCGTTGCCGCCGGCCCGGCTGGCGACGATCATGCGAAACCGAGGCCCCCATGATCGAACCTGGCCGGCGGAGGGCGACGCGATGCGAACCTGGACGACCGAAGACCGGGCACCGGCCGGGCAGTATCCGTACCGGCGCGAGGTGCTGCGCGCAGCCTTCACCGCGCTCGATCCGGCGGCCGCTTCCGTGGCCTCGTTCGACAGCCGCGTCGCGATCAAGGACAGGCTCGACGCCACCGTGTCCGACCTCCGCTCCAGGACCCGGACCAAGACCCGGGCCCGGGCCCGGACGGGGTTTCGCGGCAAGCGCGGGATTCGCGGCGATCCCGGCGAATGCTTCTTCGCCAGCATGCAGCTCGAACGCCGCTGCGTGGTCGGGCAGGGCGGCCGCCAAAGCCCGATGCGGCCCGGCGACTTCGACATCGCCGACCGCGCACGCCCCCGCGATCCGGTCGACGACGGGCGGATCCCGTGCATCCGGAAACGCCATGGCCGGTCTGCCGGTGATTTCCGGCGCACTACCCTGGCCATGCGCCGCCAGCCCTGACCCGCAGCCGAGGAAGGACCATGCCCGAATACCAGGCGCCCGGCGTCTACATCGAGGAGACCGGCTTCCGCGCCAAGTCGATCGAAGGCGTGCCGACCGGCACCGCCGGCTTCGCGGGGCTGACCCGCTACGGCCCGGTCTGGTCGCCCGATGGCCCCGACGTCCCGGCGCCGCGCCTGATCACGTCGTACCCGGAGTTCGAGCGCACCTACGGCGGAGCCACGCCGCTGCAGCTCGGCAGCGGCAGGCGCAGCGCCTATCTCGCCCATGCGGTCCGCGCCTATTTCGACAACGGCGGCCGGCGGCTTCACGTGTCGCGGGTCTATGCGCCGGGAGCCGGCAAGACCGTTCGCGACGGCACCGCGAGCCGGGCCGTTGCCACCAGCACCGGCACGGCCCGCTGGTGGGCGCGCTGGCCGGGCGCGGACGGCAACCTGCGGATCGAGGTGCGGGCGATTCGCGGCGGCAATCTGGCATTTGCATACCCGAGCGATGCGCATGACCCGCTGGCGCGGCACACCTGGGGCATCCAGGCGCAAGGCATCGGCGCCGGTGCCGTGGTCGAAGTGACGCCACCGGGCGGCGCGGCGCCGGCCGACAACGCACCGCTGTCGGCCAGCCAGTTGCGCGTCGTCGAAGCCGACCACGATGGCCGGCAGCGGTTCATCGACAGCAGCGGCGCAGCGGCGGCATTGGCTGCCGGCGTGCAGCTGAGGCTGGTCGAACTGCGGGTGACGGTGTCCGGCACCGATGGCCGCGTCGATCGCTACGGGCCGCTCGTCAGCCATCCCGACCAGCGCCGCTTCATCGGCACCGTGCTGAACGCGAACCGGCCCGACGATGCCGAGGCCCGGGTCTGCCTCGAATGGGCGCCCGGCAGTCACCGTTTCGCAGCCGCGGCGCTGGCGATCGGCCTGCAGGCGGCGGACAAGCCGCTTGCCGGTGGCATCGACGGCGAGTTGCCCGACGCCGATGACTTCGCCGGCACCGCTGCCGATCCGGCCGACGGCGCGCGCCCGGCAACCGGCCTCGAAGCGCTGGGCGCTGTCGACGACATCGCCATCGTCGCGGTGCCCGACGGGGGCGCCATGTCCACCGCAGAAGGGGTTCAGGCCGTTGCCGGGCGGCTGATCGCGCATGCCGAGAAATACCGTTACCGGATCGCCGTGGTCGACCCCGCGCAGGGCAGTTCGCTGTCCGCCGTGCGCAGCTTCCGCAGCCGCTTCGACAGCAGGCACGCCGCGCTTTACTACCCGTGGATCGAGATCGCCGATCCCGACGCACCCGCCGTTGCCGGCCAGCCCGCCGGCAAGCTGCTGCTGCCGCCTTCCGGTTTCATCGCCGGCATCTATGCCCGCAGCGATGTCGAACGCGGGGTACACAAGACGCCGGCCAACGAGCTGGTGCGCGGCCTGACCCGCTTCGAGTTCAACATCAACAAGGCCCAGCAGGACGTGCTGAATGTCGAGGGCATCAATTGCCTGCGCTACTTCGAGGGCCGCGGTCACCGCGTCTGGGGTGCGCGGACGATCAGCTCGGACCCGGAGTGGAAATACGTTTCGCAACGGCGCCTGTTCAGCTTCATCGAACACTCGATCGACAAGGCCACGCGATGGGTGGCGTTCGAACTCAATGGCGAGCGCCTGTGGGCGAATGTCCGCAGCAGCATCGAGGATTTCCTGCTGAGCCTCTGGCGCGACGGCGCCCTGCTCGGCAGCAAGCCCGAAGAAGCCTTTTTCGTCCGCTGCGACCGATCGACGATGACCCGGAACGATCTCGACAACGGCCGCCTGGACTGCCTGATCGGCATCGCCACCAGCCGGCCGGCCGAGTTCGTGGTGTTCCGCATCGGCCGGCAGACAGCGGACGTCGCGGCTTGATGTCCGCACCGGTTTTCGCAGCCCCGGAAGCGTCGGTGCAGCCGCCCGATGACGGATCGCGACCGCTGTTCATCGACGGGCTCAACGTTGCCTACTGGTGCGGCCAGCCCGCTTCGCTGCGGCTGCCGATCACCGTGCTGGCCGGACTGCTGGCGACCGGCCATGAGGCACGGCTGTGCTTCGATGCCAGCGCCCGCCACCAGCTCCGCAACGATGCCCGGCATTACCGGCTGCTGATCGAGCGCGACGCGCTCGCCTTCGAGGTGCCGTCCGGCATTCCGGCCGACCGGGTGCTGCTGCGCCAGGCCACCGCCCGCAATGGCATCGTCGTCAGCCGCGATCGCTTTCGTGATCACCGGCGCCGTCATCGCCGCCTGATCGATGACCCGGCCCGGCTGATCGCCGGCCATGTCCACGACGATCGCCTGCTGCTGCCGGCGCTGGCGCTGGACCTCGTACTGCCGCCGACCACGGCCGAAGCCTGGGCGCTGTTGCCGGCCACCGACCGCTAGCCGGCCGGCATCTCCGGCACGCTCACCAGGTTTCGCAGTACGGCCGGATCTCGGCGGCGAAGGTCCACGATGACCGATGCTGATGGGCCAGATGCCAGGTCTCGTCGGCGATCGCGGCCGGCTTGATGAAGAAATCGTCCGGACGGCCGGGAAAGGCCTTGCGGGTCCATTCGAGATCGATCACCGCGTCGATGGTCAGATAGGCGACGTGCACGCCCTTCGGCCCCACTTCGCGGGCAATCGCCTCGGCCAGCACCCGCTGCGCCGCCTTGCTCGGCGCAAAGCCGGCGAAGTTGGCCTTGCCGCGAAACGCCGAGGTATTGCCGGTGGCGATGATCACGCCCTGCCCGGCTTCGACCATCGGTGGCGCCAGCCGGCGCGCGAAGTGCAGCAGCGCCATGGTGTTGATCCGGAAGTTGCGTTCCAGCGCGGCCGGATCGATGTCGAGGAAATTGCCGAAGGTGCCGCCGACGGCGTTGTGGACGAACACCGAAGGCTCGCCGAGGGTCTGCCGCACCGCCGCCAGCGTGGCGTCGATCTGCGCGACATCGGTGACGTCGCAGACGAAGGCGCGGCTGCCTTCGATCTCGTCTTCCAGCGCTTTCAGTCGCGCCTCGTCGCGCGCCAGCATCGCCACCTGATAGCCGCCCCGGGCGAAGCGCCGGCTGATCGCCGCACCGGTGCCGGGGCCGACACCGGTGATCAGGGCCACGGGTCTGCTCATGCGAATCTCCTTGTCCGGGTCACGGGTTCAGGGCTGCGGCCGCGCGGCAGCCGGCGGATCGAGAATGCTCAGGGTCAGTACGGCAGCCTCGCCCATCACCCGGTTCGAGGCCTTGGTCCGTTCGAGGATGCGCGCGCCTTCGATGCCGTTGACGAGGTAATGCGCCAGCAGCTCGGCGCTGCGATCACCACGCACCGAACCCTCGGCCTGCCCCCGCTGCACTGCCTTGCGGAACACCGTGGTCAGCTGCGCGAAGGTTTCGCGGATGATGGCCTGCACCTCGGGATCGTTGTCGGCGCGTTCGAGCGCCGAGTTGGTCGCGAAGCAGCCCTTGCGCTCGCTGCGCCCGCCGCGCGCCATCATCCTGCGAACGGTGCGATCCAGCCCGGCGCGGGCACTGGGCGCGTCGTTCAGCGAGGCCTGCACGGTGTCGATCACCAGTTGCCGGTACTGGTCGAGCGCTTCGAGATACAGCTGCTGCTTGCTGCCGAAGCTGGCGTAGACGCTGGGCTTCTCGACCCCGAGCGTGGTGGTGAGCATCTCCATCGAGGTGCCGCGGTAGCCGTGGTCCCAGAACAGGGTCAGCGCGCGATCCAGTGCCTCTTCCCGTTCGATCTTTCTGGCCATGCCTGCCGGTTTTCCACGCCACATCCATTTCGGTTGACCAAAATATACCATGCGGTATAGGGTTTCCATACCGATTGGTAGGCTTTAGTACCACGGATGCCAGACGCACCCGGAGGCGCTTGTCATGCAGATTGCCGTCGTGTTCCACAGCGGTTACGGCCACACCGCCCGCCAGGCCCATGCGGTGGCCGAGGGTGTCGAGCAATCGGGCCACGCGAAGGCGCTGATCGTCGATGTCGCCCGGGACATTCCGTGGGACGCGCTGCAGGCCAGCGCCGGCATGATCTTCGGCTGCCCGACCTACATGGGCGGGCCGTCGGCGGTGTTCAAGACGTTCATGGAGGCAAGCTCGTCGCGCTGGATGAAGCAGGAATGGGCCGACAAGCTCGCCGCCGGTTTCACCACCTCGTCCAGCCAGAGTGGCGACAAGCTCAACACCCTGGTCTCGCTGGCGATCTTCGCCGCGCAGCACGGCATGCTCTGGGTCAGCACCGGCCTGATGCCCGGCAACAATGTCAGCACCGGTTCGGTCGGCGACATCAACCGGCTCGGCAGCTGGATCGGCGCGATGGCGCAGGCCAACTTCGATCAGGGGCCGGATATCGCGCCGCCGGCGAGCGATCTGCAGACCGCCCGCCTGCTCGGCCAGCGCGTGGCCAGCACCGCAAGGCGCTTCGCCGGCCCATGACGTCCAACCCGGACGGCGAACCGCGCGGCCTGCGGATCTTTTCCTATCTTCCGAACCCGCGCCTTTCGAAAGCGACGATCGCGGCCCGGCTCTGCGGCGTCACCGTCGAGCTGCGCGGTGCCTCGCCGGCCGAGCTGGCGGACTGGCTCTGGGACTTCGATGCCCGCCCGCTGCCGGAAGGCGAACGTGGATCGCTGGAGCATCTCGCCCGCAGCGCGCGCAAGGGCTTCTCCAGCACGCTGTACAAGACCGCGGCGTTTCTCGAAGCGCATCCGTTCGGCACCGTTCCGGCCGCCTTCAGCCTGGACGGCAAGGTCGGCATTTTCGAGTCGAACAGTATCATGCGGGCGGTGGCCCGGCTCGGCCACGATCAGGCCAGGCTCTATGGCGACGACGCCTTCAGCGCGTCGCGGATCGACAGCTTCCTCGACGCCAGCCTGCTGTTTGCCCGTGACACCCAGATCTACGTGCTGGCGCTGCGCGCGGGATCGGTCAGCGCCGATATCCACGGCAGCACCGTGCAGGCCTTCGCCAGCTACATGGGCGGCATCGAGCAGGCACTGCGCGGGCGGGACGGGTTCCTGGTCGGCGATCGCTTGACCTTGGCCGATATCGGCTTCGTCGCCGAGCTGGCGCTGCTCCACAACGAGCAGCTGCATGGTGATCTGCTGCTGCGCTCGAACCTGCGGCCGATGCTCGGGGAAGCCAGCCGGGCCGAATTTCCGCAGGCCTTTGCCCACTTCGAGCGGCTGCGCCGGATCGACGCGATTGCCACCGATATCGAGCCGTATCTGCGGTCGCTGGCCGCAGGGCACTGAGCGGCATCCCGCTGACTCGGGCCCCCTGGGCTCAGGCCCCGGCTCAGGCGTTGCGCACCACCGGCACGTGGCGCTCGAAGCATTCCACCGCCAGGCGTGCCGCCGGGCCGGCCAGTTCCGGGCGGACCTGCACCAGATACAGCTCCATGTTGCGCCGGCCGCCCACCGCCAGTGGCAGCGGCCGCACCGTGCCATCGGCCAGCGATGATGCGATCAGATGTTCGGGCAGCCAGGCATAGCCCAGCCCGGCCTTCACCATCGCCAGCGAGGCTTCGATGCTGCTGACCGTGCAGCGGCGATCAGCGCCCAGCCAGCCTTCGTTGCGCGGATGCCGGCGGCCGGAATCCCGCACCACCGACTGAACGTGGCGGGCCAGGTGCTCGACGGCCAGCGGCACCTCGACCTCGAACAGCGGATGCTTCGGGCTGGCGATGGCGACGAAGCGGATGTCCATCAGGAAGCTGCCGAGAAAACCCTGCGGCACCCGGGTGGTGACCACCACGTCGGCGTTGCCGTCCTCGATCGCTTCCTCGGCGCCGGACAGCACCGCGTCGGACACCTGGATCTGCGTGCTCGGGCACAGCTGCTGCAGCTCGGCGACGATCGCCAGCAGCAGGCGGCGCGGGAACGCGACATCGACCACCAGCCGCAGCTCCGGCTCCCAGCCCTGCTTGAGCTTGCGCGCCAGCAGTTCGAGGGTTTCGAGATCGCGCAGCAGCGGCCGGGCACGCTGCAGCAGCACCCGGCCGTGCTCGGTCAGCACTGCCCGGCGGCCCTCGACGACCAGCAGCGGCACGTCGAGCGCTTCCTGCAGCCGGGCCAGCGCGTAACTGATCGCCGGCTGGCTCTTGTTGAGCACAGCGGCGGCCTGGGCGTAGCCGCCGTGATCGATCACCGCAGCCAGCACGGCCCATTGATCCAGCGAGGTTCGGGTCTGTGCCATGGCCGGAACATATCAAGTTAGTTGATTGATGGCATCCATTAATCGAGCTTTTTTATAGAGCAGCCGGCGAATAGATTGTTTCCACACCCACCGGAGACCACGCCATGAACCAGATCCGACTCGCCAGCGACCGCGGCCACGCCAACCACGGCTGGCTCGATTCCCATCACAGCTTTTCGTTCGGCGGCTACTTCGACCCGGAGCACGTCGAGTACGGCCCGCTGCGGGTGATCAACGAGGACCGCGTGCAGCCCGGCAACGGCTTCGGCACCCACGGCCATCGCGACATGGAAATCATCAGCTACGTGCTGGCCGGCGAACTGGCGCACCAGGATTCGCTCGGCAACGGTTCGGTGATCCGCCCCGGCGACGTGCAGCGGATGAGCGCCGGCACCGGCGTGCGCCACAGCGAGTTCAACCCCTCGCAGTCGCGTCCCGTGCACTTCCTGCAGATCTGGATCCAGCCGAGCGAAACCGGCATCGCGCCGAGCTACGAGGAAAAGCGTTTCGACGATGCCGACAAGCGCGGCCGCCTGCGGCTGATCGCGTCGCCGGATTCGGCGGAGGGCTCGGTGCGCGTCCACCAGGACGCCCGGCTGTACGCCGGCCTGTTCGACGGCAGCGAGACCGCGACCCTGACGCTCGCCCCCGGCCGCCGCGCCTACGTGCACCTGGCTCGCGGCGCGATCAGCGCCAACGGCGTACGGCTCGCGGCCGGCGACGCGCTGAAGGTCGAGTCGCTCGCGGAAGTGCGCCTGGGCGATGGCGAACACGCCGAAGTGCTGGTCTTCGACCTGCCGGGCGAACCGCCGTCACGCCGCAACTGATCCGCGACCCGAGACACACCGAAGCATCCCGAAGGTTTCACCCATCCGCCCGCCACACCGCCGCACCACCATCCCTGAACGGAGAATCGCCATGTCAAGCATCACCACCACCCTCGCCAAGCGTTCGGAAAAAGGCCTGCTGACGCCGGACAACTGCGTGCTCGCCATGATCGACCTGCAGCCGCAGATGCTGTTCGGCGTGTCCAGCCACGATCGCCAGACGATCATCAACAACAACGTGCTGCTGGCCAAGGCGGCCCAGGTGTTCGGCATTCCGGTGGTGCTGTCGACCGTCGAGAGCAAGGCCTTCAGCGGCAATACCTGGCCGCAGCTGCTGGCCGCACTGCCTGGTGTCGAGCCGATCGAGCGCACCTCGATGAATTCCTGGGACGACGCCAATTTCGTCGCCGCGATCGAGAAGACCGGCCGCAAGAAGATCGTGCTGACCGGCCTGTGGACCGAAACCTGCGTCGCCCTGCCGACCATCCAGGCGATCCACGACGGCTACGAGGTCTATGTCGCCGAAGACTGCTGCGGCGACGTCAGCCTGCTGGCCCACGACAACGCCATGAAGCGCGTCTACCAGGCCGGCGCCAAGCCGGTCACCGCACTGTCGACCCTGCTCGAATGGCAGCGCGACTGGGCGCAGCGCGATACCTATGACGCGGTAATGGACATCGTCAAGACCCACAGCGGTGCCTACGGCGTCGGCGTCGAGTACGCCTACACGATGGTGCATGGCGCGCCGCCGACGGTGCTCTCCCCCTACACGATCCCGGCGCCCGCCGCGCACGGCTGAGCCCGCAACTCGGACGATCGGCCGCCCGCCGGCCCGATCGTCCGCAGCCTGAAGCTGTCCCTCGCAGATGGAGACGCCGCCATGAAGATGTATCTGCTGTCGCTGGCCGCCGGCCTGCTGGTCGGCGCGATCTACGCGCTGCTGAACGTGCGCTCGCCGGCCCCGCCGGTGATCGCCCTGCTCGGGCTGATGGGCATCCTGCTCGGCGAGCAGGCGGTGCCACTGGCCAAGCGTGTGTTCATCGGCGAGCCGGTGACCATCGGCTGGGTCAAGGCGCAATGCGGCGAGCATCTGTTCGGCGAACTGCCGGCGGCGAAATCAGCCGCGCCGGAAGCACCGAACTCGAGGAGCTAACCCGAATGAAGCCACTTGATCAGGACCGTCGCCGGGCGCTGCAGGCCGCCGCCGGAATCGCTGCCAGCAGCTGGCTCGGCAGCGCCTTCGCGAAAACTAGATCTGGAGATTCCCCGATGACCGACACGCCCAGCCTGATCGTCCGCAATGCCCGGATCACCACGCTCGATCGCCAGAAGCCGCAGGCTGCGGCGCTGGCGGTGGCCGATGGCCGCTTTGTCGCCGTCGGCAGCAACGACGAGGTGATGAAGCTTGCCGGTGTCGGCACGCAGATCGTCGACGCCGGCAAGCGGCGCCTGATTCCCGGCCTGATCGACTCCCACATCCACGTCATCCGCGGCGGCCTGAACTACAACCTCGAACTGCGCTGGGACGGCGTGCCGTCGCTCGCCGATGCCATGCGGATGCTGCGCGAGCAGGTCGCCCGCACGCCAGCCCCGCAATGGATCCGAGTGGTCGGCGGCTTCAGCGAATGGCAGTTCGCCGAGAAGCGGCTGCCGACGCTCGACGAGCTGAATGCAGCGGCCCCCGATACACCGGTGTTCATCCTCCATCTCTACGATCGCGCGCTGCTCAACGCGGCTGCGCTGCGCGCGGTCGGCTACACCCGAGACACGCCGAATCCGCCCGGAGGCTGGATCGTCAAGGACAGCCGCGGCGAGCCCACCGGCCTGCTGCTCGCCGAGCCCAATGCGCTGCTGCTCTATTCGGCGCTGGCCAAGGGCCCGAAGCTGCCGGTCGAATACCAGAAGAACTCGACGCGCCATTTCATGCGCGAGATGAATCGCCTCGGCGTCACCAGCGTCGTCGATGCCGGCGGCGGCTTCCAGAATTACCCGGACGACTATCAGGTGATCGAGGACCTGCACGCCGCCGGCGAGCTGACCCTGCGCATCGCCTACAACCTGTTCACCCAGAAGCCGAAGGAAGAGGTGTCGGACTTCAGGAACTGGGCGAAGCTCGTCAAGCCCGGCCAGGGCGATGCGATGTACCGCCACAACGGCGCCGGCGAGATGCTGGTGTTCTCGGCGGCCGATTTCGAGGACTTCCGCCAGCCGCGTCCGGAACTGCCGGCCGGCATGGAGAACGAGCTCGAAGCGGTGGTCCGCGTGCTGGTCGGCAACCGCTGGCCGTTCCGCCTGCATGCGACCTACGACGAATCGATCGGCCGGGCGCTGGACGTGTTCGAGAAGGTCAGCCGCGACCTTCCGTTCGACGGCCTGCACTGGTTCTTCGATCACGCCGAAACGGTCAGCGACCGCAATATCGAACGCATCGCCCGGCTCGGCGGCGGCATCGCGATCCAGCACCGGATGTCGTACCAGGGCGAATACTTCATCGAGCGCTACGGTGCGAAGGCCGTCGAACGCACGCCGCCGTACAAGCGGATGCTGGAGATGGGCGTCCACGTCGGCGCCGGCACCGATGCCACGCGCGTTGCCAGCTACGACCCCTGGAATGCGCTGTGGTGGCTGAGCACCGGCAAGACCGTGGGCGGCACCCGCATGTACCCGCCGGCCAACCTCGTCGACCGCGAAACCGCGCTGAGCATGTACACCAAGGCCAACGCCTGGTTCTCGAACGAGGAAGGCGCCAAGGGCCAGATCAAGATCGGCCAGCTCGCCGACTTCGCGCTGCTGTCGGCCGACTACTTCAGCGTGCCGGAAGACCAGATCCGCCATCTGGTCTCGGTGTTGACCGTGGTCGGCGGCAAGCCGGTCTACGGCGATGACGAGTTCAAGCCACTGGCACCGGCCCTGCCGCCGGCGATGCCGGACTGGTCGCCAGTCAACTTCGGCAGCAAGTACTACAAGCCCGATCGGGAAGCCGTGCATGCCATGGCGCGGGCAGCTTGCGCCTGCGCGTCGAGCTGCAATGTCCACGGCCATGCCCATGGCCGTGCCGTCACCTCCGCGACCGACGACCAGAATGGTTTCTGGGGTGCGCTCGGCTGCTCCTGCTGGGCCTTCTGATCATGGCCGACTCCATTTCCGTCGCACCCATCACCCGACCGGGCACTGTCGCGCCACTGCTGAGCTTCGTCGCCGGCTATGTCGATACCGTCGGCTTCATCGCCCTGTTCGGCCTGTTCACCGCGCACGTCACCGGCAACTTCGTGCTGATCGGCGCGTCGCTGGTGCAACCGGCTCATGCCGGCGTGCTCGCCAAGCTGCTGGCGCTGCCGGTGTTCATCGTCGCGGTGGCGATCACCACGGCTTACGTGCGCAGACGCGAGCGTCGGCAACGACGGTCGCTGACACCGGTGCTGTGGGCGCAGATCGTCCTGCTCGGCGGCTTCCTCGTCGTGGCGTTGCTGGCAGCGCCGATCATCCACGCCGATGCTCCTGGCGCGGTGATCGCCGGCCTGCTCGGCGTCGCCGCGATGGGCGTGCAGAACGCGGCCTCGCGGCTGGTCTTCACCAGCCTGTCGCCGACCACGGTGATGACCGGCAACGTCACCCAGGTGGTGATCGACAGCGTCGACCTGCTGCGTGGCTCCAACGCCGACAACCGGGCCACGACGAAAGCCCGGATCAGCAAGATGTGGCCGCCGGTGCTCGCCTTCGCCGTCGGTGCGGCGGCCGGTGCGGTGCTGCTGATGCAGATCGGCATCGTCTGCCTGCTGCTGCCGATGCTGGCGATCGTGCTGGTCTCGCGCCTGGCCGTGGCTCCGGAAGCGCGCTCATGAACGCCGCCTTCTGGCTGGCCCGTGCCGGGCTGTGCCTGGCCTATGTCTACAGCGGCGTCGCCAAGCTGCTCGACTTCCCGGCGGCGATCGCCGAGCAGCAGCACTTCGGCCTGCAACCGGCCGCGCTGTTCGCGGCCGCGACGATCGCCGTGCAGCTCGGTGGCTCGGCGCTCGTGCTGTTTGCACGCGGCCGACTGGCCGCGCTCGGCGCAGCGGTGCTGGCCGGCTTCACGGTGATCGCCACCGTCATCGGTCATCCGTTCTGGACCATGAGCGGCATCGAGCGTTTCCACAATCTCAACGCCTTTCTCGAACACGCCGGGCTGGTCGGCGGCTTCCTGCTGATCGCCTTGATTGCGCTGCAATCACCTGCGGCGAGCAAGCCATGCACGTCCGCTCGCTGAGCGTCATCGCGCTCGCCCTGCCGGCCTTCGGGCTGGCAGCGGCGGAGACGACGACCGTCGATCCGGCAACCTCGGTGCTCTCGGAGTACACCAACGCCGCCGCGCCCGATCCGCATCCGCCGCCGTACACCCTGCTGCGCTTCAACGAGCGTTACGACAGCCTCGCCGATCCGCTCAATCGCAGCGATTTCTTCGATCCGGCGAAGTACATCGCGCTGAGCCCGAGTGATCCCCATCGCTACCTGAGTTTCGGCGGCGAACTGCGCGAACGCTACGAGCGCTTCGACAACGCCGGCTTCGGCACCGGCGACGGGCCGGACGATCCCGCCTACCTGTTGCAGCGGATCGCGCTGCACGCCGATCTGCACGTCGACCAGCGGCTGCGCGTCTTCGTCCAGGGACTGTCGGCATTGCAGTTCGGCGATCGCGACCGTGCCTCGCCGATCAACCAGAACCCGCTCGACCTGCAGCAGGCTTTCGTCGACTGCACCTGGGGGAATCCTGCGCCGGACGGGCCGAAGGTGATTGCCCGCGCCGGACGCTTCAGCATGAACTACGGCTCCGCGCGGCTGATCGCGACCCGCGCGGCGCCGAACGTGCCGTACAAGTTCGACGGCGTGCAGATCATCGCGGCGCAGGGCACGGCGCGGCTCTATGCCTTCCTGGTCCGGCCCGGACAGGAATCCCGGCATCAGTTCGATGGCGAGAACGATGGCCAGAGCCTGTGGGGCGTCTACGGCTCGGTGCCGACGCGCCTGAAGCTGCCGGCGACCATCGATGTCTACTACCTCGGCGCCCACTACGACACGCGCCGCTACATCCGCGGCAGCGCCGCCGAGGATCGTCACAGCATCGGCACGCGGCTGTCCGGAACTGCGGGCGGCTGGAGCTACGACTGGGAACCGGTCGTCCAGTTCGGCACCTTCGGCAACCGCGACATCCGGGCCTGGACGATCGCCACCGACACCGGCTACAGCTTCCGCTCGCTGCCCTGGAAACCGCGCCTCGGGCTCAAGGCCGACTACGCCAGCGGCGATACCCGGGGGCCGGAGGGCCGCTACGGCGGCTTCAATCCGCTGTACTTCAAGTCCGGCTATTTCAACGACGCCAGCCTCATCCGGCCGACCAACATCGCCGATCTGCATCCCTCGCTGCAGCTGGTGCCGACGCGCGCGCTGACCGCGACCCTGGCGGCCGATCTGCTCTGGCGCGCCACGACGCGGGATGGCGTCTATGGCCCGGCCGGCAACATCGAACTGCGGCCGGTGCCCGGTGCCTCGCGCTACATCGGCAACACCGCCGAAGCGGCGCTGAGCTGGAAAGCCGGCCGGCACTGGGTCTGGACGGCCTCGTACGTGCATCTGTTCGCCAGCGACTACGTGCGCGCGGCGGGCGGCGGCGACGTCGATTTCCTCGGCAGCTGGGCGACGTACACCTGGTGAGTCCGGCACGAACCATCCATCCATCGCGTCGAGGCAGCGGCATTCTCGGCAGCACGACGCAGCAACGACGCTTCCCGCCCCACGCCTCACCGCACTGGAGACGCACCATGAGCTTCATCAAGACCCGAGACGGCACGCAGATCTTCTACAAGGACTGGGGCAGCGGTCAGCCCGTCGTCTTCAGCCACGGCTGGCCGCTGTCGGCCGATGCCTGGGACGCCCAGATGCTGTTCCTCGGCGAGCGCGGCTACCGCGTGATCGCCCATGACCGGCGCAGCCACGGCCGTTCCGACCAGACCTGGCACGGCAACGACATGGACACCTACGCCGACGACCTGGCCGCGTTGATGACCGCACTCGATCTCAAGGACGCGGTGATGATCGGCCACTCCACCGGCGGCGGCGAAGTGGCCCACACCCTCGGCCGCCACGGCAGCAGCCGGGTCGCCAAGGCGGTGCTGGTCGGTGCCGTGCCGCCGCTGATGCTGAAGACCGCCGGCAATCCCGACGGCGTGCCGAAGCAGGTGTTCGACGACATCCGCAAGGGCGTGATCGACAACCGCGCGCAGTTCTACAAGGACCTGACGATGCCGTTCTACGGCTACAACCGGCCGGGCGCGACGATCTCCGAAGGCGTCCGCGATTCTTTCTGGCTGCAGGGCATGCAGGGCGGCATCAAGGGCCAGTACGACTGCATCAAGCAGTTTTCCGAAGTGGACTACACCGAGGATCTGAAGAAGATCGACGTGCCGACCCTGATCGTCCACGGCGACGACGACCAGATCGTGCCGATCGGCACCTCGGCGCTGAAGGCCGCGCCGCTGCTGCGGAAGGCCACGCTGACGATCTACGAAGGCGCACCACATGGCCTGGGCACCACCCACGCGGAACGGCTGAACGCCGATCTGCTGGCGTTCATCGCCGGCTGACGGCGGCGATCGGACCGGCGCGGCCCGGGGTTCGCCGCAGCGCTGATATCGCAGATACGTTTCGCTGATAACGGAGCCCCCGGCGGCACTGCATATTGCCGGGCACGGCCGGGGCGGCGACTGCCGGCCGGCATCCGACAACATGCGCTGACGGCATGCCGGCATCCGCCGGCAGCGAGTACGGCGCAGCGATCCGCAACGCGAAGGGGGAGACCATGCGGGGTTCGAGCCTGAGGACATTCGGCGGCCTGCTGCTGGCCATCGGCGCCAGCACGGGCACGCCGGCACAGGCCGGCGGCGGCTACTTCGTGCTCGGCTACGGGCCGGAGGCGGCGCAGTCGGCCGGGACCTCGACGGCGATCGGCCTCGATGCCTTCGCCGGCGCCTCCAACCCGGGCAAGCTGTCGGCGGTCGGCAACCGTCGCGACCTCGGCCTGCTGGTGTTCTCGCCGAATCGGCGCATCGAGCGCGAGGGCTCGCTTGATCCCGGCTACGACCTGACCTCGACCAGCAAGAACAAGCTGTTCCTGCTGCCGGAGTTCGGCTACGCCGCGCGCATCGACGAGGCGCTGTCCTGGGGCATCACGCTGTACGGCAACGGCGGCCTGAACACCGACTACCGCGCCGAATCGCCGACGCCCGCCAGCAACGCCGCGCCGGCGCGCTGCGGCGACCAGCCGGGCAACTTCTTCCTCGGCTGCGGCCAGCTCGGCTTCGACCTCAGCCAGCTGATCATGGCGACCACGCTGAGCTGGACCTATGCGCCGGGTTACGGCGTCGGCATCGCGCCCCTGCTCGCCTACCAGCGTTTCAAGGCCTACGGCCTGCAGGCCTTCGAGGGCCTGTCGGCGCATCCGGACGCGGTCACCAACAATGGCTACGAAGGCGCGCTCGGCGCCGGCGTCCGCATCGGCTGGTACGGCCAGATCCTGCCGTGGCTGCACCTGGGGGCGGCGTACTCGACGCGGGTCTACATGCAGAACTTCGAGTCCTACCGTGGCCTGCTGGCCGGCAACGGCTCGTTCGACATCCCCGAGAACTTGAGCCTGGGCCTGGCGCTGACGCCGATCCCGAAGCTGACGCTGGGCTTCGACTGGCAGCGCATCCACTTCGGCCAGATCAAGGCGCTCGGCAACGGCGTGCTGAATTCGCTGGTCGATCCGGTCGCCAACCCGCTCGGCAGCAGCACCGGCAGCGGTTTCAACTGGCGCAACCAGACCAACTACCGGCTGGCGCTGGCCTATGCCGTGCTGCCGACGCTGACCCTGCGCGCCGGCTTTGCCTACGGCGAACGGCCGCAGCGCGATGCCGGCGTCAACTCGGCCAGCTTCAACCTGCTGACCCCGAATCCGGTGCGCAATGTCACCGGCGGCCTCACCTGGAACCTCGCCACCGGCCACGATCTGCAGTTCGCCTACGGGCGCTACCTGAAGGGCACCTACGGCGGCCCTTCGGCGACCGCGCTCGGCGGTCAGGAGTCGGTGACGCCGTACGTGAACACCTTCTACGTCGGCTGGAGCCGGCGCTACTGACGCCGCCGGGCGGGGTGCCGCACGGCGGGCGCTGTCCGGCGGGCGCCATCGTCGCGAACGGGCGCCGCAGCGGCGCCGTGTTCCGCGCCCTGCCGAGCCGGAACGCAGCAGTGGCAGAGGACGCCACCCACGACGGGTTGGTCTTGACCGGCGGCCGGGGCACAGGTCCGGGCTGCCTGGCGCCCGCCTGACCGGCTGATCCCTGCGAAGCCACAGCGGCCGGATACGCCATCGGGCTGGCTGGCCGGCTCAACGGCCGGGACCATCCACGCGCGGCGCCCCTTGCTGCTGGCCTCGAAACCGGGGCCACCGCCGGCAACCATCGCCAGCCCTGCGAAACATGACTGTCACAAACCGTGATGGGTCTGTCATGTAAACGTCATTTTTAGCCCCTAGAGTCCCGCCTCGATTTCGCCGAAGCATCGGTCAAACGCTTTCATGACCAAGATTTGCTTCGTATTTTCAATTACTTGAGCCGAATTGCGGCAGGCATGACAACCATATGAAAACCTCGCTGCTCGCGCTCGGCCTGTCGATCGCGGCGACCCTCTCGGCCTCGGCCGCCACGCTCGACCTGTTCGTCGACAAGGCCACCGGCCAGATCTACGCCGAACCCGGCCCCGGCCGCACCAAGCTCGGTACCTTCCAGCAGGTGGACGAAGCTGCCACCGCGACGCCGCCCCCCGCTGCCGTCGCTGCACCGGCTGCGCCCGTCGCAGCCCCTGCGGCGGCCGCGCCAACCTCCGTTGCCGCCGCAGCCACGCCGGCACCCGCCGCCACGGCCAAGAAGTGGTACGACCGCCTGGCGCTGCGCGGCTACACGCAGCTGCGCTTCAACCAGGGGCTCGATGGCACGGCCAAGGACCTCCGTTCACCGGGTGACCGTTTCATCGGCGACAACCAGAGCCTCGGCATCCGCCGCGCCCGCGTGATCCTGAGCGGTGATCTCAGCGATCATGTGTCGCTGTACCTGCAGCCGGATTTCGGCAGCACGCCGACCGGTTCCAGCACCGGCAACTTCGCCCAGCTGCGCGATCTGTACGCCGATATCTACTTCGACAAGACCCGCGAATTCCGCCTCCGTGCCGGCCAGTCCAAGGTGCCGTACGGCTGGGAAAACCTGCAGTCGAGCCAGAATCGCCTGACCCCGGACCGTTCGGATGCGCTGAACACCGCGGTGCGCGACGAGCGCGACCTTGGCCTGTTCTTCTATTACACGCCGGCGGCGATCGCCGACCGCTATCGGATGCTGGTCAGCAGCGGTCTCAAGGGTTCGGGCGACTACGGCGTGGTCGGCCTCGGCGTCTACAACGGCCAGGGCGCCAACCGTCTCGAAAGCAACAACAGCCTGCACACCGTCGCGCACCTGAGCTATCCGTTCAAGTTCGCGTCCGGGCAGATCGTCGAACTGGGCGTCGACGCCTATCACGGCTATTTCCGCACCAGCAGCGGTGCCATCACGGTGGGCGGCGACACCTTCACGCCGACGCTCGACACCCGGCCGCGCGGCTTCAAGGACCAGCGCGTCGCCGCCCACTTCATCATCTACCCGCAGCCGTTTGGCCTGCAGGGCGAATGGACGGTCGGCAAGGGTCCGGAACTCGACCTCGGCGCCCGTCAGGTACAGGTCCAGTCGCTGAACGGCGGCTACCTGCAGGCGATGTACCGCACGGCCGGCCCGGTCGGCATGCTGACCCCGTACGTGAAGTACCAGACCTACGACGGCGGTGCGAAATTCGATACCAACGCGCCGCATTTCGACGTCGAGGAACTC
The DNA here is from genome assembly GCA_013823855.1 of Lysobacteraceae bacterium. Lineage (GTDB taxonomy): Bacteria > Pseudomonadota > Gammaproteobacteria > Nevskiales > Nevskiaceae > Nevskia. The sequence goes on along the minus strand of PNMW01000056.1, from coordinate 32,274 downwards.
GAAGCCGGCGTCGAATGGCAGTTCTGGCCGGAACTGGAGCTGACCATGGCGTACTCGCACATGAACCGCACCAACGTCACTGCCGCACCGTACCGCAGCGTCGACGGCGACCTGCTGCGCATGCAGTTGCAGTGGAATTACTGAGCGACAGCCGCGGACGCCGCGTGAGCCGCTGAGCGTTCACGAAAGCCAACCCCGCTCCGGTTCTCAACCGGAGCGGGGTTTGTCGCTGCTCGTGGCGATGCTATCCATGCAATGCCGGTCATGGCGCGGAGCCTTCGGCCGTCACGGCGGAGCCCTGCGACGACCGTCATCCGGTGGTGCCGCGTACCGGGCGGTTGGCCGCCACGGAATCGCGGCCGCGAGCCCCGTCAGCCGTTTTTGATCCGCGAGATCAGCGCCGCCGCATAGGCCGAGGTGTTCGCCGAACCGCCGAGATCGCCGGTGCGGATGTTGTCGACGTTCAGCGTGTCGTTGACCGCCTTGCGCAGCCGCGTTGCCTTGTCGGTGAGCTTGACGTGGTCGAGCATCATCGCGGCTGCCAGCAGCAGCGCCGTCGGGTTGGCCTTCTGCTGGCCGGCGATGTCCGGTGCGGAGCCGTGCACCGCTTCGAAGATCGCGGCGTCGGTACCGATGTTGGCCCCCGGCGCCATGCCTAAGCCGCCGATCAGGCCGGCGACCAGATCGCTCAGGATGTCGCCGAACAGGTTGGTGGTCACCAGCACGTCGAACTGCCAGGGATCGAGTACCAGCTTCATCGCGCAGGCATCGACGATGATCTCGCTCATCTGCACCTTTCCGTGATAGCCCTTCTCGATGTACAGGTCGCGGGCGGTCTCCAGGAAGATGCCGGTCAGCGCCTTCATGATGTTGGCCTTGTGCACCACGGTGACCTTCTTGCGGCCGGTGGCGATGGCGAATTCGAACGCGTATTCAAGGATGCGCCGGCAGCCCTGGCGGGTGTTGATGCCGGTGGACATGCCGACCGCATGCGGATCGCCGCCGATCGGGATGAAATGCTCGTAGCCCATGTACAGGCCTTCGATGTTCTCGCGCACCACCACCAGATCAATCTTCTCGTAGCGCTTGCCGGGGATGAGCGTCAGCGCCGGGCGCAGGTTGGCGTAGAGCTGGAACTCCTCGCGCAGGCGCACGTTCGACGATCTGTAGCCGCCGCCGGATGGCGTTTCCAGCGGCCCCTTCAGCGCCAGCCGGGTGCGGCGGATCGAATCGAGCGTCGCCTTCGGCAGCGGGTCGCCTTCGGCGGTGACCCCGGCCAAGCCGGCGACGCAGGTTTCCCACTCGAACGGCGCTTCCAGCGCCTCCAGCACGGCCAGCGTCGCATCGACGATCTCGGGGCCGATGCCGTCTCCGGGAATCAGGGTGGCGGGGATGCGGGCAATGGTCATGGTCGGCGGGCTCTTCGGTGCGGGACAGGGGACAGTCCCGGATTTGCGCAGCAAGCTTTGCGCCGGATTCCGGCGCAGCGGCCGTCAGGTCAGCCGCGTGCGGATCGCGGCTGACACCAGCTCTGCGGTCATTTCCAGGAACAGCTTGCCCTGACGCGGCTGGAAGCGTTCGCCATCGGCCGAGCCGAGCGCGATGAAGCCGAGATGCCTGTCCCGTTCCAGCGGCACCACCGCCGCCGAGGCGATGGTGACCTCGCACTTCGGGAACAGCAGCCGAGCCTTGTCGGCCTCGATCGGACCGCAGTCGATCAGCCGGGTGCGCAGGAAATTGTCCCAGGCCTTGGCGATCGCGCCGCCGGCATCGACCGGCACGATGCCGTCGATGTCGTGGCGCTTGAACAGCGGCGGATGCAGGCCGATGAACACCTCGTCGAGACCGAATTCGTCGCGCATCGAGGTCCGCAGCGCGGCGGCGATCGCCGCCAGCGACGGCGCCCGGATCAGCGCCAGCGCCAGCTTCAGCGTCTTGTCGGCGCGCACCTCGTTGGCCCGGGCGCTGTCGATGAGCTTTTCCAGCCGCGCTTCGAGACGCTGGTTCTTGCCGCGCAGCAGTTCCACCTGCCGTTCGATCAGTGATACCGCCGAGCCGGCCGCGTGGGCCACCTCCAGCTGCTCGAGCAACATCGGGTGACGGGTCAGCAGCAGCGGATCGGCCTTCAGGAACGCCACCACCTGCGCTTCGCTGACGGCAGCAGCCGGCTGCGGTTCGGCAATCACCGGCGCGACCGGGTCGGTCGTCAGTTCGCCCACTCGAATCTCCCTTCAAAAACAGTGGTGGCAGGGCCGGTCATCAGCACCGGGTGCCGGGCGTCGCCATCCCAGTCCAGGATCAGCGTGCCGCCGCGCAGCGCCAGTTCGGCGCGGGCATCGAGCAGCCCCCAGGCGCGGGCCACCGCGAACGCCGCGCAGGCACCACTGCCGCAGGCCAGGGTTTCGCCGGAACCGCGCTCGTAGACACGCAGCCGGGCATGGTCACGGTCGATGATCTGGATGAAGCCGACGTTGACCGATTCCGGCCACAGCGGGTGCTGCTGCAGCAGCGGGCCGATGCGCGCGACCTCGGCGCTGTCGACGTCATCGACCCGGATCACGGCATGCGGGTTGCCCATGCCGGCGGCGCCAAAGCGCACCGTGCTGCCATCGGCCAGCAGCGCGTCGTAGTGATCGGCGCGGGCCGGCGCGGCCAGCGGGATGGCGGCCGGCTCGAAGCGCGGCGCGCCCATGTCGACCGTCACCTGGCCGTCCGGCTGCTGGCGCAGTTCGAGCAGCGCGCTGCGGGTGCGCACGCGCAGGCGCGGCTTGCTGCTCAGGCCATGCTCGGCGATGTAGCGGGCCAGGCAGCGCGCGCCGTTGCCGCACTGGCCGACCTGCGAGCCATCGGCGTTGTAGATGCGGTAGCCGAAATCGACGTCCGGCGACGGCGGCGGATCGACCACCAGCACCTGATCGCAGCCGACGCCGTAGCGGCGATCGGTCAGGCGGTGCAGCAGGGCGGCGTCGGGTTCGAAAGGCTTGCGGGTGGCATCGACGACGACGAAATCATTGCCGAGGCCGTGCATCTTGGTGAAGGCGAAATCCATGTCGACAGGGTAGCGGTTCGTCCCGGTCAATGTCATGACAAGCCTTGATAACGCGGGACTTTTCCGCCGCCGGGTCGGCTACGCTGCGCAGCCCCCGGTCCTGATCACGGAGCTTGCCGATGACCGACGTTTCCGCCGAATCCGTCCTGCACCGCGGCGGCTGCCATTGCGGCGCCGTGCGCTTCACGGTCCGCGCCGCAGCGCGGATCACCGCGCAAAGCTGCAACTGCTCGATCTGCGTGCGCACCGGCTTCCTGCACCTGATCGTGCCGGAGGCCGCGTTCCGGCTCGAATCCGGCCAGGACCTGCTGACCGAGTACCGGTTCAACACCGGCGTCGCCAGGCACCTGTTCTGCAGCCGCTGCGGCATCAAGTCGTTCTACCGGCCGCGCTCGAACCCGGACGGCTGGTCGATCAATGTCCACTGCCTCGATGCCGGCACCATCGAACAGCTCGACATCGAGCCGTTCGATGGCCGCGACTGGGACGCGAATGCCGCGCGGCTGGCTCACCTGTCGGCAGGCTGAGCCGCCCCTGCGGCGGAGGTCATTCGACGTGGTAACGCGGGTCGACGTGGTCCCCGAGCGCGGCCAGCGCGCCGAACGCCACCTGTACGTCGTGCTGGGCGGCGTCGTAGAAATCGGCCATCAGGTCGATCCGCTCGCCGCGGAAGCCCCAGTGGCCGGTCGCCTCGAACGACAGCAGCGTCTGCGGATCGATCCGATAGCCGCTGTCGATGCGGCAGGTGAGGTAAGCCGGGTAGACGCGAATGCCGATCGGCGTCCAGTGCCGGGCAAGGCAGCGGTGATCGAAGCCGCGCACCGAGCGGGCGAAGCCGGCGATGACCGCGTCGCGGCCCCGCAGCACGCAGTCGAACGGGCTGCCGTTGACGCGGTAGACGACATCGTCGGTCAGGAAAGCGCCCAGCCCGGACCAGTCGTCGCGGGCCACGGCATCATCGAACGCGCGGATCCAGGTCTGCCAGCGCGCATGGACGGCATCGGGGGACAGGTTCATCGACATCAGCTCCGGTGGTGGAAGAGCCGACAGCGTCGATCGCGGCAGCGCGACCGCTCAATTCCGCCGCAGGAATGGCGCGGCCGCACGCAACCCGTGACGATGAGCCCATGACCGATGCCCTGCCGGATCGCCTGCGCCGTCACCGTCGCGACAGCGGCCGCTCCCAGCTCGACCTCGCGACGGCCGCCGGCACGACACAGCGCCATCTGAGCTTTGTCGAATCCGGCCGGGCACGGCCCGGAGCCGATCTGCTGACCCGGCTGGCAGCCGCGCTGTCGCTGTCGATGGCCGACCGCAACGCGCTGTTCGAAGCCGCCGGTCTGCTGCCACCGGTGCTCGATGGCCCGCTGCGCGACGCCGCCTACGCGCCGCTGCGGCAGGCGGCGTGGCGGCTCATCGAGCAGCAGCGACCGTACCCGGCGATGCTGCTCGACGCCCGCTACGACCTGCTGGCGGTCAATCCGTCGCTGGACAGGCTGCTCCGCATGCTCGACCTGCCACCGTCGCTGTGGCCCGGCACGCCGCAGCAGCCGGCCAACCTGCTGCGGCTGTCGTTCCACGCCGACGGGCTGGTCCGCTACATGGACGCGCCGGACAGCTGGGTGCCCGCGCACTGGCGGCGCATCCGCCGCGATGCCCGCTGCCCCGAGCTGCTGCGTGAGATCGAGGCCTGGCCGCACCTGAACGCCTGGCTGCGCGCACCGGCGGTGCCGGCCGCCGAGCCGGCGCTGCTGGAGCGCTATCGGCTCGACGGCCTGGCCATCACCCTGCTCAGCATGATGACCACTCCGGGCGTGCCGACCGACATCACCGCCGCGTCGCTGCGCGTCAACCTGATGTTTCCGGCCGACGCCGCCACCGACGACTGGCTGCGCCAGCTCGACCGCTGAATGCCGCGCCTGACCGGCGCGCGACGGCGCTCAGCCGCGCGCGCGGACCCACAGCTCCACGGTCACCGCGCCGGCCTTCTCGAAGCGCAGTTCCAGCGGCAGCGTCTGGCCGGCGGCCAGCGGTTGGCGGACACCGATCAGCATCAGGTGCAGGCCGCCGGGCGCCAGTTCGACCTGGCCACCGGCCGGGATCGGCAGGCCGTCGGGCAGCGCGCGCATGGTCATCTGGCCATCGGCCATCGACATCTCGTGGATCTCCACGCTGGCCACCGCCGGGCTGCTCGCCGACAGCAGCCGGTCATCGCCGGTGCCGGCGTTGCGGATGGTCATGAAGCCGGGGCCGGTGCCGCCGGCGACCGGGGTTTCGCGCGAGCTGGCATCGCTGATCAGCAGGTCGCCGATGCGGATCTCGGCCGTCGCGGCCGGGCTGGCCGGCGTGGTCGCAGCCGGAGGCGCCGGCGGCTTGCAGGCCGTCAACGCCACGGTGCCGGCGAGCACCGCCAGCAGGGTGGAACGAGCGTTCATGGCAATTCCTGAAAGGGGATGAACGACAAGGGAAAGAGGTCGATGCCGGCGCTCAGGGTTCGAGCAGCGGATCGTGGTTCGGCGTGTCCTTGAGGTAGGCCAGGGTGCTGCGCACCGTTTCCTGGCCCCAGCCGCGAGTGATGAAGACGATCCGGGTGCGGCGGTCGTCGCCGGGCCAGTGGTCGAGTTCCTCGGGCGGATGCAGCACGGTCTGCACGCCGTGGATGACGCGCGGCTGGTCCTGGCCTTCGATGTTGACGATGCCCTTGAAGCGCAGCAGGTCGTTGCCGGCCAGCGAGCGCAGGAAATCCAGCCAGCCGTAGAACTTCCAGGCCGGCAGCGGCTCGTCGACGATCAGGCTGAAGGTCTGGATCGCATCCCATTCCGGGCCGTCGCCCCAGGGATCGGCGTCGGCGCTCATCAGGTTCGGATCGGCCGGCGCCAGCCGCAGCGAGTCGGCCTTGAGGATCAGCGGGCTCAGGCCGAAGCCCGGCGTTCCCGGCCGGCGCCGGCCGTTGGTGAACAGCCAGTCCGGCTGCGCGGCGCCCTTCTTCGGCACGTGCAGCTCGGCGTCCGGGTTCATCGCCAGCAGCTTCGCCTTGAGCGCCGCCAGCGCATCGGCGTCGACCAGATCGGTCTTGGTGATCAGCAGCGCGTCGGCGCCGGCGATCTGCTTCTGGGCGATGTCGATCTGTTCCGCCGTCCAGGCGCCGTTGACCGCGTCGACCAGGGTCACCACCGAATCGAGCACGAAGCGTTCGTGCAGCTGCGGGGCATTGAACAGCTGGTTCAGGATCGGCCCCGGTTCGGCGAGGCCGGTGGTCTCGATGATGATCCGCTTCAAGCCGGGAATCTGCTTGCGCTGCGCCTTGGTGAACAGGCTCATCAGCGATTCGGCGAGCCGGCCACGCGTAGTGCAGCACATGCAGCCGCCTTCGATCAGCTCGATGTCGTCCGGCTCGGCCTGCTCGACCAGATGATGATCGAGGCCGACTTCGCCGTACTCGTTGATCACCACCGCCGTGCCGGTCATCAATGGATGGCGCAGCAGGAAGTTCAGCAGGGTGGTCTTGCCGGCGCCAAGAAAGCCGGTCAGCAGCACCATCGGGATGCGGGTATCGGTGGACAACGCGGACTCCGGAAGTGACAGGGCCTGGAACAGGCGGCGGATTATCGCCGCAGGTGCAGGGGCCGATGCATCATCGTCCGTCTCGCCCTGCCTGATGGGAAGCCCCGGATGAATCGACGCCAGTTCGCCCACGCCGCGCTGCGCCTCGCTGGCCTCGCCGCCGGACTCGGCGGCAGCCGCCTCGCCCGCGCGGCGGCGGATGCCGAACCGGTCGATGCGCCGTTCGTCGATCCGGCGCTGGCGCAGCAGGCGCCGGCTGGCGACGGCGACCGCCATCGGGCGCTGGCAGCCGCGTTCGAGCACTGCGCGGCGGCGGCGCAAGCCTGTGTCCGGCATTGCCAGCAGCAGATGGCCGGCGGCGACGCGGGGCTCGCCGACTGCCTGCGCGCAGCGCAGGACTGCGAGGCGATCGCGACCGCCGTGGCGCGGCTGGCAGGCAACCGTTCGGCCTGGGCGCCGGTGGTCGCCAGGCAGTCGATCGCGATGCTCGACGCCTGCGTCGAAGCCTGCCGCCCGCATCGCGACCGGCACCCCGCCTGCAAGGCCTGCCTCGAAGCCTGCGCCAAGGCGATCGCCGCGACCCGGGCCGCCTGAACCGAGCATCGGGGCCGATCAGGCACAACGCGGCCGGGCGCTGGCCCGGTCACGACGTTCGCGCGCGGGGTCGTGCCAGCGCCGGACCCGCAGCGGACGATGCTGGCATTCGAGCGTCGGGTCATCGCTGGCCGGCGGGAAGCCGAGCGCAGCGAACAGCGCGCGCAGTTCGTCCTCGCGGCCGGTCCGGCCGATGACGCGGACGATCCGCAGGTTCAGGTCGTGGTAGCGGATCGACATCGCGGTGCGCATGTCCAGCTCGCCGCGCAGCCGGCGCAGCGCGGCGGCGTCGACCAGTGCCGGCAACCGGAACTCGTACAGGGTGCGGCTCATGGCAGCACCCCGGGCACCGTGGAAATGGCAGCGATCAGCACGGCGGCGAGCAGCAGGTTGATCCAGCCGGCGATCCACAGCAGGCGGTCGCCGACCTTGCGCAGCGCGGCGGGAAACAGAAAGATTTTCATCGTCATCAGGCTCCGGCGGCCGACGACGATGCGTCGGCCGCTACAAGTCGGGGAGGACGACGGCGGTCGGGCCGTCGCCGGTCATGCGGGCGATGGCCAGCGCGGGCGGGCCGGTGGACGGCGGCAGCAGCGGACGGCCGGGCAGCGCCGCCCGGGGCCGGCGGCGATCGGCAAACGGCTGATCGGTCAGACCGGGGGCCACCCAGCCGGCCGCCATCGGCGGCAGTGCCGCCGGGCTGGCGCAGACGCAGTCATCGCAGGCCGGAGCCGATGCCGACGCCGCTTCCGGCACGCTGCTGGCGATCAGCGCCCGAACTTCGGCCGGCAGCTGATTGCGCAGCTGCAGGCGCTGACCGAGCTGCTGGCTGCCGCAGAACGCCGTGCTGACCAGCTGCGCCGGCGCGGCCGCCACCGCCTGAGCGTGCAGCAGCGGCGCGCACAGCTGCATCGACACCGCCAGCATCAGCAGTGCCTGCAGCCATGGCCGCTGGCAGTGGCGGCGGTTCATGCGATCAGGGGCTGGAAGCCCGGCCGAGGGCGGCGGTTGAAACGGAATGAGGATCCGGCGCTTGCCGCTGCCAACGGTATTGGCTGCCATCGCGCCAAGTGCGGAAAATGCCGCCACGCCTCGTCAGCTTTCCTGCTGACGATATCCCGGTGCCGGTCGCGCGCCGGACGATCCCACCCCCTGGAGCCCCCCGATGAACCGACGTGAATTCGCCCGCAGCGCCATCGGTCTCGCCTCGCTCGGCAGCCTGATCGCCGTGGCCGACGATCCGCGCAATGTCGCCAAGGCCGAGAAGGCCAAGGCGGCGGTCGATCATTCGGCCCACGCCGGCATGGACCACAGCGCCCACCGCGCAGTGTCCGGCCGCTACGCCGCGCTGGCCGCCACGTTCAGTGACTGCGCCGCCGCCGCCGAGGACTGCATCGCCCATTGCCAGACGGTGCTCGCCACCGGCGACAAGAGCCTGGCCGAGTGCCTGAAGACCGCACTCGCCTGCGACACCACCTGCGTCGCCGTGGCCCGGCTGGCGCGGCTCGATTCCGAGTTCACCGCCGGTTTCGCCAAGGCCTCGATCGCCGCGATGGAAGCCTGCGCCGCCGCCTGCAAGCCGCATGTCGAGCACCACGCGATCTGCAAGGCCTGCTATGAGGCCTGCGGCAAGACCATCAGCGCCGCCAAGGCGATCTGAGCCGGGCTGCCAGCGCGCAGCGTCGGGCACGAGACGCAGTACCCGGTTCAGGCCATGCACGTTCTGCTTGTCCAGCGCTGCGCGGCGGATGCCGGTGATCGACGACGGACTCTCGACCCGCGATGCGGCGGTCATGGCGGCTGATTGCACCGCTGCCGGGCCAACAGCGGTCGCCGGCTCCAGCTGCCCCCGGCTTCGGACGCCGCCGGCGCAGCATCGTCAGCCGCGGTCGCCGCATGGGCGGCGAAGGTCGGCAACAACGGGCGCCGACGCGCGCTGCCGGAACGCGGGCCGTTCATCGCGTGAGCCCGGCAGAAGCAAGGCCAGCGTCTGCGGCGAGGCTGCCGCACCGGCGGCACGGGACATCAGATGCGGCAAGGCGCCAGCTCAAGGCGTGGCCGCTGGCGCCTTCCCGGGCGGCCAGCGCCGGAGCAGCCCGTCGAGCAGCAACATGACGACGAGGCTCAGGCCCATCAGCGGAAACAGCAGGCCCAGCGCAGCGGCGATGACGACGACGCCGGCCCGGGTCCGGTAGGCCTTCGGCAGGCTCGGCGCACCGAGACCACCAGCGGGTCGGCGCTTCCACCACATCACCGTGCCGGTGACCACGGTCAGCACGGTGAGCCCGCAGACCAGCACGCAGAGCAGCTGGTTGAGCAGGCCGAACTGGCGGCCGAGGTGGATTTCCACGCCCCACTCGACGGCCTTGCCGAGCGGGCTGTAGCGGCCGTAGCCGATGTCGTCGAGCACGCGGCCGTCGGCCGGGTCGAGGTACAAGGTGCGCTGGGTGGTCGCGCCGCCGGGGATGTAGCTCAGGTGCCAGACGCTGCCGGGCGCACTCGGGTAGATCAGCCGCAGCCCCGGCGCCAGGACGCCGCGTTCGCGGGCGATCGCTTCGACTTCGGCGACGCCGATCCGCCCTGCGCCGCCGGCGGGTGCCGGGTCATGGCGGATCGCCCACGGGATGCGGGTGTCATCGCTCGCTGCCGCTTCGGCGCGGTGCGCGGCGTGCGGATCGGCCGGTACGGCGTTATCCAGGGTTGGCGCGGCGACAAAGTTCGGCGTCGGCGCGGTCAGGTGCGACACCGTGCCGAGCCGCGCCAGCTGCCCGCCCCAGAAGCCGGCCCAGGGCAGGCCGCTGAGCAGCAGGAAAGCGACGGCCAGCGCGTTCCACATCGCCGGCACGGCGTGCAGGTCGCGCCAGAACACGCGGCCTTTCGCGTTCAACCTCGGGATGAAGCTGCCAAGCAGGCGCGCGCCCTGGTCCGGCCACCACAGGTACAGCCCGGTGACCAGCAGCACGATCGCCCAGCTGGCGGCCAGTTCGACCAGCCAGTCGCCGACCGTGCCGAGCAGCAGCTCGCCGTGCAGCGCCGACACCACGTTCATCAGCTGCCACCGGGTCTCGACCGCGCCGCGCACGGCGGCGCTGCAGGGCTCGACGAACAGGTTCAGCGCGCCGCCCTGCGGCGGCTGGACGGTCCAGATCGCGGCCTGCGCCGCGCTGGCCGCCACCGTGTAGCGGCGGACCGATGCGCCGGGATGCGCCGCCAGTACGGCGGCTTCCTGCTCCGCCGCCGGCAACGGCGCGGCGCAGGCCGGCGTCCGCAGCAGGTCGCGGTACCACCAGGCTTCGATCTCGTCGTCGAAGGTGTACAGCGCGCCGGTCACCGCCAGCATCAGCAGGAACGGCACGACGAACAGGCCGGCGTAGAAGTGCCAGCGCCAGACCGCGCCGTACAGGCCACGGGCGCGGGCGCCGTCGGCGGTGCTTTCGATTGCGGTCATGGCGCGGCCCTCGGCGTCAGTAGCGCCAGCCGAAGCGTACGAACACCGTGCGCGGATCGCCCGCGTAGACGAAGTTCGAGCTGCCGGTGGCGGTGAAGTAGCGGTTGTCGGTGAGGTTCTGGCCGTACAGGTCGACGCTCAGCTCGCGCCACGTCCAGTGCAGGCCGAGATCGAGCGTTCCGTAGTCCGGCAGTTCCACGGCGCTGGTATTGGTCAGGTTGCGGCTGCCGACGTAAGCGCCGGTGACGCGCAGGCTGACCGTGCCGAACTTCGGTTCGAACCAGGCCGCAGGCAGCCGGGCTTCGACGCTCAGATTGCCGCTGTGCAGCGGCGTGTCGCCGAGCCGGCGGCCGCTGTCGTCGGCATCGCCGCGCACGACCTTGGCGCCGAGGTAGGCATAGCCGCCGCTGAACTGGATCAGCCGGGTCGCCTGCCAGGCGCCTTCGAACTCCACGCCATCGACGCGAACCAGGCCGGCCTGGGTGAACAGGTTCGGATCCACGGCGTCCGGCACCACGAAGTTCTTGCGCCGGGTGCGGAAGATCGCGGCACTGGCACGCAGGGTATCGGTGGCGTAGCGGACGCCGGCCTCGGCCTGGTCGGATTCCTCCGGCTCCGCCACGCCACCGCTCGGCGTGCGCGAGCCGGCATTGGCTTCCAGATCGAAGCCGGTGTTGTAGCCGGCGTAGACCGACCAGCGATCGTCGAAGCGGAAGGTGCTGCCGAGCTGGAACGTGGTGGCGGCCTGGGCCGTGGAATCGGCTGCGCCGTTGAAAATGTTATCGGCCAGGATGCGGGTCTGGCGCACGGCGCCGGTGACATCCCACTGGTCGGTCAGCGCCAGCACGTCCTGGAAGTACAACGCCAGCGTGTCGATGTTCTGCACCGAGTGGAACGCGAAGGTTCCAGCCGGGGCGACGCTGTCGTAGGTGTAGACCGGGTTCAGCACGTCGATGCTGCCGACATTGCTCAGATTGAACTGGGTGAACAGGCTGCGTTCCAGGTTCTGCTCGACACCGGTCAGCAGCCGGTGCTCGAAGCCGAAGGTCTCGAAACGGCCGGCGAGATCGAGCTGGAACACCGAGTAGCCGTCGTTCTCCTGGCCGTTGCGGCCGTTGCGATTGATCAGCGTCGGATTGCCGGCCTGCGGCGCCAGCACGCGGATCTGCTGCAGGTCGGTGTTGAAGCCGGAGTACTGGGCGCGCGGCGTCAAGGTCCAGTCGTCGGACAGCTGGATGTCGACCCAGGCCTGCACCAGCGGCGCATAGGCGTTCAGCGTGGTGAAGTTCGGCTCGCCAAGGAACAGGCCACGGCGCAGTTCGGCAACGCCGTTGCTGCGCAGCGTGCCGGTCACCGGCAGGCCCGGGTTGTTCGCGGTGTTGCGCTGGTGCCACTCGGCGTTCAGGTGAGCGATCACCGCATCGACCGGCTGCCACGACAGGCCGAGCGCGACGTTCTCGCGGTCGAGCTTCTGGAAATCGGTGTAGGTGTTGCTGCGCTCGATCTCGCCAGTGACCCGGGCATACAGCCGCTGTTCGCGGCTGATCGGCCCGGTGACGTCGGCGGCCAGGGTCTTCTGGTCGAAGCTGCCGAAGCTGGCATTGCCCGACGCGTCGAACTGCGCCTGCGGCGTCTTGGTGACGATGTTCAGCAGGCCGCCGACCGCCGACTGGCCGTACAGCACGCCGCCCGGTCCCTTGAGCACTTCGATGCGCTCGATGTTCGAGATCGCCGAGGCATCGACATCCTCGAAGTAGCGCTGGCGCAGGCCGTTGCGCTGCTGGTCGGCGAGGAAGCCGCGGATCTTCAGGCTGAAGCTCTGGTAGCGGGCGACCCTAGGGTTGCCGACGTTGGCTGACGGCACCGCGCGCAGCGCGTCGCCGATCGAGCGCACACCGCGCTCGTCCAGATCCTCGACGCTCAGCACCTGCACGCTCTGCGGCACGCGTTCCAGCGGCAGGCCGCTCTTGTTGCCGACGGTGACCGCCGGCGGCTTCAGGCTTTTGACGCCGGTGACTTCGACACCGTCGAGCGTCACCGGGTCATCGGCGGCCTGGGTGGCGGCCGGCGTGTCGGTGCCGTCGTCGGCAGCGCGGACCGCGGTAGCGGCGCTGCCGAGCGCCAGCAGCAAGGACAGCGCAGCGGCCTGCCGGGTGGGGGTGAAGGCGGTGAATCGGGTCATGCGGAACTCCGGGAATTCAGGGGGAAGCGGGCGTGCAGCGGCATCGCGCGGGGGCCGCTCAGGGCGGCGCGTCGGCGATCCGGGTCAGCAGCAGGTGGTGGGTTTCGTCGTCGTGACGGCGTTCGCCGTCATCCACGCCGGGCGCGGCCGCGACGGCGAACGCCGCCAGCAGCAGCAGTGCGCAGGCGCGCAGCACAGGGAGGGACATCGAGGGATTTCCGTGTCGGCAACGGGCCCGTGACCGGGCCGGCAGGCCACGCGCCGGTCCGGCAAGGACCGTGGTGTGGCCGTCGTATCAGCCTTGCAGCGGCAGCATGGCGAACGACAGCGGTGGGCCGCGCGATGGCGGCCGGCGGTGCAGCCGCCGATGCGGCGCGGCGCAGGTGGCGGCGCCGATCGCCAGCAGCGGCGCGGCGGGGGTGGCGGACCCTGGGCCGGCGGCCGGCGGCAGCGCGGCACCGGCCTGCGCGAACGGGCAGTCGCCGTGATCGGACAGGCGTCCGGCATCGCCGGCAGGGGCGCCGGCATGCGGATCGTGACGGGCGGCGGCCTGCGCCCTCAGCGCGTCATCGGCGGCGGCATCGGCTTGGCGGCCACCGTGGCAGATCGGCCCGGTCGGCGGGGCCTCGCCATCGGCACGCGCCTTCAGCGCCACGGCCAGCTCGCTGGCCGGGCAGATCGCCAGCCAGCCCGCAGCGGCCGGCGCGCGGCTGGCGACCGCCGGCATGAAGCCGGCCGGCACCAGCGCATGCAGCAGCAGCGCCACCAGCAGCAGGCGGGTGGCGAAGCGCGGCAGGCGCGGATGACGGCGTCGGTTCATCGTCGCGAGCGGGCGGGCCGGTCAGTGATGGTCGTGCGCGTGACCGGCCGGCGCTGCCGGCTTCGGCCGGCTCGGCGCTTCCGGTGCCGGCACTTCGACATGCAGCGCCACCGGCACTTCGCCGGCCCGTGCGAAGTGCAGCTGCAATGGCACTCTTTCGCCCGGCACCAGCGGCGCGCGCAGGTCGATCAGCATCAGATGGATGCCGCTCGGCGCCAGCCGCAGCTCGCCGCCCGGCGGGATCTCGACGCCGTCGCCGAGTGGCCGCATGCCGACCACGCCGTCGTGCTCGACCTGCTGGTGCAGCTCGATCCTGCCGGCGCGTTCGCTGCTGGCGCCGAGCAGCCGCTCCGGCTGCGCGCTGCCGTTGCGGATGCGCAGGAAGCCGGCGCCAGTGCCGGCGCCGGCGGCGGTCGGCCGGGTCCAGACCTCGCTGATGCGGAGCGGTGCGGCGGCGCCGGGGCCGTCGTCCGCCGACAGCGGCAGCGCGTTGAGCAGGGTCGCGGCCAGCAGGCTGTTGCGAAGGATCGGGTTCATCAGACGGTCTCCCGGTGGCGGGTGGCCCGGCGGCGCAGCGCGATGCCGAACAGCGCGACCAGCACCACGGTGGCCGCCAGTGCGCTCATCACGACATTGCGCTGGTTCGGGGTGACGCCGAGCGGATCGAGGACATGGCCCTTGTGCAGCAGGTTGAAGACCAGCGCCTGCGCCTGGTCCAGCGCGCCGTCCGGGCCGCCGACCTTCGCCGCCACCACGCCGCTGCGGGTTTCGACATACCAGCCGCTGCCGTCGGCCGCGACCGCCCGCCAGACCGGCAGCCGCTTGTTGGCGAAGCCGTAGTCGCGATCGAAGGCGGTGACCAGCGTCAGCGGCGCGGCCGGCGGCGAGCCGAGCGCGCCGCTGGCGATGCGCCGGGCCAGCGCTTCGTCGTCACCGGCGATGGCGCTGCCATCGGCTTCGCTCAGCCACAGGTTCAGCGCCTCGCCGCGCGGCGCGACCACCCGCCAGACTGGCGCGCCGCCGATCAGCGGCACCGCCACCGCTTCGCGGATGGCGCCGTCGGCGGCGGTGAACGGCAGCGCGGTCAGTGTCGAGGTGGCGAGCGTCGGGGGCACCGGCAGCGGGGTCCCCGGAATCTGCCCGACCCACAGCTTGAACAGGCCGGTGGCCGGGAACAGCAGCGCCGGCAGCACCGCGATCCAGGCCAGGCGCCGATGCCAGCGCCGCGCCGGCTGCCGCCCGCCACGGCCGAGCAGCAGGCGTGCGCCGAACGCCGCCGTCAAGCCCAGGGTGCCAACCAGCAGGCTGATCGCGATCACCCGCAGGTACGGCAGCTCGATGAAATTCAGCGTGTGCAGCGTCTGGAACAGGCCCTGCCAGCGCCGCTTGCCGGCGTCGCTCAGGGTCCCGAGCCGGTCGCCGCCGGTATCGACGTAGACGGTGATCGCGTCATCGCCTGCGAAGCGCACCGCCCAGACCGGCAGCAGCCGGTTGATCCACGGGTAGTCGCGCTCGAACTGCTCGACCAGCCGCGTCTCGGCCACCGCCGCATCGGCCCGCCCGCTGTAGTGGCGGGCCAGCGCGATGGCGCGCTGGCGATCGGCATCGGCCAGCGGCTGGCCGCTGGCGGCATCGAGATAGAGGCGTTCGCCGCTGCTGACCGGCTGCACCTGAAGTGCGGCCCGACCGTCGACCGCGAGATAGCGCAGCTGGCGGGCCTCGGCGATGCCGGCCTGCGCCAGCAGGCGGGCCGGCGCTGGAAACGCGCCGGCCTCGAACTGCGCAACCGGCGGCTGGAACGCCACCGGCTTCGGGCCGATCGCGGTGATCAGCGGATGGAAGGCACCGCTTGCGGCCCAGACCACCGCCGCGACGGCGGCGGTCCAGGCCAGCGCGCGGTGCAGTTTCCGCGCGCCGCTCACTTGCCGCTCGACCAGCTCAGGCCGAGGTAGACGGCGCGGCCGTCGCCCGGCAGGAACTGGCGCGCGTCGCGGCCGCCGGCGTTGGCGATCACGCCGGTCGTGGCGGCGTACTTCTCGTCGGTCAGGTTGCGGCCGTCGACGAACCAGTTCCATTGCCCGGCCACCGCACCGCTGACCCGGAAGCCGAGCAGCGTGTAGCCGTCCGACGAGAAGCTGTTGGCGTGGTCGATCCAGGTGCCGTTCGGAATCCACTCGACATTCGGACCGGCGCTGAACCACGGGCCTTTCCAGCTCAGGTCGGCGCGCAGGCTCTGCACCGGCAGGCCGGCGAGGCGGTTGTCGCCGTAGGTGGCGTTGTTATCGAAGCGGAAGTCGTTGATCAGGTAGGCCGAGCGGAACGTGAGGTGGTACGGCAGCTTGACCGTGCCGGCCAGTTCCAGGCCCTGGTGGATCGCTTTCGGCGCATTGATGGTGCCGAGCGGCTGGCCGTTCGGATCATTGAGCGACAGCAACTCGTCCTTGATCCAGGCACGGTACAGCGCGACATCGAGCGCGAAGATCGCGTGCTCGACGCGGCTGCCGATCTCGATCGTGGTGCCGCGCTGGCCGCCGTTGACCAGTGGCGTGGCCGCCGAGCCGCCGGTCAGTTCGGACAGCGACGGCGGCTCGTACGAGCGGCTCAGGTTGGCGAACAGCTGGGTGCCGGGCTGGGCGGTCCACAGCACGCCGAGCTTGGGGCTGAAGCCGCCGTAGCTGTTCTTGAAGTCGCCGTCGGTCTCGCCAGCCGGCACGAAGTTGTCGAAGCGCACGCGGCGGTCGCGCGCGCCCTGGGCCCCGACCGACAACGCCAGATCCGGCGTCACGAAGAACTGGTTCTCGGCGTACAGCGCGATCGAGCGGGCGGTCTGGTCCGAGCCATCGGTCTGCACGCCGTTCTGGCCGCGCACGTTGGTGGCGCGGAATTCCTTGGTTTCGCCGTAGACGTAGCGGGTGCCGACGACCACCCGGTTGCGATGGCCGAACAGCGTGCCGTCGAGCGCGTAGCGCAAGGTCAGGCCGACATCGCTGTTGTCCTGGTTGATGACCTGGAAGATCGGGTGGAACAGGCGCTTGTCGGCATAGAACACCGAGCCTTCCAGCGTCTGGCCGTCGCCGATGGTCCAGACCGTGCGGTCGGCGATGCGGATCAGGCGGAAGTCGCGCTTCTGGTCACCGCTGATGTTGCCGGGGTTGGCCAGTTCCGGCTTCGATTCGGTTTCGGCGCGGGTCAGGCTGCCCGGCAGTTCCGATTCGGTATCGACGAAGGTGAAGTACAGGCGCGTTTCCAGCGACGGCGACAGGCGCAGGCCGAGGTTCGAGAAGAGCCGGTAGTTATCCTGCTGGGCATGGTCGCGGAAACTGTCGGCACGCAGCGCGCTGACGCTGACATAGCCGTCGACATTGCCGACATTGCCGGCGACTGCGGCCTGGGCGCGGCGGTACTCGAAGCTGCCGGCTTCCAGCCGGGCCGACAACGCCGGGGCGGTGTAGCCGGTCGGCGACACGTAGTTGATCGCGCCGCCCAGGGTGGTCGAGCCGTATTCCAGCGCGTTGGCGCCGCGATAGACCTCGATGTACTGGGTGGCCAGCGGCTCGATGGCCTGGAAGTCGAAGCCGCCGTCGGCCAGGTTGATTGTTGCGCCGTCCTGCAGCAGGGTCAGGCCGCGACCGTGGAAGGTGCGCTGGATGCCCGAGCCGCGGATCGAGATGCGCGATTCCTCGGCGCCGAAGCGCGGCTGGACGAACACGCCGGGCGCAAAGCCGAGCGCGTCCTGCAGGGTGCTGGCGCGGCCGTTCTTGTAGCTGTCGGCGTCGATCACGGCGGTGCCGCCGGCGACCAGCGCGGCGCGGGCCCGCGCCTCGTCGATGGTCGGCGCGGTCGGGGTGGCCGGCGCCTTGCCCTCGACCTTCACTTCGGACAGCGTGGTGACCGGCGCGGCGGCGACTTCGGTCCCGGCGTTCGGCGCGTCGGCGGCCAGCGCCGACAGGCTCAGGGAAACGGGGGCAACGAACAGCAACGCCGCAGCGCGGCGGATGATCGATGAAACGGACATGCGGGCACTCCGAAAACAGCCTGCGCGCGGCGGTCGGGCCGGCACGCAGGCAAGGTCAGCCTTGCATTCAGGCGGACATGGGAGAGTCGAAGCAGGAAACCCGCGCGGCACGGTGGCTGGCGGAACGCGGCGGTGCCCGGGCGGACGGCCCGACCGTCGCCGTGGCGACGGTCGCTGCCATGCAGGCCGGATCAGCCGCGATCGAGGCGCGGCGCAACGGGGGTTTCAGACATCGACGACACGAACCCGATGGCAGCCCGCGGCAGCGGGCCAGACCGATCAGGCGACAGCGCGGTCGTCGAAACGCGGCGGCGGTGCGCGTGCCGGCGGCAGCCGGCGGCGATCCGCGAGGACGGCCGCCGCGGGCGCGGCGACCTCCGGGGGGCTGGCGCCGAAAGCGGCGGCCAGGAAGGTCGATGCGGTCACCGGCAGCGCCGGTGATCCGGCGCCGGCGAACGGACAGCTCAGGTGTTCGGCGGCAATCCGGTGACCATCGTGCTCGCCGCGGTCGTGGCCGGCATGCGGATCGGCGGCCGGCGCGGCAACGCTGGCGACCGCTTCCGGATCGGCGTCGGCGTGGTGGCCGTGGTGATGGGCGTGCGGATCCGCCGCTGCGGCGGCCTGCGCCGCCAGCATCGCGGCGTGGTCGTGATGGCCATGCGCGGCAGGCGGCGCGGCCGGTGTGGCCAGCGCGGCGTACAGCGGGCTGGTCGGACAGATGATCAGCCAGCTCGGCTCGCCGCCCTTCGCGGCATCGGTCCAGCCCGGCATGAAGCCGACCGGCACCAGCGACCGCAACGCCACGCCCGCGAGCGCGAGCCAGAGCGCCATCGACTGCAGGTGGGTGCGGGAGCGGAACATCCAGGCGGTCAGGATCGAGCGGGGCGGACAACGGGCAGGCTGGGCAGCGGCGGACGATAAGCGAGGCGCGTCGTTCCAGCAACGCAATTCTAATGCCGTGCTTATTCCAATTCAGCCGCCACGCAGCGCGGCGCCGGCTAGCCCGGTAGACCGCGCAGCGGCTGCAGACGCTTCAGCGTGCGGCTCAGGTTGGCGTGCGCGGCAGCTTCGAGCCTATCGTGGAAATGGCCGGTCAGATACAGCCGTGGCCGTTCGAGAAAGCCGCGCAGCACCGCACGGCGACCGGCGACGTACTTCGACCACGGCAGCGCGTGGTACTCCTCGCGGATGTCGGCGTCGTAACGGTCGAAGCGCTTGTCGGGCGCGCCGAGGATCGCCAGGTCGATGTCGAGCAGCAGCGCCTCGTCGGTGGTTTCCGGCAACGCATGATGGCGGGTCGCGAGGATCAGGCGGCGCACCCGGCCGATCGCGTCACGGTCACAGCCGGCGTCAGTCATCGCCCGTTCGGCGAGGTAGGCGCTCTTCAGCTCGTTGCTGTCGACGCCGATCTCGTGGATCGCATCGTGGTACCAGATCGCCAGCTCGACCTCGCCGGGCCGGGTGGCAAGGTCGGCCGCCTCGTCGAAGGCGTCCAGGCATTCCTGCAGGTGCTCGACCGTGTGGTAGCGCCGATGCGGCTCGCGCCAGTGCCGGATCAGCGCCTCGAAGCTGCCTGCCGGCGGCGCGCTGCCGGCCAGCAGCTGCCACAGCGCCGCCCAGCGCTCGGCGCCGTTGCGGATCTGGGTGACGGTCGGCAGGTGGCTCATCGGCATGGCGGCAGCATGATCGCAGGGCCTCGCCTCAGGGGCAGCGCCGGATCAGGTCGCGGATCGCCGCTGCCAGCGCCGGGCCCCGATCCTCCTGGATGAAGTGGCCCCGGGCCAGCCGCTGGTGCGGCTGACCCCGGGCGCCGGGCAGGTGACGGATCAGCGCCTGGTCGGCATGGCCGAGGATCGGATCGTGACGGCCGAGCAGGCACAGGAACGGCCTGCGCCACTGACCGAGTGCCGCCCGGCAGGCTGGTTCGCCGTGCAGCAGCACCGGCGCGCCATCCCGCAGGCCTTCGTCGAGGTCGTGCATGCGCAGTGGCGCGCTGCCGCCGATACCGCGGTCGTACAGCGCGAACGGGTCATCCGGCAGGTCGGCGAAGCAGCAGTCGGGGGTACGGATGATCGGCATCGCGGCGGTCCGAAGGGGTGGGGTCGGCGGCAGCGGGCCGACCCCGGCCATGGTCGCCGAAACGCCGGAACCGCGCGATCGCCGGCATCCTGCGAGGCCCGTATCGGCCGTCGGCGTGCACGCGCAAGACCGATCTCCGGCTGGGTCAAAAACGCTTTGACCGGCTTTCGAGCGCCATGCTACAAGCCCCGGCGTCCATAAAATCAACGACATCGACAGGGAGACCACCGACATGCGCATTCTCGCCACCGACATCGGCTTCGGTTACACCAAGGCCACCGATGGCCGGATCAGCCAGCTGTTCAAGAGCATCGTCGGCGAGGCCAATCCGGGACAGTTCGCCGAGGCGGTGCTGCCGTCGCAGCTGGCCACACCCCGGCACTTCGAGATCGATGGCAACGAGGTGTTCGTCGGCGAGCTGGCCGAAAGCCAGAGCCGCGGCCGCAGCTTCACGCTGGACCCGGGGCAGTTCATCCAGAACTACGCGCGTACCCTCGGCCTCGCCGCGATCGCGCCGTACGCCGAGCACGGCGAGCCGCTGCGGCTGGTCACCGGCCTGCCGGTCAGCTTCTTCCGCAAGCACCGCGACGCGCTGACCACGCAGCTGCAGAACCGCCATGCGGTGACCATCGTGCAGCCGAACGGCGAGCGCGAGGAGAAGTCGATCTACATCGAGAAGGTGCGGGTGATTCCGCAGCCGTTCGGCTCGCTGTTCAACCTGATGCTCAACGACGCCGGCAAGGCGGTGCAGCAGCGTTTCGTCACCGAGAAGATCGGCGTCATCGACATCGGCTTCCGCACCGCCGACTTCGCGGTGTCGGAGAAGACCAAGTATTCGGAGCGCGGCTCGCTGTCGACCGATTCCGGCATGTCGGTGGCGTTCAACGCGATCGCCGGCGCGCTGCACGAGAAGAGCGGCACCCAGATCGAGCTGTACCGGCTCTATGAAGCGGTGACTCGCGGCACGATCAAGATCCGCGGCAGCCGCTACGACATCACCGGCCTGGTGCAGCAGGCGTTCCAGCAGCTGGCGGCGCGGATCGCCGTCGAAGTGAACCGCCTGTGGGCCGATGACTGGGATATCGACTGCATCGTGCTGACCGGTGGCGGCGGCGCGACGCTGGAGCCGTTCCTCAGGCCGCTGCTGCAGGGCGACGTGCTGGCGATGCCGCTCGACCAGGACGCGCGGCTGAACAATGTCGCCGGCTACCTGAAGTACGGCCAGCACATCTGGAGCAGCTGAGCCGCGCCGTGAAGGGGATGATGTTCACCGAGTTCCTCGACATGGTCGAGGCCGATCACGGCCTGGCGATGAAGGACCGGATCATCCGCGCGGCGGCGCTGCCGAACGACGGCGCCTACACCTCGGTCGGCAGCTATCCGCACCAGGAACTGCTGCGCCTGACCGGGGCGCTGTCGGCGGCCACCGGCATCGCTGGCGACACGCTGATGCATGCCTTTGCCGATGCGGTGTTCGCGCGCTTCCTGCGCCGCTACCGGCCGATGATCGACGGCGCCGCGTCCTGCTTCGAATTCCTCGAAGGCATCGAGCGCCATATCCATGTCGAGGTGCGCAAGCTCTATCCGGACGCCGAGCTGCCGAACTTCGAGTACCCGTCGCACGGCGCCACCCGGCTGGTGATGGACTACCGCAGCCCGCGGCCGATGGCGGCGTTCGCCGAAGGCCTGGTGCGCGCGGCGATCCGCCATTACCGCGAGCCGATCACCCTGCAGGTCGACGATCTGTCGAACGGCGCCGGCACCGCCGCCCGCTTCACGCTGAGCCGGCAGGCCGCGTGAATCCCGACGATCCCGCCGCGCTCGACGCCGCGCTGCTGCTGCGCGAGCTGGCGCGCGAAAAGATCGCCCGGCGCGCCGCCGAGGATCTGCTGGAGCAGAAGAGCCTGGCGCTGTACCAGCGCAATCTCGAACTGGAGCGCGAGATCGCGATCCGCCGCGACGCCGAGGCGGCGCTGCGCGATCAGGCCGCCGCGCTGCTGCGCTCGAACAGCGATCTGGAGCAGTTCGCCTATGTCGCCAGCCACGACCTGCAGGCGCCGCTGCGGACCATTTCCGGCTTCTCGCAGTTGCTGGTGCGTCGCAACGCCGCACTGCTCGATGCCGAAAGCCAGGAATTCCTGCGCTTCATCGAGGACGGTACCAAGCGCCTGCATGCGCTGATCCAGGACCTGCTGGCGTTTTCCCGGGTCAGCCGCAGCGCGCTGACGCCGGCCACGGTCAACCTGCAGGCGGTGGTCACGGCAGTCTGCGATCAGCTGCGGCTGTCGCTCGAAGCGGCGTCGGCCGTCGTCGATGCCGCCGGCCTGCCCGAAGTGCTGGCCGACAGCACCCAGATGAGCCTGCTGTTCCAGAACCTGATCGACAACGCCATCAAGTTCCGCCGCAAGGACGTGGCGCCGCGCGTGGAGATCCGCGGCACGCGCGAGGACAGCCACTGGCATCTGGTGGTCGAGGACAACGGCATCGGCATTCCCGCCGAGCACGCCGATCGGGTGTTCACGATCTTCCAGCGCCTGCATCGCGAAAGCGAATACGCCGGCACCGGCATCGGCCTACCGATCTGCAAGAAGATCGTCGAGCGGCGCGGCGGCACGATCGTCGCGACCGCCGCCGACGGCCATCCGGGCACCGCGTTCCACATCCGCATTCCGGTGCAGCCTCCGCCGCAGTAGGACCGCCCGCCGACCAGGCGTAATCCCGGTTGTTGGCGGACTGACACCACGGTGCTGGCGCGTCACCCCCTTTTTTCCTACTCTTGAACGCTCGTTCACTCATCCGCACGCGCCGCGCGCGGCTGCAACCACGGAGTCAAGCCATGAGCACGGTCGTTTCCTACCTTCCGAATTCGGGCCCGACAACGGTTCAGTCGCAGTTCCAGACTCAGGTCAGCGACGTCGAGATCCGCCGGATCTTCGACGCCCAGCGCGCCACCGCCCTGCGCCTGCGCACCTCCAGCGCCGCCGAGCGCATCGCCAAGATCAGGAAGCTGCGCGATGCGCTGCTGGCGCGCCGCGAGGAGCTGATCGCCGCCGGTTACGCCGATTTCAAGAAACCGCCGGCCGAGGTCGAGCTGACCGAGCTGCTGCCGGTGGTCTGCGAAGCCAACGACGCGATGCGCCACATCAAGAAGTGGATGAAGGCGACCAAGGTCTGGCCGTCGCGGATGACCTTCGGCCTCAAGGCCTGGGTGCAGTACGAGCCGAAGGGCCGAACCTTGATCATCTCGCCGTGGAATTACCCGGTGAACCTGACGTTCTGTCCGCTGGTGTCGGCGATCGCCGCCGGCAATACGGCGATCCTGAAGCCGTCGGAAATGACGCCGAACCTGTCGGCGCTGATGGTCAAGATCGTCAAGGACATCTTCACCGAGGACGAGGTGGCGATCTTCGAGGGCGACGCCGCAGTGTCGACGACGCTGCTCAGCCTGCCGTTCGACCACATCTTCTTCACCGGCTCGCCGGCGATCGGCAAGGTGGTGATGGGCGCCGCCGCCAAGCACCTGACCAGCTGCACCCTGGAACTCGGCGGCAAGAGCCCGACCATCGTCGACGCCACGGCCGATCTGAAGCTCGCCGCCCAGAACATCCTCTGGGGCAAGTTCACCAACAACGGCCAGACCTGCATCGCGCCGGACCACGTCTACGTCCACGCCTCGGTCAAGGACGAGTTCGTGCGCCAGTGCAAGGCGGTGCTCGACGCCACCTACGGAGCCGACGCCCGCGCCCAGCAGGCCAGCCCGTTCCTCGCCCGCATCGTCAACGAGCGCCACACCGCGCGCATCAAGGGCCTGCTCGATGATGCGACCGCCAAGGGCGCCAAGGTGCTGACCGGCGGTGCCGTCGATGCCAGCGACTGCTACATCGCGCCGACCCTGATCGAGAACATCCCGGCGGACGCGCGGATCATGTCCGAGGAAATCTTCGGGCCGCTGCTGCCGATCGTGCCGTTCAGCCAGGTCTCCGAAGTGATCGACCGCATCAACGCCGATCCCAAGCCGCTGGCGCTGTACATCTGGAGCAAGGACGATGCGACGATCGACAAGCTGCTGAAGCAGACCTCGGCCGGCGGCACCTGCATCAACCACACGGTCGTCCACTTCCTGCACGGCAACCTGCCGTTCGGCGGCGTCAACAACTCCGGCATCGGTCGCGCCCATGGCCTGTACGGCTTCCGCGACTTCTCGCACGAGCGCGCCGTGGTCCGCACCCAGGTGATGCTGGCCAAGATGTTCTTCCCGCCGTACAACGACAAGATGCGCAAGATCATCAACATCCTCCTGAAGACGGTCTGAACTCGGACCGTTCCCGAAGGTCCATCGCCGGACCATGAAGACCCGTCGCCTCGCCCTCTCGCTGCTGACCGTGCTCGCCCTGCTCTGGCAGGGCGCGGCGTCGGCGGCGATGGGTGCGGCAATGGCGCTGCCGCCGGCGGCGGTCGCCGCGGCTGCGGCCGAGACGCCCTGCCATGACATGGCCGGCATGGAAGACATCGCGGCAGCGGATGATGCGGCTGCCGACGGCCAGTCGATGCATGACTGCTGCGGCAATGGCGGCCACTGCCTGTGTGCGGCAGCCTGCGGTGCCGCCGCGCTGCCAGTACCCGGCTTCGCGCTGAACCTGCTGCCCAGCCCCGATGTGAAGGCGCGCGCGATCCTCGCCGTGCTGCGCGACACCGCTCCACCGCACCCGTTCCGACCTCCGATCGTCGCCGCCGTCTGACGCCCCATCCGCGTCGGGCTCGCCCCGACGCACCTGCGTTCGGTCGTTGCGGAGCGGTTCCATGTCCCGGATTTCCCCTTTGCTGCGCGCACTCGGCGCGCTGTTGCTGCTGTCCGGCCCTGCCTGGGCTGAAGAACCGCTGTCGCTGCCGGCCGCGCGCCGCATCGCGCTCGATCGCCAGCCGCTGCTTGAAGCCGAGGCGCATCAGGTCGATGCCGCCCGCGCCACCGCCGTCGCTGCGCGCCAGTTGCCCGACCCGGTGCTGAAAGGCGGTGTCAGTGACCTGACCGCCACCGGCGACAACATCGGCACGCTGACGCGGCAGAACGACACCCAGTTCACCGTCGGCATCTCGCAGGCTTTCCCGCGTGCCGCCAAGCGGCGCTTGCGCGGCGAACGCGCCGATGCCGAAAGCGAACTTGCCGAGCGCCGCCTGATCACCGATCGCCTGCGCCTGGAACGCGAAGTCGGCCTCGCCTGGCTCGATGTCTGGAAGGCGCACGAAGCGCGGGCGCTGGCACAGCGCAGCGAACGCGAAGCGCAGCTGCAGCTCGACGCGGTGCAGCTCGCCTACGCCAGTGGTCGCAAGCCGCAGGCCGAGGTCCGCGAAGCGCGGGTGGCGCTGGAACTGCTGCGCGACGACCTGGCCAGGCTCGAACAGGACGACTGGCACGCGCGCAGCCAGCTGTCGCGCTGGCTTGGCGATGCCGCCTGGCGACCGCTGCCGGACGGCCCGCCACCTCTGCCGGAACCGCCACCGCTCGGCGCGCTGCTCGAAGGCCTGCGCAGCCATCCGCATCTCGACATCACCAGCGCCGAGGTGGCGGTAGCGGCCGCCGACGTGCGGCTCGCGAAGCAGGCCTACCAGTCGGATTTCAGCGTCGAGGTCGGCTACGGCCATCGGCCGGCGTTCAGCGATTACGTGAACCTGCAGGTGTCGGTCGACCTGCCGGTGTTCACCGCCAACCGGCAGGACCGTGGTCTGGCCGCCAGGCAGTCCGAGCTGCTGCGCGCCGAAGCGCTGCGCGAGGACAGCTACCGCGAACACGCCGCCGAAGCCCGGCTGAATCACGGCGACTGGACCCGGCTTGGTGCCCGCCTCGCCCATTTCGACGACAGCATCCTGCCCGAGGCCGACGCCCGCATCGAAGCGGCGCGGCTGGCCTGGGGTGCCGGCAGCGGCAGCTTGTCCGAGGTGCTCGCCGCGCGCCGCGCGGCGCTCGATGCCCGGCTGCGCCGCCTCGATCTGGAAACCGACCGCAGCCGCCATGCGCTGCAGCTGCGCTATCTCGCCGCCCGCGAGCCCGAATCCGAATCCGCAGGAGTCACGCCATGAACCGTTCCACCGTGATCGGCCTCGCGGCCGTCGCTGTCATTGCCGCCGCTGCGGCGCTGCTGTTCCTGAATCCGGCAGCGGAGCCCGCAGCCGCCGCGCCGGCCGCCGCCGTGGCCGAGCCCCGGCCCTTGTACTGGTACGACCCGATGGTGCCGGACCAGCGTTTCGATCAGCCCGGCAAATCGCCGTTCATGGACATGGATCTGGTGCCGATGTACGCCGCAGCCGACAACGCCGGCGCCGCGCCGGACGACGGCGGTTTCCGCATCGATCCACGCGTGGTGCAGAACCTCGGCGTGCGGCTGGCGACGGTCGAGCGCGGCGCGCTGAGCCCGAGCCTGCTGGCGGCCGGCGTGATCGCCGTCGACGAGCACGGCATCGAGGCGGTGCAGTCGCGCGCCGCCGGCTGGGTCGAGCGGCTCGACGTCAAGGCGGTCGGTGATCCGGTGCGCCGCGGCCAGTTGCTGGCAGCGATCTATTCCCCCGAGCTGTACGCCGCGCAGGGCGAATACCTGCTGGCACGGCAGAGCGGCGATGCCGGCCTGCAGGACGCGGCGCGCACGCGGCTGGCACTGCTTGGCGTCGGCGATGCGCAGCTGCGGCGCATCGCTGCCAGCGGCAAGGCCGAGCGGCGCATCGAGCTGTTCGCATTGCACGACGGCTATGTGATGGATCTCGGCGTGCGTCAGGGCGCGCAGGTCCAGCCGGGCATGAACCTGTTCACGCTGGCCGGCCTCGACGAGGTCTGGCTCAACGCCGAACTGCCGGAAGCGCAGGGCGCGGCAGTGGCGCCGGGCGCTGCCGCGCAGGCGAGCGTCGCGGCGCTGCCGGGTCAGCTGTTCCACGGCAAGGTCGAATTCCTCTATCCGGAACTGAGCGGCGCCACCCGCACCGTGAAGCTGCGCATCGCGCTGCCGAACCGCGACGCCAGGCTGCGTCCCGGCATGTACGCCAGCGTGCAGCTTGATGCCACGCCACGCGCCGCGGCGCTGACCGTGCCGACTGAAGCGGTGATCCGCACCGGCACCCGCAGCGTCGTGCTGGTTGCCGAGGGTGAAGCCCGCTTCCGGCCGGTGGCGGTGCGTACCGGGATCGAGGCCGGCGAGCGCATCGAAGTGCTCGAAGGACTCGCCGAAGGCCAGCGGGTGGTGGCCAGCGGCCAGTTCCTGATCGATTCCGAAGCCAGCCTGCGCGGCGCGCTCGATCGGCTGGCACCGATCGCGATCGAAGCCGGCCACGAGCACGACGCCGTGCCGTCGCCCGCCTCGAACGGCGAAGCGGACCCGCATGCCGGCCACCCGGGCCACACGCCATGATCGCCGCGATCATCCGCGCCTCGATCGCCAACCGCGTGCTGGTGCTGCTGGTCAGCGCCGTGCTGGCGCTGTGGGGCGCGCGCGCAGCGCTCACGACGCCGCTCGACGCGATTCCGGACCTGTCCGACACTCAGGTGATCATCCGCACCAGCTGGCCCGGCCAGGCGCCGCAGGTGGTCGAGGATCAGGTCACCTATCCGCTGACCACGACGATGCTGTCGGTGCCCGGCGCCCGCACCGTGCGCGGCTATTCGATGTTCGGCGATTCGTTCGTCTACGTGATCTTCGATGACACGACCGATCTCTACTGGGCGCGCTCGCGGGTGCTGGAATATCTCGACCAGGTCAGTGGCCGGCTGCCGGCGGCGGCGCGGCCGACGCTCGGCCCCGATGCCACCGGGGTCGGCTGGATCTACGAGTACGCGCTCGTCGATCGCAGCGGCCGGCTCGACTCCGCGCAGCTGCGCGCGATCCAGGACTGGTTCCTGAAATACGAGCTGAAGACGGTCGAGAACGTTGCCGAGGTGGCCAGCGTCGGCGGCGCGGTGCGCCAGTACCAGATCGTCCTCGACCCGGACCGCCTGCGCGCCACCGGCACCACGATCGGCACCGTGATCGACGCCGTGCGCGCCGGCAACAACGAGGCCGGCGGTTCGGTGCTGGAGCTGGGCGAAGTCGAGTACGCGGTGCGCGCCGGCGGTTACCTGAAGTCGCTCGACGACTTCCGCGCGCTGCCGGTCGGCCTCGGCGCCAACGGCGTGCCGATCCTGCTCGGCGAGGTCGTCCGCGTGCAGGTCGGCCCGGAGATGCGCCGCGGCGTCGCCGAGCTCGACGGCCAGGGCGAAGTGGTCGGCGGCATCATCGTGATGCGCGCCGGCAGGAATGCGCTGGCGACCATCGACGCGGTGCGCCGCAAGATCGAGGCCCTGAAGCCCGGCCTGCCGGCGGGCGTGGCGATCGTGCCGACCTACGACCGCTCGGAACTGATCGTCAACGCGGCCGGCACGCTGAAGACGCGCCTGATCGAGGAGATGATCATCGTCGGCCTGGTCTGCGCGCTGTTCCTGTTCCATCTGCGCTCGGCGCTGGTCGCGATCGTCAGCCTGCCGCTCGGCATCCTGGCCGCGTTCGCGGTGATGAAGATGCAGGGGGTCAACGCCAACATCATGTCGCTGGGCGGCATCGCCATTGCCATCGGTGCGATGGTCGATGCTGCGGTGGTGATGATCGAGAATGCCCACAAGCATCTGGAGCAGGCCGGCCACGAGCACGCGGCCTTGAGCGTCGAGCAGCGGATCAAGGTGATCAGCGCCGCAGCGGTGGAAGTCGGCCCGGCGCTGTTCTTCTGTCTGGTGATCATTACCTTGAGTTTCGTGCCGGTGTTCACGCTTCAAGCGCAGGAAGGCAAGCTGTTCGGGCCGCTGGCACAGACCAAGACCTATGCGATGGCGGCCAGCGCCGGCCTGTCGGTGACCTTGATTCCGGTGCTGATGTTGTACTTCGTGCGCGGGCGGATTCCCGATGAAACGCGCAATCCGCTGAACCGTGTGCTGATCGCCCTGTATCGGCCGGCGCTGCGCGCCGTGCTGCGATTCCCGAAGCTGACCCTGGTGTTGTCGGCGGCCGTGCTGGGGTCGGCACTGGTGCCGGTCACGCGACTCGGCACCGAGTTCATGCCGCCGCTGATCGAAGGCGATCTGCTGTACATGCCCTCGGCCTTGCCGGGGTTGTCGGCCGGCAAGGCGGGCCAGCTGCTGCAGCAGACCGACCGGCTGATCCGGCAGTTCCCGGAAGTCGAGCGGGTGTTCGGCAAGGCCGGACGTGCCGAGAGCGCGACCGACCCGGCCGGGCTGGAAATGTTCGAGACCACGATCCGCTTCAAGCCGCGCAGCGCCTGGCCGGACCCGACCAAATCGCAGGATGCGCTGATCGGCGAACTGGACGCGGCGGTCACGATTCCCGGCCTCGCCAATCTCTGGGTGCAGCCGATCCGCAACCGGATCGACATGCTGTCGACCGGCATCAAGAGCCCGGTCGGCGTGAAGATCGCCGGCCACGACCTGAAGGTGATCGAGCGGATCGGTACCGAAATCGAAACGGTGCTGAAAACGGTGCACGGCACCCGTTCGGCATACGCCGAACGGGTCCGCGGCGGCCGCTACATCGATGTCCAGCCGGATCGCGTCCGGGCCGCGAGGCTTGGCCTGTCGATCGACGACCTGCAGCAGGTGGTGAGTCTGGCGATCGGCGGCGAGAACATCGGCGAAACCATCGAGGGCCGCAGCCGCTTCCCGATCAATGTCCGCTATCCGCGCGAGCTGCGCGATTCGCTGGCCACGTTGCGCGCGCTGCCGATCGTCACCAAAACCGGGGCGACGATCACGCTCGGCGAGGTCGCGGCGATCTCGATCAGCGACGGGCCGCCGCAGCTGAAAAGCGAAAACGCGCGGCTGAACGGCTGGGTCTATGTCGACATTTCGGGCCGCGATCTCGGCGGCTATGTCCGCGACGCGCGCGCGGCGGTGGCCGCCCGGGTCAAGCTTCCGGCCGGCTATTCGCTGACCTGGTCGGGTCAGTTCGAATATCTGGAACGGGCGGAAAAGCGCCTGCAGTGGGTGGTGCCGTTCACCTTGCTGATCATCCTGATCCTGCTGTACCTGACCTTCCGCGCGTTCACCCAGCCGCTGCTGATCATGGCGACCCTGCCGTTCGCGCTGGTCGGCGGGCTGTGGCTGCTGCTGGCGCTCGACTACCACCTGTCGATCGCGGTGGCGGTCGGCTTCATCGCGCTGGCCGGCGTCGCCGCCGAGTTCGGCGTGATCATGCTGCTGTATCTGGATCAGGCGATCGCCAAGCGCGGCGCGGCGCTGACCCAGGCCGCGCTGTGCGAGGCGATCGAGGAAGGCGCGGTGCTCAGAGTCCGCCCGAAGGCGATGACGGTGGCGGTGATCGTCGCCGGCCTGGCGCCGATCCTGCTCGGTGGCGGCACCGGCTCGGAAGTGATGCGCCGGATCGCAGCCCCGATGGTCGGCGGCATGATCTCGGCACCACTGCTGTCGCTGTTCGTGCTACCGGCGGCGTATCTGCTGCTGCGGGGGCGGGGTTTGCAGAGATAAGGCATTTCTCACGCCGTTTCCGGCAACAATCGCGCAGACCTTTTCCGGACGCCGATGATGATCAACCTCAAGCTGCGCCGTCGCGAGATCGACTTCCTGCTCTACGACTTGCTGCAGGTCGATGCCGTCTGCACGCACCCGCGCTACGCGATGCACGACCGCGGCGTGTTCGACGCCACACTCGATGTCGCGATCAAGGTCGCCGACGAGCATTTCGCCAACCATGCGGCTGCGGTTGATGCCGAAGAGCCGCGCTTCGACGGCGAACGGGTCCATCTGATTCCGGAAGTGAAGCAGGGCATCGAGGCCTATGTCGCGGCCGGCTTCATGGCCACCGGCTTCGACATCGACGACGGCGGCTCGCAGCTGCCGTATGCGGTGGCGCAGGGCATCGCCTGGGTGTTCGCGGCGGCCAACGTCGGCACCGCCGCCTATCCGTTCCTGACCATGGCGGCAGCCAACCTGATCCGCGCCCACGGCTCGGCCGAGCAGAAGGCACGCTTTCTGCCGCCGATGATCGAAGGCCGCTGGTTCGGCACCATGTGCCTGTCCGAGCCGCAGGCCGGTTCCTCGCTCGGCGACATCCGCACCCGTGCCGAACCCACCGAGCATGGGTACTACCGGATCAGCGGCAGCAAGATGTGGATCTCCGGCGGCGAGCACGAACTGTCCGAGAACATCATCCATCTGGTGCTGGCCAAGATTCCCGGCGGCCCGGCCGGTTCGCGCGGCATTTCGCTGTTCATCGTGCCGAAGCGGCGGATCGATGACGACGGCTCGCTTGCCGGGCGCAACCACGTCAGCCTGGTCGGGCTCAACCACAAGATGGGCTATCGCGGCACCACCAACACGCTGCTGAACTTCGGTGAATCCGGCGAGTGCCGCGGCTGGCTGATCGGCGAGGTCAACCACGGGCTGGCCTGCATGTTCCACATGATGAACGAGGCGCGGATCGGAGTCGGGCTCAATGCCGCCGTGCTCGGCCACACGGCCTACCTGCATTCGCTGGACTACGCGCTGGGCCGGCCGCAGGGCCGCCGCGCCGGCGAGCGCGATCCGAACAGCCCGCAGGTGATGATCGCCGAGCACCCGGACGTGCGCCGCATGCTGCTGGTCCAGAAGGCGTTCTCCGAAGGCGCCCTGAGCCTGTGCCTGCATGGCGCGGCGCTGGTCGACCGGCTGGCGATCGCCGCCTCCGAGGCCGAACGCGCCGAGCTGGACCTGGAACTGGAAATCCTGACGCCGATCATCAAGGCCTGGCCGGCGCATTACTGTCTGGAAGCGAACTACTGGGGCCTGCAGATCCTCGGCGGCTACGGCTACACCCGTGACTATCCGCTGGAACGGATCTATCGCGACAACCGCCTGAACCCGATCCACGAAGGCACCAACGGCATCCAGGCCGGCGACCTGCTCGGTCGCAAGGTGATGATGCAGAACGGCGCGGCGTTCAGGCTGCTGATGGCGCGCATCGCGGCGACCATTGCCGAAGCCTCGGCCGAGCCGTCGCTGGCCGAGTTCACGGCGGCGCTGAAGGCCGCTAGCGAGCGCGTTGCCCGGACCACGATAGCGCTCGCCGCAGCCGGTGCGCGCGGCGACACCGACCGGATGCTGGCCAACGCCTGGGTCTACCTGGAACTGCTCGGGGGCCTGGTGATCGGCTGGATGTGGCTGCGCCAGCTGCTGTGCATCGCGCGGATCGCCAGCCCGAGCGAATCCGACCTCGGCTATTTCGACGGCAAGCGGCAGGCGGCGCGCTATTACTACCGCTGGGAACTGCCGAAGCTGGAACGGCATGCGGCGCTGCTGGACAGCCTCGACGACACCTTGCTGAGCACTTCGGCAGCGCAGCTGTAGGCCAACCGGCAGCAGGCCAGGGCCTGTCATCAATTGCTGTGGTCGCTGCGTTGCCGGTCAAAAAGCCGCCGGGCGAGGCGCGAACCGCAGGCCATAGCCACCCTATGGCCAAGGTTCGCAACGCGCAGAGCATGCTCTGCGCCGGCGGCTTTTTGGCCG